>QCKN01000005.1 GCA_003215295.1 Prochlorococcus sp. AG-409-P03 | reverse complement strand
CTCATGAGGGAGGGAGTTTTTTACTTCGAATTGAAGACACCGACAAAGAAAGATCCAAACCCGAGTACACCGAAAATATCCTAGAAGGACTGGAATGGCTTGGTTTGCATTGGGACGGTGAACCCATAATCCAAAGCCAAAGAGCAAAAGAGCATTGCGATGCGATTCAACAATTGTTAGATCGCGGTTTGGCTTATAGGTGCTATGCCACTGAAGAAGAATTAGAAGCAATGAGGAATTCCCAAAAGGCAAATGGGATAGCCCCTCGCTATGACAACCGTCATAGGCATCTAAGTCAGCAAGAAGAAGCTGCTTTTATTCAAGAAGGAAGAGAGGCTGTTATACGTTTTCGAATTGAAGATGAGTCTTCTATCACATGGAATGATCTTGTTCGAGGGCAAATGAAATGGAGTGGACAAGATCTCGGTGGGGATATGGTTATCGCTCGTCGAGCGACTGCCAACTCAATTGGAGACCCCCTCTACAACCTTGTTGTTGTTGTAGATGACTCTGAAATGGAAATTACCCACGTTATTCGTGGCGAAGATCATCTTGCTAATACGGCAAAGCAAATTCTTCTTTATGAAGCCCTCGGTTCCCAAAAACCAATCTTTGCCCATACACCTCTAATTCTTAATCCTGAAGGTAAAAAACTTTCAAAAAGAGATGGGGTGACTTCTATTAGTGAATTCAAAGCAATGGGATATACAGCAGAAGCTCTTGCCAACTATATGACTCTTTTAGGCTGGTCAGTTCCAGAAGGAATGTCGGAAAGGTTTTCACTTAAACAAGCAGGAAAAGTGTTTGGTTTTAATAGAGTTAACAAGGCTGGTGCGAAATTCGACTGGGACAAGCTCAAATGGCTAAACTCGCAAGTAATTCATGAATGGAATTCAGAAAAACTTTTAACCCATTTAGAGACTTTGTGGGATAGAGAAGGGTGGCAAATCCCAAACAAAAATTGGGGTCTCACTCTTGTAGAACTTCTAAAGCCATCATTAGTATTAATTAATGATGGAATAAACCTTGGTCGACCATACTTTGAACAACCAGCACTTAAAGAAGATGGTAGAGAGCAGCTCTCAATATCAGGAGCTAAAGAATCTCTTCAAGCCCTCCTAGAATATCTTGATAGCTCACCATGGGACGGAATAAAAAGCGAAGACGCAAAAGAAATACTGGCTTTTACCTCAAAAACAGCTGGTGTAAAGAAAGGTCTGCTTATGAAAAGCCTTCGAGCTGCACTTCTTGGTGAAATGCAGGGGCCCGATCTAATCAGCACTTGGGGGCTCTTAGCCCGAGTCAGTAAAGACAGGGAGCGATTGATTAGTGTCCTCTGAGTTATCTTGCTCAAGAGGGTCTTCTTGCTTCTCTAAAGCGAGTAATCCAAAGGCCTTTGCGAGAGGCTGTGCAGTAAGGCCCTGAATACCAACAGTCATAAGGATCGTCAAGAAAACCAAGCCTTGCAAACGTCCTGCACCCAAAACTCCTGCTTGCTCCAATCGAATTGAAAAAAGAGACGCAACAGCTGCTGTAACTATTCCTCGAGGAGCCAACCAACCAAGAAACAATCTTTGCCTTAAATCTAAAGGCAATCCAATAGTGGCAAGGCTTACCGCAACAGGACGAACAACCAACATCAATACAAGGACACACGTAACTCCACCCCAGCCAAGAGGACTTAACTCTCCCCAAGACACATCAGCCGCCAGGAGAGGGAACAACATAGTTATTGCCAATTGAGCAAGCTCTCTAATGAGCTGGTCAAGCTTATCGGCGCCTGTTGCAGGCCTTCTGCCAACAACGACCCCCGCAGCAACTGAAGCTGGCAAACCTGACTCCGGTAAAAGCCATTCACACACTCCATACAACAAAAAAAGAACCCCAATAGTTATTTGAAGTCTTATCCCCACCGAGTCTTCCGACCTAACACGTCTTAATGCCTCAGAGAGGATCCAACCAGCAAAAAGGCCAATAATTACTCCACCTCCAAGTCTTGCAAGCAATCCAAAAGCCAACTCCTTCCAACCATGAAGATCTCCAAGTAACAATTCCAAAAGCAATAAAGCCAAAACAGCCCCAATTGGTTCAAGCACTAAACCTTCTGCCTCAAGCACATCGCCCAAGGGTGAGGCAAGGCGAATCTGCTGAACAAGAGGTGTTACGACAGTTGGGCCTGTAGCCAAAACGATTGCGCTGTAAACAGCTGCCACTGACCATCCCAAACCCGCCAGCCAATGAGCAGCGAGCAAAACTGATGACAATGAAACAACAAGCCTTATGAGTGAAATCCTCAGTACAGTTGCTTTTATGGTGTCCCCAGGCAAACGAAGGTTCAAACCTCCATCAAAAAGAACAAGACTCACTAAAAGACCAACTATTATTTCGAGCCCTTGACCTAAATCCAAGGGCTCAACCAGCCCCAGCCCAGAACGCCCTATAAGCAAGCCTGAAAGCAACAACAGAACCACTCCAGGAAGACCTGTGAGTACAGCAAGCAGCCTTGCCCCGGCGCCTGCGAAAACGGTGATCCCCCAAAGAAGACCTAGCCGCTCAGGTGTCATAGATAATCGCGAACTGAGATCGCACCCTCACGAGTATTCCTAATTCTGAAAGTAATACTTGGAACTTGCAATCAACCTCTCTAAGCAACACTTTGAATATCCTCCAATATAGAAGCGTTAAAGGTTCCGTTATATAGCTGAAAAGAGCTTAACTGGAAAGTGGCCTTCCTACTGGTATGAATGCAAATTAATTCTTCACAAGTCCTCAATAAGGAAAAGTTCTGAGTAGAGGGAGAGATCTCGAGAATTGGCTTAAACCAAAGAAGAGTCAATACGACCAAGAGAATGGTTTAAGAACTGAACTAGTTGGAAGATATAAAGGGTGACAAGGGTGCCCATTTAAAGTCACGCCCAGAGTTAATGGGCCAGATGCTTTAGGGAATTCAGAAGTCCTTTTATCCCAAAAACTTTTCATCAAGCTCATCACTTCAACGTTGCGATTGAATAAAGAACCATTAGCTCCCCAACCAAGCCAAATATCCCAAAGAGGACTCTTAGACCACTTTAAAAAGAACCCCAACAATTCCTTATCGTTACATTGACCAATAGGTTCATTACACCGCTTAAGGAATTGGGGAGTGGTGCTAACCCTTGCGAACAAATTTGCAACCACCAAAATCCCATACCCCCAACACCGGCAAAACCCTGTAATTCGCCTCAAAGTGGCATCATCCCTAGATACATCAGCATTGGAAGGGTTTAGTCCAATAAAAATAATTTTCCGAGAGCTTCTACTAATTCTTCGTTGTAATGACCAACGGTACTGACCAGAAGAGTTAAATTTAGCCTGAGAATCTAGATAGGAAATTCGGCTCATTTTTCTAAATCTTGAACGTCTAATTTGTTTTGTAATGCAAGGATTAACAGTAATCTCAGGTAAGTATTAATTACCCAAACTAGAGCGCATAAGAATCAAAAGACCCAATCCAAAGGCAAGGCCAAACATAGCCATCCTTCCATTCCAAATTTCTGCCTGGGGTGTAAATCCTCGCCTCCATGAATTCAGCTCTCCTTTACTCACCGGCTGGATCAACTGATTAAGATCTCTCTTGGAGTCAGAATCCATAAGCCTTAAGAACTGGGTTTGACTGAATCCCTTAAATGCTTTTTAAAAGGGAGGAATGGATTTATAAAGCTCTCCTGCCTGATCCAAGGGCAATCGAGCAGAAACCCCTAGTTCAATCGAACTTGAACTTACACCTGATTTTAGTCGCAATAAAGCTGCTGCTGCCACCATTGCAGCATTATCTGTGCAAAAAGCTTTAGGAGCCATATGCACCTCAATACCATCTTGAGCAGCTTTCTGATTCATAACTCTTCTTAAACGGTCATTAGCAGCCACACCTCCCACCATGACAAGGGTCTCAACTCTGTGATCAAGAACACACTTAATGCTGCGGTCAACCAACACATCGACAACAGCTTTCTCAAAACTAGCCGCTAGGTCTTTAAAAGGGATCTCTTCACCTTGTTTCTGAATAGATTCAACCTCTCGAAGAACAGCTGTTTTTAAACCACTAAATGAAAAGTCATATGGATAAAAGCCTCCGCCCGGCTTAGAAACCTTGCACTTAGGTAAAGAGAATTTACCTGGATTACCTTTTTTTGCCGCCTGCTGAATAGCTGGCCCCCCTGGATATGTCATGCCTAATAAACGAGCAACCTTGTCAAAAGCTTCACCTGCTGCATCGTCATGACTCCTACCAAGACGGATAAATTTCGTAGGCGATTGAACATTTATAAGTTCAGTATGACCACCACTAACCAGAAGCACAATGTAAGGAAATTTAGGAGCAGAGTTAGCTAAATGAACTGAAGCCAAATGTGCTTCAAGATGATGAATTCCTAAATACGGAAGACCAAAAAGACTCGCAAGAGTTCTTCCAGTTACAGATCCAACCATGAGAGCTCCTGATAATCCAGGTGCAACTGTGGCTGCAATCACATCTATTTCATCCATTTTTATCCCAGCGTCATTCAATGCATCGCCTACAAGAAATGGCAATGATTCCAAATGTCTTCTTGAAGCTATCTCTGGAACCACCCCTCCCCACTTGGCATGCTCTTCGACTTGAGAAGCAACGAGACTTGCAATCAAAGAAAACTGATCAGCTTCACTCCTAGCAATAGCGACGGCAGACTCGTCACAACTTGTTTCGAGCGCGAGTACTGTTTGGACGATAGGGTTGTCTCTCATCTAGCTTTAGTATGTGACATCCTGTTTTAGAGGCAGGTTCAAATCAAGGAATCGAACTAATGCGTCGTCTCTTCGCCATTCTGCTATCGGCTTTCCTTATTGTCGGTTTAGCATCATCAGCTAATGCTGCCGGGCCAGAATTAAATCCTGACAGAGAGAGTACTGCTTTTGAAGCTTCTGCACTTACTACCTGCTCTGAAAACGCTCGTTTCCAAGAAAGGGCAAGTGCTGCAAGCACACCACAAGAAGTTGCTCGGTTTGAACGCTACGGAAAGGTTCTCTGTGGAGATGATGGTCTCCCTCATCTAATTATTGCACCAACAATTGAACCTTTTGGAGCACTCTATATGCGTGGCTATGAAGGCAATGTCCTTATCCCAGCCCACATTTTTGTTGGTGTTTGTGGAATCATCGGATGGGCAGGTAGGGAGTATTTAATAGCTGCTAGAGCAACCAAAAATGCAGCTGAAAATGAAATCTTTATCGATTTAGACCTTCTTAAGACTGCTTTAATAAAAGGAGCTCAATGGCCCTTCATGGCAAACAGCCAGGGCCGTAATGGCGGCCTCCGTGAGAGCAACAAAAACATCACGACTTCTCCTGAGTCTGATTACAGCAAAGTACCTTTCTAAATCAAAGGCTAATTTCAACTCTCAAAAACCTTGATCCATTTTCGTCATGTCATTCAAAGCTAAGCACAAAATCTTCAGATCCGTTCCTGTTATTGGCGCAGGTTGGGTCTTATTTACGGCTGGTTATCTCATTGAATTTAACCGCTTTCACCCCGACCTACTCTTTCACCCAATGAGCTGGTAGGAATAGTAAAAAACAGTAAAGAACCCAAAAGGCTATTTAGAGATTGCCTTTTGGGTTCTTTTTAATTAACTAAACCGATTAATCTTTCAATCTCCTCAATTGCTCTTTGTAGATCATCATTTATAACGATTGCATCAAATTCGTTCTGGGAAGAAAGCTCCTCATTAGCCCTAAACAATCTCTGCGCTATTGCCTCTTCTGAATCTGTAGCCCTCCCTCGAATGCGACGTTCAAGTTCTTCAAACGAAGGAGGAGCAACAAATATTTGTAAGGCCTCTGGGAAGCTACCTCTCACCTGTCTAGCACCTTCTAACTCAATTTCCAAAAGTACAGGCCTTCCACTAGAGAGTCTTTCTCGAACCTCCTTGCTAGGTGTCCCGTAGAAATTCCCTGCGAATTCTGCCCATTCAAGAAAACCTCCCTGCGAAGCAAGTTCTGAGAATTCAGCTCTACTCATGAAGTAATAATGTCTAGCATCTATCTCCCCATCTCTAGGTTGTCTTGTTGTTGCAGAGATTGAAAGCCAGATTTCCGGATGTCTTGAAAGAAGAGTCTTAATTAAAGTCCCTTTACCTACTCCACTAGGACCAGTAAGCAAGAAAAGTTTCCCATCAGAAACAGATGTCACCATGGTTTGCATCTAATCAAATAACAGAGTAGGAAGGGAGTAGGCACTAAAGATCCACAAAAAAGCAATGGACTCTGGAGCCCTCCAAGTGATGGATATCACCAGCCTCAAAGCTGTCATAGATGAAATAGAGCCAGTAATAGTCCCAAGTCGTTTCGAAAAAGCACAACAGCCTGAGCCAAATACTCTTCAACTTGGACTAAGAAGTCTAAATGGTCTTATTTGGTTAGAGCTCAGCTGGAACGCAGATGCACCAAGGCTCGTACAAATTCCTCCACCAGGGAAAAATGGGAGTGAAAGCACTTTGGCAAAGCAATTTCAACATGGTCTTCATCACATGGCCCTAGTCGCATTAAGCCAAAAAGGGTTTGATCGTGTTGTGGAATTTTGCTGGGCTAAACGACCTGGTGAACCCATTCAAAGATTTTCTATACTTGAATTAATGGGCAGATACAGCAACCTACTACTGCTAGATCAAGGGAGAAAAGTAATAACGATTGGGCGTCAAGTACGTTCAAGCCATTCGCGAATTAGACCTATTGGAACAGGCGATACTTATCTTCCTCCACCAACATTAAAAGGAATAGAGCCTAAATCAACTGAATCATATAACTCATGGAGAAAAAGGCTTAACTTGATCCCAACAAGTTTTAAATCAGCCCTACAAGATTGTTACCAGGGTATCAGCCCATCATTAGCACTACAATTAGTTGATGATAACGCCGAAAATGCGAGAAAAATCCTCCATATGTCTATCAACGAAATACCTTCTCAAGAATGGGAAAGAATCCATGAGCGATGGTGTACTTGGCTAGAGAAAGTAGAAAGCAAGCAATTAAAGATTAGTTTTAATGGCCCTACACAGTTTCGAATGTGGGAGACGTCACGATCAGAAGTCATGTCCCCCACCCAGACAAGTCTAAGCCTTGGTTATTATTATCAAAAAGGTCTTATCAGGAAGGCTATTAATAAACTCACTAAACAACTTGAAGAAAGACTTATAAGAGTAAGGCAGACTGAGACTAATTCTCTATTTAAACAGAAAATGCTCCTTAAAGAGGCATCCAAAAGTCAGTCAATTAAAAATGAAGCAGACATGCTTCTCTGTGAAAGATCTGTAAATAAATGCTTAATAGAAAAAGCACAGAAGTTATATCAAAAGGCAAAAAAATTAAAGCGTTCTCGGCCACTAATCGAAGAAAGAGTTAACTATCACCAGGCAAGACTAAAAGTTATTGCTAATAGTGAAGTCTTCTTAGAGCAAATACAAACAAGCGAATGGGAAGATGAGCATATAAAATTAACTGGACTTATTGAACTCAAACAAGAGTTAGAAGATTTAATTTTAAAGCCTAGTGCTTCTAAAAAACATCGAAAGTCTAATAAACAAAAAGTTCCTAACCCCTTAGAAATCAAAAGCCACAGTGGATTGGTTATTCAAATTGGGAGAAACCATCGTCAAAATGAATGGATCACACTCCAACAATCAAGAACTGGAGATCTTTGGTTCCATTCGCAAGAGTGCCCAGGAAGCCATGTAATCCTGAAGTCCTCATATGGATTAGCTGACGATGTCGACATTCAAATGGCTGCTGATCTTGCGGCTTTCTTCAGCAAGGCGAAAGGCAATAGAAAAGTGCCTGTAGTAATGGCCTTAACCGATCAACTCAGGAGGATTCCTGGTGCACTTCCTGGAACTGTGAGCCATAGGAATAGCAAGGTGATGTGGGCAGAACCAGCCAACGGGATGAAATATGTAGACCAATCTGCTTCAGATCAACTTCGAGGTGGTGACAAGCAGTGAAAAGATTTCCAGCCCTAAGATTGGCCAAGATTTGTGCCCCAAAGCTTTGCGATGGACTATTATCAACAACCAAGAGAAATGCTTTTAAATGATTAATTTTCTTTTTGGAGCACACGAATTCCTAGGAAATCATACATTCCCAGAATTCCTAATCGGCTACATTTTCGGAGCAGCACTGATAATTGGAGCTCCAACAGTTTTCCTACTATTAGCCTTCATTAGTGCTCTAATGAAAACCAATGGGAAAATGGGAGGTTATAGAGAATACGAAGTTTATGGGTCTTCATCTCTTAACAATTGTCCTCCATTCCTACTGCCTGACCCAACAAATCCAGAAAACAATGTAAAAGGTGCCAACCCAAAAAGAAGAAGGATAGCCTAATTATTTCTCAAGGAGAAACTTTAATCAATTAAACTAATTTTTCTTTTGATTTATAGCGCAAAAACACTCATTTCATTTAAGCTTAAGTCAACTGTGTAAGCTAATAGTTATGAATCCTTTGTTCCATGTTGGTTTAAGGACTAATAGCTTCTAGCCTGCAACTACCCAAATAGAAATAATCTGGAAAATCCCATCACAAAAAAAGAATCTGTTTTGCAACCGCCAAAACCTATTCTCGTCAAAAAAAAAGGCAGAGGCCTAACGGCAACTGACGATTTGGAGATGCCTTTACTAGAGCATCTTGAGGAGTTGAGGCAACGCGTGCTTAAAAGCTTTTTAGCTGTTGTATTAACTGCAGCCGCCTGCCTGCTTTTAATCAAGCCGATAGTAAGAATTTTGGAAGTCCCTGCTGGATCAATTCGTTTTCTGCAAGTTGCTCCAGGAGAATTTTTATTTGTATCTATAAAGGTTGCTGGCTATGCAGGCTTAACTCTCGCGCTTCCCTATTTGCTTTATCAAACTCTGGCCTTTGTTATACCTGGGCTAACAAAATCAGAAAAGCGCTTAATTGCTCCTGCTGTGGCAGGGTCAGGGGCCTTATTTATTGCAGGACTTGCTTTTGCCTGGTGGGCACTCGTGCCAGCTGCCCTTACTTTTCTAGTTAGTTATGGCGCAGATGTAGTTGAACCAATTTGGTCAATTGAACGTTATTTAGATTTCGTAATCCTTTTGATGCTCGCAACAGGCCTAGCCTTTCAAATACCCGTTTTGCAAATCATTTTAGGAGCTTTAGGAATCTTGAAATGGCAAAGCATGCTCTCATCTTGGAGAGTAGTCGTAATTGCCGCAGCTATAGCTGGTGCAGTTCTCACTCCAAGCACTGATCCAATCACAATGTCCCTACTTGCAACTGCAATAACGGCCTTATTCCTTATAGGGGTTGGTTTAACAGCCCTCACAGATCAATTGAGAGATTAAATTCCCCAAGTACTTTTGGATCAGCCCTAAGAGGCAAACTCATAGCCTGTCCAATCCTCGGTTTAGCAGGAGTTGTAGCCAACCAATGTCTGACAACACGAGCTTGGCCTAGACGATTAACCACTTCAAGGACTTCCCTTAGGTGAATGCGATACCCATCTTCATCTAAAGGGAAAGAGAGCTGCTCCAAATATCTCCACATCATTTGCAAATACACCCTTTTACCTCTCACCACCAACCTGAGATCATAGGTAACTCTCCACCTCTTTTTAATCACTGAGATGACTTCATCAACATCTAAAGGGGGTTCGTTACCAGCAAAATGACTGTTATGCACAAAGTCAAACCCCACAGCCTTATAAGAACCCTAGTTTTTGCAGAGCGATATAGACCCTTCACAGTCCATAATGGTGTGCAATGTGACCCCTTTGTGCATCTGTCATGACACAAATGACCACCCCAGATGTGCCCTCAATGGGTCGAAGGCAGTTCATGAACCTGCTTACCTTTGGAACAGCAACTGGTGTTGCACTAGGAGCTTTGTATCCAGTTAGCCAGTATTTCACTCCTCTTAGAGCTGGTGGAAGCGGAGGAGGTACAACAGCAAAAGACGAGCTTGGCAACCCGATAACAGCCACCGGATGGCTAGCTAATCACCCATCTGGCGATAGAAGCCTTGTTCAGGGACTCAAAGGGGATCCCACTTACCTTCTTGTAGAAGGCGATGATGCAATTGGGAGCTTTGGCATCAATGCGATTTGCACTCACCTCGGCTGCGTGGTTCCTTGGAACAATGGAGCAAATAAATTCATCTGCCCGTGCCACGGGAGTCAATATGATTCCAACGGCAAGGTAGTTCGAGGCCCAGCTCCTCTTTCTCTTGCAATAGCTCATGTTTCAGTCGAAGATGACAATGTCTTAGTAAGCCAATGGACAGAGACCGACTTCCGGACTGGTGATAAGCCATGGTGGAGTTAACCTCTCAACTCCAGTTTTTTCATACATCACCTAATTATCATCTCCTCATGCGTCGCTTAATAACCTCCCTACTTGGATCAATCTTCCTAAGCATTTCACTGCTCATTGTCCCATCAGCAAGTTGGGCTTATCCCTTTTGGGCACAGCAAAACTATGAGAACCCTCGAGAAGCAACAGGCAAGATCGTATGTGCAAACTGCCATTTGGCAAATATGACAACCCAAGCAGAAGTACCCCAATCAGTTGGTGCTGATAGCGTATTTAAAGCCGTAGTGAAAATTCCATACAGGAATGGAACTCAAGAGATTGGTGCTGACGGAAGCAAAGTGCCTCTACAAGTTGGCGCATTAGTAATGCTTCCTGATGGGTTCAAACTTGCACCTCAAGATCGATGGACAGAGGAAATAAAAGAGGAAACACAGGGTGTTTACTACACTCAATACAGTGAAGATAAAGAAAATATTATTCTGGTAGGTCCATTGCCAGGAGATAAAAACAAAGAGATAGTTTTCCCAATACTCTCACCTGACCCTTCTAAAGACAGCAAAATTCACTTTGGAAAATATTCCATACATGTAGGGGGTAATAGAGGGAGAGGGCAAGTCTATCCAACAGGAGAAAAGAGTAATAATGCACTTTATACCTCAACAAAGTCAGGAACTGTTGTTTCAATAGAGTCAGGAGACAATGGCGCTAGGCTTTTAAGTATTAAAACTAATACTGGCGATACAATCACCGAAACAATACCTATAGGCCCAGAAATACTTGTAAAAATAGGAGACTCTATTGAGCAAGGAATGCCCCTAACTAACGACCCCAATGTTGGTGGATTTGGGCAAATAGATACAGAAGTTGTTCTTCAAAGCCCTGCCCGAGTTTTTGGGTTATTAGCTTTCTTTATCGGTGTTTCCCTAACTCAGATCTTATTGGTGCTTAAGAAAAAGCAAGTTGAAAAAGTTCAAGCAGTAGAAGGAATCTGATACTTTTTAAATACATATATAGGATTAAATGGATTGTCTATTTGCGACTTTTCAATCCCCAGGGTCTAACTTATTTCAAGTAGGTTCATTTACCTTACGCTGGTACGGGCTCCTAATAGCCCTATCCGTTTTAATTGGTCTAAATTTATCAAGCAGACTTGCAATGCAAAGAGGCATACGACCTGGTTTAATCAATGATCTTCTTCCTATTCTTATACTCTCTTCAATTATTGGTGCAAGAATCTACTATGTAGGCTTTGAATGGAGTAGCTATAGTGGAGAGAATTTTTGGAGCTCAATAAACATACTGGGAATAAAGCTATTAATACCGAGTGCAATAGAAGTATGGGCTGGAGGTATTGCTATTCATGGAGCACTTATAGCTGGGAGTATTTCACTAATCTTCTTTTGCAGGTTAAAAAAACAATCATTCTGGAATATTCTTGATGTGATCGTCCCATCAGTGGCTCTTGGTCAAGCTATCGGAAGGTGGGGTAACTTCTTTAATAATGAGGCATTTGGCTTGCCAACGAATCTTCCATGGAAGTTATTCATTCCTTATTTATATCGACCTGAAATTTTTTCAGAGCAAAACTATTTTCACCCAACTTTTCTATATGAATCTCTTTGGAATGTCGTAGTGTTCATTTTGCTTTTAAGCCTATTCAAAAAAGGATCTAAGTCACAATTAAGGTTACCTAAGGGAACTATAAGCTGTATATATCTAATAGCTTATAGCTTTGGCAGGTTTTGGATAGAAGGCCTACGAACTGACCCGCTCTGTCTAGGCGCACTTCCACCCTTCTGCGAAGGAGGAATAAGAATTGCTCAGTTAACTAGCATTCTCTTAATAGCTCTAGGTACTTTGGGCCTTTGGTGGATCTACCAACGAAATCGACCGCTCCCAGACACGCGCCGTCACGAAAAAAGATTCAAATGAATCAACAAGTTTCTATTGTCGGTGCCGGCCCAGGTGCTATTGATCTATTAACTGTGCGAGCAGCCAAACGCTTAAAAGAAGCTGAGGTACTTGTCTGGACAGATTCTTTGGTGTCTCCAGAAATTGCAAAACTAGCTCCTAAGGACTGCGAAAGAATCAAAACAAGTAACCTAACTCTTGAAGAAATTCTTCCTTTGCTTATTGACAGAAGTAAAAAAGGAAAGAAAGTTGTTCGACTCCATGATGGAGATCCTTGCCTTTATGGTGCAGTCTCAGAACAAATTTGCCTACTTGATGAAGCAGGGATAAGTGTAGAAGTCGTTCCTGGACTTAGTGCTTATCAAGCAACTGCAGCTGAATTACAACTCGAGCTAACAATCCCATCTTTAACTCAAACCATAATCCTTACAAGAGCAGAAGGTCGTACAGGAAAACCTGAAAGTGAGCGATTGGAAAAACTAGCAGCAACGGGAGCAACAATTTGCATCTACTTAAGTGCCTCTCATGTTGAAGAGACCCAACAAACTCTATTGAACTTTTACCCTCCAGACACACCAGTAGCTATCGGCTACAGAGTTAGTTGGGAGAAGGATCAATGGCTAAAGATAGTTACTTTAAAAGAAATGGCTGATGTTTCTAGAGGGAAAGGATTGACTCGCACAACGCTATACGTTGTAAGTCCTGCATTAAAAAGGACTAAGAGCAGGTCGAAGCTTTATTCTCCTGGGCATGATCATATCTTTCGCCCAAAACCTTCGGCAGGCTAGTTCACACTAATCTTGAATAAATTGTCTAGCGAAAAGAACAACCTAACGAGCTCTGTAATTATTTTAAATTATAATAATGCAAGCTTTTTAGAGGAATCTATACAATCTGTTCTGCACCAAACAGAACAAGCTGACGAAATCATTATCTGTGATGATGCCAGCTCCGATAACTCTCTACTTATATTAGAGAAATACCAGGAAAATATTAAGGTTCTAAAAAGCAATGATAATAAGGGGCCTCTACATAATTGCTTGTCTGGCATAAGAGAGAGCAACTCAGATATTCTCTTCTTTTTAGATTCAGATGACAAGTGGGGAAACAAAAAAATAGAGATTATAAAAACAATATTTGAAGAAAATGATAAAATCTCTATCTGTTCACATAGGCATAAGCATATCAACGGGGAAGGGAACCCTCTTCCAATCTATGATGAAACTCATAAGAACATGGACAGAATAAAAGCCAAGAATTACGGCTTTTATAATGAGTCATCTGACTATAAGAAATCTATTTTATTTAGGAAGGGAGGTTACTGGCTAGGGAGTGCCTACTCTTTTAGAAGAAAATATTTCA
Organism: Prochlorococcus sp. AG-409-P03; assembly: GCA_003215295.1. GTDB lineage: Bacteria > Cyanobacteriota > Cyanobacteriia > PCC-6307 > Cyanobiaceae > AG-409-P03. The sequence continues at coordinate 72,410 of QCKN01000005.1, read as the reverse complement.
ACCTAGAAGAATTTGAAAAGATAATCAGAGATTGTCCCTCGAGCAGGAATGCTTACGGTGATCTTACTATAGCCCCATACATTGTAGCCAAAAACCCTAAATGTTACGTGGCGTATAAAGATACAACCCTTTTCTACTATAGAAGACACTTGAATAATGCTACACCATCATTAGCCGATGCAAGGCAAAAAGTTTCGTCAATAAAGAGAATTAGCCAGACTAATGTTCTTACAGCTCACATCCTGAATTCGATATCAATGCAAGCTTCGGCAAAGAAAGATATTCTTAGTAGATACGAACTGTTAATGAGAGAATACGAGTATCTGATTGATATTTATTCAAACAGAAAACTATCTGCTTTGATTAAATTTATAAGTTTATTTCCCTTTTTCATAATCGAGGGCAAATCACTTAAGGAGTCACTTCGCCTACTGTCTATCATCCTACTTGGACGAAATAAGTCGTTATACCTATTACACAGAAGACATTTAAAAATAATCAAAAATAGCCAATTAGAAAGGTAATTATCTACATTTTTTACGAATTAAATACCCTTAAAATGCATTATCAAAGGTAATACTTACGTATAACTCTTTCTAGATAATTGTCGAAATCGATTTCCAGCTCATCAATAATTTCTTCTATTGAACTTATATCAATTTCATAGGCTGTTCCTTTATTAAGGTAATTTACATCCATTTTTAAATTCAAAAGTCTTTCGAAAGTCTGTACTATTTCAAAGACTGAATAATAATTTCTATTTGCTATATTAATCAATCTAGACGTCAAGTTTTGATTACACAAAATCTTTAATATCAAAAGTCTTACATCAGATATGTCCAGAATATTTCTTTTCGCATTTTCCCAAATGGTAAACTTTGATCGTGTTAGAGCTTTTTCTCTAATGGATGACAATATTGTTGTAGATGGCGCGTTGGGGCCAGCAAGCTGGGGGAGTCGAAAAACAATCCCCTTAGTGTATTTAAGAACTAAAGACTCCATTGACAGCTTATGTCGAACATATGGTGTTTTCTCTAAATCAGTATCATATGTACTACATGAACTAAAATATATAAATCTTTGACCATATTCGACCTCAGCTAATTTTTCTTCAAGCAGTTTTCTTTCTCTAAGAAATTCCAAGGGTTCATTGCATAGTGAATTGGAAACTCCTGAAGCAAAAATAATGCAATTCAATTGTTCTGGTAGATACCCCCCAAAAGTTTTTGCAAGCATGCCATTTCCTATTATCTTATTCACTTCAATCTTTTAATAGTCCCAATCGCTTACCATTATAAGAGTTTCGATTTAACATCCTTTTAGTCCATTCAAGATTATTCAAATACCAGTCAAAAGTTATTTCTAAAGCTTGTTCGAAGGTATGTTTTGGTTTCCAATTAAGCTGATCACTTATCTTGGAGGAGTCAATGGCATAACGCCTATCATGACCTGGTCGATCAGTCACTAATTTAATTAAGTTAGAATAAGAATCTTCCTTGCCCGTCTTATTATCAAGTAATTCACAAATTGCCTTCAATACTTCTTTGTTAGTTCTTTCTCCATAGCCTCCGATACAATAGGACTCGCCTACTTTCCCATAGCTTACTGTCAAGATAAGTGCATCAATATGATCCTCTACAAACAACCAATCCCTTACATTCATTCCATCTCCATAAAGTGGAATCTGATCATTAGACAATCCTTTAATTATTGCAAGAGGTATTAACTTTTCTGGAAATTGCCAAGGTCCAAAATTATTTGAGCAGTTTGTAATTATCACAGGCAATTTATAAGTATGGTGCCATGCATTAACCAAATGATCACTTGAGGCCTTACTAGCAGAATAAGGTGATCTTGGTTCATAGCGAGATAATTCTGAAAAAAAACCTTTGTCATCTAGAGAGCCAAAAACCTCATCTGTGCTTATATGGTGAAACACAAAGCTACTTTTCCGTTCATCAGAAATATCTTGGAAATGGTCTCGAATAGCTTCAAGAAGATTAAGAGTCCCTATTACATTGTTGCGAGTAAATGCTTCTGGATCATCAATTGATCGATCTACATGTGTTTCAGCAGCAAGATGCATTACGACATCGGGATTTACACGGTGAATAGCAGAACGAGTAGCATCTTTATCGGCTAAATCTGCTTTTACTAATTGATGCCTACTTGCGTTTTCACAAAGTTGAATACTGCAAAGATCGCTAGCATAACCAAGCTTATCTATATTAAATACTTCCACATCATTCATTTTGATTAATCTTCTGATTAAGCATCCACCAATAAAACCTGCTCCTCCTGTGACAAGAACTCTCGAACCTTGCTTAAGCCTAGGGTTAGTCAAAGTAATTTGAGTTCTCCTTTTCCTAAAATGTGCAGTAAATACTCACCATAACCACTCCTAAGAAGTCCACTAGCAAGTGTTTCAAATTGTTGGTCATCTATCCAACCTTTCCTCCATGCTACTTCCTCAGGGCAACCAACTTTCAAACCCTGACGGTGTTCCAGTGTGCGTATATAGCTAGAAGCTTCATGCAAAGAATCAGAGGTTCCCGTATCCAGCCAAGCCATTCCCCTACTCATGATTTGAACATGAAGGTCTCCATCATTTAAATACATTTGATTTAAATCTGTAATTTCCAGTTCACCCCGCGTTGATGGCTGAACCTTCCTAGCTCTTTCTACAACTGTTGAGTCATAAAAATAAATCCCTGTAATCGCATAACGACTCTTAGGAAAATTTGGTTTTTCCTCAATCGATATCACTTTGCGACTTTCGTCAAATTCAACAACACCATACCTCTCTGGATCTCTTACAGGATATGCCATTAAAGTCGCCCCCTTTAGAGATTCATCACAAGCTTTAAGTTCCTGAACCAAAGCTTGACCATGAAATAAGTTGTCTCCGAGAATTAAAACTACTGGCTCTCCATCTAAAAAATTCTCGCCAATAAGAAAGGACTGAACCAAACCATCTGGATTATTTTGTATCTCATAATTAATACTCATACCCCATGCAATACCATCCCCTAGCAAGCGTTGAAATGATTCCTGATCTTTTGGGGTGGTAATAACAAGAACTTCTCGCACACCTGCCAACATAAGCGTGGTTAGCGGGTAATAGATCATGGGCTTGTCATAAACAGGCAATAACTGCTTACTCAAAGCTTTAGTGGCTGGGTACAGCCTGCTGCCCGTTCCGCCAGCCAGAATTATTCCCTTACGTGCCATGATATCTAGCAAACTGCGGATTATTTTCTTATCTTAAATCATAAGAGTTTCACTAGATTGCTAGAACTCTGCACAACTCGTAGTTCATAAACAATTTAAATTGAGATACTAAGTTTTAGTACCCTGTCAAATAGCGAATACGTCTTCTCTAAAAAAATAGAGACTAATCGCCACTTAAAAACCTTAAGAATGCAACTAAAAACTTAAGGTCGCTATATTGATTGAATTAAATAGTCTAGTTAAACATCGATAGTACTCCCTCACTTATGGTTTGCAACATCCAATAGCTTGACAAATTATTGCATCTGAGTGGCATTTACGATAGGCAAAGCCAATAATGGCATCTGACTTTCACATTGTACAAGCCATCACAGGTATATTACTTGCATGACTCTTACTGAACAAAGTGACAACAGCTTCTTTCAAGAGAATGGGTACTTAGTCAAAAAAAACCTAATTAATGAAGGCCTAATTGCAGAAGCCTGTAATGCACTGGAGCTAAAAGGCACTGGGAACTTTGACATGCTGTCAACTATTAAAACCAAAGCGCTCATAAATCTACTTTTCTCACCATCAATACATAACTGCTTAGGAGGAATATTTACCAACAATAATTATTCCCTACACCATATAACTAGCGCCTTACACACCAAGCAAACACCTAGTCTAAGTTGGCACCATGACAAAGTTCCTGCATATTCCAGAAGAAAAAAGTCACTTATGGTTCATGTCTTAATTTACCCTTCTGGAATGAACTATGAAATAGGTAAATTACTTCTAATACCTGGCAGTCACAAATGGCTTGTAGATCGATATCAACTTTCTAAAGTTCCTCTAAATGCCTTCAAGCACGAAGAGATTGGTTACCTTCCGAGAGGATCAGCGGTTTTTGTTAACTCAGCACTTGTTCATGCCAGGGAAAGTCTTCCAAGTCAGTCAGATCAAAGTAAGCGTCATTTTATTGACATGTCATTCTGCCAAAACACAATTAACTGGGAACCATATTTAGAATCTTCTACTGGCTGGTCAAAGCTATTTGAACATGTTCAAAAAATGCTACCAGTAGAAAGTAAGAAATACGACTATATCCTAAATACTCGCCCATACAAAATGTCATTCCCCCTGAATCTACTTCCAAATTTTATTCAAAATAAATTATATCTTTTAAAATCTTTTTACCATAGAAGAGTTAGCCCAACAAAAGATTCTAAGCTAGAGATAAATTGACTACATCCTCTAAAAAAGATCCTGCAAAATGACGTTTTTTTATTACACCTTATGCCCCAGGAATACACTTATAGCCTACTAATAATTACTATAAATACAGGTCTTTTAAAAATCCTCACTAGCCAGTTCTGAAAAAACTACTAAAATTAGGTAACTCATTAATTCTTTTAGAGTTTTCCTAGCGTGTCAACTAACGAGAAGCAATCTGAGTTACTTGATTCTTCAAAGGGGTTAAACCCTCTACAGAAGACTGGTGGATTTCTCAAGAAATGCAGGGAAGAGAAAAACCTATCTATTGAAAAGCTTGCAGAAAGTCTTCATTTAGGCAAAGAACAACTTATAGCCCTTGAGAATGGAGAAGAAAATCTTTTACCAGAACCCGTCTTCATAAGAGCCATGGTTAGACGCGTTGCCGAAAAGCTAGAGATTGGCGAAGATAAAATTCTGGCAATACTGGAAGACCCCGATGTTTCTTCTGGGTAAGCTATATCCAATAGCAACATCTAAACTTCTAAGTTATTTTTTTTTTGCATGAACTAACTTTCCGTTCCTCACGAAAATATTTCGCACGCCGTCGAAGGTTGATTCTATATAAATATCGATTCACTCAAGTTTAATTTTATAGAATAGATTAAATCCAAGAAAAATATAAAGCTATTATCTCTCAAATTCTCAAAGTTAGAATTAAGAACCAAGTTCAAATATTTCTTCAATAGTCTTTATAACCATCCCTTTTTGTTCCAGTATAATTGGAGCACATTTCATTAAGCTCCAAGTTTCAAGTTCCAGGCTTTCGTTATCATTTCTGGGCATCAAATTAATTAGCATTTCTGAAGAGTTACATTGAACCTTGATCAATTCAATCACTGATTGAGGTCGGCGATCAAGTGAAGCTGCAAGGCGCAAAAGCAAGGCCATCTCAAAAACGGTTTCTCTCTGTTTTCCCTTTTCCAAAACCTGCCAAGCCTCGTGACGCTTTCTAGGAAGACTTCTTCTGTGATAACGAGCAATCGCAGCAACCATTAAATGCTCGGCCTGTGTATATCCCAAAAGATCACCATGACGAATCAAATACCAGGAATGCTTGTGATAGGAGCTGCTATTGATTTGCTGTCCACATGAGTGCAACATTGCTGCAGCCCACAATAATTCTCTTCCCTCTCCTTGATCATGATGTAAATAGCCCCTAGTGCTGTCATAAAAAATCAATGCATCTCTTGCTACTCGTTCAGCACGTAAACGATTAACGCCGAAGCGCTGAACTTGATGGAAGACAGTTCTTCTTCTAATACTGCTTTGAAAGGCAAAGCGATCCTTCAAAAATCCCTTTCGAAGCATCCAATCACAAATCAAGCCTTCTCTTAAAGCTCTTTCACTAAAAAGCAATTCTTCCGCACCGAGCATTTGCATTGTGGTATGGAGAATTAACGCTCCTGGAATAATTATTTCTGCACGTCTATCACTTACAGAGCTCAATCTCCTACGTTCCTCATAATTCATTCTCAGAAGTCTCTCAACCTTTTCACTTAAGCAATCCTTAGACAGCCTGGAACCATGCAATTTGATTGGGCGATTCACTTCCTCATTAAAAACTAAACCGCCGATAGCCATTGCCGTTCCGCTAGTAACTACTAAAGAAGGTATCTCTCCTGCCTTTGTTCTACTAAGAACCTTCTCCACCGCAGGTTCCATAGAGCCTTGAATAAATGCTTTTAGAAATTCACATTCACTTTTGGAAATTGGGTCATTCTTTATAAATTCTCTCTGAAGTCGAACAGCCCCAACCTTTGTACTGGTAAGGGCTATTGCATCATGCCCATCAGCCAAAACTAACTCAGTCGAACCACCTCCAATATCAAGTAGAAAGTGCTCCCTATCCCCAAAAGGCATGCCACTCAGAACACCTAAATAAATCAACCGTGCTTCTTCAATTCCGCTTACCAGCTCAACATCTAAATCAAGTTCTATTTTGATGTTGTCTAAAAAGTTTTGCCCATTAGGAGCCTCTCTTACAGCACTTGTAGCTGCAATGAGCAATTGATCTACCTTGTAGCTCAAGGCAAGCTCTTTAAACCGTTTGAGTGTCTCAAAGGCCCTCTCAATAGCAGCTGCGGTTAGCTCTCCTGTAATAGAATTACGCTCTCCAAGGCGAGTGGTCGATTTCTCTGCTAAATCAATACTGAATGTATGTAAGACAGGATCTACTGATGCAACAAGTAGATGTATTGAGTTTGTTCCAATATCAATTGCGCCTACATTTCTCGCAGAAAGGCTACCTGAGTCGCTGAGCCCCTTACGCTGATGATCTTTCTCAGAGTAACTGTGGTCGACACCTGGCATAGGAAAACCTGGCCTGCGATTTCAATACTCTGCCACTTAGTGAACAAATTAGACAGAACTGCAATTTTTCCCAAGAGCAAAGAGGCCCTTTAAAAAATGCATACTTTCTGCAAACGCTTAATCCATTGGTCGCATCTCATTAGATGGAACAAACCTAGTGGCAGGATCATCTTGTTGATCCCCGCTGGCTGGACTCTTTGGTTGACACCCAACGCTCCGCCCTCAATAGAACTTGTCGCACTAATTGCTGTAGGGGGCGTATGCATCAGTGCAGCAGGTTGCATAGCAAATGACCTATGGGATCGAAATATTGACCAACAAGTCTCCAGAACAAACCAACGCCCCCTAGCTAAAGGCACTATTCGATTTTCAACAGCCTGGGGATTCCTCCTATTTTTTCTTCTTCTAAGTCTTCTAGTTGTCTTAACTCTCCCAATAACAAGTAGGGAAATAACTCTTACCTTATCTCTATTAGCATTGCCATTAATTCTTATATACCCAACAGCCAAAAGGTGGTTTAAATATCCTCAAGCATTTCTTGCTTTCTGCTGGGGGTTTTCAGTACTAATCCCTTGGGCAGCTAGTCAATCTAACTTATTAGGAGGGTGGCCACTATTTTTAACATGGGCTGCAACCTTATTCTGGACTTTTGGCTTTGATACTGTTTATGCAATGGCAGATAGTCAAGATGATTTAAAGCTAGGTCTAAATAGCAGCGTAATTAGTCTTGGAGGGAAGTCTATTACAACTGTTTCCATTAGTTATGGATTTACATGTTTTCTCCTAGCAGCTGCTGCAATCTCTGTTGGAATAGGATGGATCTTCTGGCCTATCTGGTGTTTGGCCACTATAGGAATGCAACGAGAAGTCATCTTAGTCAAAAGGTCAAAGTGTTTAATAAATATTTTTGGAATACATTTCAAACGACAAGTCTGGCTAGGTTCTCTACTTCTACTTGGATTAGTTCTTGGACATATTAGTTAACCAATGGTCATTATCCGAGCCGAAACAATAGTGAAGCCCTTAAGCCGCGGTGATGAATTCATAGTTGCCGCAGCAAGCTCTGCAATCCATGACGAAAAAGCTCTTTTAGAAGGTCTAAAAATACTAAATGAATGGGGCTTAGTGTGCCTTGAGAACAATGTAGTAGGAAGGTATTGGGGATATCTAGCAGGAAATGACAAAACTAGAAGTAACGATCTAAGGCCAAAAAAAAATGCTCCTCTTATTGCATTTGCAAGAGGTGGATGGGGGTCTGCAAGGTTGCTTGAGCATTGTCAACAATGGAAGAAAGGTATCCTTCTTGGATTCTCAGATGTTTCATCATTGCTTCTTGCAAGACTTTCAGATGGTTTCGATGGATGCATCCATGGGCCAATGCTTACAACACTGGGTAGAGAGCCCCTTTGGAGCAAACAAAGACTGGAAGCTCTACTTTTTGGAAAATCTGTACCAGCCCTTGCTGGGGAAGGGTGGAATAAAGGGATTGCAAGAGGGCCCATAGTTGTTAGCAACTTGGCGGTGGGATCTCACCTAATTGGGACTAAATATATGCCCAACCTCAAAGGGGCAATTTTGATTTTAGAAGATGTAGGTGAAGCTCCATACAGAGTAGACAGAATGCTTACCCATTGGCGACTAGCAGGACTTCTTCAAGATTTGGCAGGACTCGGATTTGGCAATTTTAAGAAATGCAGTGACAATGAAGATATAGACATAGATAAGACATTCCAACTGACAGAAATTCTGAGAGAACGAAGTCAAGATCTAAATATTCCTGTTGTGGGGAATTTGCCGATAGGACATTGCTTAGGCAATGCTGCTTTACCACTTGGACATCAAGCAATGATTGATGGCAATGAAGGTTCTCTCATGCTGTTGCCCGAATAGCTAGAACTGCCTCAGCAACAATAAGGTCAAACCTAGTCGTAACCTTTATGTTTGAAGAGGGAGCCTCCAAAACTCTCACAGGCCATCCGAGACGTTCATACAAAGAGGCGTCATCAGTAACATTCCAGCCATTAGCAACAGCTTGAGCGTGGCCTTTGCGCAACTGATCTACTGAAAATCCCTGTGGAGTTTGTGCAGCCCATAAGCCCTCCCTATCAGTAGTCCCAGCGATAACTCCATCAGCGTCAACACGCTTAATTGTGTCAGTAACTCTGTGGGCAGCAATTACAGCATCACCTTGATCAACTACAGCTGCACACTGATCAAAAAGCTCAGGTTCGGCAAGACATCTAGCCCCATCATGAATCAAAACTTTTTTCGCCTCAATAGGTAAACCTGCCAGGCCTAATTGAACAGACTCCTGTCTAGTACTCCCTCCATTAATCCAGAAAACTGGCTTTTCAATTTTTTTCAGCGAGGACATGATCAAAGTCTTATCTTTTGGCTGACCTACGATCCCTATCCAACTAATGGATTCAGCCGCCTGAGCAGCATAAAAAGTCCAAGCCAGAACAGGCTTTTTAGCCACTGGCAACAACAGTTTGTTGCGATCAGCACCCATCCTTCTTCCGCTTCCAGCTGCAGCAATTAAAAGATGCAAAATCAACTCCTTTGCGAAGGGAAGCTAAGCACTATCAATGAATCAAGCCACACATAAATCCTTAGTAAGCCCTATTTGCTTAGCTTATGAATGTGAGCCTAAAACAACTTTACAACTACAAAAAGTCAAATATGGAACGCCTCTCCTTAAAGTTCTTACGATTTAAATAAAGCTTTTTCTTAAATGCCATCACCTGACCTCACTAGCAACCAAACAGCAATAATCACTGGTGCAAGTCGAGGGATCGGCAAAGCCATAGCCTTAGAACTAGGAAAAACAGGAGTAGAAGTTGTAGTTAACTACTCAAACTCTCCAGAACAAGCAAATCAAGTCGTAAATGAAATAAAAGCCTCAGGGGGTAATGCTTATGCAGAACATGCAAATGTTTCCTTAGAAGATGATGTCGATAGGTTAATCAAAGCTGTACTGCAAAAAAGTGGGCACATTGATATCTTAGTTAACAACGCAGGGATAACAAAAGACGGGCTTTTGATGCGTATGAAACCAGAAGATTGGGAGTCTGTAATCAACTTAAATTTAACTGGTGTTTTTCTCTGCACAAAGGCCGTTTCAAGAACAATGCTGAAGCAAAAACGGGGAAGAATTGTTAATATCACCTCAGTAGTTGGGATAATGGGGAATGCAGGGCAAGCAAATTACGCAGCTTCCAAAGCAGGGGTTATTGGACTAACAAAAAGCACTGCAAAGGAGTTTGCAGCTAGAGGAATCACTGTAAACGCAGTTGCACCAGGCTTCATAACCACTGATATGACCAAAGAATTAGAAGCAGAAACAATCCTGAACGCAATACCACTAGGATGTTTTGGTACTCCAGAGAATATTGCTGGGCCAGTAAGATTCCTTACAACCGATCCTTCTGCTGCATATATAACAGGCCAAGTGTTAAATGTAGATGGAGGCATGGTAATGAGTTGACCTAAGTATTCTCAGCGCAGAAGATAAACTAACAACTAATTTATTACCTAATCATATAATTATTAAAAGAAAAGATCCAAAGAAGATTTTTCTGTTTCAATTTTATGTACTGCAATGGAATAAGTCTGTGACAAGAAATTGCAAGTTGGAACGTAAATTAAAACCTGCTCTAAATACGAATTAGAGATTATTAGTCTAAAGCATAGAAATTAATATCCAACTTTAGAAAACAAAATCCAAATCACTTGTTAAAATTCAAAAGAGCACTGAACTAAATTATTGTTTAATGGATTATTATTCAAACGCTATAGGAGGAGACTCCTATCTTCTAAGTGTCTAAGGATTGGCCAAGTTCATCACGTAATCTTCTAATGCGTTGCAAAAGCTTCAACCTCCTACTCCTAGCAGTAGCAGTAAGGAAAAAGCGCAAAGGAAAATATACCAATGTCATCACCCCGGCCAAAACGGCCATAAGTATGAAAAATAACGAGCCAGAGTCATTCATATTAAGAACATAACTAGGTTTATCCTTCACTGGTAATGCAAAAAGTGAAAGGATTCGGCTTTCCCCACTTAAAGCCCCTCCCAATGAGTCGGCTTACTGTGGGAAATTAATGTGAGTACCAATAGAACATGGCCAAACTCCTAAGCTTTTCTGATGACTCTCGTGGATCTCTTGAGAGCGGCGTGAATTCCCTGGCAGATGCTGTCAAAGTAACAATCGGGCCGCGTGGAAGAAATGTTGTCCTAGAGAAGCAATTCGGAGCTCCTGACATCGTGAATGACGGGGTCACAATCGCTAGAGAAATTGAGCTTGAAGACCCCTTTGAGAATATTGGGGCAAAACTGATTGAACAAGTAGCCTCCAAAACCAAAGACAAGGCAGGGGATGGAACCACCACCGCAACAGTATTAGCCCAGGTGATGGTGCATGAAGGGCTTAGAAATGTTGCAGCAGGAGCAAGTCCCATAGAATTGCGCAGGGGAATGGAGAAAGCTCTACGTCAAGTTTTAAAAGAGCTATCTACTCGGAGTGAGAAAGTTAGTGGGAATGCAATTCTTCAGGTTGCCACAGTGAGCGCTGGAGGTGACGAGGAAATTGGTCGAATGGTTGCAGAAGCAATGGAAAAAGTTAGCTTTGATGGAGTTATTACAGTAGAAGAGTCAAAGTCATTAGCTACTGAATTAGATATCACTGAAGGGATGGCCTTTGATAGAGGGTATAGTTCTCCTTATTTTGTAACCGATGCAGACCGCCAAATCTGCGAATTTGAGAATGCGTTACTTCTAATCACAGACAGAAAAATAAGTGCGATATCTGATTTGGTTCCTGTTCTAGAAGCTATTCAGAAAAATGGATCACCCTTATTGATTCTTTCTGAAGAAGTAGAAGGCGAAGCACTAGCAACTTTAGTTGTAAATAAAAATCGAGGTGTACTTCAGGTTGCTGCAGTTAGAGCACCCTCTTTTGGAGAAAGAAGAAAAGCGGCACTTGCAGATATTGCTGTACTTACTGGTGCAACTTTAATAAGTGAAGATAAAGCAATGACACTAGAAAAGGTTCAGTTATCTGACCTTGGTAAAGCTCGAAGGATAACCATTAGCAAAGACACGACAACTATTGTTGCGAACGAAGATCATAAGCAAGCTGTTTCTGAGAGGGTGGCTTCAATCAAACGTGAACTTGACGAAACAGACTCAGAGTACGACCGCGAAAAATTAAATGAACGGATAGCAAAACTGGCTGGAGGTGTAGCAGTTATTAAGGTTGGAGCTCCCACCGAAACTGAATTAAAAAACCGCAAACTCCGCATTGAAGATGCTTTAAATGCAACAAGAGCTGCTATTGAAGAAGGAATTGTTGCTGGCGGAGGAACTACTCTTCTAGAAATCGCCCAGAGTCTAAGCAATCTCTCTGAAGACTTAAAAGGGGATCAAAGAACTGGACTCGAAATAGTTCAAAGATCCTTATCTGCACCAACAAGACAAATAGCAATTAACGCTGGAAAGAATGGAGATGTGGTTGTTTCTGAAATTCAGCGGCTTGGTAAAGGGTTCAACGCCCTAACAGGAGAGTACGAAGACCTTCTTACTGCAGGAATCCTTGATGCATCTAAGGTTATTAGATTGGCGCTCCAAGATGCAGTTTCCATTGCCTCTATGCTGATCACAACAGAAGTTGTTATTGCTGACAAGCCTGAACCTCCTGCAACTGCTGCCGGGCCAGAAGGAGGCGGAGATCCAATGGGTGGAATGGGTGGAATGGGTGGAATGGGAATGCCTGGAATGGGCGGAATGGGTGGAATGGGAATGCCTGGAATGGGCGGAATGGGAATGCCTGGAATGATGTAATACAGGTTTTCCCTAATAAGTCAAATTAAAAAAATTGATTTATTAGGCTCTTCCTAAAGCAATAAAGATATTTCTTATACGAATATTCTTGCCTAAAAAGATTTAAGAAGCCTTGGGCAAGTTCTCTTCAATCATAGGAATCCAACGACGAAGACGTTTTAAGGATCGTGGTGGTGGCGAAACAAACAATTCGTGCTTTACAAAAATCTCATGCTCTTTTAATTCAGCACAATCTTGCTTAGAAGATTTGAAATCCTCAACTCGCTCCTTTAATGAGGCGTCATTGACATCTTTGACATCTTTGACATCTTTGACATCCAAGTCTTCTGTTTGAGATGGTTCAAGTGAGGAGACAGCTCTTCTTACTTGAGTATCTGAAGCTATAGATGAAAAATCAGCCTCCCTTTCTTTGTTGTGCCCATTTTCGGTCACGAAGGAACTCTGATATTGATTTCCAGTAAAAAGGCTTTTTGAATTAGTGGAACTTAGAATTTTAGAGTTAGTAGGTAGTGTTTCAAACCCAAAACGGTGAACCCACTGCGCCTCCAAAATTGAAACATCTTCCTCATTTGATAGAAGTGATGCATTAGAGAGTTGTTGTTTTAGATCTGCCTTTCGATGAAGAAAGGAGTCCTTAATAAGATTTTTGTTCACGAGTTCAAGCAAGTTTACGATTTAACATTGGACGGATCAAAAAGAAAAGCCCAATAGAGAGTCCCATCAAAATAGCTAAACATCCAAACCCATTTACATCCCCATAGGGGGCATGAATGAGAACAGTGTGAAGATCTACTGAACCGCCATAAGCAGCACGGATGGGTTCTATAGCAAAGGTAAGCGGATTAATGGTTGCAAGCCAGCCCAGCCAGGCTGGCATGAAAGAAATTGGAGCCAATGCAGTACTTGCGAAAAGCAAAGGCAAGTTGACAACAAATATCACTGCAATAAGTTCAATATGTCCTGGGAGGGAAAATGCAAGGCCAAGACTAATTGCCGTAACAGCAAAAACTAATATCACTAAAGTCAATACAGTCAAAAGAAGTCCTCCAGGTTCTGGCCACCCATATCCAAGGAAAGAAGCCATCGCCATAATTGAAAAACATTGAATAAGAGTTGTTGCAGTGATATAAATCACCGAAGCCAAAACAATCGAGCTTCGACTTATTAAAGGCGCAACTAATAGCCGGTTAAGAAAACCAAATTCACGATCAAACATGACAGGCAAGCCTGCATTCAAAGCACCACTGAAAGCAGTAAAAACAATTACACCCGCGCCAAGAAACCTGCCATAGCTCATACCACCTGGCAAAAGCTCTTCAGGAGCATTGGAGAACAAAGCCCCAAAAAGGATTAGCCAAATAACTGGCTGTAAAACTCCAGCAATTAAAGTGGAAGGACGTCTAGCCAATTGAAGAAAAAGCCGCCTGGTTAATGCCAATGTTTCTTGAGTAAAACTTGCAAGCTGCATCTGGCTAGCAGGTTCAGAAGTAGGAAATTCAATAGATCCAGTCATCGATTCATTATGAAAGACATTGTTTGTTTAAATAGCACCTAAATAATGCGCGACATAAGCAGAAGATTTACCGCATAGCCTTCTTGCTCTCAAGTTTTACGTCTCTTTTCCCTGCTAGCTCAAGCTCAGCATCCATTAATGTCTTCCCAGTAGATCTCAGATAAACATCATCCAAGCTAGGTCTACTTTGGGAAAGTGAAAAGATACTAAAGCCTGCTCTCTCTAGACATTGACGTATAAGGGGTAACACATTCTGATCATCCACAACAAGGTTCAATGAAAATCCTTGAGAGCGGTTAATAACGACATGACTAACTTCATTTATCGATGACAACAAACTCCTAACTTCCTCAGACTCATTTTCATCACTAAATTCTTGAACCCTCAGTGTTATTCGATCACCTCCAAGTTCCTTCTTAAGATCTGCAGGCGTCCCTTCTGCAATTACTCGTCCATTGTCCATTATTGCCATTCTGTCCGCAAGAACATCTACCTCCTCCAGATAGTGACTACTTAATAGAATTGTGGTTCCCAGGGATTTCAGCTCTCTCAATAAGTTCCAAATTGTTGTACGGCTCTCAATATCCAAACCAACTGTTGGTTCATCCAAAACCAAAACCTTGGGTTGGTGTAATAAACCTGCCGCAAGATCAAGCCTTCTCTTCATTCCTCCTGAATAAGAACCGCAGCGACGATCAATCCAACTATCCATATCCAGCCTTGCAGTTAACTCAGCAATACGAAGATCCTTAACTGAAGACCTGAGATGATAAAGATCTCCTTGTAACTGAAGCAACTCGCGTCCTGTAAGAATCTTATCCAAGGCAATGTCTTGAGCGACAAAACCCAAACGAGTTCTTACAGCACGAGGATTTCCAAGAACATTAAAGCCAGCTACATGAACCTGACCTGAATCAGGCTCCAACAAGGTTGAGAGAATTCGCAAAGTAGTTGTCTTACCAGAGCCATTTGGGCCAAGCAAGCCGTACAGGCATCCTTCAGGAATACTCAGGTTCAAACCTCTAAGAGCCTTGACTGACCCGTAAGTTTTAACCACTTCCTGAAGTTCTATCAGAGACATCGATATAAGAGTTCCCTCAGTGAATGATTGAGTATCTAGTCATTAGAGGAGGTTTGCAGTTAATGTTTAGATAAGCTGACTAGATTTTATTTAAATTGCGGGCTAAAAGCTAAGCATTTGACCCAAGAGTGCCATTCCTTGAATATCAAACTCGACTGCCAAGGGTTGTCGACTAATAACTAAAAGTAAGCAAATCCCAAACATGTAAAGGATTGACCACCTGAACAGACCCTTAGCTCGATCCAAATCATTTGGGTCGCCACAAAGCCTATGAATCATTTGAAGAAGACGAGCATTAAAAGGAATCAACAGGACGGCATAAAGCAAACCACCTTCTGGTAAAGCCCAAATGCCCAAGCTACTTAAAAGGACAGTCGCCCAGCCATACCAAAAAATCGCATTCGCTGTAGCTACAGATCCCTTAACAACTGGAAGCATTGGGATTCCTACTGATTGGTAGTCATCCTTTAACAAAAGAGCAAGAGCCCAAAAGTGTGCTGGAGTCCAAACCATCACAAGAGCAAATAACCACCATCCGCTTAAACCAACATGTCCAGTGGCAGCAGCAGCGCCAACCAACGGCGGTATGGCACCTGCCACTCCACCAATCACGATATTCTGTGAGGTTCGTGGCTTAAGGAGAGCTGTATAAAGCAATACATAACTGCATAGCCCAAGCAAGGAGAGGCCAGCTGCAAGACAGTTAACTCCACTAACAAGGAGTGTTGCAGCAGCCAATGTACAAGAAATAGCGCCAACAAAAACAGTCCCTGGAGCAAGCCGACCTGATGGCAAAGCTCTGCCACTAGTCCTCTGCATACGTCCATCAAGCTCCTGCTCCCAAAGACAATTCAGAGCTCCTGCCGCTGCAGCTGCCAACGCACCTCCTCCGAGAGTGCAAAAAAGACGAGGAGAAGACAATGGCCAACCTTCAGATAAAGCCATACCACCGAGTGTCGTAGCCAAAAGGAGAGGGATAAGTCTTGGCTTTGCCACCTCGAGCCATGGCGGAAGCTTGACTAACTTCCGAGAAGGAACGACATTTTCCCTCACCAGTTCCGACTGAATTGTCTCCTGAATAGAACTAACCATGACAAGATTCCAAAACAGACTCTTTACTTAAAAGAACTAATCTCGAAGGTAAAAGATTCGGCCCCCGACAACTGAGCGATGCTAGGAATGCAACCAAAAGAGCTGCAAGAAGTTGATGTGCAACTGTGATCACAGGCTGAGAGAGAGAAAAGTGTAGTGACAAAATTCCAAGAGCAATCTGAGTTGATAACAATGCAACAACCACCAAAAATGATGGCCACTGACTTCTAGCCCATCCTCCTGAGAAAATAGCGATCAAAATAAAAATAAAAACTAAAGACACAACAGCCAGGGCAAAACCTTTATGCCAGTCAAGCCATTGGCAGTTGTGTCCTTGATTTGCACAGCGCTGCACTGACCAGGAAGTAGCCATGCGAGCACCAAGAATCGACTGGCCAAAAACCGACAGAAGGGCACCACCCGAAAAGAAACGCCACCATAAAGGAGGCAAGAGTCCATTAGGAGACTGCAATCTCTCTGTAATCGCACTAACCAAGGCAACTAGTGTTAAAGCTAAAACCAAATGAGCAGTGACAACTAGGGATGGCAAAAGTTGAAGAACCGTTAAAGCACCAAGAGCACCCTGTAATGCAATCAAAATTACAATTAGTCCATTTGCCCAAGGAAGCCATCTGGGCAATTGAGACCGCCAAAGAAAAGCTAGCCCAAACTGAACCAGAGCAAAGATCCCAATAATAAAAGCATCAAAGCGATGAAACCACTCAAGAAAAACCTTGAGGTTCATATGTCTTTCAGGGAAAAAAGACCCAAAACAAAGAGGCCAGTCTGGACATGCCAATCCAGCTTCCATTACCCGTGTAGCTCCTCCTATCGCAACCAAGGCAATAACAGCGACTAAAAGATGAGCCGCCAGTTGAGCAAGTCGTCGATGAATTAAAGGCTGAGATGAGGCAGTCAAAGAATTAACTCAGTCCCCTAAGGAAAAAGAGGTATTTGTGCAAAGTAGCTGCCAAAAGCAATACTTGACGTTGTATGGACGTCTGCAACACCATTTACTGCTATTAAATCTCCCATTGCTGACAGAAGTATTTTCTAATTTTCTTTGAGAGGCGAGCCAAAGTCCTTGCAAAATATAGCTCTTTCGAGAATTTCATCTCGATTTAACAATCCCATTCATGCCGAACGGGACTCTTTTTCATACCCTTAGAACATATCTGAGGCAATGTGGTGCCGAAATCTTCGGCCATAATTACTGTCCTGCTTAGCCTTGCGCTGATCTTGGGAAGTGTATGGGTTGGTCAACACGTCAACCTTCTACCTGAGGACGCAAGTCTGAATGCCCCGGTTTACGATGAACTCTTCAGAGTGTTGTTCACAATAGGAACAATCCTCTTTTTAGGAATGTTTGGACTGGTTGTTTATAGCCTGTTTCAATTCCGACGAAAGCCTGGTCAACATGGTGATGGCATCCCCTTAGAGGGAAATCTACCTCTTGAAATCTTATGGACAGCTATTCCTGCAGTAGTCATCTTATTTGTAGGAATATATAGCTACGACATCTATGACCGCATGGGAGGGATGCAACCTCTTCAATCTGAGGGACATCACCATACAGATGTTTCTGAAAATCGCATATGGGGAGGAATTGGGGCGGGCCCCATTACCCAAGACTCAGAAAACACAGTGTCGGGATTGTCTGTTGAGGTCACTGCCATGCAGTTCGCCTTCCTTTTTCATTACCCAAAAGGAGACATCATTGCAGGAGAACTTCACGTTCCAACAGGAGAACCCGTGACCCTCAAGATGGAGTCTAATGATGTTATCCATGCATTTTGGGTTCCAGAATTTCGTTTAAAGCAGGATGTAATCCCAGGACAACCTACTATCCTCAACTTCACACCAACGAAGCCTGGTCGCTATCCCATAATTTGCGCTGAACTCTGTGGGCCATACCATGGTGGAATGCGTTCCACAGTGGTAGTAGAGGATCAAGCCAACTACCAAGAATGGTTCAACAAAAATGCCAAGGATTTGATTACTGAAGCATGACTATTTCCATTCCTCCAACTGATAAAGTAAGCCTTCAACCTAAAGGTTTATTGAGATACCTAAGTTTTAGTTTAGATCATAAGGTTATTGGAATTCAATATTTAGTATGTGGTTTTCTATTTTACCTTATAGGAGGCCTACTAGCGAGTGCAATACGTATTGAACTAACTAGTCCAATGTCGGATTTTATGGCAAGAGATGTTTATAACCAAGTCTTAACTCTGCATGGGACAATAATGATATTTTTGTGGATTGTACCTGTTGTAAATGGAGCTTTTGGTAACTACTTAATTCCATTCTACGTAGGCGCTAGAGATATGGCATTTCCTCGTTTGAATGCCGTGGCTTTCTGGCTAATTCCTCCAGCAGGTTTAATGCTAATTAGCAGTTATTTCATAACAGGGGCAGCTCAATCAGGCTGGACTGCATACCCACCACTAAGCATTACGTCACCAGCGACTGGACAAATAATCTGGATACTAAGCGTGCTGCTATTAGGAGGAAGCTCGATTTTTGGTGGTATTAACTTCATTGCAACCATTCTCAAGCTTCGAAGACCTGGCCTAAAACTTATGCAGCTACCTATGTATTGCTGGGCAATGCTAGGAACAAGCATCCTTGTCGTCTTATCCACTCCAGTACTTGCAGGGACTTTAATCCTTCTAAGTTTTGACATAGTTGCTCATACAGGCTTCTTCAATCCAGCCCTGGGAGGAAATGTGATTGTCTATCAACATCTGTTTTGGTTCTACTCACATCCAGCTGTTTACATAATGGTGTTGCCAGCTTTCGGCTTAGTCAGTGAAATCCTGCCTATCCATTGTCGAAAACCTCTTTTTGGCTATACCACAATGGTGTACTCAATAATGGCAATTGTAGTTCTTGGACTTATGGTCTGGGCACACCATATGTTTACAAGTGGGACGCCACCATGGATGCGTCTTTTCTTTACCATTGCCACAGCTTTCATCGCCGTCCCTACAGGCATTAAGTTCTTCAATTGGGTTGCCACTCTCTGGGGTGGGCGAATATCCCTAAACAGCGCCGTTCTATTCTCTTGTGGCTTTATTATTAATTTCGTCTTAGGAGGGATCACAGGCGTTGCACTAGCTCAAGTTCCTTTCGATGTGCATGTCCACGATACCTACTTTGTTGTTGCCCACTTCCACTATGTAGTCTATGGAGGCTCTGTATTTGTAATCTTTTCCTCGATATATCACTGGTTCCCAAAGGCTACTGGGAAAATGCTTAATGAAAACCTCGGGAGGATTCACTTCTTCATAACCTTTATCGGCTTCAATCTATGCTTTGCTCCGCAACATTGGCTAGGTCTAAATGGTATGCCTAGACGTGTTGCCGAATACGACCCACAATTCACCTTTGTAAACCAGATCAGCAGCTTCGGTGCCTTGTTAATGGCACTAAGTACACTCCCATTTTTATGGAATATATTTCATAGCTCTATAAAAGGGCAGATAGCAGGTGACAACCCCTGGGAAGGCCTAACGCCTGAATGGCTAACCAGTTCGCCACCACCAGTCGAAAACTGGATAGGAGAAGCCCCTCTTGTAACTGAGCCCTATGGATATGGTCAAAAAGACGAATTATTAGAACTTGAAGAACGCACAGAAGAAGTATCCGAGAGGGCAAAGGAATGACAACATCCACAAAAAAAATTGAAGAAAGCGCTTCACTTCAGGCCGTACATGAGGAAGAAACTCATGGAGACCACAGATTATTTGGGCTTATTGCTTTCTTAATAGCGGATGGAATGACTTTCGCAGGTTTTTTCGCTGCATATCTAACCTTCAAAGCTGTTAACCCCCTCGCGCCAGAAGCAATATATGAACTTGAACTGCCATTACCAACTATCAACACAATTTTACTCCTTCTCAGTAGCGCAACATTCCACCGTGCTGGCAAAGCTCTAAAAACAAATCAAGCTGGTCTATGTCAACGCTGGCTCCTCATTACCGCTTCCTTAGGGCTAGCCTTCCTTGGCAGTCAAATGATTGAATACTTCACATTACCTTTTGGCCTTACTGACAATCTTTACGCAAGTACTTTTTATGCATTAACTGGATTTCACGGTCTACATGTAACTTTAGGCACAATAATGATTTTAATTGTATGGTGGCAAAGCCGTTCTCCCGGCGGGAGAATTACAAGCAAAAATGACTTCCCTCTAGAAGCAGCAGAGCTCTATTGGCACTTCGTAGACGGGATTTGGGTGGTTCTGTTTATCATCCTATACCTGCTTTAAAACAGCATATCTTGATACTAGAAGGCAAACTTTCGAACAATTCCTTGCCACAATTGGACTTAGCCGTCAGAATTCATTTAATTTAAAACTGGCAAATGCTGGTCGGAAAAGAACTACTGGACAAAGCCAGGTCACTCAGCAATCGTCCTGAGGATGAAATTGCTAAAGGCTGTGGTTACGTAGGCCCCAGCGGAAGGGTTCTACGTAAAAACTTCTACCGTGCCTTGGTCGAGGCAAAAGGCTACAAACTCCGTTCTGCCGGACGAGCTGGAGGAAGGTCTTCTCGTGGTAGACAAGCAGAGTTCCGTACTCGTGTCCATGGGAATGGCAATTTACTCATTGGTCATGCCTATACCAAAAAGCTTGGTCTAGAGCCTGGTCAAGAGTTCCGAATTGAAATTCGCAAAGATTCACGCGCAATTTGGTTGGTACCTCTTGAGGGGGAAATCAAGTCCGCAAACAAATAAGAGTCTTTACAGGCTCCACATAAAAAAACCATTCCTCCTCCTTTTGGAATAGGAATGGTTTTTTTGCGCGAGATTATCTTCTCAAAACAGTAAAAAGGTCAGCTCCATCCGTGTGATGCAAGCCAATCTTTATTGATCTGATTTTCTGCCGAGGGGTTTTCTTCAAAAAGAGTTGAGGAAGTGTTTCTCAAAAGATTCTCTGCATATTTAGCCATTAAATCCACTTCTAGATTTACCAAATCCCCCTCGCACAAAGACTTCAATGAAGTAATCTGCCATGTATGAGGAATAATCGCTATAGAAAACTTATCTCCACTTTCTGAGCAATCAGCAACTGTCAGGCTAATCCCATTTAAAGCAATGCTTGCTTTTTCACAGACAAATCGTGAAAAGGAAGAGCTTTGCCACTGAATCTCTAAGTGCCAAGAAAGAGGAAGTTCCTCGAGGGAAACAACTTTCCCAAGACCATCGATATGTCCACTAACTAAATGACCGCCAAGCCTATCCGAAAGACGAAGAGCTGGTTCAAGATTAACGACTCCTCGCACATCAGCTGTTACACCAAGAGTTGTGCGTCTGATTGTTTCCTCACTGACATTTGCAAAGAAACCATCACCAACCAACGCTGCAACTGTTAAACAAACTCCATCGACAGAAATGCTGTCTCCAATAGCCAATGGGGCAAAGGCTCCACAACCTCCTACTACTACGCCGTTCCCACGACGATGCAGTGTCCCAACCGCCTGAATTAAACCTGTAAACATGACAGCTGGCATTCAGCAAAGTTCTTTAGCCATAATCGGATAAAGATTGCTGGAGGGAAAGTGGTCGAAATGACCGTGGCAGGTCTCGCCATCGATGCCACAAGCCGTAGCCCAATCATCTTACTAAGGGATCCATCTGGCAGAAGGCAAGTACCCATTTGGATTGATAACGCCCAAGCACACAATATTCTTGCTGGCATCCAGAACACAAAAAACCATAAACCTCTAAGCCATGACCTAATGATTTCCTTAATGGATGCAGGAAGTCTTATTTTAAGTCGAGTAATCATCTATGAGTTAGATGAAAAAGCTTTCCAGGCTGTACTAAAAGTCCACGCAAAAAGTACAGATTCAACAAAAGAAAATGACGCTATAAAAAACGAAGTTGAAATTGAAGCCAGACCAAGTGACGCAATTGCCTTAGCAATAAGAGCGAAATGCGGCATTTGGATGCTTGAAAAAATTGTTGCCGAGGCATCTATTCCAGTCGATGCTGAAGCAGATGAAGAAGATAGCGACAAGTTTCGTCGCTTCCTTGATCACGTCAGTCCCGCAGCTCTTATTCGCCATCTAAAGACTAGAGAAGGAATCAATGACCCTCCCTTCAACTCCTCCGACTCAGACTCAAGCAAAGAACCTTTCAATTAATGCGGCAAGAAGACCTTTTGGTCGTTTAGGCGGAGTCAGCCTCTTCACTCTAGGAACAATGAGAGCCACAAAGTCGGAGGAACAAATGTATGAAGTACTGGAATCCGCCGCCTTCGCTGGAATAAATCACCTAGAGACTTCGCCTGCATACGGCTCTGCAGAAAGTTTTCTAGGGAAAGCTCTTAAAAAACTAAACCTCAACTCAAAAGAACCAAAAGGTGGGTGGATGGTCACAAGCAAGCTTCTTCCAGGGCTTTCATTTAAAGAAGGACAGAAACAACTTCAAGGCATTTTAGAAAGACTAGACATCCCAAAAATCAACAGCCTGGCCATTCATGGAATCAATCTCACTAATCACCTTGAATGGACAATAAATGGCGAGGGGGCTGACCTACTTCAGTGGGCAGAAGAAGAGAAGTTAATTGAGCAAGTCGGCTTCAGCTCTCATGGTTCTCTAGAGCTTATAGAAGCAGCAATAGAGAGTAATCGATTCCAATTTTGTAGTCTCCACCTTCATCTTCTTGATCCCTCAAGACTGCCACTAGCAAAGCTCGCATTGGAGAAAGGCATGGGTGTTATGGCTATTTCCCCAGCAGACAAAGGTGGTCGCCTTTACGACCCCAGTAAAACCCTTATTGAAGATTGCAAGCCCTTCCCACCCCTAGAACTCGCCTACAGGTTTCTAATAGCTCAAGAAATAAGTACTTTAACTTTGGGTGCCTCTAAAGCAGCAGATCTCTCAATCGCAAAAAAGCTTCGAAGCTCAGATAAATCACTAAGCCTGGAAGAACAAGATGTCCTCAAATCTCTTAAAGAAGCTGGGGAACGGCGAGTTGGAGCAAGCCATTGCGGGCAGTGCCGCAAGTGCCTCCCATGCCCGAAAAGCATTCCTATAACTGAACTCCTCCGGCTACGGAATCTCACTCTCGGCTACGACCTTGAGGCTTTCGCGAAGGAACGCTACAATTTAATAGGCAAAGCAGGACATTGGTGGGAGTCAACCAATGCTAATGCCTGTGAAAAATGCAAAGAATGTCTACCTAGGTGCCCATATAATCTCGCGATCCCAGATCTACTAGAAGAAACTCATAAGCTATTAGCCGATAAACCCAGAAGACGTTTATGGAGTTGATTCTCTCCAAACCATCTCAAGGTTTTTCTTTTCTATGTTTCTCAATGGAGGTAAAGACCAACATTTCTGCCATAAATCTTCTGGCGGAAGGACGATAGATCTATATTCACTTGGAATAGTAAGTAGGGCCTTATTGAGCACTGTTCTAGGAAGAGGCGGCATCCACCCCCTACCCAGAAGAGATGCCAACAAAGGTATTGTCCAAGACTGTTCAATCCATGCCTGCGGAACAGGTTCACGTGTCTGAGTTGGCCTTACTAAGACAGTCCAATCCAAAGGAGCTCCCAAAGAAGGAAGTACAACACTTAATCGAGGGTCTCTAATAAGACTTCGAAAACATCGATTTAAAGGCAGAACCGCAACTCTCGCATTTCCTGAAAGAACCCAGTTCAAACCATTTCTGTCATCAAAGGTTAATGCCTGACTTCGCAATCTTTTTAAAGCATCAACCTCCAGCATCTTCTCTGCCAAAGACATCACTAATCGAGGGCTAGCTGGCAATACGACCGAACCTGCCAACTCAGGGCTTAATAAAACATCCCAACCTAATCTTGCCCTTTTCAACAAATGCTTCCCATTGCGAAAAAGCATGACCCAAGGACTTACCCCAACAGGCAAAGCACAATTGGCAAGATTCGGACCAAGAACCGCGAGGAAATTCCTCGCCTGATAGTCAAGTCTTTTAAACAATGTCTCAGAGGAAATTGGCTGAAGTGAATTAGGTTGGAAGTCGCTTAACCAGCCATCACCACAAGCCAACAAGTCAACTTTTTTTGTTGAAAGGTTTCCAAAGGGAGTTTGCGGTAATTCATTTTTCAAAAACTTAACTCGCCAAGGGACAGGTAAAGCCCTTAGCCATTCCGTAGGCAAAACCTTCTTAGGGCACATGAGAACAGGCCCACCTTGATTACGACCACACCCAGTCAAGCCAGACAAACTCGCCAACAAACTCAAGCGAACAAACTCTCGCCTCCCAATCGATGTATCACTCATGGGGTAGAAGTTACGTGGCGTCTGATTCATCAATTAGCAACTCTCTGCAATTCATCAACAGCTTCTTCACAAGCAACCACCAAATCTTTGCAACTAACTCCATCAATCTGAGCCATCAAAGCCAAAGCGCCTGCTCCAACACCTTCTTTGATATATCCACACTCATAATCTCTAAGAACATCTTGCGAACTGCCATGAAAATGCAACCCAGTCGACAAACCGAATAAATCCACATCAAAATGCTTACCCACACGGTCAATTAATTGCAAGAGTGCACTACCACTAGCATCTTTGAAAAGGCTCGTTGTCTCCTCTACTAGCCAGGCCGTAGTTGCAATTGCAACCCCTTCAACAAATTCTGCTCTGAGGGATGGTTGCAGAGAAGAAAGAGCCAAAGCCAAAACAGCCAGCATCTGACTGCCGCCCCCTAATAAAACCTGTTGACCTGCCTCCCTTGCTCCTAGTAACAAACCAGCAGCAACTGGTTGAAACGGATCTCCTACCGCTGCCAATAATCTTTGAGGAGGCGGATTAACATGAAGTCCTGAGGCTCTCAAGCCCCTCTCGACGACCATCTTTTTAAGCAGCGTAGGTGGATTCCGAGCACTTCCACTAATCAAATCTGAAACAGATAAGCCCAGTCCCGTCAAGACAGCTTGCGCTGTAGTAGTTCCGCCTGGTACACATTCAGCAAGCAATAGCGGTTTACGCAATTTCAAGCCCATCTGGAACCCTCTATCCCAAAGCCTGCGAACGCGTTCACAAGACATTGCCTTCCCAGTAGTAAGACAAGCCGATGGCCCCAAAGAAACCGGTTCAAGAAGGAAATGAGGAAATAAAGGCTGTTCAAACAATCCAGCAGCTATGACGGCTGGACTAACACCAATCAAGCGAGAAGCCACATAACTAATAAGAGCAGGAGACACACCCCCACTCAATGGAGGTAAAGGATTCCTTCTTAAACTTGATGGCCCCTGCAACAGCAACTCAGCATCTGCTAGAGCTGTGAGGCGTCGTGAATCCGAAGTGGCTCCAGCCGCAGAAATCCCTTGAATTTCAGCTGTTCTAGTGCCAGCCAAGACAAGAAGAACCATCCAATCATGAATACCTTCTCTCCAAGTAGCCAGGCAAGATTCAACTTTCCCTAGAGTTGCTGCAGAACCAAAGGCTTTGCAGCTGGTTGAACAATCCTTAGAGAAAGAAATTGTTCCCTTATTTAATTCAAAGGGGATCAAGGGCAATAATCCCATTTAGCAAATTAGGAGGTTCTGGCATAGGTGCGTGCAACCTTGGAAAAATCCAAAAGGCCAATGCATGTAAAGTCAAGACATATATTGTCTCCTGCAAAACCACTAGCAATACAGCCATCAACTGCACCTGATTCAAGTCTGGAATAAATTGGAGATTTAACAATTCAACAATCCTTTCAAGCAAACCTGCCCCTGCCCTTGTAATTACAACCCAAAGGTTTTCTCCAACTAAAAACGAAAGCACGAAGACTCTAACTGCAAATCCAAAGCTCCCAATAATCACTCCAAACCCCCAACTCAACCACCAACTAACACCTCTTCTCCAACTCCAACCAAGCCATACTGCAAGTAATCCATATGGGAACAAGGCCAAGCCCCCCCGCACTGGCCCCATAAGAGCAACAAGGAGCATTACAGCAACTGCAACTCCCTCAACACCAGAAGACGCACCCCTACGGATCTGCAGCAACGCAAGTGGCAAAGGCATTGCCAACCGAAATAAAGCCCCACCAACAGGCAAGTAATAAAGAGCTACCCATATCAACGAAAAAAGTGCTGCAAGATAAGAAGTTTCCATAATCGTTACTGCCTGAGCCCGACTTAATGGCTTTGAAGAAACTGATCTTTGCCGTTTAATAGTTCGCAGATTCCTCATCAACGTCTTTGCCTATCTCTTTTAAAATCTTTCTCCAAAGATTGTTGCTGAACCTGCTCAATTCTTTCAACTGAAAACCTAATCCCAGCTGCTCTAAGTGCTTTTGTCACTGTTTCGGCAGGTGCTGAAGGGTTTGCTGCCGAAAGTTTGATTGTGATGCGGTAGGGCTGAGGAGTAAAAGGAGGGAGCTTAATAGGGGTATTTCTCTTTCTCTTTACCTTCTCATTTCGATCCGTAGGCCTAATGCTTTTTTTCTTAGGAGCTTCAATCTCCTTCTTCAAAGGTGCTTTGGATGAGTTCAATGTAGTTGTTTTTAACTCAGAAACATCTGTTATCCCATCAAAGCTATTTGCCAACTCTTGTCCTATCTGACTACCACTACAAGACTGCATAAAAACAACAACTGACGCTAAGGCGAGAGTTTTCAAAGTGCAAGAAGAAATGTTATGCCTCACAACTGGCATTAAACCTCCCCGGTTTTAATTATCTTTACGGCACTTGCACGCAACCTTCCTGACTTTGTTGTTGCACGTGTTGGTGCTTTTTTAGTTGTCTTAGATGTTGTCTTAGATGTTGTCTTAGATGTTGTCTTAGATGTTGTCTTAGAAGACCTTTTGGACTTGGTTGATTTACGTGACGACTTTTTGCTTGCAAGCTTTGCCTCCAACAACTCAACAGCAACTTGAAGGGTCATCTGGTCAGCTGTCTGACCTTCTGGCAAGGAGGCATTTACTTTGCCCTGCTTTACATACAAGCCATAAGGACCATCATAAATCTGAATGGATTCCTGACTACCTTTGGGTATCCCAAGATCCTTCAGAGCTGTCCTGCCCCCGCGACCTCTTTTTGGCATTGCAAGCAACTCCAATGCACGAGTTAACTCAACAAGCAAAACATCATCATCACCTTTTAAAGAGCGATAGTCAGGTTTTTCTCCTTTACCTCTTTCCCAAGAAATATATGGCCCAAAACGACCAAGGCCTGCCTTGACTCGCCCTCCATCTGGATGGTCTCCGAGTAAACGAGGCAGACGAAGTAACCCAAGCGCATCTTCAAGAGTGACATCTTCAGGCTTAACACCTTTAGGCAATGAAGCTCGCTTAGGTTTAGGAACCTCATCACTCACCTGTCCTCGTTGGACGTATGGACCGTATTGTCCAAACAAAAGATATATCTTTTCTCCAGTATCAGGATCCTCACCTAATGATTCCGGTCCTTCAGCTTTCTGTTTAAGAAAAAATTCTGCCTTCTCAGAATCAAGTTCCGCTGGGGTTATTTCCCTAGGAAGATTCGCCTTGATGAGTTCTTCTTGACCATCATCACCCAGCTTCTTAGCTTCCAAATAAGCTCCATATCTTCCAATTCTCACAACACACGGCAGTCCATCCAAGTCAACAATGCGTGAAACCCCTGGATCAATATCTCCTTCTCGCTGATGGACTTGCGACTGCAGCCCCTTATCCCCCTTAAAAAACTGCTCGAGATAGGGCAACCATGAGACCTTGCCTGTTGATATCCCATCAAGTGAAGATTCCATTCGAGCAGTAAAGCCCGTATCAACCAAATCAGGAAAGTGTTTCTCAAGCAAGCTAGTTACAGCAAAAGCAGTAAAGCTAGGGGTTAGAGAATTGTTCTGAAGGGATGCATAGCCACGATCCACAATCGTACCAATAATGCTCGCATAAGTAGAAGGCCTACCTATTCCTTCCTTTTCCAACATCTTTACTAGAGAAGCCTCGCTATATCTCGAAGGTGGTTGGGTCTGATGCCCCAAAGCCTCTACATCAACCAACTTGGGAGTATCCCCAACGGACAATGAGGGCAACAAAACCTCTTGACCCTCGAGTGCGGCATCTGGATCATCATTTCCCTCTACATAAGCTCGAAAGAAACCTGGAAAGTCAATCCTTTTCCCACTTGCCCGTAGCCTTGCATTCTCGACACTTAAACCAACAGCCAACATTGTCAAACGTGCCTCTGCCATTTGACATGCAACAGTCCTCTTCCATATGAGTTCATATAAGGCCAAATCACGACCATCCAGGCCAGTTTCATTCGGGGTCTTAAAGCTTGCTCCCGCTGGACGAATCGCCTCATGTGCCTCTTGAGCATTCCTTGATTTGGTGGTGAATTGACGTTCCGAATTACTTAAATACTCTTTTCCATAACGCAGCTCAACACAACTTCTTGCTGCAGTAATGGCTTGGTCAGAAAGATGTACAGAATCAGTACGCATATATGTAATAAACCCTCTTTCATAAAGCCCCTGCGCACATCTCATCGTTTCCCGAGCTGAAAGCCGGAGCTTTCTATTCGCCTCCTGTTGAAGGGTACTGGTAGTAAAGGGTGGTACTGGTTTGCGAGTAATTGGCTTCTCTTCAACCTCATCAACTCTCCAAGAGGCCGTTTTTACTTTCTCAACCAATTCTCGAGCCTCTTTCTCTGTCAGCAAGCGAACCTGACTGCCTTTCTTGATCTGTCCTGTTGTCTCATCAAAGTCACCACCTATAGCAACTCTCTTACCATCTACATGTGTGAGTTTGGCCTCAAAGCTACCGCCATTATCAAGATTTGCCTTCAGATCCCAATAATT
This sequence comes from Prochlorococcus sp. AG-409-P03, assembly GCA_003215295.1. Taxonomy (GTDB): domain Bacteria; phylum Cyanobacteriota; class Cyanobacteriia; order PCC-6307; family Cyanobiaceae; genus AG-409-P03. The sequence continues at coordinate 43,312 of QCKN01000005.1, read as the reverse complement.
ACCACTACAAAAAGCCCTTCTCGCTCGCTCTCGCTGAACCAAAAGCCTCACGGCAACGGACTGAACCCTGCCAGCTGACAAACCATAAGCAACCTTCTTCCAAAGTAACGGTGAAAGCGTATATCCAACCAATCGGTCAAGAATCCGGCGTGTCTCCTGGGCATGAACTAATTCCATGTCCAAATCCCTTGTTTGATCAAGTGCCTTTGCTATCGCGTCCTTAGTGATCTCGTGAAAGACCAAACGTTTCACAGGGATTTTCGGGGCGAGCAACTGCATCAAATGCCAACTAATGCTCTCTCCCTCTCGATCTTCATCAGTCGCAAGTAGTAATTGGTCAGCATCTTTAAGAGCTGCCTTCAGTTCACGAACAACTTTTTTCTTATCACTAGGAACTACATACAAAGGTTCAAAGTCCTTTTCTGTGTTCACTCCATAATCTTTTGCCCACTTCTCTCCTTTTTGAGCCGCAGGAATCTCACTAGCACTGTTTGGCAGATCACGTACATGCCCCATTGAGGCCTCTACTTTGAAGTCCTTAGACAGGAAACCCCTTATGGTTCTTGCCTTTGTCGGGCTCTCAACGATTACAAGAGTTTGCGCCACAAGCGAGCAAATACATATAACCCTTACCCCTCTCTATCGCACCAGAGCACGAAATGCATAGATCTAACCCATAACTGGAGAGTATTTAGTAACGCGGCTAAAGTCATAAAGCCCGGTTTGAACTCGTGAAGATATGCCCGCAATGGGTGCACTGCTTAACTCTGGAGAAGCCCTTGCTAATCCAGGAGATCTTCTAAGCATTGGATTAAATGCTGGAGCCGTTGCCCCCGAAGGCTGCGTGCTTCTAGCCATGCTCGGAACCCTAATAGTTGACCTTGCTGGTGACAAAGCAGCCATCAGGTGGTCACCACCAATCTGCTATCTGGGTTTAGGAGGCGCATTAGTTTTACTTGCGTTTCAATGGAATATCCCGCTGGAATCTTCTTTCCTCGGAGCATTTCTTGCAGACAATCTTGCAATTGCATTCCGAGCTGTAGTCGCCCTATCAACTCTTATCTCATTACTCATCAGCTGGCGGTATGCAGAGCAAAGTGGAAGTCCAGTTGGTGAATATGCCGCAATCCTTCTTGCTGCAACTCTTGGTGGGATGCTGCTATGTGGCTCGACTGACCTTGTAAGTATTTTTGTTTCCCTAGAAACACTTTCTGTAGCCAGTTATCTCTTATCTGGATACATGAAACGTGATGCCAGGAGTTCAGAGGCAGCCCTAAAATATTTACTCGTGGGATCTGCCGCTGCTGCTGTTTTTCTGTATGGATCATCCCTCCTTTATGGAATCAGTGGCACTACAAGTCTGCAAGGGATAGGACTTGCACTTGTAGAAAGCCCAACTCCACTAGCGGCTCTAGCTCTTGTTTTCGTTCTTGCAACAGTAGCCTTCAAGATAGCTGCAGTACCCTTCCACCAATGGACTCCTGATGTATATGAAGGCTCACCAACCCCTGTAGTTGCTTTCCTTTCCGTCGGTTCAAAAGCAGCTGGGTTTGCTCTTTCTCTCAGGCTTCTTGTTGGTTGTTTTAGTGCATTTGATGCTCAATGGAAGCTTCTTTTCACTGTTTTAGCGGTTCTGAGCATGACGCTTGGGAATGTAGTTGCCCTTGCCCAAACATCCATGAAGAGGATGCTTGCATATAGCTCAATTGGACAAGCTGGCTTTGTAATGATTGGTCTAGTTTGCGGCACTGCAGATGGCTTTGCCGCAATGGTTTTATATATGGCTGCTTACTTATTCATGAATTTAGGTGCATTTGCTTGCATAATCCTCTTCTCATTACGCACAGGAAGTGATCGAATCTCTGATTACGCTGGCCTTTATCAAAAAGATCCGCTAATAACATTAGGTCTAAGTCTCTGCCTTCTGTCTCTCGGTGGAATCCCTCCCATGCTTGGATTCTTCGGGAAAATCTACCTTTTCTTTGCTGGCTGGGCTGACCAGCAATACCTACTAGTAGTTGTTGGGCTAGTAACTTCTGTAATCTCAATTTATTACTACATCTCTGTCATCAAAATGATGGTAGTAAAAGAGCCTCAAGAAGCCTCTGAAGTAGTCAAGACATATCCACCAGTTCAATGGAAAACAATAGGGCTTCCACCACTAAGAATTGCTTTGGTTTCATGCGTTCTTGTAACAGCGATAGGAGGTATTTTGTCCAACCCTTTATTTCAATGGGCTAACAGTGCAGTAGCGGGCACGCCTTTATTACAAGAGGCAATAGCAATTGGAGGACAACCAATTGGTTAAACAGAATCAACCACACTTTTCATCTAGTCCAGTAGCGAGACTAATTAATGTCAGCAAGCTTTATGGCCAAGACTCCCTTTTAGTAAAGGCCTTGGATCAAATCAACCTTGAAGTTCATAAGGGTGATTACCTAGCCGTTATGGGGGCAAGTGGGTCAGGGAAAAGCACTGCTATGAATATCCTTGGCTGCCTAGATCGGCCAACCCTTGGAAGCTATGAACTCAATGGAGTCGCCGTAGAAGCGCTAAATGACGATGAGCTGGCCGACCTCCGAAACCAAGCACTTGGATTTGTCTTTCAACAATTCCATCTACTGCCTGAAGCTACAGCACTAGAGAATGTCATGCTGCCAATGATTTACGCTGGAATACAAGCTACTGAAAGACAACTACGAGCAGAACAAGCTTTAGAAAGAGTGGGCCTTGCAGACCGAATGCAAAATCGACCAAACCAACTTTCAGGTGGTCAACAACAACGTGTAGCTATTGCCAGAGCAATTATCAATCAACCAGCTTTGCTACTAGCAGACGAGCCAACTGGAGCGCTCGATTCAAAAACCACAAAAGACGTACTCAATATCTTTGATGAACTCCACAAACAAGGTATAACTGTTGTCCTTGTAACCCATGAAGACGATGTTGCAGCTCGTGCAAAAAAAGTGGCTCGCTTTAGCGATGGCAAAGTTCTAAGTGTGAAATAAAGACCCCATCCACAATCTGAGCCTCACCCCCAACGAGTCCAAGCAGTCTTCCAACTACCCCTACGGAGATGTAGAGATCCGTCTAAACCTAACCTTTCAATCTGCCAAGTCTTGCCAGTCTTAGGATCTTTAACGTGATCTGACCAAAGACGACGCTGCGCTGCTTCACATACAGAATCGGCTCTACTAGACAACTCCAGTCCTCGATCTAAAGCCAAAAGAACCTCTGAAGCCCAAAAGACTGTTTTACAACTAGCAGGCTTCAAAATTTCATTCAAAGCAATAGCCCCACGTGGAACCTTATTCGCAACATTCAAACCAATTCCTATACGCCCATATCTCAATATTGACCCTCGATGAACCAACTTAGGCAAAAGACCTGCCAACTTCCTACCATCAACTATTAGATCATTAGGCCACTTAATTTGAACGGGTATAAATTTTCTTTCCAGACTTTCAGCCAGTGCAACTGCTACTCCTAAACCAAGTAGGCCAGCAGATTCAGCAATTAGATTCATTTTAAAGGCAGCGCTAAGCCACACCCCACCAATTGGAGCATGCCAAGTCCGTCCTCTTTGACCCACTCCACGAGTCTGACGAGCAGCTAAAAATGCTCTTGGAGAAGATCCCATAGGTTTTGCCAAAAGCCAATCGGATAAAACAATCTCTGTACTTGCACATACTGGTTTCCAACGCAACTGCCAAGGATGTTTTTGAGAGGGCGAATTAAGTTTCCATTGACGCGCAACAGCAGCAGCACCTGTAGAGCATTCAACTATGTGCATCCCACCACACCTTCATTCGAGCAACAGCTGCCTCTAGGTCATCAGCCTGATGAACCAAAGCAAGACGCAGCCAACCCGCACCACCAGAACCAAAGCCTGAACCAGGAGTCAAGGCAATGCCCGTCTGTTCCAGGAGTTCTGCTGCCATAACTTCATCGTTCCATCCTCTCGCTTTGGCCCATCCTGGCAATGGCATCCAAAGATACATAGCCATTGAAGGACTTGGGATCTGCCATCCCATCAGAGCCAGGGCTTTAAGTGTTCTATCCCTTCTATTTCTATAAGTTCCCAGAATTTGCGCTGGCCATCCAAAAGAATTGGTCAATGCCTCAATTGCACCTGCCTGTAAAGCCAAAGATTGATTGAAATCAACAACACCCTTTACTCTTTGAAGAGCAGTTAAAACATTTTCAGCACCTATAGCGAAAGCAAGCCTGAAACCTCCCAAACTCCAAGCCTTGGATAAAGAGAAAAACTCTATCCCCCATTCTCTCCAGCCTTCACAACGAAGCAAAGCAGGAGCATCTCCGTCGAGAGAAAGGTCTAAGTAAGGGTTGTCATGTGCAATAACTATTTGATTGCGAACACCTAATGACATTGCTTCGTCTAACCAGCTCTGTCTGCCAACTTGAGCAGTTGGATTATGAGGGAATCCAAAAAGAATCAATCTCAATTGATCTAGTTGACTTAATTGCAAAGAGCCAAAGTCAGGACGCCAATCTTTTTCAGCACTAAGTAAAAGACTTTCTATTTGAGCATCTGCCAAGAGCATTCCTCCCCTATGAGATGGATAAGAAGGATTCAGGATCAATCCAACATCTCCTGGATCCAATAATGAAAGAGGCAAGTGAGCCGTACCCTCTTGAGACCCAACCAAAAACTGAACCTCTCTTTCAGGGTCAATGGAAACACCAAAACGTCTCTGACACCAAACTGCTACAGACTCCCGGAAAGGTCTTGTCGCAGCATGTAAACAATAAGCAGAGCTACCTGGTTCATTTAAAGCCTTTTTGATTGCCTCAAGTACATTTTCAGGAGGCAATAAGTCCGAAGATCCTAAGGAAAGATCCAATAAAGGAGGTAGGCCGTTGTTTTTATTTGCAAGCCGATAAGCATTCTTGCGAAAGTCATTACGCTGAAATACGCCTTTACCGAGACGATCCAGTCGCTTGGAAGTCCGCATAAAGCTCCCCCTTCTTAATGGGATTGAATCAATGCTTAAGCCTAAAAAGAAAAGGCGAAAACCTAACTGAATCTCACCTCCACAAAACCAGACTACCTGAGAGATAAGTAACTTTTATCACATCAGGAAATAGTCAAGCCAGAGTTTTTAAAGCTTATCAATGGAGCGCCTCAAGGCTTCAAGATCAGCATCCACTTCAGCTACATTTACAGCCTCAATATCTCCTTCTTCCTCCACATTGGTTTTGACACTTTCCACCTCAGCTGAGGGGAGAGCTGCAACCTCAACACCAGCCTGAAGTTTTTGTCGCAACTGTGCCAGTTCAAGATCAACATCGTCATTCCCTTCGAGAGCAGCAAACTGACTCTCCAAATCGGCACCCGCCAACTCTGCCGCTGCCTGACTTGAAGCTTCTAGCGACTCAACCTTATCTTCCATTCGATCAAAAGCAGCCATTGCACTATTAGAGCCCAAGCTTCCAACTGCGCTCTGAAGCTGTTGTTGCGCTTCTGCAGCTTGAGCTCGTGCTTTCAGCATGTCCTTCTTAGATCGCGCCTCAGCAATTTTCCCCTCAAGCGCAACCAGACTTCTCTTCAGCATCTCTACCTGTCCGTCTTGACCCTGCAGTTGGCTTAACAAAGCAACAGATGATTCCTGAAAAGTCTTTCTACGCGTCAAAGCTTCTCTAGCAAGATCCTCTTCTCCTTTCTGTAAAGCCAGCTCTGCTCGTTCATACCAAGTTTTCACTTGAGACTCAGCTTGTTCTGCTTGACTCCTCAGCCTTTTTTGACTGGCTATAGCCACAGCCACAGCTTGTCGTAACTTGACTAAATCAGCCTGCATATCAGCTACTGACTGCTCAAGAATTTTGACTGGATCCTCAGCCTTACTAACTAAATCATTAAGGTTTGCTCGAAGTAACCTGCTTAACCTGTCAAAGAACCCCATAGAGGAATTTAATAAGACCTAATGGAGGCTAGCGAGATTAAAGCAATACTCCACCTAGATTAATGATATGCATTTAGCAAATAGTCAAGAAAGTAAAAGTCTTGGGGAAGTAAAGATCCTGCAAGAAGCTCCAATACCTGGGGCCTCCTCCCTATCTGACTGCCTTGATGACTTAAAACTAGGTTGGAAAAAGAGCAAGAGTCTTGCTGGCTTGTGGCATGACTGGCCCAAATTAGTCGGAGAACGACTTGCTCCCAATTGCCGTCCAATAAGCATGCATCGAGGTGTTTTAGTGATAGGAGCTAGTCACCCGCAATGGCGCCAGGCTTTGCAATACAACAAAATGCAGCTATTAGCCACTTTGCAAACTGCAGGCCACAGAATCAAAGACCTTCGCATACAGCAATATCACCCTTCAAAAACAGAACGTATTGAGAGCGAAAAGAATATCTGGGAAAGACATCCAAGCAGGATTGACGTACATGGCTTAGCAACTTGTCAAAAATGTGGGAAGCCTGCTCCTACTGGAGAAATTTCTCTCTGGGGTCAATGTGGCTTCTGTCACAGGCAAGAGCTTTCTCCGCAGATAAGCAAAGTTACAACTACCAAGGATTCATCCCAAGCATCACCTAAAAGTAAGTTTTAAATCTCTCAGAAGCGCTCAGGTCTAAAAGCCCTCCAATTAGGTTTAAAACCATTTTCAACTAACCTATTAGCTCTCATCTTGAGAGTTTGTCTATCTAAACGCCAAACCATATAAACCCCAAATTCCCCAATAATCTCAGGATTTAACTCCTGCCAGTGCAAACGCTTGGCAGTCCTCTTATCTATAACCACCAACGCAGTTCTAGCTCCTTTAGATCCATCTATTTGCGAACCTGACCAGCCTTTGCGTTTCTCTAGTCGTAATCGCTCTTCAAGGTTAACCAATGCATAAGCAGAGCGCCCCTCATAAATGATCACCTCACCTGTGTAAAAATGTATAGAAGGCTTCTGAGTTCCTACCATTGCAAGAGCTTCGAAAGGCTTCTTCGATGACACAAGCAACTTCGCTACCTGTCTTAGAGGGGCTTGTCTGACTTGATCTCCTAAACTGATCATTGGCACCAACACAAGCATTTGGAAGAGTAAAAGAGGGGCTTGCATTGCAAGTAACCTCTTTGTTTTTGAGAAAAAGCCCAGAAAGATCCCCAAAACACCAACGAGAGTGAAAGAAATAGCAGCTCTTAAAACCAGACGACTCGCAAGTAATTCCGAACCAAGAGTAGGTAGTTCAGGATCCTTGATCGACAAAAGCCAAAATGGTGAGGACCAAAAGACTAATGCCAGAGAAAAAGACAAGAAAATTGATCCCCACCAAGCAAACCGCGAAGACTTAGTGCCACTATCGACACAGCCAATTAACAATGCTGCTGCAGGGGTAGCTGGCAACCAATAACTAGGAAGCTTCGTTGCTGCAGACGTAAAAAGTACAAACACGCAAATAAGCCAACATGCCGCAAAAGGCACCAGCGAATCCCTAGGGTTTAAGTCGAGCTTGTGTCCATTGCTACCAGGAAATGAAATTGAGAAGGCTTTAAACAGACCAAGAATTAAAAAAGGAGTAAACGGTAACGAGGCGATAATCAGAATAAGAACGAAAAACCACCAAGGTTCCTGATGAAAATTGACTACTGATGTAAATCTCTGGAGGTTGTGATACCCAAAAAAACTATCCCAAAAAGCTTGTCCCTCTGCTCTAAGCTCAAGTAAGTACCAAGGTAGAGAGACAAGAGCCGTAATACAAAAACCAGGAACAGGACGAATACGCGCAAGGAGTAGTGAAAAATCAATCTGTGGCAGAGATCCAAATAAAACCAAAGTCATAGTCATCAGGACTACTGCTACCGGCCCCTTGGTAAGAACTGCAAGGCCTAAAAAAACCCAAGCCAACCGCCAAGATCCATTTTGAGACTTTGCATAAGACCTCCACTGAAAAATCAAAGCTGAACCTAGAGTCGTGCAAAGCAATGCATCACTTACTGCAATCCGACTCCAAATCATCACTAGAGGAGAAAACGCAAAAGCAAGCGCAGTAATTAAGCCACAACGTCGAGGAAACGCCTCACCTCTATGAGGCCACCTCATTACAGTGTCTCCTAAAAGCAACATCATGAACAAAGACGAAGCTGCCGAAGGGAAACGTGCAGACCAGGTGCCAAGAGGATCCCAATCCGCATTTCCTGGGATCGAATATCCCAAACCCATTAACCAATAAACCAAAGGAGGCTTGTCAAACCGAGGTAGGCCATTTACACGAGGCGTGAGCCAGTCTCCTGTATTACTCATTGCCCGGCTAGCAGCTGCAAAAAGAGGTGGCGTTTCATCCACCAAGCCTGTTGAACCAAGCTGCCAAAAACAAATTACAAGTCCAATGGCCAATATCAAGTAAAGGCCTCGACGACGCATGCGTGAGGTTAATTCCACTGTTGTGTGAGACGTTGTCACTGCGATTAGCTAATTAATGGAGGCATCTTTATTCTTTATAATTGACGAGATCCAATCCTCAACTCGTTGAGCAAACTCTTCAGCAGACGCAAACTTCTCAGCCCAAACCCTACATTCTCTTCGATCAATCTCATTAATACGTGATGTAGCAGCTGTCATTTCACTAATATCATCTGGGGCCACCAACCAGCCAGTTAAACCTGAAGTAACCAGCTCCCCAGGGCCTCCACGGTCATAAGCAACAACTGGAACTCCACAAGCCATTGCTTCAACAACAACGTTGCCATAGGCCTCATTCCACTTCGGAGTGTTTAACAACACACGGCAGGCTCCTATTTGCCTCTGAAATTCATCTGTAGGTAGAAATCCTCGCCAATCAATCATCCCTGCAGGTGCATTTTCCTCCACAACGGCTGCATATTCAAGATCTTCTTTTACCCCCCAGACCAAAAGACGTTCCCCTAAAGCTGACGCAACAGCAACAGCATCCTCTAGGCCCTTTTCGGGAGCAATACGACCAGCCCAACCGAGTGCCCCGCCAGAGGAAGGTTGAAACTCATATTTTCCAAGATCAAAACCATTACCAACCACTACGGGCTCCTTTGAGAGGCAGTAGTCAGCAGCCTGGCAGTAGGTATGAAAAGCCAATCGACCGTGATTATTTGACTTAGACAAATCCTCAACAAGACTTTTCATCACGTTCGACACCCCACCCATACTTATCAAATGAAAGAGGTCTGCAGTTACATGAGGAGTAAGCCAAAGAGGTAACCAGTCATAACTGAAATTCAGAACAGCATCCGCAGATTTTCCAAGCTGAATTGCTTGCTCCCAAAGCTTTAAGAGCAGGCCATCTGGAGGAATAAGCATTGGAGCATCACGCTCTTGATGCTGCCAACTCGGTTGTTCAACACCACTTACCAAACAGATTTCTGCTGCACTACAGCCCGAGGGCAAAACGGAGCCATATGGCGCGACGACAATCAACTGGTGTCCAAGGCTCAAAAGCCCTTTAATCAAGGAACACATCGTCACCTCAACACCACCTCCTTTACCACTTCCCAAATAACCAATAGGAGTACTAACCAATACCAGCTTCATTTGGTTGAGAGTCATTAACCAAGACCTCGTTTCATAAGGCTTTGTTCTGACTGATTTGGCTCCCAAAAACGCTTTCTTTGACTTACTAAAAGAACAGACACAAGAACCAGGCCCACGCCAATCCACTGTAAAAAGGCGAGCCTTTCTCCAAGCCAGATTCCTCCTGTTAAGAGAGCAAAAACAGGTGTCAAGAAAGCAAGTGTGCTGAAACTGGTCAATTCTTCTCTATTAGCGAACCAAAAGAACAGTCCATAAGCAAGCGCACTTCCAAAAAGACTTGCGTAGACCATCAGAGACCACTCAAATGTCGACCACTGAGGTAATAATGGCCAATTCTTATCAAAAAGATGCCATATAAGTAACGGCATACTGCCACAGAGCATATGCCAACCCGTAACAGCCACAGGATCACTTTCCTTACACGCAAAACGAATCAACACCGTTCCAAAAGCCATTGCAACAGCAGCTGCAAGCATCCACCCTTCTCCATGACTCCATAAACTTTCCACTGCTACAGGCTGACCCATTAACCACCAATGCTTAAGGAGCCCAGGTGGAGCACCAATAAAAATTATCCCCAACAAGCCCAAAATCAACCCCATCCAACCTATTGGGTTAATTGCATCTCCAAAAAGGCTGCGAGCCAAAAGAGCAACCATTAACGGTTGTGAATCAATAAGAACCGATCCCAACCCAGCGCCCGTTTCAGCCAAGCCTCTTGCCAAGCAAAGTTGAAATATGCTCCCATCTATTAGCGTAAAAACCAGGAACCACCACAGATCCCCAATTGCAATAGTCCAACTCCTTTTCAAAAGGGGGACTGCTATTAAAAGTGCAATCCCAGCCGGCAGAAGCCGTAATGAAGCAACAGTTAAAGCACCTCCAGACAGAACAAGAGGTGCCATAGCAGCCATTGCTGTGCCCCATAAAGCAAATGGCAGAACCATCAGCAACCAGTGCCGAATTAAAGACATAAGGTCAGTTTGCGAGCTCCTTTTTAAGATCAGGTGAAATACGCACAATTTGCATGATCTGGCCCTGGTCTCGGAAGTCCCGCAGAAGGATGGCACGTATCTGCATTGATGGTGCCATAACAGGGATTACACGAAAGCGCGTCTTAAAAGCACTTAAACAGATTGAAGAGAGGGAATTCCCAGCACTATTGCTTCGCATTGATAGCCCTGGCGGCACAGTGGGAGATAGTCAGGAGATTCATAGTGCAATCTTGCGACTTCGCGAAAAAGGGTGCCATGTGGTCGCGAGTTTTGGGAACATCTCAGCCTCAGGAGGAGTGTATGTGGGCGTAGCCGCAGAAAAAATTGTTTCCAATCCAGGCACAATTACTGGATCGATTGGCGTAATCCTTCGTGGGAACAATCTTTCAAAGTTGCTCGAACGCATAGGTGTTCGCTTTGAAACTATAAAAAGCGGAACCTACAAAGATATCCTCTCACCAGACAGAGCGCTTACTGCAGAAGAGAGGGAGCTTCTGCAGTCTTTGATTGATAGCAGTTATTTGCAATTTGTTTCAGCAGTAGCTAATGGTCGACAACTTAGTAATGAAGAAGTTAAAGCCTTTGCCGATGGAAGAGTCTTTACTGGAGAACAAGCAAAAGAAGTTGGGTTAATAGATGAGCTTGGAGATGAAGAGACTGCAAGATTACTGGCTGCAAAACTTGCAAATCTTGATGAAGAGAATACCCAACCCATTACCTTTGGGCGTACAAAAAAGAAGCTAATGGGATTAATTCCAGGCAATCAGCTTCTTAACCAACTCATAGAGATGCTGAATATAGAACTTACAAATAGCGGCCAAATTCTTTGGCTCTATAAGCCTTGATCCATGGCCTTAGATACAAAATCGTTAAACCTATGCGGCTTGCGAGGGGCTACTACTGCTCATAACAACACACCAGAAGCCATAGAAACAGCTGTAAGCGAATTAGTCTCAGAGCTTGTCAGCAGAAATGCACTTAGCCCTGAACAAATTATTTCTATTACATTTTCAGTAACAGCAGATCTCAATGCTTGTTTTCCTGCTGCGATTGCTCGAAAGCAAAAGGGTTGGGAAAGTATTGCCTTGCTTGACTGCCAGCAAATGTCTGTGGAAGGAGATCTCAAATTTTGCATTCGAATTCTTGCTCACGTCTTGTTACCACTTGCTCAAAAGCCTAAACACCCTTATCTAGGGCAAGCACGTTTGCTTAGACCAGACAGGTCAAACAAGAAATGACAGATATGGGGCCGGCATAAGTTTCATCTTCAGCCCCCAAGAGCAAAGGAGAATTGCCTTATTAACCTAAAGGTGAAAATCTCTAGCTAAGACATCTTCTTTAATCCAATGACTAGAACTCAAACAGGTTTTCACCTAAAAAGAATCCCAGCAATCGCTATTACAGCATTTGCTCTTACTGGCAGTTTGACTTTGCCCGAAGCCTTTAGCTCTAAAGCACTTGCCAACCCATCAATGGTTGAATTTCGATGGGACGACACTGGCACATACAAAAAGCTTTATTACACTCAAAGTTCGAGAACAAAACGCGATAGATCTACCTACTACCTAATCATGAAAAAAAGAGATCGAAAAAATGCGACTCTCAAACTAAGTCTGACAATTCCAAAATATTTCGACGCAACCATAACTCCCAAAAAGCTGAGCTTATGCAAAGTAATGGTAGGAGGAATGCTCGAGAGAACAAAATGTAAAGAGAACATTCCTGCAGTCTTTGAAGTTAACAATGACAACACCTCTATTGAAGTATTTCCTGACGAGCCAATCCCTGCTAGGGAGTCAATCGCCTTGGTTATGAAAATCTTCAATCCTTCTAGAGCAGGAATGTTTCAAATCAATGTCACGTCCCAAACTCCTGGGGATCTCCCAATATCGAGTTATATCGGAAGTTGGAATATAGATATCGATTGACCTGATAAATTAGGAAAAAGTCTTACAAAGCCAAGCCTCGGAACTATTCAATGACAAAAAGAACCCTTGGTGGTACAAGCCGAAAAAGAAAACGCGTCTCAGGATTTCGGGTGAGAATGAGAACTCATACTGGGCGAAGAGTCATAAGAAGTCGCAGGAAAAGAGGCCGTAGCCGACTAGCGGTTTAGTTAAAATCTCAGCAAACTTCCTTAGAAGGGTCACAAGAAATTCCCATCAATGGTTCTACCAAGATCAATGCGGCTAAAGGGACATAGATGTTTTGATCACATTCATAGGTTTGGCAAGAGATATCACGGCTCTTTAATGATTCTTAGAGTTGCAAAGTCTAAACCCATCTTGCAAAAATCAAGCTTCAAAGATGGTAACCCAACTGCCTGTAAGTGTGCTGTTGCCATAAGCAACAAAGTTAGCAAAAAGGCAGTTGTTAGAAACCGTTTAAGACGGCTAATTCATAATCACCTCAGGGAAAGACTCTTTCAGGATTCCGCCCAAATAAAGAATTGGCTGTTAATCAGCCTTAAGCCAAAGTCCTCTGACAAATCCACCTGCCAACTGCTAGAAGAATGTGATCAACTACTCGACGCTGCAGACCTCCTTTTATGACAGTTTCAGGATCTATTGAGAAAACTTTCTACGAAGGAGGTCCTGCCAAAGTTGACCTAGCAATAAATTTGCTTGCAGGCTTAACCATAATTGGCCTTCCATTTACATTTGCAGCAATAGTCAGAGCACTTTGGCTTAGATACAAGATCACCAATAAACGTGTTTCAGTAACTGGAGGCTGGTTTGGGAAAGATCAAAGTCAAGTGGTTTTTGGTCAAATCACAGAAATCCGATCAATCTCAAGGGGGTTCGGCTTTTATGGAGATATGGTTCTAGTAGTTAAAGATGGGGCAAAGCTCGAAATGAGGTCAGTACCGAGGTTTAGGGAAGTCGAGAAGTACATCAATCAGCAAATAAATATCCGTACTGCAAAGGCTCTGAAAAACAATGTAGAAGGGTTTGCAGCATGATCAACTTCAGAATCCACTTTAGACAGCACAACACTTGATGTTGCAAACTGGCATTACCTTTCCCAAATCTCTGAGAGAAACATCGTGATCGGGTACATCTCTGACAACTTGCTGATCCCGATTCTGGATTTCTTCTATGGACTAGTCCCTAGCTATGGCCTTGCGATTGTCGCCCTAACAATTGTTATCAGACTTGCACTCTTCCCCTTAAGTGCGGGTTCTATTCGAAGTGCAAGAAGAATGCGAATAGCCCAGCCAGTGATGCAAAAACGTCAGGCTGAGATCAAATCCAGATATGCAAGCAACCCCCAAAAGCAGCAAGAAGAATTAGGGAAGCTGATGAATGAGTTCGGGAGTCCACTTGCCGGATGCCTTCCTCTCCTAGTTCAAATGCCGATTTTATTTGCTCTCTTTGCAACTTTGAGAGGGTCACCATTTGCTGATGTTCCCTACTTAGTAAATTTAAAAATCCTGCCTTCTGATCAGGTAGCTACTGTTGAACCAAAACCCTTTTTAAGTGCTCGTCATTCAATATTTGTTACTGAAACCGACCATTTCCCAATAGTTGCGTCTATTCCAGGCGGGACAAAAATCGGGAGTGGGGAGACTGTCCAAATCAACCTTCAGACTCTTAACGGAGAACCCTTCAGCAACGTAACTTCCCGTTTTGAAGACGGGGCAAAATTCACTCCCAACTGGAAAGTCACAAAAGGAGAAGACCTAGTTCAAGTCTCTTCTAATGGGACAGTAAAAGCCTTGAAAGAAGGCGATGCAACAGTTGAAGCAAAGATTCCTGGTTTAGCAGCAAAGAGTGGATTTCTTTTTATAAAAGCACTCGGGCAAGTTGGTTTTTACGTTGATGGTGCAATCAATTGGGACATAGCAATCCTTGTTGGAGCCTTTGGTCTAACTCTTTTAGCTTCTCAAGCTCTTTCGGGCAAAGGGATGCCAGTAAACCCCCAACAGTCAACTGCCAACAAGATCACACCAATAATGATCACAGGCATGTTTCTATTTTTTCCATTGCCAGCTGGTGTTCTGCTCTATATGGTTATCGCAAATATGTTTCAAGCCCTCCAGACTTTTCTTCTTAGTCAAGAGGCTCTTCCGGAAAACCTCCAAAAAATTCTTGACGATCAACTCTCTAACAAACCCACCACTGCAATAGCCACAACTCCTTCTGGAATGGGAGAACGTCTTCCTTTCGAGCCTAAAAGTGGAAAATGATAGCTGGGCTGAACCCAATTCCTATAAAGGAATTGAGAGCTCTTGCCAGCCCGAAAACATGGGACTTCGAAGTATATCTAAACGAACTACCTTCTTCAAGGCCTATCCAAGGGACTATTAGTGCAGAATTGAATGACGATTTTCTTGTATTGCAAGGAAGGCTAGCTACTCTTTTGAAACTGACATGTGACAGATGTCTCCGCGCTTTCAACCAAGGTATTGAATGCAATCCAAAAGAGTTGATCAGGGTTGGGGAAGCAAGTCTTCCTCAAAGAGCTCTCTCCCCAAAAACACCGAACTTGTACTCATGGGTTGAGTCTTTAGACCCTCAAGGTTACTTTAATCCAGAAAGATGGACTTTTGAACAATTAACTCTAGGACTACCTTTACTTAATACTTGCGGCAAAGAATGCCCAGGCCAAGATAATTACCATGAAGTCACTACGGTCAGAGCAAATAAAGAGAAAGCCAATGCCAGGACTTCGATTGATCCAAGAATGGAAATTTTAAAGAAGCTTCTTTAATCATGCAGTACTGGGATGACCATCTAGATCTTTTAATTCGGGCGAGTACTCCTATGATCTGGATTCGCAGTGGAGAAGAAGAAAGAGTAGAGGTTTTACTAGAAAGTGCTGCAACAAGGCTGAGCCCACGCCGACTAGCTTCGTGGGACTACATCCAAGGTCTAAAAGGAATATTGAATGCGAAAGGCCTTGGCACCAGGCAACCTATGGCTGTCCTGGAATGGATTCAAAACCTCGACTCAAGCAATCCAACAATTCTTCTACTTAAGGATTTTCACCGTTTCTGTGAAGACCCAGGAATTGCCCGAATGCTAAGGAATCTTTCTGGACATTTAAGACAACAGCCTCACACAATTGTTCTTTGCTCAGCGCTCTGGACTCCTCCAAGTGATCTTGAAGATGCTTTAACAATTCTCGACCTACCTCTTCCACAGGAACCTGAGCTCAGAGTCCTGCTTGAGAATATTTCCCAAGCGAGTGGAAGTTCTCTCGAAAATGATGTTCTAGAAGAACTCACTCATGCCTGTACTGGACTCAGTGAAGCGAGAGTTCGTCAAGTTGCCGCACGTGCCTTAGCACAGAGGGGAAAGCTGGGAATAGAAGACCTAAGTGAAGTCCTGGCAGAGAAGCGCCAAACAGTCGCCCGCAGCGAAGTCCTTGAATATTGCGAAACACAGGCCACGCCTGCTGACATTGGCGGCTTAGACGCACTTAAAAAATGGCTGGATCAACGTCATCAAGCTTTTTCCGATGAGGCAAGAAGCTTTGGGTTGCCACTCCCAAGGGGGGTTTTACTAATTGGCCCTCAAGGCACAGGTAAATCCTTAACAGCAAAAGTCATTGCTCACAGTTGGTCAATGCCACTGCTTAGGCTCGATGTAGGAAGACTTTTCGCAGGGCTTGTAGGAGCAAGTGAAGCTCGGACTCGAGAAACCATTCAACGTGCAGAGGCAATGGCTCCATGTGTCCTATGGATCGATGAAATAGACAAAGGGTTTGGTGGAGATGCAAGAAGTGACGGAGGAACAAGTCAACGCGTACTAGCTAATGTGCTGACTTGGATGGCTGAAAAAACTTCAGCTGTTTTTGTTGTTGCCACAGCAAATGGAGTGGAACGCCTACCTGGAGAACTCCTTAGGAAAGGCCGCTTTGACGAAATCTTCTTGCTTGACCTACCCACAGATAATGAGCGGTTTAGCATCTTGAAACTTCATATTCAACAAAGACGTCCAAACATAAATTTACCCCTAAGCTCAGTAGTGGACAGAACAGTTGGCTTTTCTGGTGCAGAGCTAGAGCAAACTGTTATAGAAGGCATGCACTTTGCATTCGCTGAAAGAAGGGAACTCCAAGAAAGCGATCTAATCCTTGCCGCAAGTCAACTTGTTCCACTATCAAGAACAGCAAAAGAACAACTCACCTCTTTAAAGCAGTGGAGTTCAACTGGAAGAGCACGGCCAGCATCAATCCAAATTAATTAGTCCACACAAATAGTAATAGCCTAATAAAATTGATCTACTAATCTTTAAAAAGCTATTTTCGCTACAAAGCTTCAAAGGCAATGGTGTAATACCTTTAAACCTCCCAAAGCAAAAGGTCGGGCGCAAGAAGTCTTAGGCTGATTTTGTTACTCAAAAACCATCTTGCTTGACCAGCGTCTGATACGTGAAAACCCCTCTCTGGTAGCAGATTCACTCGCCAGAAGAGGTCTTAATGTCGATTTATCCACTCTTCAGAAAATTTCATCCCACCAAAAAGATCTAGAAGTTGAAAGATCTAACCTCCAAGCTAAAGGCAATAACATCGGGAAAGAAGTTGGTCAGAGACTGAAAAATGGAGCGACCCCAAGCTCAAAAGAGATAGCTGACCTCCGCCTACTTGGAAACGAAGTCAAGCAAAAAGTTTCCCTCATAGAAGAAAAAGAAAAAGCAATTTCAAAAACTTTGAAAGAAGAGCTTCTGAAATTGCCGAATCTTCCTTCAATAGAATGCCCGGATGGTAAAGATGAAAAAGACAATAAAGAAATCCGCCGTTGGGGCATACCAAAGCGCGGAAAGGATCTTCAAAATCATTGGGAGATTGCAGAACGACTAGATCTATTCGAGACAGAAAGGTCTGCAAAAATCGCTCAAAGTCGCTTTGTTACCTTGATCAATCAAGGTGCTCGGCTAGAAAGAGCTCTAATCAACTTCATGTTGGATCTTCACAGCTCCAAGGGATATAAAGAAGTTCTTCCTCCTGTATTAGTCAACAGTGCCAGCCTGACAGGCTCGGGACAGCTGCCCAAGTTCGCAGAAGAAAGCTTTCGTTGTGCCGACGATGATTTATGGCTAACTCCCACCGCTGAGGTTCCTGTTACCTCTCTCCATCGTGAAGAGATCATTCCTATGAAAGATCTCCCTCTTAAATATGTAGCGTATAGCCCCTGCTTTCGGAGAGAGGCAGGAAGCTATGGAAGAGATACAAGAGGGCTTATAAGGCTTCATCAATTCAACAAAGTTGAGCTTTATTGGTTTGTCCACCCTGAAGAATCTAAGGCTGCACATTTAGAAATAACTAAAGACGCAGAAGCCGTATTGCAAGAACTTGAACTCCCATATCGAGTAATTGAACTTTGTGCAGGTGATCTTGGCTTTTCTGCATGCAGAACATTTGACTTAGAAGTTTGGTTACCAGGTGCAAAGGCCTTCAGGGAAATCTCAAGTTGCAGCAACTGTGAAGCTTTTCAGGCAAGACGATCCTCAATAAGAACAAAACAAGAAAAAGCTACTCAACTTCTACACACACTCAATGGCAGCGGGTTAGCTGTTGGGAGGACAATGGCAGCAATTCTCGAAAATGGACAGCAATCCGATGGGAGCGTATCGCTACCACAATGCTTAATCCCTTACTTTGGAGACACTCAATTAAGTCCAGAATGAACCAACAAATTCCGTCCTAATGAACGTCCTGTCATCTTTAGCGGTTCTAGGACTCCTGATATTTGTACACGAAAGTGGGCACTTCCTTGCCGCAGTCTTACAAGGAATCAGGGTTAACGGGTTCTCTATTGGCTTTGGCCCACCTCTATTCAAAAAACAATTTCGAGGAGTCACTTATTCCCTCAGGGCATTGCCCCTTGGTGGCTTTGTTTCATTCCCAGATGACGACAAAGAAAGTGAAATCCCGCGTAATGATCCTGATTTGCTTCGTAATAGGCCAATTCAGCAAAGGGTACTTGTAATTTCAGCAGGAGTTCTAGCGAATCTCTTTCTTGCTTGGTTTGTACTATTAGGTCAGGCAACGCTTGCAGGAATTCCAAACCCACCAGAACCAGGAGTTCTAGTTTTAGCTGTCCAACAATCAGAAATTGCAGACCAAGCTGGTCTTAAAGCAGGGGATCAAATTCTTAGTATTGATGGGGAATCCTTGAGTAGTGGCCAAAAAGGAGTTCAAACCTTTGTAGATAGTATTCAATCCTCACCTGGAGAAAATGTAAAAATTGGAGTGATTCGAGGACATGAAGAAAACATCATTAACCTCACCCCCTCAGATGATCTTGGAATTGGGAAAATAGGGGCTCAATTACAGCCAAATGTCATTGATGCACTCCACCCAGCCAAAGGTGTTCTTGAGGTCTTGCAATACTCAGGCAAACAATTTTTTGAGCTGCTAAACAGAACAATCAAGGGATATCAAGGTCTGATCACTGATTTTGGAAGCACGGCAAAACAGCTAAGTGGACCTGTAAAGATTGTAGAAATTGGAGCCCAGCTCTCAGAAAAAGGAGGTTCTGGCTTAGTTCTATTTGCAGCATTAGTTTCAATAAACCTTGCTGTTCTTAACTCACTACCCTTACCACTACTAGATGGCGGGCAATTATTACTACTACTAATTGAAGGTTTTCGAGGGAAACCCATCCCTGAACGGATTCAACTTGCATTCATGCAATCCGGTTTTCTCCTCCTAGTAGGGCTAAGCATTGTCCTAATTATTCGAGACACAAGTCAGTTGAGCTTTGTTCATCAACTGATAAGTCATTAATCCTGCAAAGGAAGCCCTTTCAGCCAATTGATCTGTCACATGACAGGACGTGTATACACCAACAGTTAAGATTCAACCAAGATTCTTACTCAGTAACGCCACTGCATGGCCAAAAAATCAATGATCGCGCGAGATGTGAAGCGCAAAAAGCTAGTTGAGAGGTTCTCTACAAAGCGAACTGCGCTAATAAAAGCGTTCCGGTCAGCCAAAGACCCTATGGAGCGCCTAGAAATACACAGAAAAATCCAAGCCCTACCACGGAATAGTGCCCCCAACAGGATTAGGAATCGTTGCTGGGCAACTGGTAAACCAAGAGGTGTCTATCGCGACTTTGGCCTTTGCAGAAACCAGCTGCGAGAAAGAGCACATAAAGGTGAATTACCTGGTGTAGTTAAATCAAGCTGGTAACTTCCTAAAGGAATATTTGGCAAAACCCTCAAAAATACAGATAAATTGCTGAAAAAATTTTGTATACATATTGCTCAAACGTCGTCAAATCAAATTTTCTCTTTAAAGGGTGCCTATAAAGTGCAACAATATCGATAGACAAAAGGACATAAGAGCACGTGCAAGGTCAGACAAAGACGATCTCCTTTGATGGTCGGGAGATAAGGTTGACAACAGGGAGATTCGCGCCCCAGGCCGGAGGATCCGTAATGGTGGAGTGCGGGGATACCGCAGTCCTTGTTACAGCGACCCAAGCAACAGGACGAGAAGGGATTGACTTCCTTCCACTCGTTTGCGATTACGAAGAAAGGCTTTATGCCGCAGGTCGTATTCCAGGCAGCTTCATGAGGCGAGAAGGTCGCCCTCCAGAAAGAGCAACGCTAATTTCACGCCTCATAGATCGTCCAATGAGGCCCCTCTTCCCTGCATGGATGAGAGATGACATTCAAATAGTGGCAACATGTCTATCACTTGATGAAAGAGTTCCAGCTGATGTACTTGCCGTAACTGGCGCATCAATGTCAACTTTGCTAGCTGGAATACCTTTTAGTGGCCCAATGGCCGCTGTTCGAGTTGGACTTCTTGGTGATGATTTTGTCCTCAATCCAAGCTATAGAGAAATTGAGAGAGGAGATCTTGACTTAGTTGTCGCAGGTACTCCTGATGGAGTCGTGATGGTAGAAGCGGGCGCAAACCAACTAACAGAACAAGACGTCATAGAAGCCATAGATTTTGGCTATGAAGCCGTTACAGAATTAATCAAAGCCCAAGAAGAAATCATTAAAGAAGCAGGGATTAAACAAGTCAAACCAGAAGAGCCACCTGAAGATAAAACTCTTCCTGCTTACATCGAGAAAAATTGCAGCAAAGCCATTGGAGAAGTACTAAAACATTTTGAACAAACAAAAGAAGAGCGAGATAACAAGCTTGCTGAAATTAAATCTGAACTTTCAGAAGCAATAGACGCTCTTAAAGATGACAATGCAGTAAAAAAAGCCCTCTCAACAAATAGCAAATTACTAGGGAATAGCTTTAAATCATTAACTAAGAAGTTAATGCGAGAACAAATTATAAAAGATGGAAAACGTGTAGATGGACGCAAGCTTGATGAAGTAAGAAAAATCGATGCTGCTGCGGGAATTCTTCCAAAGCGGGTTCATGGTTCAGGGCTCTTCCAAAGAGGTCTGACTCAGGTTCTTTCTACAGCAACACTTGGCACACCAAGTGACGCTCAAGAAATGGACGACTTAAATCCAAATACCGAGAAAACCTACATTCATCACTACAATTTTCCACCATTCTCCGTTGGTGAAACCAGGCCAATGAGATCGCCTGGACGCCGCGAGATTGGCCATGGAGCCTTAGCTGAACGAGCCATAATTCCCGTTTTACCAGCAAAAGATACTTTCCCTTATGTACTTAGGGTGGTTAGTGAAATTCTGAGCTCAAACGGATCAACATCAATGGGTTCAGTCTGTGGAAGCACATTGGCTCTTATGGATGCAGGTGTACCTCTAAAAGCCCCTGTAAGTGGAGCTGCCATGGGACTTATTAAAGAAGGGAAAGAAGTCCGAATCCTTACGGACATTCAAGGAATAGAAGACTTTCTCGGAGATATGGATTTCAAAGTTGCTGGTACCGAAAAAGGTATTACAGCCCTACAAATGGATATGAAAATAACAGGCCTATCAGTTGCAACAGTTACTGAGGCAATCAATCAAGCCAGACCAGCAAGAATTCATATTCTCGAGAAGATGTTAGAGGCTATTGATAGTCCAAGAGACAGTCTTTCTCCACACGCGCCTCGCCTCCTTAGCTTCCGAATAGATCCAGAGCTAATTGGAACAGTCATTGGACCAGGCGGCCGCACAATAAAAGGTATAACCGAAAGAACAAATACCAAAATCGACATCGAAGATGGAGGAATAGTCACTATCGCCTCTCACGACGGCGCAGCAGCTGAAGAAGCCCAACGGATAATCGAAGGACTAACTCGAAAAGTACATGAGGGTGAAGTGTTCACTGGATCGATAACCAGAATCATTCCAATCGGTGCTTTCGTTGAAATTCTTCCTGGGAAAGAAGGCATGATCCACATATCTCAACTTTCGGAAGCAAGAGTTGAAAAAGTTGAAGATGTCGTGAAGGTTGGAGATGAGGTAACTGTAAGAGTGAGAGAAATAGACAACCGCGGTCGAATTAACCTGACCTTAAGAGGAGTTCCTCAGTTGGGTGACGATGGTCGACAGCATGAACCTACTCCCACCCCTGTAGCCCCTCTAACCTGAGTTATTAATTAAATCAGTTCCCGCTCAGAACTAGAACTACAAAGGAAAATTTGCGTTAATCAATTGCAGCTGATCGTTGATCCTGTGGCAAATTTCACTATGCGTATGTCCGTGACTTGCGACCAAACAACCTCTTTGGCAAATATCTCCTGTGTTGTATCTCAGGGGGCTGCCATCTGAATGTGTAAACCTGCCACCAGCGGCTATCAAAACAGCTTCAGGCGCAGCCATATCCCAATCCTTAGGAGCACTTTTCCCAGATAGGGAAAGATATAAATCACTTTCTCCTCGCAAAATAGTTGCAACTTTGCACCCGACGCTCCCAACTGCTTTGGAAGCTCCAAGACACAAACTACCAAGAAGTTCTTCTAATCTTCTATCACGATGATTCCTACTTGCAACAAGAATCATTTCCTTTAATAGTGTTCTGCTACTAAACGCCACCTGAGTCTTGCTCCCAGAACGATTCTCACACCATGCACTATGACCAACTAAACCAAACCAAAGCTCTTCTTTCTCAGGAATTAAAACAACCCCTAAGACAGGTTGATGCTCTCTAACTAGAGCCAAATGAACGGCATACTCACCAGTACCTGATAGAAAATCCTTGGTTCCATCAAGTGGATCCAAAATCCATAGCCATTCAGAGCTAAGTGGAACCCCTTCGGTTAACTGCTCCTTAGCAGTCTCTTCACTTAACAAAGCCCAATCAACATTAGAAAATCTCGAAGTTAATCCATCAAGCAACCAAGAATTCACGGCAAGATCAGCCATAGAAACTGGGCCATCACATCCAGTAGTAACAGTCAAAGCACTTCTGAATCCATATGGGGGCTTCTCGCTTCTTGCATAAGCCATCAGGATGTCAGCAGCACCCCAACTAAGGTGCCTAAGAAGGTCTAGCAAGTCCTCTAACAGAACGTCCTTAGGAAGAGAAATTGGACTAGTCATGAATGATTTTAATCGCAAGGAAATTTGTAGTGAACGTGCAGAGCCAGCACCAGGAGTGCTTTACATTGTTGGCACACCAATTGGAAATCGAGGAGACCTTTCCATAAGAGCAGAATCCATCCTCAAAAACGTTTCTGCTATTGCATGTGAAGATACACGCCATAGTGGCAAACTCCTTAAATCTTTAGGGTCAACAGCCCCTCTTTTTAGCTTTTACAAGCACAACACTCAAAGAAGAATCCCTCAACTCCTTAGCCTATTAAAAGAAGGGAAAAGTCTGGCATTAATAAGTGATGCTGGACTACCAGGCATAAGCGATCCAGGGGAGCAACTTGTGGCATGCGCTCGCCACGCAGGCCTTGATGTTATCTGTATTCCAGGCCCATGTGCTGCTACTACAGCTCTAGTTAGTAGTGGACTACCTTGCAATAGATTCTGCTTCGAAGGCTTCCTCCCTACAAAGAAAACCGATCGAAAAGTCCTTCTAGATAAAATTGCAAAGGAGACTCGAACAACTGTGATTTACGAGTCACCAAGAAGGCTTGTTCTATTACTTGAAGAATTAGCGCAAGTATGTGGAGAAGAGAGGCCTCTACAAGTAGCTCGAGAGCTAACTAAGCGTTATGAACAACAAGTTGGGTCAACAATTAAAGAAGCCCTTCAATATTTCATTAACAACCACCCCAAAGGAGAATGCACAATTGTGCTAGGAGGAGCCACTTGCAAATCAAAAGTTGTTAGCAACGAAAAAGATTTGCTATTAGAGATGCAGAAGCTTATTGAAAATGGTGCCAGTGCAAATGAAGCTGCTCGCGAATTAGCTAGGAGCTCAGGAAATTCCAAAAGATTTCTTTATAGCCTGCTCCACAAACCCGGCAAGGATAGAAATTAATCACTTCTAACATCCAAAATACGGAAAATCTTTTCATTGCTAACTCCCTAATCATGACACAAAGGCTACAAGTATTTCTCATCAGCATGACAAGCAGCATATTACTACTTCTGATGCTATGTCTTGGAGCTCAGAATCTTAATTCCCGCCACTCACTAAAGATAGGAGCAGCCTCAACAGCCCCACTTCCAAGTGGGTTCTTAATAGGTATTTCTATCGTATTAGGCGTTGTTAGTGGAGGTACAACTATTGCATTAACGTTGCCTAAATCACGACGATAACCTCTTAGAGGTAGCCTGAAATCACTTAGTTTCGGGGATATCTAATGATATCAATGTTCTATCCAGTACCAACCTAGTAATGCCTCTAGCCAACAAAAAACGTGTTGAGATTCCAAAAACACTAGTGTCTGGAACTTTTATAACTCGTTGGCTTCTGCCACAATTCCTCTTGGCAGCTCGTTGATTAGAAAACAAGCACAGCGCCTGAAGTCCCTTATCTCTTTCTGAGAGCTCGCCTAATTCCGGAAAATCACTCAAAGGGCGACTCTCAAGTTCAACAGTTTTATCTACCAACATATAAACACTACTTGGCAAGACTCCTGAGGCAAGCCTCTCACATGTAACTTTCTTGGGTTTGTCAAAGTCAAACGCAGTAGTTAAAGGAACAACTTCTTGAAAAGCACTAGATGAAGGTTCCTTCCCAGCCAGAGAATCATAGGGACTTTCATCTTTACTATTCTCAGATAGATTTTCAGCGAAATCCTCTGCATCATCTACAACAAGCGTTCCTGAAGGGGCTGCTATCAAATCGTCCTGAAGATCTTTCGATTCATTTTCGGAAGCTTGCTCTGACTGAGATTCTTGACCTTTTATTAGGGGTGCTACCTGCCCACTTTGCTTAGAACAAGACGTATCACCTTTTGAACGAGCAGCTTTCAACGCGTTATATTCTTGTTGAGACAATAAGGTTTTTACAGTCCTGCTTATAGTGTTCGGACTGCAACTAAACCTCTTAGCGAGAGTTGTTGTGGATCCGCCTGAACGGTAACCCTCCAAGATCTCTTCTTTTTGACTGGCTGTAAGCCTGTTAACCGCCATCTGATGCAATTCCTCAGCATCTAACCATAGGCGTTCAACCTCACAGTTACCTTCAATTGCTATCTGCTCCCTTAGCTCAGCTGGATAGAGCAGCTGCCTTCTAAGCAGCTTGTCGCAGGTTCGAATCCTGCAGGGAGCGTAATCCAATAAACTCTTCTCCTGGAAAAGTATCCTGAGAAGATCACAAGCAAAAACAAGGACAGTTCATCAAACTTCTTTCATCGGTTCAACGAGAATCGATGAAAGAAGTTTGATTCGAGTCTCTACCAAGCCCTATAAACTAATCTTCCTAAAAACTCTCGCAGAGCCAGTGAACTCATTGAAAGATTCTCTGCCTTCGGAACATACATAAGAAGATTTCTTGAGAAGCCTGGATAATGATTTCTAACCTTAAAATCCACTGGAAACGGAATAACTGATATTCCCTGTCTTTCAAATGTTCGCTTTGCCCGGCTCATGTGGAATGCACTGGTAACAAGTAAAACCTTGCTTTTTCGAGAAGGTTCATCAGTACTTAAAATTTCTTTTATTCTCAAAGCCTCATCCCTTGTATTTCGAACAGTGGAGGTCGTTTGCATGGCCTCTTTTGGAATACCAAGTTTAAGAGCTTCTCTTATATAGATTTGGCCTGAAGTTAACCCCTTAGAAGAGTCACCTTCTCCCGTAAAGAACAATTTTTGAGCTTTGCCAGCACGATAAAGATCTATTCCCGCTAGAAATCTGTCAGGGTCATTCCACTCGACGACCTTATCCTCACCTCTAAGAAAAATACCCCCTCCACTAAGTACAACAATTGCATCTGCATTTAAGGCTGAATGAGCTGCAGTTCGAATCCATGGATATTGCAACTTAACTGTAAGGAAATTTGAAACTATTCCCATACTAAAAATCCAAAGCATAGAAAGTGCTGCAAAAATTGACCATCTAAAACGATTAATTAACTTGAATAATAAGAAAACACAACTTAATCCCAATGGGAGAAAAAATATGGGCAATAGCTTACTAAGAAAATAAATAATCATTTTAGCAGTAGTGTAATTAATAATTTTAATACTTCCCAAAAGTTTCCAGCTGGAAAGAGAGTGATTTCAATTCATAAAACCAAAAAATCACCTAGGAGATAAAAACTCTATGGCACTGTATCTTAGGCTATAGAACATAGAGAGCAGGCCAGAAAAAACATAGATTATTACTTCAAAACTTATTGCATAGAAGCCAGACAATTAGCTGTAAAGAACTAGGTTATATTTCAATAGTCTCGCCAACTTCTTACAGAAAAGATTCTACATCGATCCCTACCAAAAGTCAGTAGCAAAATCTTTTCTTTGACGGGCTGATTGGAACCGTGACAACTCGATTGGCCCCTCTGCACTACAACCAATTGTTTTACATGGGCCTGTAGGCCAAAGCTCGCCTCTCTTATAAGCCTCAACAATTGATTCATATCTGTTCTCCACAGGCTTAAGTGGATCCATAACAAGCTAGGGAATGAATAGTTCCACCTAGGAAAACGCATTCTCACAAGAAATGCGATCAGAGGGAATACTTACTAAGGAACCTCTCAATACTTGCCAAATTAAAAGAGCCCCCAAGTACTTGTTTAGCTAAGAAACTTGGTGACCAAAGGATTAATCGATAGGAGCTCTATGAACTTAATCCTCTAAAAATGACATCAATCCTTTAGATATCTATGCAGTAGATCTGAATAAACTGTAGCTCTCTTGCTCTATTGCAAAGCAGCAAAGACAGCACTGAATTCTCGCGGGGGTGCAAGGAATGGAGCCAAGCGGACTCGAACCGCTGACCCCCTGCATGCCATGCAGGTGCTCTACCAGCTGAGCTATGGCCCCTTGAAGGCAAAACCTCCTAGCCCCTCAAAACAACTTTACACCTCAACAGTTCAAACCTGTCTCCAAACTGCTAATAGCTTGCCTTGGATATGTACCTGATCAGCTTCCAACTCAATAGGCTCATAAGCAGAATTCGCAGCCTCCAACCTAACTCTTGATCCCTTGCGGTGAAAATGTTTAAGAGTAGTTCCACTTCCTGGAACCATCGCGCTTACTACAGTGCCATTTCGCAGACAAGATGGTTCTTGGACAGGCTCCATAAGCACTACATCACCATCAGCAATATATGCATCAACCATAGAGTCACCATTTACTGTCAATGCAAACAACCCTTGTGTTTCAAGAATTGAATTCAAGTCAAGTCTTTCCTGGACATCATCAAAAGTCTGTACAAGTCCACCAGCAGCAACAGCTCCAAGCACAGGGATTCCTGAAACCAAGCCACCTATAAGCTGAAGCGTTCTTGCCTGCCCCTCTTGCCATGTAATCCAGCCTTTTTGCTGCAAATGGCGTAAACGGCTTTGAACAGGTGCAGGAGATCTTAGACCCATTGCTTGCATCATCTGCCTAATAGAAGGACTGTGATGATGAGTACCTATGTAGTCGGATAACCAGTCATAAAGCTCCTGCTGAGCTGGCGTGAGGGACTCACTAGAAGAGGTGTCCACCGAGAATGCATTTGTTCGTCAATACATTTGTACCTACATATAGTTATCTTGACAAGACTCACAATCCTCCCAATAAGGCCGCCAAAAGAGCTTGCTGAACGTGCAATCGATTTTCTGCTTGATCAAAGATACGGCTAAATGAACTTTCAATTACTCCATCACTAATCTCCTCACCTCTATGAGCTGGCAAGCAATGCAAAATAATCGCCTCAGAGTCTGCATGAGACAACAACTCTTCATTTACACAAAAACCCTGAAAGGCCTTCTCTCTTTGAAACTGTTCTGCCTCCTGACCCATTGAAGACCAAACATCCGTATAAACTGCCTGAGCTCCTTGAACAGCCTCAACAGGATCATTTGTCAGCTCAATTGAGGCTCGTTCACAAGCAAGTTGACGTGCTTGGTCGACAATTCTAGGAAGCGGCTCAAACCCATTTGGCGAGCCAATCCTTACATTAACGCCTAAAAGAGCACCACAGATAATTAAAGAGTGAGCCACATTATTGCCATCACCAATATACGCAAGTGTTTTACCTGTAATGTCACCAAATGCCTCTTGCATAGTAAAGAAGTCTGCAAGAGCCTGACATGGGTGTTCTAAATCTGTAAGGGCATTTATAACAGGTATTGAAGCCCAATGTGCATAGTCCACTAACTCTTGTTGAGCGTAAGTTCTAATAGCTAAAACATCACAAAAACGACTTAGAACGCGAGCTGTATCCTCTAGCGCCTCTCCTCTCCCCAACTGTGTAACTTGTGGATTCAAGTCAACGGTCTGCCCTCCAAGACGCGTCATAGCAACTTGAAAGCTAACTCGAGTACGAGTCGAAGCCTTAGTAAAAATAAGGCCCAAGACACGATTACCTAAATCTATTCTTCGATTACCTTTCTTAAGCTGAGAAGCCAAGTCCAGCAAGGAAATTATCTGATCAGATGTTAGATCAGCAGAAGATAGAAAATCTCTACCTTTGATACAAGAAAGGATGGAAGCTACACCAAGTGGAGTTTCAGACATAAAACAAGCTTCAGGTATTAGTTATCAAAGGAAGTGTCATCTCATTCATATGTCAAACACTAACTAACTCTTGAGGCAAAGAACTTTGATCAAGCATGTTCTTAAGCTCGTCTCCTTCAATAACCTCTTTTTCTAAGATCTTCTGAGAGATAGTTTCCAGCAAAAGGAGATTGTGCCTCAAAATCTTTAGGGCATTTTCATGCGCCAGATCTACAAGGCCACGAACTTCCTTATCAATGGCTTGAGCCGTGGCATCACTTACTACCCTACGAGGATTATTTCCCCCACCAAGAAAAGCACCGCCTCCTTGCTTGTCATAGGCCAACGGTCCCAATATGTCACTCATTCCATATGTACCAACCATTTGCTCAGCCAAATCAGTGGCCCTTTGCAAATCATTCGAAGCGCCTGTTGTGATCTTTCCAAATACTATTTCCTCTGCTGATCTACCACCTAAAAGGGTTGCTATCTGACCCTGAAGGTCTTCCTTGGAATTCAAAAATCTCTCTTCAGTAGGCAGCTGCAACGTATAACCAAGAGCGCTCATACCCCTAGGGACTATAGAAATTTTGGCTACTTTGCTGCCTCCAGGCATTAAGTGACCAACAATTGCATGTCCAACCTCGTGATAAGCAACTATCTTTTTCTCATCTTTCTGCAGAACTCGACTTTTCTTTTCAAGACCTGCAACAACTCTTTCGATTGCTTCATTTAAATCTTGCTGCTCAACTTCACTCCTCTTTCCTCGAGCAGCAAGCAATGCCGCCTCATTAACCATATTTGCGAGATCTGCCCCGGCAAAACCACTTGTAGCCTGAGCAATCCGATCAAGATCAACACCGGAAGCCAACTTGACTTTCTTTACATAAATCTCAAGGATGGTCTTGCGGCCAGAGAGATCGGGCCGGTCTACTAAAACTTGTCTATCAAATCTGCCAGGACGTAAAAGCGCTGCATCTAAGAC
The DNA here is from genome assembly GCA_003215295.1 of Prochlorococcus sp. AG-409-P03. Taxonomy (GTDB): domain Bacteria; phylum Cyanobacteriota; class Cyanobacteriia; order PCC-6307; family Cyanobiaceae; genus AG-409-P03. The sequence continues at coordinate 13,894 of QCKN01000005.1, read as the reverse complement.
TTCTGGTTGGTTAGTAGCAGCAAGAACAATTACGGGCTTATCTGTAGAAGCAAATCCATCCATTTCTGTTAACAACTGATTTAATGTTTGCTCGCGTTCATCATTTCCACCTACTACACCCATAGATCCAGATCTACTTTTACCAATAGCATCTAATTCATCTATGAAAATGATGCAAGGAGCTTTCTTCTTAGCTTGTTCAAATAAATCTCTTACACGTGCTGCACCTGCACCAACAAACAACTCAACAAACTCTGAGCCTGAAATTATAAAGAATGGAACACTTGCTTCTCCTGCCACTGCTTTAGATAATAATGTTTTACCTGTTCCAGGTGGGCCGACCAAGAGAACACCCTTTGGAATCCTGGCGCCAATCTCTGTATATCTTTCAGGAGTCTTTAAGAAATCAACAATTTCTGTCAATTCATCTTTAGCTTCATCAACACCAGCTACATCTTCAAAAGTAACCCTTGACTCTTCATCTGGAACATATACTTTTGCTTTGCTTTTAGTAAAACTCAAAGCACCTTGAGCGCCACCCCCACCCATGCTTCGTCTTGCAAAAAATTGCAAGACAAGTATGAAGATCAATGGTGGCACAACCCAGCTAAGAATAGTTGTAAAGATATTTGGTTTTTTCGGGGGGGCAGCTGCGAACTCAACTCCCTTGGTTTCTAACCGCTGAGGCAAGTCCATATCAAAGATTGGCGTAGTTGCCAAAACTGATGGAGCACCTTCCTCAGGGGAAGCAAGCTCATATCGAATTTGCTCTTGAGTGATATATGCCCTCTTAACTTCCCCATCATTCACCTGGTTTATGAATAATGAATATGGAACCCTTGGAACCTGTGTCGCTGGATTTGGTAGGAAACTATTAAATAGCAAAAGCGCTCCAAAACCAATGAGCAAAAAGTTAATTATTCCGAATCTTCGATTTGGCTGATTGTCATCCTGACGAATTGGCATAGATCTAATAATTAGTGAACACCAAACTAAGCGTCTTAAGCATGAGCCGTTTACCTCAGCTGGCGTAGGAACCGAACGTCATGAGAAGTCATCAAGTCTAGTCAAGACTAGAAATCATATTAAAAACCCAATCTGGACCAAGCTTCTGAAAAGATTCATTCTGCAACATCAGGACATCCTCTATGGAGCTAAAGCCAAGATTAGACAATGGAGTTTGAGCAGAAACACCACCTAAAAGCTTTGGGGCCACAACAACAGAAATCTCTTGAATACATTTCTGCTTAATCGCAGCAGTAGCCAATGCAGGGCCACACTCCCAAAGAACACAATTACAATTTTTTTTTGACAAAGCTTGAGACAATGCTAATGGGCTTACTGAATCAAGAACTAATCGATCCGGTCCTGCTGGGAATTTGGACTGATCCACATCCCAACCATGGGCCACAAGAGTATTCGCAAGAGACGTATCCCAAAGTCGGGCATCATCTGGCAAATCTAGGCTCTTTGTGAGGACTACGCGGAGTGGCTCAGGGTCAGATATACCTCTAGAGGTCAACAAAGGGTTATCCGAACGCACAGTTCCCCCTCCCACTATCACAGCATCACATTGCGCTCGTAGCTGATGAACCCACTCACGTGCTCCTGAGCTGCTGATCCACTTGCTTGCCCCATTAGGCAGGGCAATCCTGCCATCTAGGCTCATTGCCCATTTAAGAATTCCCCAAGGTCGTCCATGACAAACTCTAAAAATGAAGGCCCGGTTCTGATAAGCCGCTTCCTTCTCCAGAACTCCCAATACAACTTCTAGGCCCGCGTCTCGCAAGCGAGTAATTCCTTCTCCTCTAACCCGAGGGTCAGGGTCTTGCAAAGCAATTACAACTTTCGCTATTCCAGAAGCCAAAATAGCTTCAGTACACGGAGGAGTTCGACCTTGATGACAACAGGGCTCAAGCGATACAACAAGAGTTCCTCCTACAGCTTTCGAACCTGCCTGAGACAAGGCCTTCACCTCAGCATGTGGATCACCAGACTTTGCATGAAACCCTTCTCCAACCAATTTCCCAGCATGATCTAAAACCAAAGCACCCACCATGGGATTTGGGCTAGTTCTCCCTTCTGCGAGACCAGCCAATTGAAGAGCTCGCCTCATCCATGGAGTCCATACATCACTAGTCGCGTCAGGCATTTTGTTTGTGTTGGATGTCATCGTCTAACAAGCAACGCCATTCACGGACCAAATATGGAGGTACTGGCAACTCAGAGAAACCCCCAACCAACATCAGACGCAATGGACGATTATTAGTCAGATCATTCAGGAGAGGAGTTAACGCAAACTCTGCTGCTGCTGCACGGGTATCACTTGAGAGCTTGTAATTAGAAAGTGTTATATCTTCCAACTCCCAATCATGAAGCCCAGCATGTACTTTTAACGACATCGGGTGATCCAAACGAAGCGTCCCAGGATATCCAACAATTCTCAAAATCACATCTTCACTTGAAAAATCTCTTCGATAAGCAATTAACTGCCAAGTTTGATAGTCAAGATCTCTAAGGCTCTCTAGGCTCCTAGCAATAGTAGTCCCATCTTCTAGCTCCTTAGTTTGCAACGTAGCTTCAGCCAATGAAGGGCTAAAAATAGTCAAATAAAGTAGTATGAAGAAGCACAAAATAACCTTCTTTAATCGTTCCAATCTCATCATTTCAACTAGTGCCCGATTCCTCTGACTCAAGTAACGCATCCAAAGTTATTGCAGAACGTACAAGCGCTTGATATTTGTTCAAAATGCGCTTGTTGCGATCTAACCATCTTGCTGGATCATCGCCGATTAAAGCAGTTCTGCTCGAGTCAAATGTTGGAGCTTCCGTGTCCAAAAGCTCCAATTCGTCTTGTTTTTGAATAAGTGCAATAAGTAGTTCATGATGACGTTGTCGCCGAGAGGAAGCCTGGCTGCAATGATTATGGGAATTTTCTAGGGAATCTTTCATTGAAAACTCAGGTTCCTCTTCAAAAAGCCTATCTAGTCACTCACATGTCTTTTTAGCAGGACAGGGAAAACGAGAAATGGTACAAAGAAAAAGTCAAATCCATGTAATCGGCACTGACGGATCGGGTCTCGAAAACCTTCCATTACACCTTACAAAAACGGTTCTTAGTGCAAAAGGAATAGCCGGGCCAAAGAGACTACTAGATCACTTGCCAAAGTGGTGGTTGAAACAAGTTTTTAAGGAGAACCTCCCAATCCCAGAACTTTTTCCAAGTGAGAGCCCTAAAGATCTAATTAAATGGCTAAAAAAACAAGCTGAAGAAACAGTTTTACTTGCTAGCGGTGATCCACTTTGGTTCGGCATCGGGAGGATGCTTATTGAAGAGTTGCCAGAGAAGAATTTATCTTTCCATCCATCGCCCACTTCTTTTCAATTAGCCTTTGCCCGTCTAGGTAGATCCTGGCAGGATGCCAGTTGGATTAGCCTTCATGGGCGTGAATCTACTCCTTTATTCCAGCGACTAAAAGAAAGGCATAAGGCTCTTGTTGTACTTACTGATCCCCAAAAAGGTGGGGTTGCAGAAGTAAGAGAATATCTTCGCACCGCCGGTCTAGAAGATAACTACTCATTCTGGATATGTGAAAAGCTAGGGAATCCAAATGAACGAGTAACAGAGTTACTCCCCACTGATTCAATAAGAAAAGATATTGATCCTCTTAATTTAGTTATTCTTCTAGAGAATAAATCTTCTATTCACAAAGAAAGAAACCTGCCTCTCTTTGGCATCGAAGATGGCATCTTCAGGCAATATGAAGATAGATCTGGCCTAATGACAAAACGCGAAGTAAGAGTTCAATTACTTACAGAACTAGAACTTCCAAAAGAAGGAACTCTTTGGGATATAGGCGCAGGAGTTGGCAGCGTAGGCCTTGAAGCCCTTCGCTTAAGGCCAAATCTCAAGCTGGTTTCAATAGAAAAGCGTGCCGGGGCAAAAGCACTGATTAAATCAAATGCAATTCTCCTAAAAGTCGACTCATGCAAAGTAGTAGAAGAAGATGCTTTACATTTCCTAAGCAACATCAACCGATCAGAAAACTATTCAAGACCAGATCGTGTTCTTCTTGGAGGAGGAGGAGCAAATAAAGAAGAAATTTTAAGGAGCTTAGTGAAACTCATTAGACCTAATGGAATTATTGTCATTCCACTAGCAACTTTAGAAGCTGTCTCCAAGTTAAAAGATGTCTTGCTAAGTTTTAATTTTTCGACAAGCATCAGCCAACACCAAACTTCTCGGGGAGTTCTGCTGGGAGAAGGAACAAGGTTGGCCCCTATGAATCCAGTCTTCATTATAAAAGGCAAGCATACAGAAGGAAATTGATTATCAATCTTCCCAGGAATTCAAATCATTAACGCTATTCTTCTATATATCGAATATCAACATAATCACCTAATTTAATATTCATTCTCAAAGACTCCCCACCTGCGATTTCAATAACACCATCAACATTTTCATCAGGCCCATACGATTGACATGGCAACTCATGGCACGGATTCACATCTGACTCTATTGATATGACAATATTATTTGAAAAGAAAATCATATCTAGCTGCAAAAATGTTTTATACATCCAAAACCTAGCTTCTCTTGGAGGGTCAAATAAAAACAACATTCCTTTACCATTTGGAAGAGATTTTCTATGCATTAAACCCAAAATCTTTTCCTCTTCCGTATCAGCCACTTCAAGGTCTATGCAATCACCACTAGCAAAGCACCATTTAGCCTCTAAAGGTAAATATTGGGGAGAAGAAAGTTCAAATTGATTGTCTTTTAAAGCAATGTCTTGATCAAATCTTTGATCGCCAAACAAGCAAGAGGGTAAGGTCAGTGACAAACAAAAATAGCAAAAAAATGAAAAATTAATTTTCTTGGCGATCAGGCTTTGCCACATGAGGGAGGCCCCATCCAAGCTTATTGCGAAGAACTTGGAAAAATTCATGATCTGCTAATCGAACAAATTTCACCGGGTGGTCACTCCTCCTAATCAACACTCTGTCCTCCGGCCACACGTAACATCCAGCACTTCCATCAACAACCATCATCAACCTCTCAGGTGTCGCAGGAAAAACAGTCACAGGCTCTTGATCGCTAAAAACAAGTGCCCGAGAAGCAAGCGAATGGGCTGCAATTGGAGTCAACTGCAGGACTGGGCAATCAGGGCTAATCACAGGCCCCCCAGCACTAAGTGAATATGCCGTTGAGCCAGTTGGGGTAGAAAGAATTACACCGTCTGCGGAAATGTCCACAGGTGCATGACGACCAATCGCGATTTCAAAATGGCACATACTTGTTAAGGGTTCTCTATGAAGTGCCATCTCATTGAGACAAAGAGCCTCCCACCTCCGCTGGTCTCCTCTCATAACACTTACGACCAAAGTAGTCCTCTCTTCAATCATCCACTCCATTGAAAGGGCTTGATCCAGGGCTCTATCAAGATCGACTAAATAAGCCTCTGCCAAGAACCCCATATGCCCAGTGTTTATTGTGAGTATTGGGATCTGAACCGGGGCTGTTTGACGAGCAGCTGAAAGCACAGTCCCATCGCCCCCAAGAACAATTGCCAAGGGCATTAAAGAGTTAAACCCATCAGGCACACACGCGTTGTAACCAAGCGTGCGCATGTGCTGATCAGGATTGGCAAATCCAACCATCCCTCCTGCACTACTAGCTCGAACGACCTCATGGCCTGCCTTCTCGAGGCGTTCCTTGATTATGCTTGCTGTCTCTACAGCAAGCTCCTTGCCATCGTTAACGATCAGTCCTACTCGGGGCACCGATCGAATTAGGCAAACTACTCAACTACTTTAGTAAAAAGTTCGCAACTTTTGCTTTCACCACCCCTAATACCTTGTACTGACCCTCAAAAAGGCATCAAAATTGATCCAAAAATCTCAGATCATTCGTATACAGCCTTCTTATATCGTCAATCCCATGGCGCACCATGCAAAACCTCTCCACTCCTAAACCAGCCGCAAATCCACTCCATCGTTCTGGATCAAGGCCAAGTCCCTCTAATACGGCAGGATCAACCATTCCACATCCCATAACCTCTAGCCATCGCCCTCTCCATTGAACATCCACTTCGGCAGAAGGTTCTGTAAAGGGGAAATAACTTGCGCGAAACCTAACTGGCAAATCACCAAAAAATGATCTCAGAAAAGCCAAGACTGTTCCTCTTAGATGACTAAAGTCAAGGCCTTCATCTATAGCAAGCACCTCGATTTGATTAAAAACAGGAGAGTGTGTTGCATCCACAGCATCACGTCTATAAACCCTTCCTGGGGCAACAATTCTCACAGGGGGTTTATTTTGCTCAAGATATCGAATCTGAACAGGTGACGTATGGGTGCGTAAAAGAAGATTCCCTCCTAAATAAAAAGTATCCTGCATATCTCGTGCTGGATGTCCCTCAGGAATATTCAAAGCGGCAAAGTTGTAATGATCATTTTCTATCTCAGGGCCTTCAGCTACTCGATAACCCAAACCACAGAAGAGATCCAAAATCTCTTCTGTGGTTGTTACCAAAGGATTCCGCTTCCCAACAGGGACACCTATTGGGGGAACCGTTACATCGAGAGTCTCTTCACGCAGCAAAACTTCTAAAGCCTGTTGTTTTAGAACCTTTGTACGATCTGAAAGGAATTGCTGGACTTTAGTTTTTAACAAATTTGCCCTTTGCCCAACCAATGGTCGCTCCTCTCCTGGAAGCCTTCCCATTGCACTCAAAACAACAGACAATCTCCCTTTTTTTCCAAGAAGGCTGATCCTCAATTTCTCAAGAGAATCGCCATCAGAAACTTCCTCAATATCTTTTTGAGCCTCTTGTTCTAAAACTTCAAGCTGTTCTATCAGCTCCTGGCAGGAAAGAGTCGAGCTCACGGCAAATAGATATCGAAGAAAGACTTTAGGGATGAATCAGGACTAGGTTTCCCTTAGTGCGGCCCCAGCAATGAATCCACTAACAATACTAATAAGTAATGACGACGGGGTTTTCGCCGAAGGAATTCGAACTCTTGCTTATGAGGCATCCAAAAGAGGCCACAAAGTAGCCGTGGTTTGCCCTGATCAAGAACGATCAGCTACCGGTCATGGGCTGACGTTACAGGCACCCATACGCGCCGAAAAAGCTGATGAGCTTTTTGCAGAAGGTGTTAAGGCCTGGGGCTGCAATGGAACCCCGGCAGACTGTGTAAAACTCGCACTATATGAATTACTTCCTGAAAAGCCTGATTTAATTCTCTCTGGAATAAATCACGGTCCGAATTTAGGAACTGACGTTTTTTGCTCTGGAACAGTCGCAGCAGCTTTAGAAGGGACATTAGAAGGCATTCCCTCGCTAGCAGTAAGTATTGCAAGCTTCCAATGGCGTGAATTCCAATTCGCGAGTGAATTAGCAATGGATATAGCCGAAAACGCGCTTTCAGATAAATGGCCAAACAACCTTTTGCTAAATCTAAACATTCCTCCCTGCAAGCCCCAAAACATGGGAAGACTTGGCTGGACAAGGCTTTCAATAAGACACTATGAAGAGCAATTCAGCAGAAGAGTAGATCCCAGAGGAAACACTTACTTTTGGCTAGCTGGAGAAGCAGTGAAGGACCTTAAAGCTGCTGGTGATGGCCCCAGCGAATGGCCTAGTGATGTGGCCCAAATAGAAAAATTATCGCCTTCACTCACTCCCATTCAACCAGACTTATTTTGGAGAGGGTGTGTGAATGATCTGCCGAACCTAAACCTCCATGATCAACCTGTTCGATAAATCCGCTGAAGGAGCCATAAGGAGAAAATCAGCCCTATGACATGAGCAAACAAAACCTGCGTATTGCTTAATACCGAAAGCATCTCTAATGAAGTTATTGGGTAGTTGTCCATTGCTCTCATACCTGCACCTATCGTTATTCCAGGTGCTTGCATAGAGGCCTGAACAAATAATGCACCTGCTAAAGACTGATATCCAACAGATGCAAAAACCAGTCCTAAGAGGTCTGCAATTACTCCCCGCTTCAATAGTCTGCTTGTTTCCCCTCGAGTGGGCCTCACAGAACTGTCAAGAGCCCTGCCTGTTCGAACTATCAGCCACCCCTGCCAAAGCCCATATAGGAGGAAGAAAAATGCAAGAGTGGTTAATGACAACCCCGGTCCAAGACCCAACGCTCTCTCCGAGTTACGGGCAAGGCTGCTGCCAACATTGTTAAAAAGCAAAACGCCTATAACGACCACACCAAGGATTGTCTGAATCCAGAAACGAATCCAGCCTATTCGTCGCATGCCTAAAGAAAGTAACTGGAAATCAAGTTGGTCTGCCATCAGCATTAGTGCGGCGGTCGTTCAAACTTGCCATCTAAACGCGCAATTTGCACGTCTATCTTGATCCCACTCTGCTCCCCAAAAGAAGCCAGCCTTCCAACAGCTTTAGCGCTAGGGAGTTTTGACGGCCTGCATGCTGGACATATTCGCGTAATTGAAACAATCACGCATGAGGTGTCCGCAATTCCGACAGTTGTAAGTTTCTGGCCTCATCCAAGAGAAATCCTATTTGGTGAAGCTCGTCTTCGTCTTGACTTACCTGAAGAAAAAACCACCCTGCTAGAGCCCCTTGGAGTAAAGCAATTAGTACTAATCCCCTTCGATCGTTCATTGGCAAAGCTATCTCCAGAAGTCTTTGTTAATCAGATACTGCTAAAAACCCTTCAAGCAAAGAGTATTTCAGTCGGAGCTAATTTCCGTTTTGGCAAAAATAGAGAAGGCGATGCAGATACGCTTAGAAATCTTGCAATGCAGTCAGGAGCCAAGGTTTCTATAGTTCCGATTCTGGAAGACAAAGAAGGGCGAATGAGTAGTAGCAGAATTCGCTCTGCCCTGAACAAAGGTGACTTAAAAGCTGCCAAAAGGCTTATGGGTAGAGCCTATACATTCAGAGGAAATGTAGTGAAAGGCAAAGGCCTTGGACGAGGAATTGGTTGGCCAACTGCAAACCTAGAAGTTGATGGGAGGAAATTCCTTCCAAGACTAGGAGTTTATGCGGCCCGAGCTTGGATTCAAGGTGAATCAAATCCATTCCAAGCTGTTATGAACCTGGGCCCCCAACCCACCGTCAATCCAACATCACCATCTGCTGTTGAAGTACACCTTCTTGATGAAGAAATAGATCTAAGAGAAACAAAGTTAAAGATCGAACCTGTCGTGAGATTAAGAGGTCAACAAAAATTCCCGAATCTTGAGGCTCTAAGTGAGCAAATCTCACAAGACGCTGATTCAGCCCGTTCAATCTTGAAATAACCTCATACCAGTTCTTCTCTTCCTAGGGACCCACTGGGTAAGCATTAGCCAACCCCCAAACAATAAAGACTCCAATACCACCAAATAACACAACTCCCCAAATCAGCACATTCATGCTGCTTTCAGGATTACTGTTCTCCATTGACTTGGGGCAGGGGATCCTGCCAAGGTTGGCATGAAGATGGATGGATGTCGCCCCAATCACCAATCCAGATGTTGCTCAACTTATAGATGCAAACCTTGATAGAGCAAGGGAAGGCCTTCGTGTAATTGAAGAGTGGTGCAGATACGGAATCAATCGAAAAGATCTAGTAATAACTCTCAAAGATTGGCGGCAGCAGCTTGGAGTGCTCCATAAAGAAAGCTACAAACAAGCACGTTCAACAGAAAGCGATTATGGGATAGGGCTGGGCCACCCTTCTCAAAACTATCGAGAAAACCCAAAAGATGTAATCGCTGCAAACTCTGCTCGAGCTCAAGAGGCACTAAGAGTCTTAGAGGAGTTTGCTCGAACAACAGATCCTGCTTTAGCTAAATGCTCAAGTAAAATTAGGTATTGTCTTTACGAGCTTGAGTTAACTGTTCTAAAGGCAACGAATAGTCAAAAGCTTCTCCAAAAACTTGAAGAATGCAAGCTTTGCTTAATTACTAGACCACAAGAGAACCTAAGTGAAGTTATAGAGGCAGCTCTCAAAGCTGGAGTAAAAATGGTTCAATATCGAAACAAATACGATAATGATAAAGAAAAACTTTCCCAAGTAAAACAGATCGCTAAACTTTCGAAAAAATATGATGCTCTTTTTATTATTAATGATCGTATCGACCTTGCTCTCGCTGTAGATGCTGATGGTGTTCATCTAGGTCAAAATGACTTCTCAACAAAAACTGCGCGTAAATTAATAGGTAAGGATAAGTTAATAGGGCGTAGTACTCATTCTCTAGATGAAATCAAAATTGCAGCTAACGATTGCTGTGATTACATAGGGGTAGGCCCAGTCTATTCAACAAAGACAAAGCCTGATGCCACTCCAATTGGCACTGAGTACTTTAAACAAATTAAAAGTATCGCGCGTCTACCTTGGTTTGCAATAGGAGGAATCAATTGCGCAAACCTCTCAAAAGTCTGCTCTGCAGGTGCAGAGAGAATTGCTGTAATGGGAGAGATCATGCAAGCCAATAATCCAAATGCAAAAAGTCTAGAACTTCTAAACCATTTGCAATGAAACTAACTATCAATGGTGAAGTCAAATTGATCGAGACACCCAACGAAGCAGAAACATTAGAAGAGTTAATTCAACAGTTAGGTCATCACCCTCGCCTAGTCGTTGTGGAATACAACGGCATGATCATTACGCCCGATCAATGGCCTACACAACAAATAAAAGATGGTGACACCCTCGAAATCGTTACGATTGTTGGAGGAGGTTCCTAAAGTCTTTAAAAATCAAAGAAGGGGCATTGGCCAACTATTCAAACCCCACCCACATCTTTTCAAGAAAACTTTGGGTCAAGGCACTAATCCTGCCTTTAACAATTGCAATAGCTCTACTGCTGCTGCCCCTGCCTAGCCAAGCAGCAAGTGGAGGGAGGATTGGAGGTGGAAGCTTTCGAGCTCCCTCAATCCCTAGGACAGGAGGCTATGGCGGGGGCTATCGAGGAGGGTATGGAAGAAGCTACCGAGGAGGGTATGGAAGCGGTATTGGGTTCCCTTTCATATTGCCAATCTTTGGTTTTGGCGGAGGAGGACTATTTGGGTTCCTAATACTGATGTCAATCGTGGGAGTCATACTCAATTCTGTTAGAGGAGGAGTGAATGGGAATAACGCCCCATATGACAACCCAGCCATAGCCAGTGCCAGTGCCAGTGCTAGAGAAACTGTAAACATGGTTCAAATGCAAATTGGCCTATTGGCTAGCGCAAAGCATCTCCAATCAGATCTTCGAAGACTCGCCAGTTCAGCAAATACAGCAACAACCTCTGGTCTACAAACAGTCCTACAAGAAACGACTCTCTCTCTCCTTAGGCAGCCAGAGCTATGGGTCTACGCAAATTTAGAAACAGGAGATGTTCCCTTTCAGGCTGCAGAATCCACTTTCAACCGACTTTCAATTACAGAGAGAAGCAAATTAACCAAAGAGCTCACTTCAAATGTGTCAGGCCAAGTCAACACAGCACAAGCCGGGCGAGCTCAATCCGGAGAAGCGGATTTAACTAACGAATACATAGCCGTAACAGTTTTAGTCGCATCAAAAAGCAAACTTTCTCTGAGCAACTCAAACACAAGTGAGGGCCTAAAAAACTCTCTCCAGAAAATTGGATCTATTTCCTCAACTGATCTCATGGCTCTCGAAGTGATCTGGCAACCAGAGGCCCTAGGTGATGTCCTCACAGCAGAAGAACTAGTAACCGCATACCCGAACTTGAAGCACCTCTAAAACCTAAAAACAGGGCCTGAAAAAAAATCTTCACAATTTCTTTCGCCAAAAACGTACATGAAGAACGAAATCAGGGCTTCAACACAATTACCTTTACATGGTTAATTGTTTAATTGAAGTGTCTCCTTCGTCACATCCAGATCCACGAGCCATGAAATGGGAGACCAATGGTGAGCTTGCTCAAAGAGATCTCTCTGAACTAGTCAGTCGCCTGCTCGATGTGGAATCAACAAATCACAGCAATGAACTGTCACGGCTTAGTACAAAATGCGACGAAGCAGAGTGAATTTTCGGTTTACCTCTTGCGTAGTCGTAACAAATAACCCAACTTCAGGTCATATATATAAATTTGATGGTTCGGCGAACAGTTCATTGGGTGAATAGTCCTGTCCTAATGGAAGCAATGTTGAGGTATGAGAAAGGCCTTTTACCTAAATCAATGAAGTTATGGGTAGAAAAGCTCCTAGATCTAAATCCCAAGGGAAGTTCACCGCTATTTCCGGGTAGCTCGCCACATTCTTAAATTGGTTTTGATAACCAATGAACTAAGCCTTAAGAATACGAAGTGCTGCCATTGCAGCTCCATAACCATTATCAATATTCATCACAGCAAGACCTGGAGCACAGCTTGCAAGCATTCCCTCGAGAGCAGTTTTACCAGAAGCGCTCACTCCATATCCAACTGCGACTGGGACCCCAATGACTGGCTGAGGCACTAATCCTGCGAGAACTGTAGGCAAAGCACCCTCCATACCAGCACAAGCAATTAGGGCTTTTGCATTTTTAAGTTCCTCTAATCGGCCCAACAAGCGGTGCAAACCAGACACGCCTACATCTAACAAAAGCTCAGAATGAATACCATGCCAATGCAAAGCCAACAAAGCCTCCGAGGCTACAACCAAGTCACTAGTACCACCACTTAAAACAACTACTTTCCCAAGTGAGGGTTGCAGCTCGGCAGGGGCCCCCAAAGTCAAACATCGAGATTGTTTATGGTACTGAGCCTTAGATACAACAGAAATAACTTGCCTAGCTTTTTTTGCCTCCACTCGAGTAACCAAAGCCAACTCCCTAGCACCTTCAAGCTTTCCGAGAATTTCAATGATCTGTTCAGGTGTCTTGTGTTCACCCCAAACTGCCTCGACCATGCCGAGTCTTTGTTGACGAGACAAATCCAATCTTGATTGGCTATCAGTCACTGAGGTAACAATTCACCCTCGAATTGAAGGGGGAAAGGGTTACCCTCCTTCTTGCCAGTACTTTCTCGAGCCAATCGCTCAAAGCTTGCCTGCACCTCATTAATTTCGGTCTGAGGAATAGATTTCCAATCGGAGCGCTTTGCCCAACTGATAAGCAATGTGGCTTCTTCACTTTGAGGATCCCAAAAAAGTTGTCGTCCTAGAAACCCTCGCTTCTTAGCCAACCACGGCTCCCAAGTTGCTTTCTCTGCAGCGATCCATTCCGACCTTTCCTCATAAGGAACAAGGATACGAAGATGCTCAACAACTGCCGGTTGAGGCAATAACAACTCTTTTTGCAAAGCAGAATGAACCTGAAGAGCATTACAAAGAACAATAGACATTATTGAGACCCCTCCAAGAAAAAAGTAAGCCATTTGGCTTATCAAACGAGTTGTTCGATCAACATTCATAAACGTTCTACCAAAGCGACTGCATAACTACTAATACCCTCCTCGTTGCCTTCAGGCCCTAGTCTTTCATTAGTAGTAGCTTTAACTGCCACTTCACCTAGCTCAAGTCCCATTGTCTGAGCCAAATTACTACGCATTAGATCTATATGAGGCTTTAACTTTGGACGTTCCGCAACAACTACTGCGTCTACATTTACGACTCTCCAACCCGATTCTTTTATTAATTCCACAACTCTATGAAGAAGCCGCAAACTATCAGCCCCTTTCCATCGGGGATCTTCTGGAGGGAAATGCTTGCCTATATCTCCTAACGCGACCGCCCCAAGCAAAGCATCTGTAATGGCATGCGCCAAAACATCCGCATCACTATGTCCGTCCAAGCCCAAGCCATCTGGATGTGCAAGATTGACACCTCCTAGGATTAGAGGCCTTTCTTTAACTAATCTATGTATGTCATAACCGTTACCGATACGAAACTTTGGTTTAAAATCAGTCATTACAACTAATACTAAGAAGCA
>QCKN01000004.1 GCA_003215295.1 Prochlorococcus sp. AG-409-P03 | reverse complement strand
GGCGAGAGTTATTAGACGTCTTGGTTGAAGTGCGCTGATGGCGGAATGAACATGTTGCCCTCTCTGGTCTTCTAAGACTTTTCTCCCATGATGAGCAGCAAGGGAATTTGCCACTTTTTTATCTAAAGGAGCAGTGCTATGAGGGAGGTTCTCTTCCAGAATGACTTTTCTGGCTGCTTCTAATATTTCCCGACGTTGAGTCCCAACAATTGGGCCCTTTATTTTTCCAGTCCTAACTAGCTCTTGCTCAATCCAAGCTGGTTGCCAAACCAAGAGACAAAAAGTGTTGGCTCCATTGTTGCCAAGCTGACTATCAGACCAAAGATTTTCTAGATAGCTAGGTATTTCTGATGGTGGAAGTTGCAGTGGAGATTGGAGCGTTAATTGGGGAGACATGGATTATGGAGATGATGATTCGAATATTTGGTGGATTAAGGTCGCCGCCAAAGAAGGTTGTCTTTCCCTATAAGAGCGTCTGCAGCAGCAGGCCCCCAAGTTCTGGCTTCATATTGATAAATAGGCAATAGGGCGGGATTGTCTTCAATTATTTCTAGTACAGGTGTATATAAGCGCCACGCTGCCTCCACTTCATCATTCCGAGTGAACAGGGTTGGATCACCAAGCATTGCATCTGCCAAAAGGCGGACATACCCTTCGTCAGATGGTTCTCCAAAAGACTCGTCGTAAGAAAATTCCATTTCTACTGGTCTACTCCGCATTCCAGAACCAGGAGACTTAACTTCGAAACGGAATTCAGCGCCTTCATTTGGCTGAATCCTGAGGACTAATTGATTAGACGTTGGACTACCTCCTGCAGCATCAAAAAGGTGGACAGGAGCTTCTCTAAAGGTGAGGACGACTTCACTAAGTCTTTTGGCTAATCTTTTCCCTGTCCGAATATAAAAAGGGACTCCTTGCCAGCGCCAGTTGTCTATAAACAATTTCATTGCGACGTATGTTTCTGTTGTGCTTTTAGGATTTACACCAGGTTCTTCCCTATAACCAAGAACTGGGTCATCACTAGTTCCACCTTTGTTGTATTGCCCTCTTATACAACATTCAGAAGGGATATTTTCATTCGCTAGTCGAGCAGCTTGAAGCACTTTTGCCTTTTCATTCCGTATGGCTTCAGGATCAAAATGACCTGGAGGTTCCATTGATGTAATCGCCAGCATTTGGGTCAGATGATTTTGAACCATGTCTCTAAGTGCTCCAGATGTTTCGTAATAGCCAGCTCTCTCTTCGACACCAACGGTTTCTGAAGCGGTTATTTGAACGCTTGATATATAGTTTCTATTCCATATTGGTTCAAAAATAGTATTCGCGAACCTCAGAACAAGGATATTTTGAACTGTTTCTTTACCTAGATAATGATCAATTCGAAATACTTGACTTTCTTGGCAGCAATTTAGAACTAGTTTATTTAGAGACTGTGCACTTGAGTAGTCTCTCCCAAAAGGTTTCTCTATAACCAACCTACTACGTTTAGGATCATTTAGAAGGCCTGAATCTGCAAGTGCTCTACAGGTAATTCCGTAGAAATTAGGAGATACGGAAAGATAGAATGTTCTATTGTTGTGAGTAGCTTTTAGCCTGTCAATCGCGTCTAGTCTGTTTTTAAGATTATTTATGCCTTCTTGTTCTTGAAGATCTACAGACTCATAGAATAACCCTGAACAAAATTTCTCCCACGCCTCAGGGCTCTCTTTAGAAACATTGCCTAAGGCATCGGTCATTTTACTTCTAAAGTCTTCATCACTCCAAGCTCGACGAGCGCAGCCAAGTATTGCGAACTCACTTGGAAGGCGACGTTGTTTAAAGAGTTCGAATAATGCAGGAATTAGTTTTCTGTGAGCAAGGTCACCACTGGCTCCAAAAATAATTAGGCATTGAGGTGGAATGACGCGCTCTTGCCGAAGACCAATCCTTAGAGGGTTTGTGATCGGCGTGCTCATTGGATATTCATCTCTCGCCGATTGGCTGATTAGCTAGTGAATAAATTCAAAGTCCTTAGAAGAATCTCGCCACTATTTGTCCTCGGATGCCCAAAAAGTATTCCTTTAACGCCTTTATAAAATTTAGAAGTAGCCGGATAAAAACACTGGTCTTGAGGTGGCTACTTCTTTGCTATGGCTGTTAATAGGTTTCAACATGCCAGCGATGGGCTTTCTTCAGCTGGGGCCTTAGCTCCGACCAATTTATGCCTTTTGCAGCAGCAGCAGCAGTCATGGCTTCGTCTATGCCAGGCTCCATGCCCTTTAAACCACATAGATATATATGCGTTTTTGGGTTTTCTATTAGTGCAAATATCTCATCTGCATGTTCAAGTACTCTGTCCTGGATATACATACGACCGCCTTTAGTGTTGTTTTGTTCTCGGCTGATGGCTTTGGTATATCTGAAGTTATCTTTGTACTGCTCCTGATATTTATTGAAGTCGTCGTCATAAAGAAGGTTTGCACTCTTAGGTGCTCCCATGAATAACCAAGCTTTACCCTTGAAGTTCCAATTGTTTTTAGCTCTTTCTTGAGCATCAAACATTCGTCTTAGGTAAGCTCTCATAGGGGCTATTCCCGTACCTGTTGCGAGCATGATGACATTTGCATCTTCATCTTCAGGAAGAAGCATTTCCTTTCCAACAGGTCCAGTAATTTTTACTTGAGCTCCAGGCTTGATATCACAAAGATATGTTGAGCAAACTCCATCGATTGTCTGTCCATCCTTCTCGTATTGCAATTGCCTAACGCATAAAGATACTGTTTTTCCTGCAAAATTATCTCCATGACGAGTGCTTGCTATGGAGTAGAGCCTGATTTTGTGAGGCTTTCCATTTGCGTCTTCCCCAGCTGGGATGATCCCAATACTCTGACCTTCAACGTAACGAAGCAGAGGGTCCCCGGAAGATAGATCAAAAGTTATGTGATTTACCCTTCCAATCGCTCCATCTTTAAGCAGGCTGTAGTTTTCAATTACTTTCCCAACGAATGGGTTTTTCGGCTTGTATGTATTTACCGGTACGTCTGGGTGAGCTGGCTTCCTAGGCGAGACTTTTGAAGCTTTGGTTCCAGCTGAAGTCCCTTGGCTAGTAATAGAGGCTTTTTGGGTTTGAAGATTCCCTGATGACGTACTTGTGTCAATTCTGCGTAGCAGGAAACTCTGGATAAACCAAAAAACTCCAATTACAATTGGGATATGGACCAGCCCGCCGGCCACTACTTGTGTCTCCGAATAAGCCATTAAGAACTCAAAACCGATGGCGAGAATACCAATCTCTTGGCTCTCTTAGTGTACAAATCGATAAAAATAGGACACGTTTAGGGATTGGCACAGCAGATTCAACTATCTCTCGCATCCCTCGTAGATCTGTGTATATAGTTCAAGCTTCTCTTTGAAAGCCTTTCTGTTGTCATCTATTGCAGCTTCACAGGGTGCTTCCGTCAAAGAGCAGAAACCACTCTCACTTGAATCTGAGCTCGCTAACCAAGAGGAGCCAATCGAGCAGACGATGGAACGGCTTCCTAGGGGCGTAAGGCGGCTTGCAGCGCAGCTAAGAACACCTGTTGAGTATGAGTTGCTTTGGTCAACACTTACTGATTATGAGCGCTTGAGCGAATTCATTCCGAACCTTGCTCTTAGCAGAGTTATCTCTAGGAATGAAAACCAAGTGCAATTAAGGCAGGTAGGGTCTCAAAAATTGCTGGGATTGACATTCTCGGCTGAAGTGCTCTTGGAACTAGTAGAAAACTTTGCTGGGGGAATTTTGCAATTCCAGTTGATAAAGGGAGACTTTCGACGTTTTGAGGGTGCCTGGAAGCTGACCAAGCTCCCGAATAGTAAAGGAACCTCTTTGTTGTATGAATTAACTGTTCAGGGTTGTGTTGGGATGCCGGTTTCATTGATTGAACAGCGCCTTAAGGAAGATCTAATGACCAATCTTTTGGCTGTTGAGAAGACTGCAAGACTCAAGAGCTTCTGACCGAACTCTTCTTTGACTTTGAGACTTTTTTGGAAATTGTCAGTAGCAAAAAAAGGAAATCATCAGAACAGATCCTTCTTCTCAACTGCTTTTTAAGGAGTTGAGGGTGAAATTAATTTTAATAGGTATGTATTTTTTGAAATACCCCCAAGGGGATTCGAACCCCTGTCGCCTCCGTGAAAGGGAGGTGTCCTAGGCCTCTAGACGATGGGGGCGAGGCCGTGATCTCAGTTCACTGTGACCATGATCACATGCGAAAGTTACGGTTCAGCAGCACCCTCCGTCAAGACTATTGCTCTTCCTCTTTATCTTGCCCTTGCCAAACAGGCACGGTGAAATAAAAGCAAGCCCCTTTGTTTGGCTCTGACACTACCCAGATTCTGCCGCCGTGTACTTCAACTATCCTGCGACATACAGAAAGACCAACTCCAAAACCCATTGCTTTTCCTGAGGTTTGAGGTAGCCGAACGCGATCTAAAAATATTCTTTGCTGCTCATCTTCAGGAATGCCTGGTCCACTGTCACAAACACTTATTTCTACCCATTGTGTCGTTTTATGGAGCATCGTTATAGAGATTTTTCCACCAGTTTCAGTGAACTTCAGAGCGTTTTCTATGAGGTTTAGGAGAACTTGCCGCATTCGTCGTTGATCTGCAAAAACTTTTGGTAGGTCTGATGGAATATCTGTATTGACTCCAATACCACGTTTTAGCCAAAGCTTTTCGAGTTCAAGTATTGCTTCAGCCGCGACATTTGTGAGATCTAGGCACTGAGGATTGAAGAGGGATTCCCATTCTGTGCTTCCTACTTCAAGAAGGTCTTGTGAAAGCAATTCGATTTCTTCTAGACGCCTTTGAATTACGTCCTGGAATCTTTCGATATCTATTTGGCCAAGTTTGTGGCTTTGAACAGCTAACGCTGCGGCAGTTAATGGTGTTCTCAACTCATGAGCAACCATCCGTAACAATCTTTCTGCGGAATCGACGCGCTTTATAAGGGTTTCATTCTCTTGCCGAAGAACCAGGAGCTCATCTTCAAGTAGCAACTCTCGCTGGCTTCTACCGCCGTCGAAGCTTGAAGGGCGCAAGCTGAGACCTAGTCCGGAGACAACGTTTTCTTGTTGCCATCGAGGGATCCAGCTTCTGAGTTGTTGAAAGATGCTGCTACCAGCAAAAATTTGTTTTGGTGCTGGTGAAAGTTTAATTAGAGCAGGAATAGCAATTAATCGGTGAAGTTCGAGAAGCTCAGGTTGTTCTATAGGGTCAGATACTTGGAGGGTAACTTTGAATCCACAGTCTTCATCTTCTAAAAATTGAACGAGAGATCTCAGATCATCTCTTGAGAGTTGATGCCTTGCTGCAACTAGCAGTAGCTGCAGCTCATTTCGCTCTGTAACTTCGACCACATCCCCAGCGCCGAGCGCTTGGCAAATCTGAAGCAGATATTAATGGGGCTTTGACAGAACTTGGCAAAGTGCCAATGCGTTAGGGGAAAAGCTGTAATTATTGAGTGAATTGATGATTTTGTGGTTCAATCCAGAAATTACAATTTTGATTTTGATCCGTTGAGCATCTCTTTCCATCGTCTAAGCAAACTATTTGCTGCTTCTTTGTTGGTTGTTCTCCCTGTTGCGCTCTCAAGCTGCCAGCCTGCGAGTAAGGAGAAGGCTGGAGGTAAGACAGAAATAGCTCCTGCAACTACTGATGACATTTACCTTTATAGAGGTATAGGAGCTTCGTTCTTGTGTAATGCACGTTCGGCGGGTGTTGAGTTTCCTAAAGCTGTTGGAATCGCAGCTGCCACATATGCCCAAGTTTTGGATGGTAAACATGGTGGCATTGTTGCTGCTGCTGGAAAAGAAAAACTAAGTAATAAGCAATTGTTTGCTGGAGCTGAATTTCAAATTGTCACTGCGGCTTTGCAGTATTGCCCTAAAGAAGTTCCAGAGGATGTTAAAGAAAAAGTGAAAATTGCTATTGAAAAGGCAAATGCAAACAATAAGAACTAAGGTTGTTAGATTAATTGTTTTTAATCATTAAACAATCAAGTAAAACGACTGAAATCATTAGGCATGATTCAGTTAATCATAGAGATTTATGCATAGGTGAATTTCCAGATCTTTTTACTATTTCTACATTCTTATTAAAATTTTAGTGATGACTGAAACCAAAGTAGTGAAAATAACTGATTATAAGCCCTATGATTTTAAAATACCTAGTTTAGATCTTGACTTTTCCGTACATGATGAATATGTGCGTGTTAAGAATACAATGCAAATTCAACCTGCTTCTAGAAGAAGTTTGCCTTTGCTTCTTTACGGGGTGGATATCAATCTAGAAGATATTCTTATTAATGGTTCCAGAATACAGAATAATTTATACACTTTGACCGATAATCAATTGCTAATACATCGGACTCCTAATCAGCCCTTTGAAATTACTATCATTAACACTATAGATCCTTTTCTTAACACTTCTCTGGAGGGTCTCTATTCTAGTTGTGGCATGCTTCTTACTCAATGTGAAGCAGAAGGGTTTAGAAGGCTTTGCTTTCACCCTGATCGACCTGATGTTCTTAGCAAGTATCGAGTAAGAATAGAAGCTGACTTCAAAAAATATCCAATTCTTTTGTCTAACGGCAATCAAATTAGTTCCTCACTACTTAAAGAAAACACATCGAGACACGAAGCTATTTGGGTTGATCCATACCCTAAGCCATCATATCTTTTTGCTTTAGTAGCTGGAAATCTAAAGAGGTTTGATGATGTTTTTAATAAGTCCAATGGGGAGTCAGTGAAACTAAATTTCTATCTAGATAAAGGGCTAAAGAAAGATATAAATCATGCGGTTGAATCTCTCAAAAGAGCAATGAAATGGGACGAGTCAGTTTATGGTTTAGAATATGACCTCAAAGAATATAATGTTGTAGCGGCGCGCCATTTTAATATGGGTGCGATGGAGAATAAGAGTCTAAATATATTCAATTCTAAATTAGTTGTTGCTGACACTTGTACCGCAACAGATTCTGATCTTGAAAGAATAGAGAGTGTAATCGCTCATGAGTATTTTCATAATTGGACAGGAAACCGTATTACGTGTAGAGATTGGTTTCAATTATCTCTTAAAGAAGGTCTGACTGTTTTTCGAGACCAATCATTTACCGCTGAATTGCACTCTGAAGCTGTTAAACGCATTGAAGATGTTGCCTTTCTAAGAAACACTCAATTCATAGAGGACTTAGGGCCTACTTCTCACCCAGTTAAGCCTAGTCAATATGTCCAGATAGATAATTTTTATACTACGACTATTTATGAGAAAGGTGCAGAGGTGATCAGGATGCTGCACACCTTACTTGGAAGTAAAGCTTTTATGAGTGGGATGAAAGTATATATTCAACGTTTTGATGGTCAGGCAGCTACTACAGAGGATTTTGTATATTCCATAATTGAGGGTGCGAAAGAGTATGGAAGGTTAATTGAATTCAACGTAGAACAGTTTCTTAATTGGTATTATCAGGCAGGTACGCCCACGGTTTACGTTCTGCGAGATTGGGATCCTTCTGAAGGGACATTAACTCTTAAACTTGAACAAAAGCACAGCACATTACAGAGTAAGAAAAAATCTACGTTGCCCCCTTTGGTCATCCCTATTTCTGTTGGAGTGATTAGTGATGCAGGCAAACTACTTGAAGAAAAGTTATTTATTCTCGATAAATATAAGCAAGAGTTCTCTATTAATATTCTAACTGGTGACTCTAACCCGCCCATACTTTCACTCCTACGTAATTTTTCTGCTCCAGTGATAATAGAAAGTGATATCTCACTTGAGGAGAGATTTACACTACTGCTTCTAGACGAAGATCCTTTTAGCCGTTGGGATGCTGGCCAATTCTTGATGAAGAAAGTGCTTTTAAAACGTGCATCTAAATTACCTGAATCACAATTAGAAGAGAAACTAGCAAAAGCCTTTGACAAATTAATAGAGGAGTTAGGAGTTGAGAAACCTGGAATTCTTGCAACCCTAATATCCATTCCTGGACTTTCGGAATTAGAGAGTATTCAAGATCAATCTGATCCATTAGCTCTTTATCAAGCAAGAGAATATTTCAAGTGTTTTCTAGGAGATAAATTATCTAAATCTTTGCTTGGTCTCATAAAAGTAAATTCTTCGAAAATTCTAGAATCTTGGCCTGAAGGTCAGGCCTCTAGAAAGGCTACCTGCTTAGCCTGGGAACTTTTGTCATTAGCTGGCGAATCTTCTATTAGGGAAAGTGCTTTAGATGCTGTTAGAAGTGATTCGATGACTTTAGCCAAAGGAGGTCTAAATGCATTGCATTGTGTTGACTGTGATGAACGTGATATGGCGACGCAAGTTTTTTACGATAAATGGAAAGACAACCCTGTAATTCTTGATTCATGGTTTTTTTATGTTGCGTCTATGCCGAGTGAGAATCAGTTAGATCGGATTAGCGACTTGTTACAGCATCCTCTCTATGACCCACTTGCTCCCAATGCAGTTCGAGCTGTCCTAGGTGGCTTAGCTGCAAATACAAATACTTTTCATGCTATAGATGGGAGTGGATATCAATTTATGGCAGATCAAATTGTTCAACTTGATAGAAGAAATCCTATTACCGCATCGCGAATGGTCAAGGTTTTTAGCAGGTGGAAGTACTTCATGAAGCCTCATAGTCAAGCAATGTTTAATGCTTTGCAGAGTTTGGTTCAATCCAAACTATCAAGTAATACAAGAGAAGTTGTTTCTTTAATTATATCCACTAGTAGAATATAATTAACTATAGTAATAATAAGCTTGAGTATAATAATTATTACTTAGAGTACGTTGACTTTGGTATAAATTTCAAAGCCAATATCTATCTGAACATAGAGCTTACAGAGCTTTCTTCGTGTATACGCCATATTGCTTCTCCAAGCATATTTGCAACAGAAAGAATTTTTAACTGTGGAAATTGTTGTGATGTATTTAAGGGAATGCTATTTGTAACAATTACCTGCTCAAAAAGCCCTTCCATTGATAGCCGTTCATAGGCAGGTGGTGAAAATACTGGATGGGAGGCACACGCAATTACTCTTTTTGCACCTTCTTTGCGAAGCAGCTTTGCTCCAGCGCAGATTGTTCCACCGGTATCGATCATGTCGTCGATAAGGACAGCTGTTTTGTTGGTTACATCTCCAATTACGGTCAGACTCTCAGCCACATTGTGAGCAGAACGACGTTTGTCAATTATTGCCAGCGGTGCATCATTCATTTGTTTTGCAAAAGCTCTAGCTCTTGCAACACCTCCTACATCAGGTGAGACGACGACGACTTCTCCTAGATCTTTTGTAGAGAGATAATCAACAAGAACAGGAGAACCATAGATATGGTCACAGGGAATGTCGAAATAACCTTGTATCTGGGCTGAATGCAGATCCATTGCGAGAACCCTGTCCACTCCGGACTTGACTAATAAGTTTGCCGTGAGTTTCGCAGTAATGGATTCTCTGCCAGCGGTTTTGCGGTCTGCTCTTGCGTATCCGTAGTAGGGAATAACAGCTGTTATCTGTCTAGCGGAAGCTCGTTTACAGGCATCGACCATAATCATCAGCTCCATCAAGTTATCGTTTACGGGAGCACAGGTTGGTTGAATAAGAAAAACATCACAGCCTCTTATGGACTGCTGAATTTGTACGTAAAGCTCTCCGTCTGCAAATCTTTTGCAGACTAAAGGCCCGTCAGTAATACCTAGATAACTTGCAATTTCTTTTGCGAGTCCCGTATTGGATGTGCCACTAAACAACCTCAGCCTTCGGGTATCAAGACTGATGGTTGTTTGCTCACTACGTGCTCCGGTAAGAAAACTAGTCACGTTGGCCGCGAGCAAAAACGCCTTACATACCGATCGTAGTGCTGAGAGGGTAACTAGCCAAAGTTATTTGTCAGGTTATGGTCGGAGAATGATTTGTCATATGCCTTTCTTGTTGGATGTTGTTGAGCATCCTGACGACCAGCTAAGGGTTGGAGCCCTTGCCCTTTCTAAGGCTTGGGGCGGTGAGCTGCTCCATGTCTCAGTACAAGACTCCCCTCCGCAGATTATGAACTCTTTGCCTGGAGTTAATGGACTTGTTCATCTTAGTGGTGATGCGGCGATGCTTTTGCCTGATGGAGGTAGTTGGTTAGAGGCGCTTGGTAATTGGCAGAAGCCCACAATTTTGATGATTATTCCTACAAGTTCTGGTTCTATCCCAGGGCTTGCCTCAGCCTATGCTGTTCTTTGTAAAGAGCTTTGTGTTCCCCTTCTAGGCCTTTTGCAGATAGGAGGTCTTTGGGATCCGGCCGCTCGAAAGTTGGATGGCCTCCCTTGGTGTGGGTGGCTGCCATCAACTGTCCTCATAGAGAGTGCGAACGGTGACTTGCCCTTCAGTGAACATGATGAAAGTTGTCGAGAAGTTGCAGGAAGGTTGCGTAGAAGAATGCTTGCATTTGGCTACACATGAATCCTTTCTTTTTACTCTTCTGAAGTAACAGTAATTTCTCTATAAATCGGTGTTGCTTTGCTATTAAATAGAATATCAAAGATTGCAATTAGTTCACTTTTAGTGATGTTAGTTTTAATCTGACTTAAAAAGTAATTTGCGAGTTTAGAAGCGTCAATAAGATTCCACTTTTGTCTGATTTCAGTAAAGAATATTTCTAAGTCCTTATTCAGTATTTCCTTCTTGCTCATTGTTATATAGCGAAATTCATTTTCTGACCTCTGTGTTTGATATCTTTTTTCAGATAGATCAGATTTGCTTGATGGAATTTGTATGCTCTGAAGTTGAGTCGTTAGAGTTTTTAGTACATTCTGTGAAAGAATAAGATATCTTTTTGGTATCTTCTCTTTAGGAAGAGATAAGACTTCTTCAATTACGTCTCTAGCTAGGGATACACCACCTTGCTTATAAATGTCATTAAAATCAATTGGTTTGCTATTTCCAGGTAGCATTGCTTTAAATTGACTAGGAAATGCTGTTATCTTAATAGTCCTTTTTGGAGAAAATTCCAATATATAAAATCGAAACCAACGGTGCTTATTCTCTCGGGGTGGAGAAGTATTGATTTGATTTTCTCGTCTTGCCGATGGTGTTTCAATTATTAAAATAGTAGCAGTATCTTTTAGAACAAGGTTTTTATTTGAGCTGGTTGTATGGAATCTGTTTTTAGGTGCTACTTGGTCAGGCAGTTTCCAAATAGCATTGAGTACTGAACTTGCTATCCACATTCCTGCCAGGACTGCACCTAATCGGTGTAACGTTCTGCCAGGGTATTTTCCTAGTAATCCAATTTTTGTAGGCTTGGTTTTTTTTGTTTTGAGACCTTGCTTGGTATTCAAAGACATTTGAATCTTTTCAGATGTATTCTTTTCAGATCTGGGTTTATTCTAAGTACATAAGAAGTCTCTACGAAAAACGGTACGGGTTTAATTTCATTGTGAATTAAATATATCCATTAAAGCAGCTATATTTAGCTTCTTTTCAAACTATAAGAGGATTATTTTGAAATTCTGTTGTTTAAGCTGAATTCAGGCATAACCCTGTAGATAATCAGACAAATTGTCCAAACTAGGTATTAATATTTGCTCTGTCGGTCAGGAGTTTTTTCTCTTAAGACTATTTATGTTCTCTACTTCTGCCGATGAAGGCTGATTACCTTGCGAATTCAGCGCGTTCCATTGGGGTATTGCTTCATCCAACAGCTTTGCCAAACAGTCCTGTTTGTGGAACTTTTGGTTATCCAGCGAAGCAATGGTTGCAAACACTTGCAAGTAATGACATTGGAGTATGGCAATTTCTTCCTTTAGCACCTACAGATGCGACAGCATCTCCCTATAGTTCCCCCTCTGGCTTTGCTCTGAACCCCTGGTTCTTGGATTCATATGACTTGGCGGAACAAGGGTTTTTCCCCTCTGGCCGCATAAAGGATCTCCCTGGAGAACATGAGACGAACTTATCTTTTGTTGACTTTGAAATAGCTGATCAACGCAGTGCAACATTGGGTAAGTTTTTAAGGATGTCATGGGAAGATCAAGATAGAAGTAGACATGATGATTTTCAAAGTTGGTGCAGACGTCAATTTTGGTTAGAAGACCACATAATGTTTATGGAAATAAGAAAGCAATATAAAGGTGTTGCCTGGTGGCAATGGCCTGAACCTTTAGCAGCACACAGAAAAATAAGTTTAGAAAAATGGAAAGAAACAAATTATCTAACTTTGTTGGAACAAAGCCTTTTGCAGTGGCATTTAGATAGACAATGGCAATCCATTAAACAGTTAGCAAGAGATATTGGTGTTTTGCTTTTTGGTGATTTGCCTTTTTATGTCTCACATGATAGTGCAGATGTTTGGAGCAATCGCTCTCTCTTCTCTGTTCAAAAAGACGGAACACTAAATATGCAAAGTGGTGTACCCCCAGATTATTTTTCAGAAAAAGGTCAACTTTGGGGTACTCCTGTTTACCAATGGGATCGGCATAGAGAAACAGACTTTTCTTGGTGGCGTAGACGACTTAAGCATCACTTAGCTCAAGTAGATATATTGAGACTCGATCATTTTCGAGCGCTAGAGGCTTTTTGGGCAGTTCCAGGAGACAAGTTAACGGCTGAAGAAGGTTCTTGGTTTCCTTCTCCCGGGGTGGATTTGCTCGAGCTTTTTAAAAAGGATTGTGGAGGAAAACTTCCTTTAGTTGCCGAAGACCTTGGTCTTATTAATCAAGAAGTGGAAGACCTTAGGGATCAGTTTCAATTACCAGGGATGAAAATTCTTCAATTTGCTTTCAATGGAGATGAAACCAATCCTTATCTTCCTGAGAATATTCAAGGAGATTGTTGGGTGGTCTATACAGGTACACATGATAATCAAACAACACTTGGTTGGTGGGAAGATCTTGCTTTTGATCAGAGGGAATGTATTAGAAAAAGATTTAGAGAGTCGAATGAAAATCCGATATGGCAATTGATCGATATTGGTCTTTCTACTGAAGCAAGCCTTTTTATATCTCCTCTCCAGGATTTACTATGCCTTGATAATAATGCACGTTTTAATACTCCTGGGACAACAGAAGGGAACTGGAATTGGCGAATATCCAATGCGAACCTTCCCATGGTAAAAGCCTTAAGGGATTATGGTGATAGAGGTGCCTTCTGGGGAAGATCTTTTCGTGGAGTATTTGACTCATTAATATCTTGATTGATCAAGTAAATTCCTTTTTTACTAAAGATGATAGGTGAATTTTCGCCATTCCATTTTATTAAGCTATCTTCAGAAAGTGGTGGATTAGACTGAATTTTTATAGGTGGCATTAAGTTAATCTTTATATTTCCTATGAAATTAGTGAAGATATTTTTTTGATTCTCACGACTAGTAATCATTAATGTTGATTTCTCCTTCACATTGATTTCAAGTAAACCACTTTTATAATTTGGTCTAAATAGAGGCCCAATAAATGATGAAAGCCAATATTTGAATTTAGAATTTTTATTGTAGTTGATATTTTTATTGCCTTTGCCCGAAGTGTCTTCAGCACTGCTATTCGTGTCTGTGTTGTTTTTGTTGATGAACCCACCAATTGGATTCAAGGAAATGCTATTTAGGCTTACAAGATATCTTTGTTGATTATTTAAAGCTATGATGGAAACAAACATTATTATGAAATAAATTAGGCTCCCCTGCCAAGTTGTATATATTTCAATATTTCCAGGCGTAAATGTTTGGTATGAAGTGGAATTTAGAGGTTCCTTTGATTGATCTAAAATACCTTTTAATTTATTCCTTTCGATTCCTAGGCTGTCTTCAAGGATAATCAGCATAGAGGATAAATAGGCCTTCTCTGGTAGTTTCTCAACCCATCCTTTTTCAATTGCTTCTAATACAGAAATTGAGATTCGGGTTTGAACTGACAAGTCTTTTCTACTTATGCCATACTCTTTTCTCTTTTTTTTTAATACCTTGACTGCTTCTATATATTTACTTTGTATTTCTGCATAGGATTTATCTTTGATCTGAACCCTAAAAAACTTCTTTATTAAAGACATAGGGAATTTCATTGCTCTAACTGTTAGCCCCTGATGACGTTAATAGTGAGGACCATTCTTGCTTTTCTACTTCACGCCATTGGCCTTCTTTGAGGTTTTTTAGCCGAATACCTGCTATTTCAGTGCGGAATAGATCGACGACTGGGTGACCAAGGTAATCTGCAATTCGGCGAATTTGGCGATTTCTTCCTTCAGACAGAATTATTTTTAAAAGTGTTTTTGTCGTACTTGACTCTAATATTTCAACTGCTGAACTCATAGTAATTTTATTGTCGAGCATAATACCTTTTCTCCACTTTGTTAGAGCATGAATTGAAGGCTTACCTTTTACCCATACAAGATAAGTCTTTTTATGTGAGTATCTAGGATGAGTTAACTTTAATGCTAGTTCCCCATGATTGGTTAATATAATTGCACCGCGACTGTTTAAATCTAGTCTCCCTATTGGATATAGACCTTTACGTAGATTAATTGGTAGCATCTCCAAGACAGTTTCTCTGCCATGAGTGTCATTGCAGCTACTAATTACTCCTAGTGGCTTATTTAATAGGATTACTCTGCAATCAGAGTAGAGATTTACTACTGATCGGTCAATAGAGATTTTGTCTAAGTGTGGATTGGCCTTATCTCCTACTTTGGCGAGTCTGCCATTAATAGTTACGCGACCTTGTGTCAAAAGATCTTCTGCCTTTCGCCTTGAGCAAAAGCCTGAATTGGCAATGATTTTTTGTAACCTCTCTTCTTTCATATCATTTAATAGGATAACCTACATCGCAGAGCCCTAAATAACTTGTTAAATATATAATATAGATCTCTAAGTTTCATTGCTCTCAATGCATTTTAAGGTTTTTTTGCTTGGTTAAACTATTTCTCAAAGGAAATATAGCCCGTTCAAAGGGACAATCCCATAAATGATACCCCTTTGCCTTGATTGCCTATTTGGACTTGAAGCAATGGTAAATTAGGAAACCTATCTGTTTCGCTATTGCTGGTGGCATCGCAGGTTCCTGCAGAAGTCGACCTTGTTCGATCTTATTTGCGTGATATCGGACGCGTACCTTTGCTCACGCATGAGCAAGAAATCACGCTTGGAAGGCAGGTTCAAGAATTGATGTCTTTGGAAGCGCTTGAATCTGACTTGAAAGATAAGAGTGGAGAAAGTCCCAGTTCAGATGAATTGGCTCATGCTGCGCGTATTACTGTTTTGCAACTTAAGAGGAAACTGAAGAATGGCAGTCGTGCAAAAGAAAGAATGGTTGCTGCAAATTTACGGTTAGTTGTGAGTGTTGCGAAGAAGTACACAAAGCGGAACATGGAACTGCTGGATTTGATCCAGGAAGGCACGATTGGTTTAGTGAGGGGTGTTGAGAAGTTTGATCCGACTCGCGGGTACAAGTTTTCGACGTATGCTTATTGGTGGATTCGACAGGGGATTACGCGGGCGATTGCAGAGAAGAGTAGAACGATTCGTTTGCCGATCCATATCACCGAGATGCTTAATAAGTTGAAGAAGGGACAAAGAGAGTTGAGTCAACAGTTGGCCCGGACACCCACGCTTAAAGAGTTGTCTGATTTTGTAGAGCTGCCAGAAGAAGAGGTCAAAGAATTAATGTGTAGCGCGCTCCAGCCAATGAGTTTGGAGATGAAGGTTGGCGATGGTGATGACACAGTGTTGTTGGATCTCCTTGCAGGGGATAGTGATATACCTAGTGAGCAGGTCGAAATGAATTGCCTCAAGGGAGACTTAGAGTCGGTACTGAATCAATTGCCTGATTTGCAGTCTCGGGTTTTAAGAATGCGTTATGGGTTGGATGGGGATGATCCAATGACTCTGACTGCAATTGCTATAATCTTGGAAATGAGTCGTGATCGAGCACGAAGATTGGAACGTGACGGTTTATCTTTACTTAGAAAGAATCAAATTAAGCTTTATGGGTATGCAATGAGTTAGTCATCTTAGAAGTTTTAATGATTGAATTACATAAGTTTGAATTTTAAATCAAGTTATCAGTTCAGTAATCAGTTAACGCCTACCCTGTGTTTAAGGAGTACGCTGATTATATATCACATGAAGGTTATATATCTCGAATTAGCCTCAATCTTTCCTAGGATATTTGTTGTTCAGTTTAAGCGGCAAGTGGGTTAATGCGTTGGAGCATATCTACTGGTATACCAGCCGGCCTAAATGTTTTTGTTAGGAGTTTGATTACTGCCTTGATATCTGTTGTATTAATACTATCCCCCTTTATTGAAGCCAACAGAAGATTTTTTCTTAGCTTGGAACCTTGTGAACTTAATAGCAGTTTAAGACTCCTTATGGCTACTGGGAGAAGATCCTTTGTGCTTGAATGGGAATCTTGTGTTAACACCTGGAAGAGGCTCTCTATTCTTTCAATGCGAATTCCACCATTTTGATCAAATATTACGTCTAAGAGGATATCTAGCATTTCTTTTGTCTGTCCAGTAAGTAATTTCTTGGCTACATATGGGTACGCCACTCTTATAATCTTAAAGCTTGGATCTAATGTTAAAGCAAGCCCTTCTTGGCTAACCACAGCTCTAATGATTAATGCAAACCTGGCAGGCACTCGAAATGGGTAGTCAAACATTAATTCTGAGAATTTATCTGTTATTGATTTGAAGTTGAATGACTCCACTTCTTCTCCAAGTTGACCACCAAGTACGGCTTCAATAGCAGGTACTATCTTGGAAAGATTTGCTTCCTTGCTTAGGAAACCGAGTGATTGAAAGTCTTTTGCAAGCAAGTCAAAGTCTTTGTTTAACAAGTGAACAATTGACCCCGTTAGAGTTATTCGATCCTGATCGGATATTGAATCCATCATCCCAAAATCAACATAGGCTATGTGACCTGGCCCTCCTTCTTCTCCTGCTAAGGCAAACATATTCCCAGGATGAGGATCAGCATGAAAATAACCAAACTCAAGCAGTTGCTGAATACCGCTTGTTACGCCAGTTCTTATAAGAGATTTGGTGTCAAAACCTTTCTTTTCCAATTCTTCAGGGTCTTTCAATTTTGTTCCATTGATCCAGCTAGTAGTAATTACTTTACGAGAGGAGACCATTTCTTCTACTTTAGGAATAGTAATAGAGGTGTTGTTAGAAAATAAGGAAGAAAATCGCTTTGCATTTTCAGCCTCTCTTTCATAGTCAATTTCTTCAAATAGACTACGTCCAAATTCATCAATTATATCTCCAAGTCCAAAACCAAGGTTGAGTGGCAATATTGGTGATGAAATTATCCCTAGCAATTTGATTATCACTAGATCTCTTCTTATGACATAAATGAGATCTGGTCTTTGTATTTTTACTGCGACCCAATAATTGCCATGAAGCCTTGCTTTATAGACCTGTCCAAGACTAGCTGATGCTATTGGTTTCCCAGGAAACTCTTCAAAGAGTTGATGCGCAGGTGCACCTAGTTCAGATTCTAATATAGCCAACGCATTCGAATGAGGAAATGTCGGTAGATTATCTTGCAAATTTGTTAATTCATCTAGCCAATCACGTCTAATTAGGTCGGGACGAGTTGATAGTGCTTGCCCTAATTTTATGAAGCATGGGCCTAGTTCGGTAAGAGTATTTAGCAGGCTTTTTGCAAGGTCTTTTTGGATCGACTTTTCTTGATTCGAACCTAGAATCAATATTTTTGTAGATAGTATTAATACTGCAGAGATTATTTGGAACAGTCTAGGAATGAATATCCATGGTCTTAGTGCTAGCCACAGGAAATCTCTCTTGGCGTTATATCGCATGGCGCCTTCATTATGTGCTCTTACATTGGATGTATTTGAGGCGGCCACCAGATTGGAAGAAGTTTGCTTAAACAGAGTTTAGAAAACCAAAGCTAGCAATATGGATCTTGTTGCTTTGCTCACTTCAGATAGGGGGAGGAATCTTTTCTTGCCTGCTCATGGAAGGGGAAATGCTTTGCCAAAAGAGATCCGTTCTCTTCTTCGAAAGCGAGCGGGGATATGGGACTTGCCAGAATTACCCGATCTGGGAAGTCCCTTTGGAAGAGAGGGTGCGATTGTAACTAGCCAGAAAATTTCAGCTCTTGCTGTCGGAGCAGATTGGGGCTGGTATGGAGTGAATGGAGCAACAGGTCTTTTGCAGGCTGCCTTACTTGCAATGGTGAGGCCGGGAGAAGCAGTTCTGATGCCCCGAAATGTTCACCGAAGTGTTGTTCAAGCGTGTGCATTGGGCGACATAACTCCAGTACTTTTTGATCTCGAGTTTCTTGCAGATCGTGGGCATGTTGCTCCTCCTGGTGTTTTTAGATTGCAGGAGGCCATTGATGCCTTGTCTGTAAACAGCTTGAATGTTGCTGCTGCCGTTTTGGTAAATCCTACTTATCACGGCTATTCGACTGACATATCTAAGCTTGTATCGTTACTCCATTCCCACGGAATCCCAGTTCTCGTTGATGAAGCCCATGGCGCTCATTTTTCGTTTGGTTTGGAAAATGAATTGCCATGCTCAGCATTAGAAGCAGGGGCTGATTTAATAGTTCACTCGTTGCATAAATCGGCCACAGGTCTAGTTCAAACTGCCGCTCTGTGGTTGCAGGGGGCTCGTGTTGATCCAGTAGCTGTTGAAAGAAGTCTTGCCTGGCTTCAAACGACAAGCCCTAGTGCTTTATTGCTTGCTTCATGTGAGTCCACTTTGAGGGAATGGCATAGCACCGCTGGGCGCCGGAAACTATTGGATTGTCTTGATCAAGCAAGAGAAATTGCTTCTTGGTTGAAAAACAGAGGCTTGCCTTTGCTGGACAATCAAGACCCTCTTCGCTTGATTTTGCATACTTCTTCAGTAGGAATAACTGGACTAGAGGCTGATGCTTTTTTTATTGAACACGGAATTGTTGCAGAACTTCCTGAACCTGGAACTCTGACATTCTGTTTGGGGTTTGGATCTCACAAGGGACTGGGCAGAGCGATCAGGCGAAGGTGGGATGGCCTTTTGCTAGTCCATCAAGATCGAAGTTCATTACCTGCTTTCTCTGCACCTCCTTTGCCCTTCTTGACTACTCCTATGATGGAATGTGGAACAGCATGGCGATCGAATTCAGAAGTGATTCCTCTTGAGGATGCTGTTGGTAAGGTTTCCGCAGAATTGATTTGCCCTTATCCACCCGGGATCCCACTTCTGATTCCTGGAGAATCTTTGGATCAAAGAAGAGTTGAATGGTTGCTTGAACAAGGTTCTTTGTGGGGCCAGAGCTTTAGCACTGGAATACGTGTTGTTAAATAATGAGTTAACATTTTTCGCAATGCTCTGAGATTCAAGAAAAACTCTTTACTAACTTTTACTTGCTTTTTCTCGGATATTTGTTTTGAAGCTGTTAGTTAAGGGTGTTTTTGATGAAATGCTCTTATGAAGGCTCATCTCAACTCGTTGTAGATGGTACGTTTAAATAAGAAAGAATTTCCCAAAAATCAAAATTGTTGCTCCATAAAACGATCATCAACTGATGATTTTTTCTAGAACTATTCTTGAGAGTTGATGGCCTCGAGTTTTTCTTTTAAGCGAATCCGTAGTGGACTAGCAGCCGGCGCATTTGGGTTGCTGGTTGTAGCTCTTGGTGGTTGGTGGTTCACTATCGCGTTGGGTGTAATAGTTCACCTTGCTTTGTTGGAGTTTTTCCAAATGGCTCAAGTAACAGGTATAAGGCCAGCTACAAAAACAACCCTTGTTGCGTGTCAGCTATTACTTTTCTCTACTCAGTGGGGGTTCGATGGTGGCTTGCCCTCGGATTTGGCTGCTGCCGTTTTGCCTCTATCAGGTGCGGCCATTTGTGGATGGCTATTGCTTCAGCCAATAACAGGCTCTATTTCTGATATCGCTGCATCTATTTTTGGCCTTTTCTATTTGGGATTTTTGCCAAGTCATTGGCTGAAGTTGCGCAATTTGAATAATTTTGATCTAACACTAGGATTGGAGGGTCTTAATAGTCATTGGTCGAGTTTATTTACTTCAGGAATGGTGATAACTCTTGTGGCCTGTTTGATGATTGTTGCAAGTGACATCGGTTCATATTGTTTGGGTCGTAGCTTCGGCCGTAATCCATTGTCACCAATTTCACCAGGAAAAACTATTGAGGGAGCGATTGGTGGATTTGTTTGTGCAATTTTAGTTGGTTCTTTTGCAGGTGAATTGCTTGATTGGGAATATGGTTTGCTTTTAGGTGCTTTGTTAGGTGCGTTAGTGGCTTTGTTTGCTTTGGTAGGTGATTTAACAGAATCAATGATGAAGAGGAATGCTGGTCTTAAAGACTCCGGAGATGCTTTGCCTGGTCATGGCGGCATATTAGATAGAATTGATAGTTATTTATTTACACCTGCTGTTGTTTATTACGCAGTAATATTGATCCTACCTCTTCTTAGAAATTGAACTTAAATTATAACCCTTGACCTTCCACTGATAACGAGCTTATTATTTTCTAAAATTGCTTGATTTATTTCAATTAGAGGATCCATCGGGAGGAATGTCTGTATCTTCTTATTATTTGTACTTTTGATAAGTATCTTTCCAGAGTCTGCTTTTATTCGAAAGGAATCTTCTACAGTTTTATCGGAATGAGGTTTTCCGGCTTTTAGAAATAATCTGTCATTGATAATATTTAAACCCTTAAAATTATCCTGTCCTAAAAGTTCTTTTGATAACCAATTGCCAAGCCAGATCCATGGTTTAGAAAGTAAAGTGCTCTGAAGTTCATCTCCCAAGAATGAGAGATTTCCATGAATTCGAAAGTCATCATTTATTTTGACTTTCTGTTGTGTAAGTCCTAACCGGAGATTTACCTCAAGCTTGCCACTCCTCAAGTCTACAAAATTAATTAGAAGGTTTTTGTAATTCACATTGCAAGCGCTCAGTCTCGCACTAGATATTCGGCATTTAAGCATTTCAAAGACACTATTCTCTAAATCTAAATTTAAGTCTTCAATTTGTTTGCATTGGCTTCTGATCCAAACTTTAAGACCAGTTTCAACGATATTAATTAAGTACCCTTTTTTGTTGATAGAGGAACTTCTATTCATTAGTAGCATTCCTTTGCAGCCAACGACTTGCAACAACTTCGGGTCGATCAAGATGAGGTAAATGGCCGCAATCTTTTAATTCTTCAAATTCTTCTCCTACAAGGGAGATTGTAGCCTTTTTCTCTTCATTTTTTAGTATTCGATCATTAGTGCCCCAAAGTACATTGCATGGTTGAGATGGGAGGGGGAATCCGCAATTGGCTAAACCTCCGCTTCGAGCAAAAGATGCCAATGATTTCCCCCAGCCTGGAACTTTAAGATGTAATGAAGCGATTTGTTTTTCTGCAGGACCAACACTTTTACCAGGGTTAGAAAAAGCTTGCTTGCACAAACCTTGTCTTATCAAAGGTTGACTTAAAAACCATACTCCAATTTTGTCGAGAGGCTTTGGTATTGGCTTTGCTTCTCCTGTTAGACCAGCAGGGGAAAGTAGAAGTAGACGGTTAATCTTGTTAGTTTGTTGTCTCGCTAACTCCATTGCAAGTGCACCTCCCATCGAAGCACCTATTAACCCAACAGGAGACGAATTAGGTATCTTGGCTAAGATTTTAGTTAGATGAGATATTAATAGACTAGGCCCATATTTAAGATTATTTGGGCGAGGACAAAAACCAAACCCGAATAAATCAGGAATTATTAATTGATGATGATTTTTTAATAAAGGTACTAATCTTCTGTATTCAAGGAAGCTACTATCAAAACCATGAAGCAACAAGATAGGAGACCCTTGACCGCAAACTGCTACTGGAAATAAGTCAGAAGACTTTTGACTAAGACCTGGTAATTCCCACCACTCTACTTGGTTAGCTAGTTCAAGCGCTAGCGGATCTAATAGGGTAAGTTTGAGTTGATTTAAAAGTAACTCTTCGGTGGATCTTGCTTGTGAAGAGACTAAGTTTTTATTTCTCAAGATATTTTTTCTCCTTTAGAGCATATTGTTTTAACCTCTGCCTTCTCGTTCCCAGCATCTTTTAGGGCTTCCATTAGAGAAGTTGGATCTACAGAGAAGGGAAGGTTATATATTTCGGACTGAGGTTTGCATGCAAATTGACAAGCATTTTGCAACTCATTTAGTGGGATATTTTCTAGGGAAAGAGTATCTAAAGTCGTGGGTAGGCAAAGCTTTTTCATGAAAGGGATTAGTTGGAGCCTTGCTTGCTTTGCAAGTTGACTTCCAGTTAGCGTTTCCTCAAGCCTCAACTGAGTAAGTATCCCAAGTCCAACAATTTCTCCATGCAAGGTTCGATTTGAGGTTGTGATTTGAGTGAGGCCATTATGCAAAGCGTGCGCAGCAGCTCCACGACACCTTGCTCCTCCAATCCCACCAATTAATCCAGCAGTTAGAGCACAACCCTCAGCAACCGTTACCCAGGACTTGCTTTCGACATTTTTAAAGGCCTCATAACCTTCGAGAAGCAATTGATCTCTTAATACTCTTGCCATTTGAACTGCTTGTTGAATTAGACCGTCATTACTAGAACCACTAGTAATAGAGGCTTCGTACCATTTTGCTAGTGCATCTGCTATTCCACTTGCAAGAGTTTTTGGTGGTGCCTGTTTAATAAACTCATGATCAAAAATTAGTAGTTCTGGGGAGCTTTGTAAGACTTGATCTTTTTCAAAAGCACCTTGGGGGCTATAAATATTTGATAGTGCAGTCCATCCCGCACATGTAGCTGCACTAAGTGGCACTGTTATGCAAGGTTTATAAATTCGATGGGATAGCAGTTTACCTGCGTCAAGTACTTTTCCCCCTCCAGCGGCAATCACGGCATCACAACTATTCTTTTCCGCAATCTCTTTTAATCGTGCCAAGTCTATTTCACAACAATCAAATTCTAGTTCTGCGATTGTTGGTTTGATCTCAAGATCATATAGTCTTTTGTTTATTAAATCTCTTATTTTTCGTGTTTTTCTACTTCGTCCAAGTAGAAGAGGTCTTTTGCATATTGAACGAATAGTATCTTCACTTTCTCTCCAAGCCATATCTCCACGTATAACTCTTTTAGGTGCAACACTATGGCGATAAATCGATCCGATCACTTTTAAATTAACTCCTTTCTAGAGACTTGGATTTTGTTGCTTCTTTATATTCCTGCACCTGCCAGCTCTGGAGTGGAACCCTTCTTCTGAATATGCCTAACAACTACTTGTTTGTTTTCGTCTATATCTACCTCTGCTTCGTCGCCATCTTTTACCCTCCCTGAAAGAACTTCTTCTGCAAGACTATCTTCTAGGAGCCGCATTACGGCACGCCTTAAAGGCCTTGCTCCATAAGCTGGGTTGTAGCCTTCCTCTACAAGTCTTTCTTTGAATGAATTTGAGACGCTTAGAGTAATTCCTTTCTCTCGTATTCTCGAGAAGACTTCTTCTAACATTATTTCTGCGATGTCTTTCACTTCTTCTCGTGTTAGTTGCCTGAAGACAATTATTTCATCCAATCTATTCAGAAACTCAGGTCTAAAGTATTGCTTGAGCTCTTCATTTACAAGAGATCTGATTCGATTGTATTGACTATCCTCAGCACTTTCTCCTGAGAATTCAAAACCAAGACCTCCACCACCTTTCTCAATAACTTTTGAGCCAATATTTGAGGTCATAATTATTAAGGTATTTTTAAAGTCAACAGTCCTCCCTTTTGAGTCAGTTAGACGACCATCTTCCAGTAACTGAAGTAAGAGATTGAATACATCTGGATGTGCCTTTTCAATCTCGTCAAAGAGTACAACTGTGTAAGGCCTTCTCCTTACAGCTTCAGTTAGTTGCCCTCCTTCATTGAAACCGACATAGCCTGGAGGCGATCCAATTAGTTTACTGACAGTGTGTCTTTCCATAAATTCGGACATATCAAGCCTAATCATTGCTTCTTCGCTTCCGAAGAAATACGTTGCTAAAGCTTTGGTAAGTTCAGTTTTACCTACACCAGTTGGTCCAGAGAATATAAAGCTAGCAATTGGTCTATTTGGATTCTTCAGGCCGACTCGTGCTCTTCTAATTGCTTTGGAAACAGCTTTTACAGCTTCGTCTTGCCCGATTAGTCTCTGATGGAGTGTGTCTTCCATATTGAGCAGTTTTACCGATTCACTTTCAGTTAATTTTTGGACAGGAACTCCTGTCCACGATGCAACTATGTGAGCAATATCTTCCTCATCAACTATTGGAGTAGTAAGTTTATCTTGGGATGTTTTATTAAGGGACTGCTCATTGGGGCTAGGATTAATAGGTTCATTTTTAGAAGTGATTTCTTTACTCTCATCTATATCTTTCTCTTCTTCTCTATTAATTTGTAGTAGATTTCTAATCTTATCTCTTAGTGCAACTTCTTTTTCTCTTAATTCTCCTGCTTGAGTAAAGTCTTGATCTCTTACAGCCTCTTCTTTTTCTTTTTGGACTTGTCTTAGCTCTTTATCTACTTCTTTAGCCTCAGGTGGCAACTTAGAGTTCAGTAACCTTACACGACTGCCGGCCTCATCTATCAGGTCAATAGCTTTATCAGGAAGAAATCGATCGGAAATGTATCGGTCACCTAGATTTGCAGCTGCATCAAGGGCCTCATCGGTGATTTTTAACCTGTGATGTTGCTCATATCTTTCTCTAAGTCCTTTTAGTATTTCTATAGTGTCTTCTATTGATGGCTCTCCAACCATTACTGGTTGAAATCTTCTTTCTAAGGCAGCATCTCTTTCTATATGCTTGCGATATTCATCAAGTGTTGTGGCTCCAATGCATTGGAGTTCACCTCTGGCGAGAGCGGGCTTGAGAATATTTGCAGCATCAATAGCACCTTCAGCTGCTCCTGCACCAATAAGAGTATGAACTTCATCTATTACAAGAATTACATTGCCTGCTGATTTTATTTCTTCCATAATTTTCTTTAGTCGTTCTTCGAATTCCCCCCGATACTTAGTACCAGCAACTAATAGTCCTATATCTAGAGTTAAAACTCTTTTTTCTTCTAAAATATCAGGAATGTCACCTTGCTGAATGCGTTGCGCAAGACCTTCAGCAATCGCTGTTTTCCCTACTCCTGGCTCGCCAATTAATACTGGATTGTTTTTAGTGCGTCTACCAAGGATTTGTATAACTCTATCTATTTCGTTTTGCCTTCCTACAACCGGATCTAATTTGGACTCACTTGCAAGCTTTGTCAAATTAGTTCCAAATTCGTCAAGGGTTGCTGTTTTTAAGGATCCTTTTCCACCAGAACCACCTCCAGCAGATACCTCAGCAGTTTCTCCAAGCATTCTGATAACTTGAGTTCTTACTTTAGATAGATCAACCCCAAGATTTTCTAATACTCGAGCTGCAACCCCTTCACCTTCTCTTATTAGGCCCAATAAGAGGTGTTCAGTACCTATATAGTTATGACCCAGTTGTCTGGCTTCTTCTAAAGATAGTTCTAAAACTCTCTTGGCACGAGGAGTAAAAGGTATTTCAACAGCTACAAACCCAGAGCCTCGACCAATAATTTTTTCCACTTCAACTCTTGCATCTTTCAGATTTACACCCATAGATTTGAGAACCTTTGCTGCAACCCCAGTCCCTTCACCAATAAGGCCAAGGAGGATCTGCTCCGTTCCAACAAAGTTATGACCAAGGCGTCTTGCCTCTTCTTGGGCCAGCATTATCACCTTGATGGCTTTCTCGGTAAACCTCTCAAACATGGGCTAGTAGGCCACGTGCATATCTATCTAACTTATCAGGATTGAGAAACGAATGCGCTTGGTATGGACTTTTGGTTACTTCCAAGCTGGAGTCTAAAATCTTAAACTTAAAAAGTAATTTCAAGTTTGAAAAAACTCAGTCTGTTCTTTAAGTAATTAGGACGGTAACCCGCACTTATACTGATCTTTGACCAGGTGTTTGATTCTCTTTCAATTCTTTCCACTGTATGAGTGAGTCAGCACCACACTTGTAGTACTTGTTTCTGCGGCCTGTTGTTATAAATCCGCAGCTTTCATAAAGTGCTTGTGCGGGTAAGTTTGAGCTCCTAACCTCCAGTGTTGCTTTAATTGCACCTTTTTTGTGACCGACTCTGAGCAGTTCTGAAAGCACGATTCGACCTAATCCACGATTCCGATGTTTTGGATGGACAGCTATAGCAGTTATATCCAACTCATCAACTACAAGCCATCCACATGCCAGTGCTATTAGATTTGTCTTCCTGCTAATACCAAGACAAATTCTTTGTGGGTCAGCTAGCTCTTTCAGCCAAAGGGAACTACTCCACATTCCATTAAGTGCGACTTTATCTAGTTCGACGCAACCCTTTAAATGTTCGACTCCCAAACACATCACTTCAAATTGAGTTTTTGCTGAGTTAGGGGCTTCGCTGGACATAACATAAATTAGTCAGAATGACTTTTCAGTAAATTGCTTAGCTTCTGTTTCTTGGCTTGGTCTTATCCATGTTGAAATGCAGTCCATTCGAAACAGGGCGAGATTTGCATAGCCCTAATCGGAACCTCTCTCCTGTCACCACAGCAGTTGATGAGGAAGGAAGATTAGTTGTCGGGCAATGCCTCTTGAGTGATTTGGCTGAGCAATATGGCACCCCTTTGTATGTACTTGACGAGACGACTCTGAGAGCGTCTTGTGTTGCCTATAGGGAAGCACTTGAAAAGTATTACCCTGCTCCTTCTCTTGCTTTATATGCATCAAAGGCAAATAGTACTTTGGCAATCTGCAATTTAATAGCATCTGAAGGTTTGGGACTTGATGCTGTTTCGGAGGGTGAGTTGCTTACAGCCTTGAAGGCTGGAGTACCGAGCAAGCATGTTGTCTTACATGGAAACAATAAGTCTGATGAGGAGTTGATGCTTGGCTATCGCAATGGTGTAACTATTGTCATCGATAATCACCATGATATCGATCGGCTTGAGGCGTTGATTCCGTCAGGAGGAGCCCCTGTGCGACTGATGTTGCGTTTTACCCCTGGCATTGAATGTCACACTCATGAGTACATAAAAACAGGCCACTTAGATAGCAAGTTTGGATTCGACCCTGACCAACTAGAAGATGTTTTGATTCGTTTAAAATATCTAGAATGGGCTTCACTGAAGGGTATTCATGCTCATATAGGCTCTCAAATATTTGAATTAGAGCCTCATAGAGATCTTGCAGCAGTAATGGCTGATGCACTTGAGCTAGCAAGGGGTCTTGGTCATGATGTTGAGGATGTAAATGTTGGAGGAGGGTTGGGGATTAGATATATCCATTCTGATGATCCTCCATCTATAGATAGTTGGGTTCAGGTTGTCTCATTGGCAATAAAGGAAGCTTGTTTGGCAAGGAATTTGGCTTTACCTAGATTGCTTTGTGAGCCTGGGCGGTCTCTTGTTGCTCCTGCAGGCCTGACTCTTTATCGGATTGGTTCTCGAAAAGTCATACCCGGTGTTCGTACATATATTTCCGTAGACGGTGGGATGAGTGATAATCCTCGTCCAATTACCTATCAATCTTCTTATACTTTTTACCTCGCTGACAGGCCACTATCCTACCGAGAAGAGAAAGTAACAATTGCAGGGAAGCACTGTGAATCTGGGGATGTTTTAATTAAAGATTATATGCTTCCTTGCTCAAAGAGTGGGGATGTACTAGTTGTCTTTGCCACTGGTGCGTATAACGCTTCTATGGGCTCAAATTACAATCGAATTCCACGGCCAGCTGGTGTAATTGTTAAAGATGGTCGTGCCGACTTGTTTCAGAGGCGAGAGGAGCCGGAAGATCTATTGCAATACGACCTCATCCCAGATCGGTTTATAGCGTTAGGCTAAGAATATCTGGGAATGAGGAGTGAACTTGTGGAGTATCTTATTAGATACACGCTTTTTGCTTGATATATTGTTTGCCTCTGGACTAGGGTTCTTACTCTTTTCTAGGGTCAACGAGCCAAGAACGCTTTGGTTGCTTAGAGGATATTTATTTCTTGTTTCCTTAGCTTGGTTCGTTCAAAGATTCGCAAATTTACCTATAACTTCGAAGTTAGTTGATGCCTTAGTACTAGCTTGCTCTCTTTCTTTAGCAATTCTATGGCAAGGTGAATTGAGGCGGTTGATGGAATTATTAGGAACAGGAAGATTAGCTGTTCTTTTAGGTAATCCACAAAAAGAGTTTCGGGCAACTGAAAGCACTGTTACATATTTATCTGATGCGGCTGGACGCCTTTCTCAAAGTCGTCGAGGTGCTCTAATTGTTGTTGATATGGGCAGTGATTTGCGGCCTGAGGATTTTCTCTATCCAGGGGTTCCGATTGATGCACAACTTTCAATGGAATTATTGCTAAATCTTTTTGCTTCAGATACACCACTTCATGACGGTGCGGTGTTAGTTAAGGGAAATAGGATTATGTCTGCAGGCGTGATTTTGCCTTTGTCTCGTCAAGGCATTAGTCGATATGGAACTCGGCATTTGGCTGCTTTGGGAATTACAGAAAGGTTTGACAGATGTATCTGTGTTGTAGTTTCTGAGGAAACCGGTACTCTTTCCTTGGCCAATCAAGGCAGGCTAGAAAGACCAATTACCAGTAGTAGGTTGCTTGATCTCCTTAAAGAGTTAATGGGGGCATCTAGTGCAAGGACAGCAGTTGCTAGTGTTGGAGCTTCTAAATCTGTGTTACCTCCCGCTGAGATTCCTTTGCCCTCAAGTAGTAACGTTGGCATTCCCAGCACTAGTAAGGAGACTAATCAGTGAGCCGTTCTTCGGCTATTAGTGCAGACCACAAAAAGGTCTTTGAAGTTCCCGCGGGGTTGGATCCTCTTCGGATGCCAGACCATATTGCTGTGATTATGGATGGCAATGGGCGGTGGGCCAAGGCGCGTGGACTGCCAAGGATTATGGGGCATAGAGCAGGAGTTGAAGCTCTTAAGACAACTTTGCGACTTTGTAGTGACTGGGGAATTGGTGCATTAACTGTTTATGCTTTCTCGACGGAAAATTGGTCCAGACCTGGTGACGAGGTTAACTTT
Source organism: Prochlorococcus sp. AG-409-P03 (assembly GCA_003215295.1). Taxonomy (GTDB): domain Bacteria; phylum Cyanobacteriota; class Cyanobacteriia; order PCC-6307; family Cyanobiaceae; genus AG-409-P03. The sequence goes on along the minus strand of QCKN01000004.1, from coordinate 73,240 downwards.
TTGATGGCCCTTTTTGAGCGGGTTTTGCAACGTGAGCTTGAATCACTGCAGCGAGAGGAAGTTTGCATTAATTTTTTAGGTGATCTAGAGGCTTTGCCTGAACGATTACAAGATTTAATTGCCGAAGCAACAGAGTTAACTTCCACTAATGAAGGTATTCACTTCAATGTTTGTACTAACTATGGAGGAAGGAGAGAATTGGTATTGGCTGCTCAAAAACTTGCTGAGCGCGCAGCGAAAGGGGATCTAGACCCAGCCTTGATAGATGAGAATGTTTTTGCGGCAGAGCTTTTCACTTCTACTGAGGTGGATCCAGACTTACTTATTAGAACAAGTGGTGAAAGAAGGATTAGTAATTTTCTACTTTGGCAACTTGCCTATGCGGAAATTCATGTCACAGATGTGTTGTGGCCAGATTTTGATGCATCAGCGCTAACTCATGCTCTTTTGGACTATCAGTCACGATGTAGACGTTTTGGTGGTCTTGATCCAATTGAATCTGATCACCTTAGTTCGTAAGTTTAGAGCTATTTAATTATGACTTTGATTGATTCTCCAGTCCCAACATCGCAAGGCATTACTCTTCGACATGACTGGGGAGTAGAAGAGGTTAGAACTTTGTTAGAGCATCCTCTGATTGATCTTTTATGGCAAGCCCAACATGTTCATCGTCAAGTAAACCCTGAATATAAAGTTCAGTTGGCAACTCTGTTGAGTGTTAAGACAGGTGGGTGTGAGGAGGACTGTGCTTATTGCTCACAATCAATTCACAATACAAGTGATGTGACTGGTCAGCCAGAGCTTGATGTGCATTCAGTTCTTGAGAGAGCCAGAGTTGCTAGGAATGCAGGTGCAGATCGTTTTTGTATGGGGTGGGCTTGGAGAGAGATTCGAGATGGAAACCAATTTGAAGCAATGCTTGAAATGGTTAGTGGTGTCCGTGAACTGGGCTTAGAAGCTTGTGTAACAGCAGGGATGCTCTCGCAAGAACAGGCCCTACGTTTGGCCCAGGCTGGTTTAACTGCTTACAACCACAATCTCGATACAAGCCCAGAAAATTATGGGGAAATCATTTCAACTCGTACCTATCAAGAGCGTTTAGAAACTTTGAATAGAGTACGTTCTGTTGGTATTGATATCTGTTGCGGTGGGATTATCGGCATGGGCGAGTCCATTGCCGACAGAGCTTCGTTGCTTCAAGTATTAGCTAATTTAGACCCTCACCCAGAGAGTGTCCCTATCAATGCTTTAGTTGCTGTTGAGGGTACACCTATGGAGCATCTTGAATCGATCGATCCTCTTGAGATGGTTCGAATGGTTGCTACCGCAAGAATTCTGATGCCTCATAGTCGTGTACGTCTGAGTGCTGGACGTGAGCAACTTGGTAGAGAAGCGCAGATACTATGTCTTCAGGCTGGTGCTGATTCGATTTTCTATGGCGATACCCTTCTGACAACAACGAATCCAGAGGTTGCTGCAGATCGAGAATTACTTTCTCAAGCTGGTGTTCAGGTTAATTGGGAATTAGAAAACCCATGAGTTATTCTGCGAATCAACTTTCTTCAGGCTGTCTCCAGGTAGCTTCCTTTTATTGTTTTACTCCTTTAAATGAGGAGAATATTTCATTTTTGATTGAAAGAATTGGAATCAGTGCTGAAGAATCTCAAACCAAAGGAATTGTCTTGATTGCTTCGGAGGGGGTAAATGGAACTATCTGTGGATCAGCAAGAGGGGTTGATGCACTGTTGGATCATTTTGATGGTCCTTTAGATGGGAAGTCTTTGCAAGTAAAAATAAGTTGGTCACCTACACAAGCTTTTAGAAGGTTTAAGGTTCGAAGAAAAGCTGAGATAGTCACAATGGGCGTGCTTGATGTGAACCCACTTGAAAGTTCAGGTACTTATATAGCTCCTTCTAATTGGAATGAGTTCTTAGATGATCCAGATACCATAGTGATTGATACCCGAAATAACTACGAAATATCTATAGGAAGTTTTGAAAAGGCGATTAACCCTCACACTGATAGTTTCCGACAATTCCCCCGTTGGGTAGATGAAAACCTGAGAGATCTTGTTGAAAAGAAGCGCTTTAAGCGTATTGCAATGTTTTGTACTGGAGGAATCCGTTGTGAAAAGGCAACTGCTTATCTAACGAAACAAGGTTTCTCGGGAGTTCATCATCTTCATGGTGGAATCCTTCGCTATCTCGAAGAGGTACCTCAGACTGAAAGTCGTTGGGAAGGTGAATGTTTTGTTTTTGATCAGAGAGTTGCTCTGAATCACGAGCTTTTACCAGGTGTACATAGCCTGTGTCGTGCTTGTGGAATGCCATTAGCTCCTCATGACCTAGAAAAAGCTACTTATATCCCGGGAGTTCAATGTCATCACTGTAAAGATCAATTTACTGATGAAGATAGGCTTCGTTTTGCCGACAGGCAAAAGCATATGGAGCAGTCCTTTAGACCTCTGCAAACTAAATTAGATGGTACAAGGCAATGAATACTCACGGATTAGTTGAGTTAGAGGAACAGGCTTCTCAATCTGGACTTTTGCTTAGGGTGCAGGTGAGAAGGCCACTGAATATTTGGGCTTTTAGGTTGGTTGTTGCGGAGAAACTGCAATCAAACAGTATTCAGATCTGGGGAGAGATGAAAGGGTGGGCATATAGGGGACTAAACGGATTGCAATTAGACACAATGAAGGTTCATAGAAGGGCACCCTCAGGTGTAGGACATTTGATTTGGGCAGGAACTATGGCCTGGGCCCTTAATGAAACCCCTTGCCGACAAGCTCGATTGCTAGCAATTCTTGATGAGACCTCTCAGCATGATCGATTGGTCAAGTATTTTCTCCAACGTGGTTTTCAAGTTGTTAGAGAGGTTGGTTCTTCTCCTGTTGACTTGCCAATTCGGATTGTATGGGGTGGAGCTGGATCCTTAATGCTTGCCGACTGCAGAGAGGTATTCAAATATAGTTGTCGACTTTGGGATATTTCGAGAAAGCTTCAATCTTAAATCAGGTATTGCTTGCATGGTAACTACTTCGAACTAGTGGGCCGCTCGTCACTTTCTTGAAACCAAAGTTTTTTGCTATCTCAGCGAATTTGTCGAAATCTTGAGGCCTCCAATAGTGTTGTACAGGAATATGTGCTAACGATGGTCGTAAATATTGCCCAAGAGTAATTTGTTGACAGTCAACAGATCGAAGATCTCGAAGGGTTTTGATTATCTCTTCAGAGTGTTCTCCTAGGCCTAGCATGAGTCCCGACTTCGTAGGAATATCAGGAGCAAGATTCCGAGCGGTCTTTAGAAGATCTAAGGATCGTTGGTAGGTAGCACCCCGACGAACCTCTGATTGGAGGCGCTTGACGGTTTCAAGGTTGTGGTTGAAACAAATTGGCTTCGCATCCAGTACTGTCTTGAGGCGAGCTTGTTGAGCGTTAACAGCCTCCTTGTTGTTTTTATAACCTCCCCAGAAATCGGGGGTTAGAACTTCAATTGCAATGTCAGGAATTACTTGTCTAATAGCTGCAATGGTCTTAGGAAACAAGCTTGCACCATGGTCGGGTAAGTCATCTCTCGCAACTGATGTTATGACTACATAACGGAGGTTGAGTATTTGAACTGCTTTTGCAATCCTTTCGGGTTCATGTTCATCTAGAGGGTGTGGAGATTGGCCTTTGTTAACTTGACAGAAACTACAGCTTCTAGTGCAAATTGAACCGCCAAGTAGAAAAGTGGCAGTGCCTGAGGCGTAACACTCTCCTCGATTCGGGCACCTGCCTTCTTCACATATGGTGTGTAAGTTGTAGCCCTTAATGAGTCTCTGAACCTTTTCTATTTGAGAGGCTTTCCCAATGGAAGGTTTTATCCATTGGGGCAACCTTTCGTTTGGAGGGATATTGGTGAATTTGCTTTGTCTAGAATTTGTAGTCATAAGTCTTTTTCATGGTTAGTCCATTGCTCGACGCCCTTCTAACGCTCGACTCAGAGTCACTTCATCTGCATATTCAAGTTCACTACCGACTGGCAGACCATATGCAATACGAGTAACCGTAGTGAAGGGTTTTAGTAGTTTTGCCAGATAGAGGCTTGTTGTATCTCCTTCGACGCTGGGTGTGAGAGCAAGGATTACTTCAGCTGTTTTTTCTTGATCTACCCGTTTTATTAGACTGGTTATATTGAGCATTTCTGGGCCTACTCCATCCATAGGTGAAATCAATCCTCCTAGGACATGATAAAACCCTTTGAATTCTCGTGTTCTTTCTAGGGCGAGTAGATCTCGTGAGTCAGCGACTACACATAGAAGAGATTTTTGTCGTTTTGAATCGCGACATATTTCGCATTGCTCTTCTGCACTGAGATGGAAGCATTTTTGACACTGACCGACTTGGTTCCGAGCATTTAGTAACGCGTTCGAGAAGTCATGGATCTTCTGTTCTGGTTGTCGCAACAAGTGTAAAGCAAGCCTTTGAGCCGTTCGAGGGCCAATCCCTGGCAATTGCTCGAATTGGTCAATAAGGCGTGCTAAGGGTCTGGTAAAGCCGCTCAGTGTTCCGCTTCAGATGATTTGAGTTTAAGCAGCCTATAGGCTGCTTAATTGTTATGTGCTGTACTTCTGTCACTAATCAGTTACTCCGGCAGAATGAGAGCAGGTTTAAATGATGGAACTATGGTTAAAAGTTCACCTTCTTCATTGCGCGTCATTCTCGCGTTTGTGCTGGTTCTTTTCTTAGGAGCTTGCAGCGGTGGGGGAACAGCAGGATTGAACTCTTTTCAGAGTCCTGATGGTCGTTATGCATTTCTTTATCCGACTGGGTGGTCACGTGTTGCTGTCACTGGTGGGCCCCAAGTGGTTTTTCATGACTTGATAAATAGTGATGAGACCTTGAGCTTGGTTGTCTCAGAGGTAGGTCAAGATATTGATCTTGAATCACTTGGAAACCCAGAAGCGGTGGGAGAGAGGTTGATAAATGAAGTAATCGCACCAGAAGGAGCTGGGAGGGAAGTTGAGCTTGTCGCGGCTAAGGAACGAGTTGAGACTGGGCATACTTTTTATGATCTTGAGTATTCTGTTAAATTGAAAGATCGAACTCGGCATGAGCTTTCAACTGTCGTTATTGATAGAGGCTATTTGTATACCTTTGCTACTAGTACCAATGAAGAACGTTGGCCTAAAGTTCAAAATATATTTGAGCGTGTAATTTCTTCTTTCACTTTCTTAATTTGAACTTGTAAGTTAAATATATATTTTGAAAATTTAAACTATAAATAGACATTCTTTTTTATATATATCTAATTGACTAATCCTGCTTGCACATTCCATAAATAGGAATATTGACCTGATGATCTTAGGAGGCTTTCATGTTTCCCCGTCTCAACAATATTGCCTTGGTCTAAGACAATAATTTGGTCTGCATTCCTTACAGTGCTTAGTCTATGGGCGATTACAATTGTCGTTCTATTCGCAGTGACTCGCGTTAGAGAGCGTTGAATTGAGGCCTCGGTTTCGTTGTCAACTGCAGCTGTAGCTTCATCTAAAATGAGAATTGGAGCATCTTTGAGAATGGCTCTTGCGAGAGCTATTCGTTGCCTTTGGCCTCCAGATAGTTTTTGCCCTCGCTCGCCTACAAGAGTCTCATATTTTTGTGGTAGCTCGTTAATAAATTCAGTTGCTTCTGCAAGAGACGCAGCTTTGATAATATCTTGATTGCTTGCTTTTGCGGTGCCATATGCAATATTTTCTTTAATAGTTCCATGGAATAAATAAACTTCTTGGCTAACAAGTGCAATGCATCTACGAAGGTCATCAAGAGCTAGATTATCAATCTTTTCTCCATCTATTAAAATTGCTCCTGCGCTGATGGGGTAGAGTCTAAGTAGTAATTTTACTAACGTACTTTTTCCTGAACCTGTTGCACCAACTATTCCAACTGTTGTGCCCGCTGCGATTGTTAGATTGAATTGATTAAGTATTTTTGGTCGATTTTTGTAGTGGAAAGATACAGATTTAAATTCAATCTCTCCAGCTATTTGTTTTGGTTCACACCGCTTAATTCCTCCAGCAATAGTGATAGGCTCGTCAAGGAGATCTAATACTCTGACAGTCGATGCCATTGAGCGTTGATATTCATCAAGAGTGTGTCCTAGAGTAGTTAGTGGCCAAAGAAGTCTCTGAGTAATGAATACAAGAAAGCTATAGCTACCGATCGCAAGTTCACCTCTCCAAGCTTTTAGTCCTCCAATAACTAGGATTGCCAGGAATGCAAAAAGGATCGCAAAGCGTATCAGTGGGATAAATGCTGCAGAAAGTTTTATAGCCTTCCTGTTACTGCGACGATATTGCTCACTATCTTTTTTCAGCCGCGCTAGTTCCCAGGACTCTGTTGCGAAGCTCTTTATAGTTAGCATCCCTCCAAGGTTGTTACTTAGTCGAGAAGCAATATCACCAGCTTTTTCTCTGACGTCTTGGTACTTAGGTGCTAATTTACTTTGGAAATTTATCGATCCCCATAGGATTAAGGGAATAGGAATAAAGGCAAATACTGCTACTCCAGGAGACATAATAGCCATAGCCCCTCCTACCAGTAGAACGGTTACGACGAGTTGAATGATTTGATTCGCACCATGGTCTAGAAACCTTTCTAGTTGGTTAATGTCATCATTTAACACTGCTAATAATCTTCCTGAGCTATCTGATTCGAAGAACGCCATTTCAAGTTTTTGAAGATGGCTATATGCCTTAATTCGAAGGGTGTGCTGTGTTGCTTGGGCTAGGTTCCTCCAAAGAATTCCGTAGAGGTATTCGAATAAAGATTCTGCACTCCAAATAATAAAAGAGATAAAAGCGAGAAGACCAAGTTGGGATGGGACGCTTGTGACCCCCAAGCTTGCTAACCAGGAGTTTTCTTCACGAACTACTACATCTACAGATAGACCTATTAAAACTGGGGGTGCCAGATCAAACAGCTTGTTGAGAACCGAGCAACTAGTTGCAGCTACTACTAAAGAACGTTGCTTTTCGAGGCTGCTAAGAAGCCTGCTCAGCGGGCTGTTTGAAGCTCTATGTCTTGAAGCCATTCAATTTAAGGAGATTTAATGAAGCGTTTAAGAAATCGTATATGCCATTTATGGTGAAATCAGGCTAGAAATAGTTAGTTGATTAGGAGGTTTGATGTCGCGTTCTAGAGCTTTGAATAGGTCAAGTAGATTAAATGCAAAAAAGAGAAGAAGATCCCTCCGTTCAGCTATCCCGAGTTTGCAGGATGGCTCAAGCAAAAAAATAGAGTCAACGTCCGGACATGCTCAACAGCTTCTTCAAAAGGCTTTTCAGAAGGAATTGCAGGTAGATTTGCTTGAGCCTGAGCTTGGCCAGTGAGTATTTACTCTCTTTGGGTCATAGTCATAGCCCCTTCTTATTGATTGGAGGGGCTAGAGCTACTGCTGATGCTCAGGTGAATTTCTTATTTATAGATTACCAGCGGTTCCCCCCACCGCCTCCGTAACCTCCTTGGCCACCGCCACGAGAGCCTTCACGAGGTGTCGCTTTGTTTACTCTGATCATTCTGCCCATCCATTCAACATTTTGGAGGTCGTCAATAGCCTTTTGTTCGTCTGCATCGTTGGTCATTTCTACGAATGCAAAACCCCTCTTTCTTCCACTTTCACGATCTAGAGGAAGGCTGCAATTTTTCACCTCACCATACTGGCTGAAAAGGTCGAATAAATCTTCTTGCTCTGCCTTGAAGGACAGATTCCCGATGTAAATGGTCATTCCTAGATGGACTAATGGGATGTGATCAGAGAAGCAATGGTCCTAAAAGGAAAGTCCTTAAATGCTAAAGCTTGGAAACCGAAGCCTTTGGGGCGAGCCGTTTGGAGCCTGTGAGCTGGAGCTGATGCTCTACTAACCTACATCGTGGACGGTTATAAACCTAGAAAGCCTTAATTCGTTAGGAATCCATGTGTTTCCCGAACCCTGTATGTTGCTAGCTATATATGGTTTTATTTTAATTTTTGAATTTGCAATTCCCTATTTAAGACTCTGAGCTTCTTTAAATCGTTAAAAACATTTTCTGGCATTCCCTTTGGTAGATCAACAAAGCTGTAGCGGTCGAAAATTTGTATTCTCCCAATCATTCTCCCTTGTAATCCTGTCTCATTTGCTATTGCACCAACTAAGTTGCCTGGCTTTACACGGTCTCGATGACCTACCTCAACTCTGAATCGATCCATATGGTTTTCAGGCGAAGCAGAATCTCGCTCATTTCTGCGACGCGTCCCCAGACGATCTTCTCGTCGATCATTTCTTCTCCCTCTTTGTGTTGGTTGCTTTAGCCATGTCTCATCGCCAGTAGCCAATAGTGGAGCTGAGCCAATCGCAAGATTTAGGGCTGCAAGTGCGAGCTTATCTTGATCAAGGCTTAACTCTTTACCAACTTCTTTGATTAGAGCATCTAGCAGCTCTGTTTCCTCTTCATGTTCCCTTCCTGTTTTTGCAGCAGCAAGCAGTTTTTTTTGTAACTTACTAAGCCTACTTTTGTTAATAGATTCGTTATTTGGAATTTCCATTTGCTCGATTGGCTGCTTAATTGCTCTTTCAAGCGTATTTAAAAAATGTCGTTCCCTTGGACTAACGAAAAGTATGGCTTCTCCACTCCGTCCTGCTCTGCCAGTACGACCAATTCGATGAACATAGGCCTCACGGTCGAAAGGAACGTCATAGTTAATAACTAGTGTTATTCTCTCGACATCTAGTCCTCGAGCGGCAACATCAGTTGCTACGAGAATATTTATTTTTCCGCTTCTAAGTCTTTCAACTGTTCTTTCTCGTTGTGTTTGCGGAACGTCTCCATTTAATATGCCTACATCGTGCCCTACAGCTTCTAAAGCCTCCGCAACAATCAGAGTGATTGCTTTGGTTCTTACAAAGATGATGACGCCATCGTCAATGATTGCCTCTAGTACCCTTTTTAGGGCATTGAGCTTATGACTATGCTGAATGATGATAAACCTCTGCCTTATTAGAGACGCTTCTTGAGATCGAGATTTGATTGTTATTTCTGCTGGGTCGTTGAGATAGCGTTTTGACAGTCTTCGTATTTCTGATGGCATTGTTGCTGAGAACAAAACCAATTGGCGCTCTGTGGGCAGTTGCTCTAGAACCCATTCGACATCATCTATGAAGCCCATGCGGAGCATCTCATCTGCTTCGTCTAGGACTAAACAATGCAATCCAGTGCAATTGAGGGTTTTTTGGCGTATATGATCCATCACTCGTCCGGGAGTTCCAACAATTACATCCACCCCTCTTTTAAGACTACTTATCTGGGAGCGGAAGTCAGCTCCTCCATAAACTGCTAAGACTTTGAGATGTGGATGTCCAGCTGCATAAGCTCGAAATGCTTCTGCTACTTGTACAGCTAGTTCACGAGTTGGTGTAAGGACTAAAACCTGAGGTAGCTTTTCATTAGGTAGTACGCGCTCTATAAGAGGCAACGCAAAGGCAGCTGTTTTCCCTGTACCTGTTTGAGCCTGACCTACTAGATCCCTGCCCAGCATTAGTTCAGGAAAGGCAGCCTTTTGTATCGGGGAGGGCTCTTTGTAACCTTTGTCGGCAATGGTTTTGAGGAGTGCGTCACTGAAGCCAAAGCCTTCGAAACTGTTTTGAATAGAACCTTCATCTGCAACGCTGTCAGTTCCTGCTGGAGACTCGGAGGAGTCTCCAGCAGGTTTGTCTATCGAATCACAGGAGGCATCATTTTCTTTTGCTATAGAAGCCCCAGACGTGCCCATATTTTCTTCACACGAAAGTAACTCGTGCCTCTTGTTATTGTTCATCTAAACAGAGCGTTGTCCTGATTGCCCCTTCAAGTCAGGCAGACAACGTCCAATCGGTTAATAACCGTGCTGTGTTGACTCGCCTTTTTAAAGGTTGTTTTAAATGTAACATCCAGCCCTGTTCTTTAGGTATTTTTGAACGCTAAATTCATTCATATTTCTCTATATGATGAAAAGCATTAATAAGATCCGCCTTTAGCTGAGTGTCTTTTGGGTGAAGACATCTACTGTCTCTTTTGCTCGCGTGATAGCTGTATATAAGAGTTTTTGCTCATAACTCTCATTATGCTCTAACAGCTCATTTGATTTTAGTGATGTTGAGTCGGAATTTGGCCATAGCAAGAAAATGTGCTTAGCTTCACTCCCTTGTGACTTATGAATTGTGATTGCTAAGGCTGGTTGAAATGATTTTAATCTCGCAGGATGAATCAGTCTTGTACTTATATTTTGCGCCTCAGATAAGACTCTAAATAGAAGTCTACGTTTATCACCTTCTCCAATAATTATTCCAATATCACCATTGGCTAGGCCCAGATCCGATTGGTTCTGTTCACAGATTATAGGAGTTCCTTGGGGCCAACTGTTAATTCCGTCTTGATCATTACTCCCTAAAAATGTTCTATTAAAATTATCTACGCCCCACAAGCCACGTCTTTTGGGACACAGCACCATGATTTCTTCTACGGAAGAAAGAAGTTCATTAGCAGTAGATGTTTCTTGCATTTTAAGCATGCCTAAACCATTGAAATCCTGAGGTAACTCTTCTTGGAGCTCTTTGGCCAGGTTTTCAAGGTTTCTGCAATGAGCTTCAATATGAGCTTTTAGAGTAGAAGGAATTCTATGGATATTGTGATGATGCCTATGGATGTTTCCTGACTTGGGTATGTGAGAAAGTTTTTCCCAGAAAGAGTTGACACCATAATCACATAGAACAGCACTAGCAATAGCTAAATCTCCACGGTTACGGTAGATTTTTTTAAGGTGAAACTTGACTTTATTTAAGCTCTTATTGCCTTTTATACCTTGGAGCTTATTCCAAAATGCACCACTACCAATTGGAGGTAATTGGTTTGGATCACCTACAAGAACTAGTTGAGTTGTTTTAGGTAGTGCTTCTAGTAATGCATGCATTAAGGAAAGGTCAACCATCGACATTTCATCTACGATAAGAAGATCTAAGTCGAGAGGGTTGTGTTTGTTTTTGCCAAATCCGCCTGGTCTGGCTTGGAGCCAACTGTGTAAGGTTTTGCAATTGATAGTTGCTAGAAAACTTCTTGTTGCCCCTTCTGAAAAATTATGACCTGCCGTTATGGTCTCATGGAGTCTTCGAGTTGCTTTCCCTGTCGGTGCTGCTAGAGCAACTCTGAGATTAGGCTCTATATCAGTAGCTAATTCGAGCATACCTCTAATTGTACTAGTTTTGCCAGTTCCCGGACCTCCACTGAGGATTATCAATTGGTGAGTGAGGATTGCATTTACGGCGGCTATTTGATCGTTATTAAGTAATGAATTTGGATGAATGTCGAGGTGCCTAATAGGTTGACCTATGAATTTTGAATTATTATTTGCTCTTTGATTTAGATCCTTAATGGCTTCTTCTACTGAGTCATACCAACGTCTCCAACTCAGATGATTCTCACACCATACAATTGGTGAGTACTCTCCTTCTGACCACCCACTATCTAATAATGCTTCTAGATGACTTTCAGGCCAGCCGTTCGCCTTCAAATCTTCAGGCGGATTTTTTGCTCTAAGGTTTACTTCCAGTTCACCTAAAGTTGTTGCATCTACTAAGACTGAGATGATGTCTTCTAAATGAACAGAATTTTTTCTTGGGGGAATACGTCGCATTAATGTTTTGTATAGGGCATGCTTTAGGTGAGTAGTACTTGCGGCTCTTGACTCGTTATTCATTTACCTCCTTCCTTAAGCAGACGATCTAGTTCGAGAACTCTTTCTAATGGAGCTGACTCAATAATAAGGCCTGGAATATTATTCTTGTCAGATTCGCGGGGACAGTAGTCACCTCCAGGAAGGCCCCTTAAAAAGACGTATACATAACCACCTAGATGGTTTGTTGGATTGTAGTTAGGTAAACGCCATTTCAAGAACCTGTGGAGAGTCACCAGGTAAAGATGCGCCTGAAGAGGGTAGTTGTGGAAAATCATTTGTTCCTCCATCGCTTCTTCGTGATAGTCAATAGGACCGCAGGAAATGATTTCGTTGTTGTCATCAAGCTTCCCTATCCAGTTACTTTTCCAATCGGCAACCCACCAACGCGCGCTGGGGTTATCTTTGTTGTCTGTAAAAACAAGGTCGATGGATCCAGTTAGAATCCCTTGACTTTCAAGGTCTAATGAACAAAGTTTCTGCGCATATTTTGATGAAAAACGCGCTTCGGGGTTTAGCAGAAAAACGGAGGAGAGATCCAATGCTGTGATCGGCTTACCCTTTTGTGCAATTGCTAGGTCGAAGTTGATTTCATTCATACGGTGGCATCGATCTAACTGACTCAGCTTTAGGTTTCCTAGAGAAGAACCTAAAGATGTGTTGAAAACATTTGTTAGCCCATCTTGTACGGATCTGAGGAAGCTGGTATCTAACCCTGATCGTCTAAGCTCATTTACAATTAATGTTTTTGACTGTTTACTATAAAGTGAAGTTCTGTAATCCAGCTTCTCTAAGATTTTGTGGAGACAGTTGCCTGCAACCGCTCCTCTTGGGAAGTGGCTAAGAGGATCTTGGCTGTTGAGTGAATATTCTGCTTCTGAGGGAATTGTTTTAGAATTGAGCTTTTGCTCGGCTTTGATTTCTTTGATTTGTGGATCTAAATCTCTACCTTCATCTAACATCAAAGGGTGTGGAGGTATTGGCGCATTTTTTTCGGTGTTAATCCATGAAGAGTAGCTATGTCTACCCCAGCATCGGTCAAGTTGACGATCAGGTATAGGTCCTAATTGAAGCTCCCCTTGAGGTTTTGGTGATTGCCAATAACTAGTTATTTGGACTGAAGTTGGAGACTTGATTGTTGCAGGGACGTTATTCGACTTTATCCATTCAGTCATCCTTTCAGGTGTTAGTAGCTCTAGACTTGTATTGAGATTGTCTGGACCAAAAAGGAAGCTAGTGAGTGGATTCCCTTCTTGATTTAAACAACTGGCCCAATAAATAAATAGACGTTCACATGAACGTGTAATAGCTACATATGCAAGTCTTTCTGCTTCCTCTAAGGCAGTGTTATTAGCCTCCTCAGAGGCTTTCCTTCCTTTTCCCCATCCTTTATTTAGAGCAATGATCCAAGAGTGTGTCTTTCGGCAACTCCATAGAGGTCCTTTTTGAAATGGTGGTGTTTGCCAAAGATAGGGACAAAAAACTATTCGAAATTCGAGACCTTTACTGCGATGAATAGTTACTACATTGATTGCACTTTCAACTACATCACTATGTGGTTGACGATCTGTAGGGATGGAACCCACTGGATTTAGCCGTTGCTTCTTTAACCATCTTGCTGCACGCAAAGAATCTAGACCATAAAGGTGAATCGCTTCTTGTATAAGTTCCCCACATTGCTGTAGGTCACTTAGCATTCTGCCTCTTTCTGAAAGCTCAGCTATGGTTCGTCCTTCTAGAAACTCAGCTAGGCATCCTAAGAGTCCTAGTTTTGGTAACGCTCTTGATAATTTCTTAAATCGTACTGAGAGCTTGTCGAGTTCTCCATTTGTATTACTTTCAGCAAGTTCCCTTGCATTCCATTGCATCAAAGATGAGCTTGCAATTAGTCTAAGATTCCCTGAATCTCCAGGATTAGCGAGGCAGTCGAGGAAGTATTGCAAAACTTTGCCTGCTTCACTAGTTAATACATCTCCTTGATTGATAAGTCGACTTGGTAAACCTGCCAATGCAAGCCCTTCCCTGATCTCACTTGCTTGTTCATGGCGCCCTACGAGAATGCATATGTCTGAAGGGTTTAATTTCTTTGAACTGCTATTTAGAAGCTCTAGTATTTCATTGGCTACTAAATTTGGAATTAACTTTTCAATAGTCGTCTTTGAGGGTAGTAGAGATGTGTTTCTAGTTGCTACTTCACATAGCTTGTCGAGGGTCAAGATTTGAAGAGGATAATCTGTTGGTGATAGCTCCAATCCTTTTTTGTTGGCGGATGGATTCAAAGGCAGAACCTTTAAATATGAACGTCTTAATCCTGGCGACATAAACTGGTTTATAGACTTCATCAGTAACTCTGTATTCCGATAGTTGTCTAATAGTGCATCTATACGATCAACTTCCTCTCGGGCTTTTCTATAGGTATTCAGATCACCTCCTCTAAAACTGTAAATAGCTTGCTTTGGATCGCCAACCATTACTAATGTGTGTTTAGAGCGGGTTCCAAAACACTGTTTAAGAAGTCTCCACTGAAGTAAGTCAGTGTCTTGAAACTCGTCAATTAGTGCGACTCGATAACGAAGACGCAATTTATTTATTAAAGCTGTTGACTCCTCAGAGGATTTTGTTGTTAGAGAGCCTGGATCTACCGTTCTTAGAAGGTCTCCAAAACTCATTACTCCACGTTGAATCCTTCGCTCCTTTAAGGCGCTTAATGTCCAAACTAATCCATGCCTTAAGAGATCCTCTGCTGGGCCATCCCAAAGCTCTGCTATAGAAGTTTGAAGCTTATCGTTTATAAGTGAGGGCTTGTTTTCTCCACATCTTCTTGCTGTTTCGCAGAAAGTTGCTGGGTGGAAATAGTTGGAGAGCAAGATCTGGTTCCTGATCTCTCCATAGGAAGGTGCTTGAGCCTGGTCAGAGTCCTTTACTTTTAGGTTGAAGCTTTCTACCCATCTGTTTAGTATCTCGTATCGGTTTTTTCTTGGTTTAGGACTAAATGGCTTTGTTTCATTAGCTCCTTCTATTCGCCATTGCATTGCCTGCTCTTTGAGTTTAACGTCTAAGTCTTTACCTTGTTGCGTCCAGTTGATGACAAAATCCCTCCAGCGTTTTATTAGAGAGCTTTTGAATCGCTCTCTAAGGGGTTCTGATATATCTATTTCTTGTAGATCACTTCCGATATCTAGGCTTACATCACTATCAACTTTTGTTAGAGCCATGATTAAGGATTCTGGAGATAGACCAGCATTTACAACTCCTTTTAAATCTTTAGGGTTTAGTTTTAGAACTTCTTTTAGCCAATAATCATGAACGACTTCGAGGATTAACTCTTTATTGTCTTCCTCAATGAGGGGAGACATTGTTGAAGTATTCGATAAGGCTTCACGTTTTAGGGTTCGTTTGCAAAAACCATGAATTGTGGTTATGTCTGCACGGTCAAGATTTTCGAGAGCTTCAATTATTAGATTTGCAAACCGTAAACGGTCAGAATTTTCCTGAGCTTTTTGTTCTACCCAAGTCTTGAGCACCGCATCGGGAGTCACATTTCCTTTAACTTTTTGAGGAGCTTCTAATTGTTGGAGGGCATCTTCTAGTCGACTGCCTATTCTTGCTTTGAGTTCGGCCGCTGCCGCCTCAGTGAAAGTTACTACAAGAATTTCATTAATGGAGTGGGCTCTCTCTGTTATGAGTCGTAAAACTAGATGTGCAAGAGCAAATGTTTTTCCTGTCCCAGCACTTGCTTCAAGAAGTCGAATACCCGGATCTAGAGGGTATTCATTTGCATCAAACTCAAAGAGTGTGGATTGTTTATCTGTGACCATACGTCTGGGAAGAATATGAGAAATTTTCTCGTATGTAGCTGTGTTCTTGTCTCATTGCGCCAGTCTGATTAAACACGCCAATCTAGAAAGGGCATGCCTGCAAAAAAAGCAGGAGTATTTGCAAGGTATTGAGTGTATTCAGGATGAAGTTCCTTGAGCCTTCTTTCTTCTCTTCTAGCTTTCCCTTTTAATACAAAGCATAGACAAATTAATAAAGACAAATGGAATAAGCTGCCAAGCCATATGCTTATTCCTAGTGAGCTTATTAGTAGGGATTGGTAGAGGGGATGGCGACATTTGCTGTATGCACCCAATGTCTTCAAAGTTGCTCCTGCTTTTGGGTCTGGGAGAGGAGAAAGACTTGAGCCTAAATGCAGAAAGGCTCTCATGGAAAGGATTACACCAAACAGAAAGAGGCTAAGTCCAATATTTTCAGCAACTTTTGGCCAAGCAAAACCTAAATTCATAGGAGAGGGCCATGAGGGGAGGAGATGAGCCGCAATAATTGACACCTGACTGAGAAGCCACCATTCTCCTTGCTCATTATCAAAAAGGCCTCGCCATCTAAGTCCCCACCCCGAGAATGCCATCATTGATAACCTAAGTGTGGATACTTCTTTATACTTCATGTCTTTTGACCATGGAGCTCTGTCAAGGTTAGTCTGTTTTGTGGCTTGGAGTGAGAGTTAAATCTTCATGTCGCTAGGTTTTCTATTAGTGGAATGTAGAGAGCATTGTACGCAGCTTGAAAAGCTTCGTTTTCAATGAAGTCAGAGGCTTCATGGTGAGGTCCGAAGCATAGTTGCATTTCAGCTTTGTCACGCTCACCAGGAGTATCAAAAACTCCATTCCATTTTTTTTCAAATGCCTGATTCGCTTTTAGGTAATTTTTTTGGAGCGTTGCATTAGCAAGCTCCCATCCACTTTCTGGTGGGATAGGCCAGCATTGACTTAGCCCTTGACTAGCTATTGATTGCAAATGTTCGAGACTCTTTTTAGCACTTTCTATTGACATGGGATCCCATTCGAGTGCTATTTCGAACTCGTCTTTTTTAAGTTTGGAGTTCTTTCGAGCGATAACTACTGTTTTGGTAGGACTTTTTCCATGAGCACAAACTAAAAGGTGATTTAACCAGCCTGCCATGACACTTTTTGCCTTAAGTCGTCCGAGTTCAATGACAACTGAAAAACTTCCTGCCCAGAGAATTTCAGCAGATCCACTTTTGAAGTGAATTAGTTCCTTTTCGTATGGTCCAAGACTTAATAGCTTTGATTTAAGGCTTTGCGAACGAGTCAATAAAAGTTCTCTTTCTAGTGTTGCTGCTGATGCAGCAGGGAATCTGCCTTGTCCTGAGTACTTTAACTCCCAGTCCAGTTGAGCATTTAAAAACATATTTTGGTTGTCATTACTTTCCAAGTTGTGTTTGAGAAGTTCATCTAGGTTCTCTTTTAGGAGTTGGTATCTTTGCAGTTCATTGAGGCTAAGAGAGTCAAGATCTTCAATAGAGCTTTTCCATTCGCGTGGTTTTAGTTGTAGTTTTTCAAGCCAAATAACCTGAGGTGCTTCTAACCATGCTTTAAGAAGTTCATGAGAAATACTATTAGGCGTTTGAATTGCTTTACTTGACCATCTCAAAGGTAGAGATAACCCTAGTGGCTCGGGACTTATGTTTTTATCAAGCCACTGACGTGCGTTTAAATTTCTCTGGTCGCAGCTTATTGAGGGACGATTGTTTTTGGCTAGGAAATTACTTCTATCAAGAGGATTTGGTGAAGGTTCTTGAAAAAGCCCGATAAAGCTCTCTTGCGATAGCTCTCTTTTAAGCTGATTTAGCCATTGTTGAATGGGGTTCGCTGGAGGTTTCTGCTCTCCGCTCTTTTCATCTCGATTACTCCAAGAAATTAATAGATGTTGTCGGCTAGACATTAGGGCTTCTAAAATTACATAACGGTCTTGATCGCCATTGCGTGGGTCTCCTATTTTTCGTCTCTGCTCTAACAGGCTGAAACTTGCTTTGTTTTCATATCGAGGAAAGATATCTGTATCAAGCCCCATTAAGATTATGACTCTATGGGGAATTGCCCTCATTGGCTCAAGAGCACTAATGGTGAGCTTGCCTGAGCGATGCCCGAAACGACCACTTGAAACACAGAGAGCCTCACTAAGTACATCGTTAACTACAGAGGCTTTCAGTTTTAATTGACAATTACCTGCAATTTCTTGCCAATCCTCTAATACGTCTATAAAACATTGACGTTCCCAATCCCATTCTACTGTATTGGAACAGAGCTCATCTACAAGCGCCTTTAGCAACTTTATCCATTCAGAGCAAACTCGGGGTTTGCGCATTTCTTTTATTTGATCTCGTAACCTAGCAAGTATGCCCCACCATGCTATCAATTCCGAGCTGGTTATCCCTTCTGAGAAAGGTGCAGCACCTCCTAGCGAGATACCTGGCTTTTGAGGAAGAATTAATCCCAGGAGCCAACGGTCAAGACACCAACTTAAACTATGTACTTCATCGCCTCCACGTTCTGCGGCATCAAGTCCCCACCGAAACCCTGTACGTTGTAGGCAGCTGCTGATAGTAGTCGTATCATCTTGGCTAAGTCCATGCTGTTTTTGTATAACAGAGTTGCAAAGTAGATTGTCAAGTCCAGAAGCTGTTAATCGATTGTTGGCAAGCTCAATGATCTGCAGTACATATTGGTTTAGTCCAGGTAACTCTTGTTGACTACGGTCAGTAATGATCCATGGGATACTCACCTTTGTTGCTCCAACGTCATTGAAAACAGAAGCTATTAACGGTGCAAATGTCTTGATTTGTGGTGTCATTATTAAAATATCTCTTGGCTCGAGAGTTTCGTCATTCGCAAGCCATTGGATGATTTGATCCCTGATTAATTGGACTTGGCGCCATTGACCAGCACAGGCAACAAACAAGAGTGAGTCATCTTTTTGTTCTCTTTGTAAAGTCGTCTCCTGGTCTTGAACGATGAACTGTTGCTGTAGTTGCTCTAGAAGAGTTGGTTGTCGACCTGAGTCTTTGGCTATGTTTGCCGGAGCAGCGAATAAATCACCCTCATTCCATTCTCCCAGTTGGCTCTCTCCACTTCCTTCTAGTAATTGTTGAAATTCAGCCCCCATTCGTCCGAGATTTGCTTCCAAACGAGATCCTTGTAGCAGCCAACTTCCTTTGGGAGGTGTTTTCCACTGATTGCCGAGTGCTCCTCTCCTCGAGTGACAACGTTGCCATAGATCAGGACATGGTGTTAAGACAAAAACTCTTATATCAATTAATGCAGAAAGTGCTTGGATGAATTCGATTTGGGCAGGTGCAAGACTGCTAATGCCAAAGATATGGAGTTGAGGAGGAAGTGCATTTAATGTTGATTTTCCATCCTTAATTAGCCTGATAGCTTTTCTTACTTGTATGCCAAAGGGATCAGTTTCAATTCGAGCAGCAAGGAGTTGTGCTAATTCAGGTTGCCAGCTAATTTCTGAAGATATATTTACTGTTTGATACTGCTTTTTGTCAGTATCTATAAGCCATTCCTCCATTATTTCAGGTCGGTATAGAACGTAGTCGTCAAGCACATCTGCGATAGTTCGAGCTAATTGCCATTTTTCTTTGTTTAATTCTCCAGGCAAACATGGATGTTGCTTAAGCCATTCGCGTAAAGGAGCGGCTTGATTCTTCCTAAGTAGCTCGGGTAGTACTTCTAGGACATGCCAGACCAATTTATTTGCTTTCCATGGGTCTGTATCAATGACATCTAGACCTAGGATTTGATGCGCTAATTTTTTTAGGTGGGATCCTGGAAATGGGAATTGAATATGAGCACTAATATCAATAACGCTTGCTATATGCTCCCCTAGCCATCTGCCTGTTGGCCAGGTATTCACTATTATTTCTACAGATTCAAATGGTTTTGGTGGGCTTAGTCGGAGTTGTTCCGATAAGACGTTAGCGAGCCATTCGGCTCTATTGCTTCTGTAGACAGTTAGCAAGGTTCAGTGAAGAGTTGGTGGGTATAGGTGTTGTTGTGGAGTATTGCAGGAACGTACCTTTTAAATAAATACGTCCCAAGATTTATCAGAAGTCTCTTGATTCTCATCTGAATTAAGTAGCCTGAATTTGATTTGATTCGTTTGTATGGATACTAAAAGACTTTCTGTGAGCCAGAAGATTAAGTTGCTCCTTGAGTCACTTGATGGTGATGAGAGCACGAATGAAGCCTTGTCGCGTTCTGAGGACAGTGAAGCGATGTTGGTAGTTCTTCTTGAGTTCTCTTCCAAGTTAAGACTCGGCTTAACTAAGGATGAATTAATGAATAATCCTCCAATAAGAGATTGGGTTTGGTGGAAGAACAAACAAGCCCTCGTCACCTTGGGAGATGGGACTCTGCGCCATCAGCAAGATTCTTCTAGTAAGACGAGATGGGATGCCTGGACTATTGGATTCTTTAAACTTTTCCGAAGAAAAAAATGACTTATTAAAGGCCTTGACTTTGATATCCAGCAAATAGAGTCTCTTTTCGTGGGGTTACCACTAGCAATTTCATTTCTTTTACAGCCTTTTCAAGACCTGTAGCTATGGCTCGCGAGATGATTGTATGGCCAATATTAAGTTCCTCAATACCTTCTATGGCGGCCACAGCTTCGACATTTTGATACGTAAGCCCATGCCCTGCGTTTACTCTTAGCCCAAGACATCTTGCTTCTGCCGTAGCTTCCTGAAGTTTTGCAAGCTCTATTGCTTGGCTTGTCCATTTGGCCTGTGCATAAGAACCTGTATGAAGTTCCACCCAAGATGCTCCAACATTATGTGATGCTTGTAGTTGCTCATGAATAGGATCAATAAATAAGCTCACTGGTATACCTATCGATTGGATTTCACCTACAACTTCCTTGAAAAACATCTCATTTCGAGCAACATCAAGGCCTCCTTCAGTGGTGATCTCTTCGCGTCTTTCTGGAACTAGCGTGACCATATCGGGCCGTACCTTTTTCGATATTTGAACCATTTCAGGTGTAGGTGCCATCTCTAGATTTAGTCGTGAACTCACAGTTTTACGCAGTAGTTCTAGATCTCGATCTTGGATGTGTCTTCGATCTTCTCTTAGATGGATAGTGATCCCATCAGCGCCGCCAAGCTCGGCAAGCAGAGCAAGTACAACAGGATCAGGCTCGGTTGTTCGGCGGGCTTGTCGCACATTTGCAATGTGGTCGATGTTTACTCCAAGACTGGCCATAAATCCAAATGATTTAATTGATTTTATTCACTGGTTTGTTTGCTTAGGCTCCTCAATTGACTTAGCCGCCGGGTTAACTGCCCAATCTCCGTAGGGAAGATTCGGTTTCAACGTTAAGTTCATAAGATTGGACGCTTATGTACGGTGCCCGCGGCCCTAACTACACGCGAAACCAATTTATGTCTTGGTGTGGATCCCTTTTGGAGTTCACTGGCCATGGTAATTACGCAAGACGTTGTCTTGCGTAATTATTTTCGCGATCGAATTGTATTAGGAGCAAATAACTTGCCAATTAGTGGAGCAGTCTTGTTCGCTCCAACGCACAGAGCCCGTTGGGATGGTTTGATGTTGACACTGGCCGCAGGAAGGCGCGTAACTGGAAGGGACTGTCGTTTTATGGTTACTCGGACTGAGATGAAAGGTCTGCAGGGTTGGTTTTTGCAGAGACTTGGCTGTTTCCCTATTGATCAGGTGAGACCTTCACTTACTTCACTGAGGTTTGCAATTGATCTAATGGTTGAGGGGCAGCAGCTTGTAGTGTTCCCTGAAGGCAGGATTAATAGAACTGAAAAACCTATAAGGCTTAAGCAGGGACTTGTTCGCTTGGCTCAACTCGCTGATGGGAAAGGTGTTGATGTAAATATCGTTCCTGTGGGTCTTGGTTATAGCGAACTTATGCCAAGACCTTTTGGAAGAGCGGCTATCTGCTTCGGGAAGTCGATGAAGGTGAATGGAGTTGGGAAGGAAGCTACTAAGAGTTTTAATCTTGAGCTGTCCAAACGGATGCATGCAGCTGAACAAGCCGCACTACAGGTAGTGGGCCGAAAGAAAAAAGAGCCCTAAAGTTTCAACCTGCTTTCTTTTGATTTTTTCATGCGTTGTCGCCTTCCGATGACGACCTTAGCCTTGATGGCTGGTTTGTTCTTCACTTCTGTTCCATCATCTGCTCAGACATCCTCATCTTCTCCAGCAGGCTCTAAGGTTTTAGCTAGAGAAGATGGAGGATTTAATTTTTTTGCAGTCAAGAAACTGCTCGAACGTGGAGACCAGGCAGTTGCCAGGGGAGATTTAGCCGAAGCAAGGCTGCACTATGACAAGGCTCGAAATGTCTCAAAAAAATTACTTTCTTTTTATAGAGATTTGGGAGGCTCATTCAGAGGGCTTGACGCTCGCATTCCTCGCGAGATGGATGCTAAAGGACGAAGGGTTTTGAATCTGCTTGCTGAGGTAAATCTTAGGCTCGCAGCATTGTTTAGACGCCAGAACCAGCCTGAGATAGCGGTTCCAATTCTTGTTGAGGTGGTTAGACTTGTAACCCCTGCACAACAAGCTGGACAAAGGGCCTATCAAAGCTTGTTTGAATTGGGGTTTGTTGATACTCCTTATGCTGCAGCAAGGAAGAATAGGTAATGGATTTTCTTCGCACTAACTTATATTTGTCGAAATTTCCATTTGAAAAGCTTTTCACAGATGGCTCAACTTCATGAATTAAGTGCTTCAATAAAGCGCGCAATTCCTGACGCTCAGGTCACTCTTGAGGACTTGAGCGGTGGGGGAGATCACTTTCAGATCAATGTTGTTTCTAAAGCATTTGCTGGACTGTCCTTGATCCGTCAACATCAAATGGTGTATGGAGCCCTTCAGGCAGAGTTGGCTAGCGAAGCTATTCATGCATTGGCTTTAAACACTTCTACTCCAAAAGAAACTTAATCTTTCTCAAACATGGATTCGAATACACGTGCACGCATCGAGGCTCTTATTAACTCAGCCCCGATAATGGTTTTTATGAAGGGAACAAAGTTGATGCCTCAATGTGGTTTTTCCAATAATGTTGTGCAAATTTTGAATTCCTTAGGAATCAGTTTTGAAACCTTTGATGTGCTAAGTGATATGGATATACGTCAAGGGATTAAAGACTTTTCCAATTGGCCTACGATTCCACAGGTTTATGTGAAGGGAGAATTTATCGGTGGATCAGACATTCTTATAGAGATGTACAACTCTGGTGAGCTTCGTGAAAAACTTGAAATTGCATTAGCTTCTTAAATTTTTTATTTCATTACCCAACTTCTTTCTTGTAAAAAAGGCTGTTGAAATCACCATCAGGACCAATGAAGCTTGATGGATCTAGAATCCAGCGCTCAACTAGGTTTTCAAGCTTTTCTAGGTCTCTAGAGTCTAGTTTCTGGCAATTTCTTAACGAGTGTAGATATCCATCTGCGTATAGCCTTAGATCTGAAGGTGTCATGTTGCGACTAGTGAGTTCCTGACAGGCATCGCAAAGTGATTGAAAATGTCTAATGGCATCTGGATGATCAAGAGATGTCATGGTCTCAGAGCACGGCAGCCTTTCCTCACAGCCTGCCATTGGATTGCTTTAACGTAAGGGGGTTCTGTAATGGCATGTGACATCTATTTCTTCAGAACTGCTTTCTAACGAGCCTACCTCTGGCTCTAGTCAGGGATCTCTCACCTCGCAGGCAACCACTCCAGGCCCTTCCAAAGTGCTTGTAGTTGAACCACATCCAACGCTAAGGACAGTTCTGGTGCAGAGACTGCGCCAGGATGGTCATTTGACTGCAGCTGTAGGTTCTGCTCAAGAAGCAGTGGATCTTTGTAGAGATCAAACTCCTGATTTGTTAATCAGTGCAGAACTTCTAGAGCATAATTCTGCTTTGCGTTTGGCTCAGCAGCTTGGTTGCTCAGTCATTGTTTTAACTGCTCGTACTGGTGTTGAGCCTGTGGTTGGACTCCTTAATGAGGGTGCTGATGATGTTTTACGTAAGCCTTTTGGTCTTGAAGAGCTCGCTGCTCGTTCTAAGACTCTTTTAAAACGTGGGCGAATTGGTCTTCAAGAAAGAGTTGCAGTAGGCCCCTTAGAAGTTCATTTGCTATTGAGGCAAGTTACATTGCGTGAAAAGCCTGTTGAGTTAAGTCCACGTGAGTTTGCCCTCTTATGTGCATTATTGATGCCTCCAGGAATGGTTCGAAGCCGTCACGAGCTACTTAGGATGGCCTGGCCACCATTTAGTGGTGGGCCTAGATCAGTTGATACACAGGTACTTACTTTGCGAAGGAAGCTTGAACAAGCAGGCCTTGGAGAAGGAGGAGGGATAACAACAGTCAGGCAGCAAGGCTATCGATTTAGTCTCGAAACATTACCAGGGTAGAGAATCTTTTGATTTCTGCGAGAAGACAAAAAAATCTATCTAGATAGCACCTTCTCTTCATGTTTATCACTCGGGTAATGCCCATGGATTAATTCCTAGATTTGCTCCTATTCGATGAGCACAGGCAAATCCACTAAATGCCACGGCATTAAGACCTTGCCCAGGGAAGCACGAGTCTCCTACACAAAAGAGTCCTTCTATTTTGGTCGTGTTGAATTGCATAGGAAGTAAGCCTGCTAGTCGCTTGGAAGGGATTGGACCATAACTGCCTTGATGACGACCTAAAAATCGACGATGACTACGTGGCGTTCCTATTTCCTTATGACTTATTTCAGCACTTAGTCCTGGGAAAACCCTTTCAATTTTTTTGATGAGTTGATTGGCATCTTTCTCTTTCTTTTCAGCGTAATCTTTAGGACTTAGCTTGTCCCAATTGTGCATGGAGGATGGAGTGAACGCGTGAACAATATGTTTGCCGTTTGGAGCTAATGAATGGTCAAGTAATGTTGGCATCGAAAGAAAAGCTACTCCTTGCTCATTTTCCATTTCTTCCCATCTTTCTAAGATCAGATGATGACAGTGAGTTGTTTGTGGAATGATGTGCTCATTCACACCTAAGTGAAGCGATAGAAAAGAAGGGGAAGGTTTGTAGAGATCTCTCCATTTAGCTTCTGCTTTAGGCGTTGCCAATTGGTCTATTAAAGGGTTTCTAACATGTTCTCCTCCAAAGGTATCCCATCGCGTTGCATTAGAAACAACTGTTTTTGCGTGGATTTCTTCACCATTAGCAAGTTGCACTCCAATAGCTTTTTTATCTTTCAGTAGAATCTTTTTTACGCGCGATTTATAGCGAATATCTCCTCCATGACGCTTTAGTCCATGGACTAGTTTTTGTGCTATTACACCTACACCTCCTTTGGGGTAGTTGATTCCTCCAGCATGTCGATCAGAAAAAACCATTCCGGCATTGATCATAGGTGTTTGATCTGCTGGCATCACTGACCAACAGAAACATTCAATGTCTATGAATCTTAATAAGTCAGGATCTTTGATGAAACGCTTGGCTACATCACCAACATTTATTGGTAACCATCGCGCAAGGCCTAGGCATGAAAAGGGAGCTTTGAAAAAAACTTTTGCTAAATACGAGGGATCTTCTATAGATAGAAGTGGCATTGAGTCCAAACAATTGAAAACCTGCCAGCAAGTGTCATAAAATTTTCTGATTCCTACCGCTTCATGAGGGAATCTAGAAGTTAAGTCAGAGATGAATTGCTCGTAATTTCGAGCAACTGAAAGATTGAATCCACGGGGAAGGTGATAACTAAGCTGTACAGGGTCTGGGAAGGTCTCACATACCTCCCCAACCTCTGCCAATGCACGTGTTAAGAGATTTGTATAACCTTGTTTTCCAAAACCGAAGATCATTGATGCTCCGACGTCGAAGGTATAACCGTCTCTTAGAAAAGAACCTCCACTACCACCAGGAATGGTGTAACGCTCTAAGACAAGAACCTTGGCACCTTTTTTTGCTAATTGGCTAGCGGTTACCAAGCCCCCTAATCCAGAACCTATTACCACTGCATCCCATGAACAAGATGCTTCAGCTGTTGTTGAATAATTATCCATATGGTTGTTTGGCATTAATAGCTAGATGTTGAGGCTGGTTAGAAATCAGTGTCCAATAAGCAGTTTTTTGAGTTGGTTAAATGAGCTAGTTGTTTGTGTTTAATTGTATTTATGGCTTCCAAAGATCTGTCTCTATAAGCCTTGTATCGTGATCGTTTATCTTTGATTCTCTCTTGAAGTACTGGGAATAGTCCGAAATTCGGCGGCATGGGCTGGAAACTTCCTTTTACGTTTTTACTTTCTTTAGGTTCAGTCACGAAGCGGGTTAAAGCTCCGACCATTGTTGTTTCTGGAAGGGTGAGCATCTCTCTACCCAGTGCCAGTAAAACGGCGTTTGTGCCAGCAAGCCAACCTCCTGCTACGGCTGCTGCATAACCTTCAGTGCCAGTAATTTGTCCTGCAGCAAATAAGGTTGCTCTTTTTTTGAATTGAAGGGTTGTTTTTAGTAGTTTTGGCGATTCGAGAAATGTGTTTCTGTGCATAACCCCAAAGCGAACAAATTCAGCGTTTTGTAGACCTGGAATCATATGGAGAACTCTTTTTTGCTCACCCCATTTAAGATTAGTTTGGAAGCCAACTAGGTTCCAAAGACGACCAGCGCGGTCTTCCTGTCTTAACTGAACAATTGCATAAGCCCGCTTAGCACGACGTAAGGCCTTATCGTTTAAATCTCCCCAGCGGGTATCCCAAAGGCCTACTGGCTTGAGTGGTCCATAGCGCATGGTGTCTTCTCCTCTGCGCGCCAGCTCTTCAATGGGTAGGCAACCTTCAAAATAGTTTGCAGCTTCTTTTTCGAAATCTTTGATGGGTGTTTGTTCAGCCTCAAGAAGGGCCGATCTGAATTCCAAGTATTGCTTTTTATTCATTGGGCAGTTGATGTAATCAGCATCTCCTTTGTCGTATCTACTGGCACGGAATGCAATAGAAAAATCAATCTCCTCACCTTGCACTATGGGGCTTGCAGCATCAAAGAAATGGCAATCATCAATCCCTGTAAATGCTCTTAGTTCTCCAGATAGAGACTCACTTGTTAGTGGCCCTGTGGCAAGAATAGTGATTTGATCATTATTTGGTAGAAGTTTCTGTTCTTTGCGCTGAATATCGATAAGTGGATTAGAAGCGAGTGTTTTTGTTAATGCTTGACTGAATTTTGCTCTATCAACAGCAAGGGCACCTCCTGCAGGTACTGCATGAAGGTCAGCAGTTTTGATAACAATAGATTCCAAATGCCGAAGTTCTTCTTGTAATAACCCAGCAGCACGGTCACTACTAAGAGCACCAAAGCTATTACTACAAACCAGTTCAGCAAATTCATTTGTGTGATGAGCAGGAGATCTCTTCCTTGGCCTCATTTCTATTAATTTTGCTTTCAGACCTGCTTTTGCCACTTGCCAGGCAGCTTCAGTGCCTGCCAAGCCAGCTCCAATGATTAGGATCGAAGGTAGTGGGCTCAAGAGGGATTAAGAGTGTGGGGCAAGCTGTCCTTTATGAAATATGGGAATCAACTTTTTAGCTTACTAGGGTTGCTCGGTAGGTGAATGCCCCTCTCTTCAACAATCTCTTTCTGGATGCCTTTTATTAATAGTGCCTTGGTCTATATGGGTGAACTTTGAAATTAGACAGATTTCTTAGAAAGCAGGTTTTATAAGGGATAGTTGTTTGAAAAAGCCAGCAACCTTTCGTTTCGTGATGGGTAGCGTGATAATTTTCATGCATGCATGCATGCATGAAAATTGGGTCGCTAGCTCAGCGGTAGAGCATCCGGCTTTTAACCGGCTGGTCCTGAGTTCGAATCTCAGGCGACCCATTCCAACTCTCTTCATGAAAAGGACTAGCTGAGTAGTGCACTAACTTTCCTTTTTTTTCGGATTGGTTCTTAAGAGCGGTTATGCCCATTGGTGTTATATCAGCAGTATGTGCAGCGTTTGCGTGGACATTTGCTAGCTCAATATGGCGTTCCCAAACTGGCTTTATTGGCGCAGCCAGACTCAACCTGATCAAAAATGGAGTCGCAACACTAATTTTCCTCCCAGTTCTTTTTTCAATTAATTGGACTTCTAATTTAGGTGCAGCATCCTTTCTTTTTATAAGTGGAGCTATTGGGATAGCCCTTGGTGACACTTTTTATCTAGCCGCCTTAAGGCTTTTGGGTACACGTAGGACGCTAACAATCGAAGCCACTGCTCCAATCATTGCTTCCTTATTAGGAAGAATGTTCTTGAAAGAAAATCTATCAATCAACATCTTCTTAGGCGGATTACTTGTTTCAACATCTGTTGTGATAGTCGCGTGGCAGGTACCAGAGACTGCTCAAACCCCTTCTTCTAGTCCTTTGGATACATCGAACAGGGATGGTTTGATTCTTGCTTTTGCAGCAGTGCTATGTGGCGTGATAGGTGCTTTGTTTTCAAGATTGGTACTGCTTACTGGCGATTTAATGCCAATCCAAACAGCATCTATACGCCTTCTTTGTGGATTTTCAGCCCTGTATTTAGCTCTGAGGCTTTCTGGGAGTGAAACTCTTCAGAGCCTGCATGGCAGTGGACTAAACAGAAGCTCTCTGTTTGTTGCAACGCTAGTTGGGACAAACATTGCAATCTTGCTTCAGCAAGTGGTTTTTCAAACTATGCCTGTTGGATTGGGCGTCACTCTTTTAACTACTGCTCCGATCCTGGCACTATTTTTTGGGCATAGAGAAGGTGATCGAGTTAGTTTTTGTGGAATATTGGCTTCTTGCTTGGCTTTCTTGGGTGTTTGCCTGGCTTTATTATGAGCTTTACATTTTTTGTTGGGTTCTTAAAGACTTGACTTTAGTTAGGTCGTTGTCTCTTAAAGTATTTTATATTCTTTAGTAATCTTAAGGTTAAGACATGTTTTTTGGTTTATCTAAGAAGCAAATTATTGGATGGGGGCTTTTGGCTACTGGCTTTAAGGTTGCTTTAGGAGTATGGATTTTTGGCCAGTTAGGATGGCATTTGTTTTCATGAGTTTTTGAACTGTTTTTTAGGAGGTGTTAGATTAACTTTAGCTTCACTCATGAAAAGTTTCTATATATCTAAATGCTGGGCTTCGAGCTTTGTTTAATCTTAATTCCTCAGATGTTTAATTCACTAGTTGCTGGTGTTGAACTTACTGAGTCACAGTTGACATACTTAATTGTTAATGCATGCTTGATTATTGTACTAGGCATTGGCTTGACAATTTTGAAATTTATTCGAAGCAGAGATGATGATTAAGATGGAGATGGAAGATAAAACCCCTAGAAAGCATTCATTCTTTACTTAGGTAGACTCTGCTGTGTGATTACTAGTGAGGCTCGTTATTAATGACTAAGATCATTTTATTGATATTATCACCTTTATTGATACTAATATATTCGGCTAGGGCAGGACTCAATGATTTCACCAAGTTAGACAAAATAGAAGATTGGATTATTGAGCGTAAATTTGATGCATCGTCTGATGAGATTCTCTGTAGAGCTTCGAAAATTGGCTATGGAACTTGGTTTGGAGCACGTATTCGCTTAGATAAAAATGGTAATCTAGTTGTTCCTCGTGATCTATCGAAAGAGCCGAAACCCTCTCTTTTGTTATTAGGTAGGGTTAAAGAAGCTTTGAGGAGATGCAGGTCAGGCTTTGTTTATATGTCAATGGACTAATAGCTTTGTTTTCCTGATCACTTTATAGGTATCTTTGCCAGAGTTAGGACATGTTATCTATGGATCTCTTAATATAAGTCTAGACTGCATCTTTCCAGAAAGAGATCTAGTCTAGACTTGGCTAGAAAGTTTATATTTTATGTTTAATACTGCATTACACATTCTTTGATCTAGTTGCTTTAAATTGCATGTTTTTGTGAGGGACGCCTAACACTCGCTCGCTATTTGACCGGTTTGCTGGCTGCATTGAGTAGGTTCATATTTCTTTGATTCATGAAAAAGCTCATTTCAGTGGGCCTTGCCATTGCGGCAAACCTTTCCCTTTACCTGTTTGCCTTATTTAGCGCACCTGCCGCTTGATCATCAATCTAAAGACACCCCTAAAAACATCTCCACCATTTCAAGATGTTGCAGAGTTAGGTGGCTACTTCAAGAGATCGCTTGAAGGAAGTTTGCCTGAAACTCGGAGTTGGGCATCCAACCTTCAGAGAGGTCAGTTAACTCTTGCAGCATTGTTATCTAGGTAGGAAACTATGGACATGCAAAACAAATCTTCAGCGATTACAAAGCCCAAGGCCAGATGGCTTTGGAGTTGGGCGGAGCCAGAAAGTGATCCGATCGTATTACCTAAGTCAAAGACTGAGAGGTTGGCTTTAAAAGCAAAGCTCGCAAATGTAGATGCCGAGAAGGCTGTAGATCGTGCATATCAAATTGAAGTTGCAAGAACGAAGGCTATTGGCGAGGCGATGTTTAAATCTGGCAAGGCTCTTAGATACAGCATTATGAGTACTGGAAGGCAAATTGTCTTGCGAACAGAAGCCGCACGAAGACAACTTGAGCCTGGTTATAGAAACAGATAAGTACTATTTATTTGTTTCTATACTTTTTAGTAATTGGTTGCTTTAATTATTTTATAAATGTCCTAAAGGAGAATCAACTATACTTTGGATTAGGTGGTTCGGATTGTAGTTGAGAATCTATCTTGTAAAAAAACAATATCATAGGTTTGAAGATCATATTATGGGTTTAATTTTAATTGGGCTTGAGAGATTCTTACGGCAAGGTTAGGCTGTTGTCCATTATCAATTAATAACAATAAGTATGTTACTAGAGCTGTAGTAGATGTTATTTCTTTATGTCATGCAGTAATGCTTCCGCTATGATTTAACCATTACTTGATTCCTGCAGTCTTTTCTTGTGGACTTGTCTAATGCACTTGTTTGGGGCTCTATCCCATTTGTATTGATAACCCTTTACTTTGGTACTAGAAACGGTTACTACGATAGTGATGACTACAGCGGTGATGGTTGCGCTCATGATGTTAAGCGCTGAATCTTATGTTTTGAGCGGCTAAGATTTTTCTTTCTATGGATTTAGATTTTGTAGATTTTCTAAATCCATGGATAGGAGTTGTCTAGGCATTGTTAAATGCCTCTAAAATTTACCAAAAGTAATATCTACTATTTATGTAACTCTACATTGGGGCAATTTTGAAATGCTTTCAATTATAGATTCCTTTTCATACTCTTAATATGAACTGAATTTGTTACTCGACATATTTACAGTCAAAATCAACTGGTTTGGAACTTTCTATTTATAGGTATATGGATATTGAGACACTTTTGAGTCAGCTCTTTTTAGCTTCAATAGCTTTTGTGGCAAATTTGTTTTCTGCGTTTGCAGGTGGCGGAGCTGGCCTTATCCAGCTACCCGCATTGATTTTGCTTGGCTTGCCATTTCCTATTGCCTTGGCCACTCATAAATTCGCAAGCGTTGCTCTTGGGGCTGGTGCAGGACTTAGACATTTGCAAAATGGAAAACTTAAGCCGCTAATAAGTGCTGTGATTCTTGTGTTTGGTCTACCTGGTGTTTGGTTGGGCGCAAAGATGGCTCTATTTATTCCAGGGGATATAGGAACTTTTGTACTTGGTGCTCTCACTATATGGTTGGGACTTTATTCGTCTAAGCGACCACACTTAGGGACTTCGATGATTGATGAAAGAAATAACCTTCACCATCATTTGTTGGGAGGTCTGGTACTTTTTCTTATTGGCTTTCTTAATGGATCCTTTTCGTCAGGATCAGGACTTTTCGTGACAATCTGGCTTGTTAGATGGTTTGGACTTTCTTACATAACAGCAGTTGCTTATACCCTCATTTTGGTTGGACTTTTTTGGAATAGTACAGGTGCAATTGTTTTGGGTTTAAATGCGGAAGTTCAATGGAACTGGATACCTGGCTTAACTCTCGGATCGTTAATTGGCGGTTATGTAGGCGCACAACTTTCATTACTGAAAGGTAGTAGAAAAGTGAAACGGGCTTTTGAGATACTTTCTTTCACGATGGGCATTTCTTTGATTTTCAGAAGCTTGTTATAGAGAAAAGTTTATTGCTTCGGTGAAAACGTTTTTTGTTGAACATTTCTTAGAGTAAAGAATCGCTGATAAATATTTATGCCCCCTCAGTCACACTATCTTCTGGGAACATAAATTTTAGTTTTAAATCGGAGCGGCGGGATTTGAACCCACGACCCCCACTACCCCAAAGTGGTGCGCTACCAAGCTGCGCTACGCCCCGCAAAATCAAGCTACCACAAGGACTTGACATGTCGCACACTTTGACTGGAAATTATTAGAACTTTTGCTGGAAATGTTTTAGAAGTCTAACTGTTAGTGATTTTTTTGTTTCATTTGAATAGCCATGGATTTTTAAGGTCAAAGCCAGTTCTCTAAGTTCGCGAAAATTCATTGGAGCTAAAAGGAGTTCTGGATTTTGCTTCCAGCCAAGATCATTAAATATCTCTGTGTCTTCTGAGGCTAGGTCTGAAACATTAAGGGTAAAATCAGCTATCCATTCTGGAATTAAAACTATTAACACTGCGATAAAACCATAGAAACTAATTAGTTGCTTTGGTAGTGGTTTCAGGACCTTGACTTGTAGATCTTTTGACAAACTGTTTTTCATGAACCTTAAGGAAGTGTTTTCTTTATATTTTTGATGTTGTTAGATCCAAACTAGACTTACTAGATTTCTAATGCACTTGAACTTGTAGAAAGAGGTTCTTTCCATTCGATTGATGGGTTAAGCTCACTTTGTTGGGGCCTAAACATGAAGATTAGGCTGAAGACCAGAATTAGTGTTGACAAAATAATCAAAATGACTGTGTTGTCTGGAAGGGGATCTTGCATTATTAGTTTGTGTGAGTGGATTTAGATTAATTGAACCGAATGGTTAACTGATTATGATGCAATTGGATTGTTATTGGATCTAAGAACACAATGTTTAATTTTCCAGTCGAAGTTGCTCCAAACTTCTTGGCTTAGTTTGTAGTTAGAACCTGGGAATTCATTCAATTGGACTTGTGTTGGCATTGCTGAACAATAAGGCCTGCTGCCTGGCCTTGCTAAGTATTGCTGATGGTATTCTTCTGCATAATAAAAATGTTGGTTTGTTTTGATTTCAGTAGTAATAGAACTAAACCCATTATTCCTAAGACTTTCTTGATAGCTATCTCTACTTGCTTGAGCTTGAGAAAGTTGTTGGCTAGTTGTTGTATATATTGCAGATCTGTATTGACTCCCACGATCGTTTCCTTGCCGGTTACCTTGCGTGGGGTCATGGCACTCCCAAAACATTTTTAATAGGTCGCTTAGATCGATGATCGATATATCCCATACGACTCTTACGACTTCCGTATGACCTGTCCTTCCAGAACACACTTCTTGGTAGGAAGGCGAATCAGTAGTTCCACCTGCATAGCCAACGGCTGTTGTTACAACACCTGGTAATTTCCAGAACCCTTTTTCTGCTCCCCAAAAGCAGCCACATGCAAATAGAATTTCTTCATGTGTATCTTCTAGAGGGGCTCCTAATAGGCTGCCTAAAACAACATGTTGCATGGTGTTGGAAAGTCTAGGACTCTCATTTGGAGAAATAATCTTTAGCCAGGACTGGAACATTGATGTCTTAACCTTCCACAAGACTAAGTGGACTCCTTGGGGTTTAGTTCAATATGATTCAGTAATGTTGTTACAAATGCGAATAAGAGGAAGGGAAGACTTAGTACAAGGATCAAGCCAACTCCAACAAGAGCAAAAATCGGCCTAGATGACCCCATTAGAGCTAGTCCGGCCGCCAAACTTACGAAAATTACAGCCATCCAGGCCAAGACCTGAAAATATATATCCCCGAATGAGAGATCGCATCGCACTGAGTAAGAAGTGCCGGGGTTCATGTTTTTTTGAGGTTATCTATTTATTAGACCTAGCGGAAACATCATCACTTGTCTTGAATTTGTTCATAACCGTTTCAGTTTAAGCACTTAATTTGTTAGCTACTTGAGGAGACAGTATCTATGCTTTCGGCTGCCTTCTCCCTTTCCCATAGGCGTTTATAGGTACCTTCTATTTTGATCAACTCAGAGTGGTGACCTTGCTGTACCAATTCGCCGTCTTCCATTACCAAGATGCGATCACAGGCTGCTGCGGCAGATAGTTGGTGGCTAATCATTAAAGTTGTACGTTTCTTTTGTTTTCTTATAGAGCTCAGAATCGATGAGGCTGTTTTGTTATCTACGCTCGCAAGAGCATCATCAAGGACAATTACTGGTGAGCTGAGTAGTAATGCCCTGCCTAGTGCCGTTCTTTGACGCTGGCCACCACTGAGTGTTATCCCCCTTTCTCCAACCAAGGTATCAAACCCATCAGGGAATCCACGTACATCATCCATTAACCGTGATTGAACGGCAGAAGCTTCGACTTCGGCTAAAGAGGCCTGGGGATTTCCGTAGCGGAGATTGTCGGCAAGGCTACTAGTAAATAAATATCCTTCTTGCGGCACTAAAGCAATATTGCTGCGCAGGTCTTCAAGTCGCAGATTGGTTACGTCATGATCATCTACAAAAAGCTGACCTTTTGGCACTACTATCATTCTGCCTAGAGCTCGAGCTAGGGTTGTTTTCCCACACCCAATTGGTCCTACTAATGCGACTAATTCTCCAGGTTCAATAACAAAGCTTAGGTTTTTTATAACATCTCTATTGCTATCTTCATAGCGAATTGTCAGTCCCAATGCTTCTAGTCTTCCATTAATTGGCTTGCTAAGGGATAAAGGTTTTTCAGAGTTTCTGATTTTAGGAAGCCTCTGAAGCAATTCTTCTACTCTCTCGAGACTTACTTGACCTACTTGAAAAGTATTGAGAGTAAACCCTAGAAGTGCAGTTGGGAATACTAGTCTTTCAACATATAGGATTAAAGCTACTAGCCCACCGATAGTTAAAGAACCCTTTTCTAACTGGCTACTACCAAGAGCAATTAGAAGTAATAATGAAATTGAGGAAATCCCCTGCAGCAAAGGGAATAAGGTACTTGCTGTTCTGGCCAGGTTGATTGCAGAGTCTCTGTATTTGTGGTTTCTTTCAGAGAACGCATTCTTTTCCGAGCTCTCTTGACCATAGATTTTTATGGCGCTTATGCCAGATAGATCTTCTTGTATTAATTCACTTAAGCTTGATAAGGCCTTTTGTTGAAGCTTTCTTTGTTTAACCATTCTTCCTCCAAATAGTCCAACAGTTCCTAGCATTACTGGATAAAGAGTTATTGCCGCAAGTGTTAACCATGGGTCTATAGCAAGCATTGCTGGGAGAGTGAAGCTGTAGGCCAGCAAAGTATTTGTAAGACTCAAAATTGTGAATCCAAGCAACCTTCTAATGTTTTCAATGTCACTTGTTGACCTGCTTATGACTTCTCCACTCCCTATCTGTTGCACCCAGCCTGGATCCTGAGTGAGCATGTGATCAAACAACCTTTGGCGTAGTTCAACTTCTACTTGACGTCCTACCCCGAAGACTAGTTGCCTTGAAATCAGTCGAACTAGTCCCATACTGCTTGCCAATAAAACTATCCAACCTGCCTGGCTAAGCACGTCATTCATGGAGAAGCCTTCTTTAAGGCTGTCAACAACCTTTCTGACTTCCATGGGTATGGCTACGCTTAAAACATTAACCAATACAAGTGCTAGAGCCCCAAGGAACACAGTTTTTCTATGTGGCCTTAGGTATCTGCCGATAAGATCTAAACGAAATGCGGCCATGCCAGTTCCCGTATGAAGGCTAACTTAGGCAGAGATGTGCCCCAGAGTGGGCATATTTGTTGTTGGGGTGACGAATGAATTGAGCTTATGCAAGAACAGAATCATCCTCTTTACATTATTGATCGTGAGAATCTTGATCGTTTATTGGTTAAAGACTCTCCTGAGAATTCGGATTTAGTGGACTTGGCACGACTTTTTCTGAGATATGAAGGTTTCCCTGGGGCTTATGACCTAAAGGAAGATATGAAGAAGATTCTGAGTGCTTGGGGATTAAGTCGAGACACTTTGAATAATCGAGTCCGTCAAATATGGCAATCTGGTTATAGGCCTGGAAGTCAACAGGAAGATGGAGTGGGTTCTGGGTTCGATACTTCTGATGATGCAGCTGGTTGAGATAATCCACTAAAGAATTTTATTTATTCTCGCCAGTTTGCACTTTTTGGGTGATAGTAGATATGTCCCCATCACCTGGCCCGGCGTGCAACGCACCCGGGTTTTTTTCTGAAAAATGTCTATTGGTGCTTCTTCTTGGCCTGAAACCCTTGAGATGCTTTTATCGGGGAAGGCTCTAAATCATTCTCAAGCAGCGGCCTTGATGCAGGCCTGGCTTAAGGAGGAGTTGACCGCAGTTCAGACGGGGGCTTTTTTAGCTGCTTTGAGAACAAAAGGAGTCAACGGTGAAGAGCTTTCGGCAATGGCAACGGTGTTGAGGGAAGCCTGCTCCCTTCCGTGTGAAATCCCAGAAATTCATATGGTTGACACTTGTGGAACTGGCGGTGATGGCGCAGACACCTTCAATATCTCAACTGCAGTTGCCTTTTCTGCGGCTGCATCTGGAGCCTATGTGGCAAAGCATGGCAATAGGAGTGCAAGTGGAAAAGTTGGCTCTGCTGATGTTCTTGAAGGTATGGGAATTAAACTTAAGGCCTCATTAGAAGATGTTGTCAGTGCTGTAGAGAAGGTGAATGTCACATTCCTTTTTGCACCTGCATGGCATTCTTCTTTGATTAATTTGGCACCTTTAAGAAAAAGCTTAGGTGTTAGAACCGTTTTTAATCTTTTGGGCCCATTAGTCAATCCACTCCGGCCAAAGGCACAGGTTCTGGGAGTCGCCAAGGCTGAGTTGTTGAACCCTATGGCAGATGCTCTACTTCAACTTGGTCTTGAGAGAGCAATTGTTGTACATGGTGCAGGAGGGTTAGATGAAGCTTCTCTTGAAGGTTCAAACGAGTTACGATTGTTAGAAAATGGTGAAGTTAGAACCTCTTTCCTTAGTGCATCTGAAGTTGGGTTAATTTCTGCTCCTAATAGTGCTATTAGGGGGGGAGATCTTGCAGAAAACAAAAGAATTCTTGCCTCTACTCTTCAAGGGAGTGGAACTATTGCTCAAAAACATGTTGTTGCCCTTAATACTTCTTTGGTTTTATGGGCAGCTGGCTTAGAAGATGACTTTAGTTTAGGAGCGACTAAGGCTTTAAATTCGTTAGAGGTTGGTAGTCCGTGGAAGAGCTTGGAAGCACTACGTCTTGCACTTGATTAAAAATAATAGGATTCAAGAAAATCAATTTCTCTATTTTTGAAACTTATGTACTCTCTCTCAAAGAAAGCTTTATTGGTATTAGAAGATGGCACTTTGCTTGAAGGAGAGTCTTTTGGATATTGCGGCACTGTTTTCGGAGAAGTGGTATTTAATACAGGAATGACAGGCTATCAAGAAGTCTTAACTGACCCTAGCTATTATGGGCAATTTGTAGCCTTTACTTACCCAGAAATAGGAAATACAGGAATTAATTCTGATGATAATGAGGCTAAATGTCCTTCTGTTAAGGGAGTAATAGTAAGGCAAACTTCTAAAGAACCCAGTAACTGGCGTTCTGAGGAGCCTCTAGAAAGTTGGCTTCTAAAACATAAAGTTGTTGGAATCTCTGGAATAGATACAAGAGCACTTGTTAGACATTTGCGTAACTTTGGATCAATGAATGGTGCAATAACTAATAAAGAGAACATATCTCCATTAGATCTTCTCAAGGAATTAAGGAGGTTTCCACATATGGAGGGTTTGAATTTGGCAAAGCAGGTTTCTACGGACAAAAAATACTTTTGGCATTCTCTATCAAGAGTTGATTTCGACCGTAGAACTAAAAGCCAGCATGTATCAGGATTGCCTTACAAAGTGGTTGCAATTGATTTTGGAATTAAGAAATCTATTTTGGAGCGTTTAACGGCTTATGGATGTGAAGTTAGTGTTTTGCCATGTGATTCAAACTTCTCATCAGTAATGAGTCTTAGCCCAGAGGGTGTTTTCCTCTCAAATGGCCCTGGAGATCCTGCTGCAGTTACAAGTGGTATATCACTTGTAAAGGAGCTAATAAACAAAACAGATATACCTTTGTTTGGGATTTGTTTAGGTCATCAGATTCTTGGACTTGCTTTAGGTGGAAAGACTTTCAAGCTTCCATATGGACATCGAGGCCTCAATCATCCCTGTGGAACTACTGGACGTCTCGAAATTACAAGTCAAAATCATGGATTTGCACTTGACTCAGAATCATTACCCAAAGGCAAGGTGGTTGTGACGCATTTCAACCTCAATGACAAAACTGTTGCAGGAATACAAGTTTCTGAAAGACCAATTTTTGGTGTTCAATACCACCCTGAAGCCAGTCCTGGGCCGCATGATGCCGATCATCACTTTGCTCGGTTTATATCTCTAATGGCACAAAGACGTTCAATCGTGGTTTAGTTCGTCTTCTATAACTACACTTCGTGCCATCGGGTTCAGGGGGATTAATTCCATAACCGAATTGCAGCGACTGACCGTTTCTCTGAGAGGTGGTTTCGAGCGGCGTAAAGGCTGCCTTGTGTTTTCTTTCACAGGTCAACTAGATGCCTACTCCGAGAAGCAGTTTAAAACTTATCTTGAGGATGTACTTCAGGCCAATCCGTCTTCAGTTGTTATCGATCTCACAAATATCGATTTCATTGACTCTTCAGGTTTGGGAGCTTTGGTACAAATTGCAAAGCAGTGCAATTCTTCTAAGCGATCCTTTCTTGTAGTTGGCAATGCAAGGGTTGTACAAACTATCAAGCTTGTTCGTCTTGAGGAATTTCTTCATTTGGCACCTGATCTGAATGCTGCTCTTAATCATTTAAATGCTTGACTAGTTGGATTCGAGATCAAAGCCCTTCATCTTGCCCAGAGGATTTGGGGCCTCTGCAACTGGCATGGTTAGGAGATGCTGTTTGGGAGCTGCATCAACGTCTCAGGCATTGTGGACAGTCCCGCCGATCAAGAGACCTTCATAAATCTGTTGTTAATCAAGTAAAGGCAGAAGCTCAGGCTGAGGCTCTAGTTGCCCTTGAACCCTACCTTTCTGACCAAGAGCAGGATTTAGTCCGTAGAGGCCGAAATAAGGCTGGGAGAGGTTCCAGAAGAGGCGACGCTGCTACTTATGCTAAAGCTACAGGGTTTGAGACAATGGTTGGCTGGCTCTTTTTGAAGAATCCCCTGCGGCTTGCGCAGCTTTTGGATCGATTGGAGGAGCGCGAATCTTTCATGTCATAGGCCTATTAAAGAAATGAATTCACGCTCCGATCGCCGTAGCCGCAATCCTGACCGTTTTCCTCGCCCCAGTGGGAAAAAGTCAAAAAGAAATGATTCCTTTGACCAAAGGGCTTCTAGTAAAAGACCTAGAGGCGATCGGAACGTTTATCGCTCAAAAATAGAGCGGGCCGAAAGTCAAGAGGTAAATGATTTTTCAAATACAAGAGAGAGATATGGAAGTCGAGGGGACTATAAAAGAGACAGAAGAAATCTTGCTTCGTCTGGTGAGGGAAGGGGTGGGTCTCGTTCTGATTTTCTTAGAAGAGATAGTCAAAGATCACTTTCTAAATCCAATATTCAAAGAAGAGTTCGACGCTTCACTAACGGAGAGGGTTCCTCGAGTTCGTCAGAAATTAAGAGAAGGGCTAGACAAAATGATCAAAGTAATAACTCTTTTAAACCTCAGGTCGATGATGAAAGATATGGAAAATCTTCTCCAAATGATTTTATTTGGGGTCGGCATTCAACACAGGCTGCCCTTGAGTCAGGAAGACCTATTCATCGGATTTGGTGTACCCCAGAGTTGCGAACATCTCAAAAGTTTTTGCAACTATTACGTGACGCAAAATCCTCTGGAGTGCTAGTTGAGGAAGTGACTTGGGCGCGTCTTGGTCAGCTTACAAATGGAGCTGTTCATCAAGGGATTGTTTTGCAGCCTGCGGCGGCGGAGGCATTGGATTTACCTTCCTTGATAGAAGGTTGTGAAAACTTAGATGAGTCACCATTGCTACTTGCATTAGATGGTCTTACAGACCCACAAAACTTGGGGGCAATAGTCCGTTCAGCTGAGGCTTTGGGTGCTCATGGGTTGGTACTTCCTCAAAGGCGGAGTGCTGGCTTGACAGGGTCAGTAGCAAAAGTTGCAGCAGGTGCACTTGAACATTTGCCAGTTGCTCGAGTAGTTAACTTAAATCGATCACTTGAGGACTTAAAAAAGGCTGGTTATCGAATTATCGGTCTTGCAGAAGAAGGAGATGTAACTCTTCAGGAAATGGATTTTGAAGGACCTCTTGTTGTTGTTACTGGTTCTGAAGGGAAGGGAATCTCACTGGTCACACGTAGACACTGTGATCAATTGGTGAGAATTCCTTTGCGTGGTGTAACTAAGAGTCTTAATGCTTCGGTGGCTACTGCACTTTGCTTGTATGAAGTGGCTCGGACTAGTTGGATGAAGGGCTTATCTGGCCAGGCTCCATCTCCAAGGATTGTTCGCGCACAGTTCGCCTCAACCTTTGATTCGGAGAAAGGATCTGATAAGGAAGAAGAAGGAGAGTCATTTGAAAGCTGTGGTCATCACAAGGCTCCTATAGAGAGTGATTCATCATCTATAGCGATTGATTCTGAAAACAACATTCATATTGATTTGAATACTAGAAATGAACCGGCAAATTTTGAAGATAATGTGCAGCTTTAAATCTTCATTTCAGAAGAGTTAGGAAAGAAACTATTGATTCAGTAAATCAATATCTAGAATAATGTTTAGTTAGTAAACGCTTTGAGCTTATGAGCCCAATCAGGGCGCTTCGCAGTCTTGGCAATATTCTTGGCATAGCTTGGTGGGCCGAGGTTGAGACTAAAGAGCCATCTACTACCTATTGGTTTGGGCCTTTCCTTACAAGAAGGAGTCTCCAGGGTAATCTTTCTGCTTTTCTGGAAGATCTTTCAGAAGAAGGCATGAATTCAATTGATCATCGATTGGTTCGTTGCCGTAGAGGTGAGCCTCTGACCATCTAGTCCGTACTTAGATAGCGTGCTGATACTGTCAGTTAAAACAGACCTCAAAGTTAGATGACCATCGCCGAATGGCGTAAGCAACTTCAGCTTGGGCAAGTATCTGCCCGTGAATTAGTTGATGAACACCTTGCTCGAATTAAAGCTTTAGACAAAAAGCTTCATGCGTTCTTGGCAATAACTGCGGATCGTGCTCGCGGTCAAGCTGATCAAATTGACAAGGCAAGATCTTCTGGAGATACTCTTCCTCCTCTTGCAGGAATCCCTTTCGCGATTAAGGACAATCTTTGTACAAAAGGTGTACGAACGACTTGCTCAAGTCGCATGCTTCGAGAATTTGTTCCGCCTTATGAATCCACAGTTACAGAACGTCTTTGGAATTCAGGCGCGATTTTGTTGGGCAAGACTAATCTTGATGAGTTCGCAATGGGAAGTTCTACAGAGACTTCGTTTTTTGGTTCAACCTTGAATCCTTGGGATGCTACTCGGGTTCCTGGTGGAAGTTCTGGAGGAAGTGCTGCTGCTTTGGCAGCAGGAGAATGTATTGCAGCATTAGGTTCTGATACTGGCGGGTCAATTAGGCAGCCTGCTTCTTTCTGTGGTGTGGTTGGATTGAAACCGACTTATGGCCGTGTAAGTAGATGGGGGCTTATAGCTTTTGCAAGTTCCTTAGATCAGGTCGGTCCTTTTGCTTCATCCGTGGCTGATTGTGCAGAGATTCTGCAGGTGATAGCTGGAGGAGACAGCCGCGATTCTACGTGCTTAAACGACCCTGTCCCAAATTATCTAGAGACTCTTGGTGAGCCTTTAACTGGGTTACGTGTTGGCTTGATTACTGAGTGTTTTGAACAGGAAGGCCTTTCAACCCAGGTTAAGGAATCTGTTCTTTTAGCTGCAAGTCAGCTTGAATCTTTAGGAGCTGAATTGATAGAGATTCGATGTCCACGCTTCGCTGATGGTATAGCTACTTATTACGTGATAGCTCCATCAGAGGCCTCTGCGAATTTGGCTAGATATGACGGAGTGAAATATGGCCATAGATCTGAAAGTAAGGATAGTCTTACTGAAATGACGTCACTTAGTAGAGCAGACGGATTTGGTAGCGAGGTACAGAGAAGGATTTTAATAGGGACTTATGCGCTCTCTGCTGGATATGTGGATGCTTATTACAAGAAGGCTCAACAAGTTAGAACTCTGATTAAAAGAGATTTTGAGAATGCTTTTCAGAAAGTAGATATCTTGTTGACCCCAACTTCTCCGACTACAGCTTTTAAGGCAGGGGCGCATAAAGATGACCCACTAGCAATGTACCTTTCTGATCTTTTGACTATTCCAGCTAATTTGGCTGGACTTCCAGCAATTAGCATTCCCTGTGGCTTTGATGATTTAGGACTACCAATAGGGATGCAATTGATTGGAAATGTTCTAGATGAGGTGCGCCTTTTGCGTACTGCTCATCAATACGAGCAATCCGCAAAAGTGATGAGCGCCCATCCTAAAGGGCAATTTATACCTTGAATTGTTGCTTACGCTGTATATAGGGTCTCTTTGCCTCAAATCCCCTTTATCTTGTGCGTAGAGATGCAATCGCGTGATGGGGTTCGTACCACTGCAT
The DNA here is from genome assembly GCA_003215295.1 of Prochlorococcus sp. AG-409-P03. GTDB lineage: Bacteria > Cyanobacteriota > Cyanobacteriia > PCC-6307 > Cyanobiaceae > AG-409-P03. Next base: position 30,941 of record QCKN01000004.1, on the reverse strand, counting down.
AATCATAGTGATTACAGCCTCCTTGATGGGGCGAGTCAGTTGCCCAAGATGGTGGGCCGTGCGAAAGAGCTTGATTTAAAGGCTTTGGCTTTGACTGATCATGGTGTCATGTATGGCGCAATAGAACTTTTAAAGCTTTGTAAGGAAGCTGGAATAAAACCCATAATTGGTAATGAGATGTATGTAATTAATGGTTCTATTGATGACCCCCAGCGTAAGAAAGAACGTCGTTATCATTTAGTTGTTCTTGCAAAGAATTCCGTTGGATATAGAAACCTTGTCAAGCTGACTTCTGCTAGTCACCTTCGAGGGATGCGTGGTCGAGGCATTTTTTCTAGGGCATGTATTGATAAGGAATTGCTAAAGGCTCACAATGAAGGTTTGATCGTTTCAACTGCATGCCTAGGTGGTGAGATCCCTCAGGCAATATTGCGGGGGCGTTTGGATGTTGCTAGAGATGTCGCTCTATGGTATAAAAATATTTTTGGCGAAGACTTTTACCTTGAGATTCAAGATCATGGATCTCTCGAGGATAGGATTGTTAATGTCGGAATAGCAAGCATTGCGAAAGAATTAGATATTCAACTAATAGCAACAAATGACGCACATTATCTAACTAAGAATGATGTTGAGGCACATGATGCCTTGCTTTGTGTCCTTACTGGAAAGTTGATCAGTGATGAAAAACGTTTGAGATATACAGGGACAGAATATATAAAATCGGAGGAAGAGATGGGACAACTCTTCGCTGATCATTTAGATAGTGATGTTGTCCAAGCAGCTATTCAGAATACAGCGCTTGTAGCAGAAAAGGTTCAAGACTATGGTCTAAACCTTACTTATCAAATGCCTTGCTTCCCAGTGCCGGAGGGTAAAGATTCGGTGGCTTATCTGCGCGAGGTAACAGAAGATGGTTTGAGAAAAAGATTGGAATTAAAAGATGACGAAGAAATAAAAGCGAATTATAAAGATAGACTTTCCTATGAGATCAAAGTAATTGATCAAATGGGTTTCCCGACCTATTTCCTTGTTGTTTGGGATTACATTCGCTTTGCCAGAGAGAAGGGAATACCTGTTGGCCCTGGAAGAGGATCTGCGGCAGGCTCTTTAGTAGCTTATGCCTTAGGAATTACAAATATTGACCCTGTTACGAATGGCTTGCTCTTTGAAAGGTTTTTAAACCCTGAGAGAAAGTCCATGCCAGATATAGATACTGATTTCTGTATACAAAGGAGAGGAGAGGTTATTGACTACGTAACAAGTCGTTATGGAGAAGATAAAGTTGCTCAGATTATTACTTTTAATAGGATGACCTCTAAGGCAGTCCTTAAGGATGTTGCAAGAGTTCTAGACATCCCGTATGGAGATGCTGATCGACTAGCTAAGTTGATTCCTGTAGTTAGAGGCAAGCCGGCAAAGCTTACATCTATGATCAGTGACGAAACTCCTAATAAAGAATTTCGCGACAAATATCAGAATGACCCATTGACTTCTAAATGGGTTGATATGGCAATAAGAATAGAAGGTACTAATAAGACATTTGGGGTTCATGCAGCAGGTGTTGTTATTGCTGCAGAACCCTTAGATAACTTAGTACCTCTTCAGCGTAACAACGAAGGTCAGATTATTACGCAGTACTTTATGGAAGATGTTGAATATATGGGCTTACTAAAGATGGACTTTTTAGGTTTAAAGAATCTTACTATGATTGAAAAGACTCTGGACCTTGTAGAAGATAGCCTTGGTCAAAGAGTTGATCCAGATTCTCTGCCGCCTGAAGACGAAAAGACTTTTGATTTGCTCTCGAGGGGAGATCTTGAGGGGATTTTTCAACTCGAATCAAGTGGAATGCGTCAAATTGTTCGTGATTTAAGGCCTTCGTCCCTTGAGGATATTTCCTCAATTCTTGCTTTGTATCGACCAGGCCCTCTTGATGCAGGATTGATTCCTAAATTTATCAACAGAAAACATGGTCGTGAAGTTATTCAGTTTGCTCATTCTTCCCTAGAACCAATTCTGCGTGAAACATATGGGATCATGGTTTATCAGGAACAAATAATGAAAATTGCACAGGATTTAGCAGGTTATTCTCTAGGAGAAGCAGATCTCTTGAGACGTGCTATGGGTAAGAAAAAGGTTTCTGAAATGCAGAAGCATAGAACTATTTTTATTGATGGTGCTTCTAATCGAGGTGTTGACAAGAAGATTGCCAATGAATTATTTGATCAAATGGTATTATTCGCGGAGTATTGCTTTAATAAGAGTCACTCTACTGCATATGGAGCAGTTACTTATCAAACTGCGTACCTAAAGGCACATTATCCTGTTGCTTATATGGCGGCACTTTTGACGGTGAATTCTGGGACAAGTGAGAAGGTTCAGAGATATATAACTAATTGCAATTCTATGGGAATAGAAGTTATGCCTCCAGATATCAACGCATCTGGTATCGATTTTACACCGGCTGGTAATCGCATTCTTTTTGGATTATCTGCGGTCAGAAATCTTGGCGATGGCGCTATCAGAAATTTAATTGCGTCGCGTGAAAATGATGGTGCTTTTACTTCATTGGCTGACCTATGTGATCGCATGCCATCCAATGTTCTTAATCGACGGGGTTTAGAAGCACTGATTCATTGTGGAGCATTGGATGATTTAGACCCTCATGCAAACCGTGCTCAACTTATGTCTGATTTAGAACTTTTAATTGACTGGGCGAGCTCGCGTGCTCGCGACCGTAGTACTGGACAGGGGAATCTCTTTGATCTAACAATTGGATTATCTGAACCTCTTGAGCAAACTGAGCTATCAACAATCCCGAAATCTCAACCTGTGGCAGATTATTCACCTAGCGAGAAACTTAGGTTGGAGAAGGAATTGGTTGGTTTTTACCTTTCGGATCACCCGCTTAAACAACTTTCTTCCCCAGCAAAGTTGGTGGCTCCCATTGGTTTGGCAAGCCTAGAAGATCAACCTGACAGATCAAAAGTAAGTGTGATTGCGATGATCCCAGAGATTCGTCAGATCACAACACGTAAGGGTGACAGAATGGCAATCTTGCAAATAGAGGATCTAACTGGTGTATGCGAGGGAGTGGTTTTCCCTAAGAGCTATGTACGTCTTTCTGAACATTTAATGCCAGAGGCAAGACTGCTTTTATGGGGAACGGTTGATCGTAGAGATGATCGAATTCAACTAATCATTGAGGATTGCAGGGCTATTGATGATTTACGCCTGCTCCTGGTTGATTTGCTCCCTGAGCAGGCCAGTGATATAGCGATGCATCATCGACTTCGAGAGTGTCTTCAGAGTCATCGGCCAGGGAAGGAAGAGTATGGAGTTCGAGTTCCTGTTGTTGCTTCGCTAAGACAAGATGGAAAGATCCGCTACATACGATTAGGACATCAGTTTTGTGTTAGAGATGCTGATGCAGCTGTGAGCTCGCTACAAGAGCAATCATTCAAGGCAAGATGTAGTGGGAGCCTTCTTACATGTAGCTAAAAATAATAAACAGTTAGATTTTATCTTGTTTAGAGGATTTTAGTGCAGACTGCATTCTTCGTATATTTGGTTTTATGTTTTCTATCCCTAAAATTGTTCCTTCAGAGTCTTCCCAGCTTGCAGACAGTATTCCATAACTTAATCCTAATAAACCTATAAGGAAACATGCAGCAGAACTTACAAGCGTTAGTGCAGGAGGGATGTCAGCAATTCCTCGAGTTACCATCAGATAGCTAACTATAAATACACCCATTCCGCTTATTGTGGGCAATCCAGTTGTAATTGCAACTCTTCTTGCCATTCTATTTGCTACTTGTTTGGGAATACCTTTATCAACTTTAGTTCTGCTTGCTTTACTCGACTTCTTATTGATGTCTTTTGGTGAACTTGAACTATTAAGTATGTTTTCTTTCTTCTTTCTGAAGGACTTAGGATTACTTTTGTCTACCATTTAAATGACTCAGATAGCGATGGGTCTAGACTTTTACTATCCTCTTATTCCTATTTTCTCACGCAAGGCTTTATAGCGCTGTTCACTCTTTCCTCGCAAGTAGGTAAGTAACCGCTTTCTTTGACCGATCATCTTAAGAAGACCTTGACGAGAGGAAAAGTCATGCTTATTGCTTTGAAGGTGGCCACTAAGTTTGTTGATCCGTTCGCTTAGCATGCCTACCTGAACCTCAACTGAACCAGTGTCTGTTGAATGGGTCTGATGTGAATTGATTAGTTTTTGCTTCTCTGCTGTATCTAGCGACATTTTTCGATTAAGGTTCTAAGCCTTTGCATTGAAAGCATAATTTACCTCCTTGGGCACCGTTTTACGCCACTTCTTGACTAAGCAATAGAAGACTTGATTTTAGTAATGCATCGAAGTCTTTGGATGAGAGACCTGAATCCAGGCTGTTGCTAGAAATTGCAGACCTCAGGTTTTGGCTCGCGACTTGAATTGCTTTTTGAATTTCAAGATCTTCGTAGCCGATTTCACTAAGTGTTCGGTGAAGCTCTTTTTGCAGTGAGCTCTTTGAAAGTGTCTCTGGGGTTGGACAATCTGTTTTTTTAGGAAATTGGCTAGTACTAGAGGCGTTTTTTGGCAGTTTGCTGCGTAATTCGACAGTAAGTCTTTCAGCTGTCCGTTTGCCTACCCCATTGGCTTTTGTAAGTAGCGGAATATCTCCTTGGATGATTGCTTCAATTAGTTCGGGAGCGGCTGACTCTTCCAGCAAGGCCATTGCTACTTGGGGGCCTACCCCACTTACTCCAATGAGAGTACGGAACAAATCTCTTTCGTCTTTTTCCAAGAATCCAAATAGGCTACAGGCATCATCTCTTTGAACTTGATGAACCCAAAGTGCTATCAGCCCAGTTGGATTAAGGTTGTTTAGTTGCCTTGTCAGGGTTTGAACCTCATAACCAACGCCTCTGCAATCCAAAACAATCCCCTTCCTTGAGAGTTGTTGCCAGGTGTCAATTTTCTCCCCTTTCAGCCAACCAATCATGGGTTTCAGTCTTAGCTCTTCTATGCTGCCTGATTTGTCTAGCTCTTGCTCGAACAAATCTCCTCAGATGTCATTAGCTCGGCTTTTTTTGTTTTTAGGAGGATTGTGTTTGTCTAATGGTTTGTGTAGCAACCAAATTTACCCTTAATATATGGGGATAGAACTTGAGTTGAAGATCTAGTCTGTTTGTTTATTTACAGTCTTCTTCTAAGGCTTTATGCTAGATGATTATTTTAAATTATATCCTCGAAGTTCAAGAGTAAATTATACCCTTTAGGTAAATTTATACTTATCATTTAAGACAAGGCTTGTTTTTTGTCAACAAGCTTTTAGCGGTATAACATGATGATGGAGGAGATCTTTATACCTTATAAAAAGCCTATCTATTCGAGGCTTCTATAAATCATTTGTTCCTTATATTTACCCGTTAAATTGATTTTTTAATTAATCCCTAGGAAAGATATTCTTTAATCTAAGTTAGTCGTACTAATATCAAAAAATGAATTTTCTTCGGTACTTTTGATTTCTTAGCCGCCATCAATTTGACATCCAAGCATAGCTCCTGCGGCTCCCCCTGCTGGGATTGCCCACCATCTGCCATTCCCTCGAGAAGCCGATGTCGCTAGCCCAGCCCCTAAGAGCCCACCAATAAGACTCCCTTGACTACAGTCATTGGTATCCTCTGCTGTTTGAGGAATGGCTGGCCTGACAGTTGCTCCAGCTGTATCGCAGGGAACTTCTACAGACTCCGTCCAGCTTTTTACATATCCAGGTGAGGTTTGATTCCCAGGGACGTATTCCTCTCTATATTCATTACGAGTACAACTGCGTGAACTGGCGTAGCCAGGTTGATACTCTCCGGCGATAACGGGAAATGGCAACGCTGAAGTCAGTGCGAAAAAAGTAGCGAGGGCAAGTTTCATTGGTCTAGACCTTTGAAGGGATTTATGTTGATTTAGTTGAAGGAGAGAGAGGAGGTGTTTTGTTATGTCCTTCTATTATTCTTGCCAGTTTTTGATGACTTGCGCAACTAAAAGTTACGGCTTTTTGTTTAGGGATTTAAAAACTCCAATTATAATAGGACTTTGATAGCCTTTTGATGCCTTAACCGTCTTGCTTGTGTGGATAAAATTTATTATATAGTTTTCCTGGTTATTTTCGATTCATTAAATAACATAAGTTTAGTGAATTTCAGTCAGGTCGCACCCGGCATGATCGATTTTGGTTCACTGGTTATACAGTAAAATGCTGGAATCCATTGTACAAATTGACTTTATTAGTTTTTTACTAGGTAGTCTCTGACATTAAAATTTATAAGAATTGACACTAAAATACAGATTGCACCTAGTCCAATCTCAAGGCCTATTCTTTCATTGAAAATTGTTACTCCCCATAGAGCTGCAAAGATAACTTGTACGTAATTGATAGAACTTGCTTGTGCAGCAGGTAGTTGAGAGAATCCTTCTGTAATCCAAACTTGCCCAACTTGCGTAAATACCCCTACTCCAATGAGCCAGATCCATTCCTCTCCTGATGGAAAAACGCCGCTTTTTAGGACTAAGGGCAGGGTAATAAGTGCTGAAACAAAAGGAAAATAGTGAACTATCACTAGAGGGTGCTCGTGTTTTGACAGTTTGCGTATGGATATGTATGCAAGGGCAGTTAGGAATGCTCCTGCCAAAGCAATTAAAGATTCTTTGATAGGAAGATTTGCTGTGGATGAAATGACCCAATTCGGGTTCACGATCAGGTTTGTGCCAATCCAGCCAATAAATACGGATATTCCAATTTTGTAGCCCACCCCTTCTTTTAGTAGAAACCAGGCTCCTATAGCGGTAAAAGTTGGATATGTGTACTGAAGTATCGTCGCAACAGCTAAAGGTAATTTTGTTAGGGCCTCGAAAACACAAAATAAGGCTGCCGTCCCAAGTATTCCTCTAACCAAAAGCAATGATTTGTTTTTACCCCACGGCGATACATGAGCGCGATAAAGCATTGACCTTGTAATTGCGAGGCTTATCACTGATCTTGAAAATACGATTTCAGAGATCGGTAAATTGCCGCCAAGGTGTTTAACGCACACGCTCATCAGGCTGAAGGCAAATGCGCTTGCGATAAGAACCAAGTGTCCTCTATTAATCTGAGTATGCCCGTTGTTCATTTGCTGCCATTGATAAGGCATGAGCTTTCTTCTTCCTTGTCAGTTGCCTTTTGCTTTGAATGCGAATCTTTTTTGTAAGGCTCTAATAACCCCCTCTAGACCAATGCTGATGAGACCTTCACAATGAATTGATGGCAATCCCTCATCTCCACCCGCGCACTATTGAAGCCGTAAAGGAACGTGCAGACATTGTTGATGTAGTAGGTGAGCATGTTGTTTTGAAGAGAAAAGGGAAGGAATTTGTAGGTATTTGCCCTTTTCATGATGACAGTAAGCCGTCTATGACTGTTTCGCCTGCGAAGCAGTTCTATTACTGTTTTTCCTGTGGGGCTGGGGGAAATGCCATCAAATTTCTGATGGAATTCCAGCGCCAGAGTTTTGGGGATGTTGTTCTTGACTTGGCTCGAAAATATCAACTTCCCGTTGAGACACTTGAGGGGCCTCAGCAAGAACGTTTGCGTCAGCAACTTTCACGCCGAGATAAGTTGCACCGCGCTTTAGCTTTGGCTTCAGGCTGGTTTCGAGACCAATTACGGTCATCTTCTGGCTTGATAGCTCGTGAATATCTCACCAATACTAGAGGCTTGAGTGAAGGAACTATTGATGCTTTTGAGTTGGGCTATGCCCCGGATAAATGGGACTCTTTGTTGACTTACCTTCAAAACGTTGAATCACTTCCTGCTGAGTTATTAGAGGCAGCCGGCCTTGTAATTGCAAAGAAAGGGGGTGGCGGATTTTATGATCGCTTCAGAGGAAGGGTAATAGTCCCAATTCATGACAGGCAAGGCAGAGTAATTGGCTTTGGTGGGCGAAGTCTTGACGGTTCTGAGCCGAAGTACCTCAATTCTCCTGAAACTGAAGTTTTTGAAAAAGGAAAGCACCTTTTTGCTCTTGATAAAGCAGCCAATTCGATTCGTAAGGCTGACAGGGCTGTTGTTGTAGAAGGATATTTTGATGTTATTGCTCTTCACTCTGCTGGAGTACAAAATTCTGTTGCGTCTTTAGGTACCAGTCTTAGTAGTCAGCAAATAACACAACTATGCCGTTGCAGTGATAGTAAGCGAATTGTACTTAATTTTGATGCTGATGGTGCAGGTGTGCGTGCTGCTAACCGAGCGATAGGAGAAGTTGAGCAGTTGGCTATGCAAGGCCAGTTGGAGTTGAGAGTGCTCCACTTGCCTTCTGGAAAAGACCCTGATGAATTTTTACAAGACCATGGAGCAGGAGAGTACAGAGCGCTCCTTGATCAGTCTCCGCTCTGGCTTGATTGGCAAATTGACCAGGTTTTTCAAAATCTAGACCTAAGTAAGGCAGATCACTTTCAGCTAGCGGTAAGTGGCTTGGTTCAGTTGCTTGGTAAGTTGCCCCAGTCGGCAATTCGCACTCATTATCTCCAGAAAGTTTCTGAACGTCTAAGTGGAGGTCAGGCTCGACTTGCCTTGCAGTTAGAGCAGGATCTTCGTAAGCAGGTAAAGGGGCAGAGGTGGCATGGTCGCGCTAGTAAATTTGAGCAGCCTGGGGAAGCTAATCAGAGAGAGCGAAGTGAAGCAGAAATTCTGAGGATTTACCTTCATTGTTCTAGCCATAGAGCTGACATACGCAGAGAACTACGGCAGAGAGACTTGGAAGATTTTGGGCTGCAGCATCACAGATTGCTCTGGGCGGCAATCTGTGATTTAGAAGAAATAAACCTAGGCGTTGGACGATTGGAAGCTATTGCTCGTGGTAGCGATGACGGATTGGAGTTGACTGATTTGGATCTGCCACGTTTGCTGGCAGATCAATTCATGATGGAAAACAATGAATTGTCTACACGACTTACCCCATTGTTAGAACCTGACGAAGTTCAGATGGCGTCTATGACCCAGCCCATGCTTCATTTGCGTGGCACAGTAGCTGTTTTGGAACGACAGAAATCCCTTAAACGCTGTAGACATTTACTTGAAGCCTGGGGCAGTCAGAGACTTGAGACTTTGGAAAGATGTATAGCTTCTCTTATTGAGAAAGAACGTAATGAGCCAGAGGTATCGTCTGATATGGAAACTCGAATTGATGAGATGTTTGAAGAATTAAACCAAGATGCTTTACGCTTTCAAGAGCTTTATTACACCGAACGTAAACATATTCTTCACTTAGATAAACAACGTTGTGCTGGTTATGATTCTAAAGAAGCTCTCTCTGCGTAGATTGGTGACGACTTCCTTTGATTTGCTTATTCGACTAACGGTAAAATTAGAATCTAAACTAAGGTATTAATTCACATCATGAATCTTCAAAAAGTTAATGTGTGTGTGGTCTGCCAGGATTATAGTTCTAATTCTCATGTCAGTCGATATGGAATACTTGAGAAATACCTTGATAAGAGTGAGTTGCTAGAGATTATTAATATATTTCCTTCAATGATTTCTAATGCCAATTAGGAGGACTACATTTGAATGCATTAATTTCTTTTCATAGGCCTTGTACTTATGACAAAAAAATTAAAATTTAATTTCTCAGAATTTGAGCATGTTAATCATTTATGGCCTTGTTTTGTTGAGAAATTGGGCCTCTTTAAAGCACAGCAAGCTGTTCGGCAGGCTGCTGACTTGCAACGTATGAATGGTGACAACGATACCATTCCAGTTTTACTTGTTGAGACATGTGGAATTGCATTGGCAAATATACACCTATTGCATCATCAGACCGGTTTTTCTTTTTATGACAAAGGAATGCTCTTGATTCTTAGCAAGAAGGAAAAGCTATTTCAACTTCTATTTGATGCATAAGCTTTTGATCTTTTTCTAAAGGCAGTATTTTTTTAGAGCAGTAATAACAAGCTTCGGTTTGTCTTCAATAAGATAAGCTTCATACTCTCTTGCCTTGCTACCTTGAGAGATTTTTATTGAACCTCTTAGCGCCTCAACTTTGTATGGATGTAGTTTAAGGTTTCTCCCTTGATCTATATTTAGGAGATTGCCTTTATTGCAGCTCTGTGCAACGTGCACTGCTTCGTGTCGAAGAGCTCTTCTTACTATTGCTCCTGTGGCATCATAATCATTATCTCTAATTCCTTTTGGTATCCAATAGCCACCAATATTCATTGCATTCTTAGTGCATATAACTACTCTTTTCTGTTTTCTCTTTAAGAAACCAAAGAAATTTTCTCCTAGAAGACATAAAGGCGTGTTTTCTTCTACAGAAAAATTTGCTTTGTAGATTAGAGATAGTATTTCTTTTTCGTTTGTATTTAAAAATAGGAGGAACTCCATGGCTTCTTTTTAGTGTGATGGTTTTAGCTTCCTGAGCCTTGTTTGCACTAACTTAGGTATACACAATGGGGATTTCTGTTAGGCGGGTTGTTGCAGCAGAACCTAGTTTTTCGCGTCGCATTACCCATCCTTGATTTAGTCCACAGGCAGCCCAGTTGATGGTGCCATTGCCATAGCGATGGTTGAGACTGTCAATGGTGTTCATTAGCCTTTCTCGTTTCTCCAGGACTTTGGGATCATATTCTTTTAGGAGATTTGTTTGTAGATGATTGGTGCTGTGAAGATTTTGCATTAGTACCCCTGCTTTTATGAGCGGTCGATGGGCCTTGAAGATTAGTCTTGTCAACCTTAGAGCGACTTGTAGCAGTACTGAGGTGTCATTGCTTGGCATGACCAATGTTTCTGTTGCGGATTTGCTGTAAACAGATTGTATGAAAGGGCTAGTGCGTGTGAATATGGTTATGGTACCTGCTCGTTGCTTTTGTGTACGCAGCTTTTCACTTGCCCGTACCGTATAGCTACTAATTGCCTTGGACAGTTCATCCAGGCTTGTGATTGGATGACTAAAGCTTCTGCTTACGCAGGTCTCTTTTTTTGGTAGTGGTAGTACTACGAGAGGTTGGCAGGAGTGCCCTCGGAGTTCGTGTTGCAGGCGTATACCGACTACCCCATATTTCTTGTGCAGAGCACTACTTGACATGTCACGTAATTGTCGAGCATTATTAACTCCTCTTATGCGGCACCATCGTGCCATTTTTGAACCTATTCCCCAGACAGATTCGACGTCAACTTTGTTGAGCCATGTGTCTGGATCATTGACTACGCTTAGGTCAAAGATTCCTGCATAATCTGGGACTGTTTTAGCTAGGTGATTTGCTAGTTTTGCCTGGCCCTTGCTGGTGCCAAGTCCGATGGAAATTGGTATGCCTATACTTTGGTATGTAGATTCTCTGAGTTGACGAGCCCAGGGTCGTAGGTCATGATTTGAAGGGCGGCTTATTTTTAAGAATGCCTCATCAATGGAATAGATTTCTAATTCTTCTGAATAAGCTTCTAGAATGCGCATGAGCCGTTGACTCATGTCAGCATAGAGGGCGTAGTTTGAACTGCGTACAGTTACTCCAAGTCTTTTTAGGTCATGACGAACCTTGAAATATGGCTGTCCCATTTTTATACCAAGAGCACGAGCTTCCGGGCTTCTAGCAATAATGCAGCCGTCATTATTTGATAGTACGACTACTGGTTGTCTGACGATTGAAGGGTCAACACTTTGCTCGCATGCGGCATAGAAGTTGTTGCCGTCTACTAGGGCTATGGCTGCACTCATGTTTGATTTTTAGTTGAGGCTGTGAATGGAATACACTGCAACACCCCAGATTTGGATGTTCTCGTAGTGTTGTAGGTCAAGTTGAGGGTGGCTGGGATTGTCTGCTTCTAGATAGAGAAACCCATTGTGGCGAGTCAACCTTTTTAGCGTGAAGGCCCCATCTATTATTGCTACTACGACATGCCCTGGTTTGGCATCGAGGCTTCTGTCTATGACAAGAAGATCGCCATTTTGAATTCCGGCACCATTCATGGAATGTCCGCTGACACGGAGAAAAAAGGTACTTGTTGGATGCCGGACAAGCACTTCGTTTAGATCAATACCTACATCTATGTAGTCATCTGCAGGTGAGGGGAAGCCTGCAGATACGTATTCGCTAGCTAGTGGTATGGACACCTTTGCTGGGCCGATGCACAGTGGTAACGGGCATTGCGTCAGAGTCACAAGGAGAAGCCATAGACAACTTCTTAATAGTACACCTGTATTATAGGAATGGGTGGATGCTGGGCTCTTAGTTTCGGTGATAGGCGCCGCCCATCGTGATGTTATGAGCACGGTAGATCTGCTCGACTAGTAGTAGGCGTGCTATTTCGTGAGGAAAAGTTAGTGGAGATAGGCTGAGGTGCCAATGGGCTGAAGTATTGATTTCTGGCGGCAGGCCATTGGCGCCTCCGATTACAAAAGCTAGCCTCTTTGATCCGAAGCTTTGTAGCTTTTTTGCAAGATCAATGGAGTTAAGAGCTTCGCCTGCTTCAGTTAGTAAAACAATTGATTCGTTGTTTCTTAGTGCAGCATGAATAGCTTTCGATTCTTGAGAAGGCTCGGAGTCACGCAATTCAATTATTGTCAGGCCAGGGAGGCGCTTGAGGTATAGCTTTAGACCATCTTGGATCCAGCGTTTGCGAACTTTGCCTATGGCAATAATGCGATAGCGAGATGGATTTAACAAAAGTAATTTTTTCTGAAGGGGTTTATATTTCTTCTTCGGTTTCGAGAAGTAACCTTTCGAAGGAGGTGTATAAAAGGTCTTCTTCGTTGCCTTTGTGGTATTGAGATCTTCTGGAAGTGTTGGATCCTTGTTTATTGGGAGCAGATCTTTCTTTCGTTAGATCATTATTGTCTTGAGATAGCTTATTTTCTTCGACCTTTTTAAGACGATCTATCAAGTGCGGAGGGACTTTGCCATCTGGGCTTGCTTTCATAAGTTCTTGGAAAAGTGCTTGAGGGTCATTCTCAATTTCAATTGGATGAAGTTTTGCTTTTTGCGGGAAGCCGACTTCTTGGGTTGTATTGGGTTTGGCTATTGATTTGGGAAGGGTGCGGCCAAGTTTGCGAAGACGCTCAAGGCTGTGAGAATCAAAGCTCATCGAATTAGTAGGTTATAGCGCTTAGTTGAGTGGGGTATGAGCCGTTTGTTTGGATCGTGCTCTACTTCTTCTCTAAGGGCTTGGCGGAGCTGTTCGAAAGGGAGGTCTGTAAAGCTGTCGTCTTCGGCCAGGGCGTCAGGGAGGTCAAGATTGATTGAATTGGCATCTGGTTTTGTGATATCGATGGCAGCCCAGCTTGCCTGGAAAGGCAAAAGGAGGAGGAGGGCAGCAGCGGCCAGTGCCATTAGGCGGGCACGCATTGCAATGGATTATGAGTACATAAACCCTAAGTCTGTTATTGGAAGAATGGATGTACTGGAAGCAATAAATCGGTAATAATTAAACATTTGTTGTCAGCTTAATGAGAATTCATTAGATGATTAAAGTAGTAGCTTCTTGTTGGGACTGCCATCTTGTATAATTAAGAATTGAGAATGAATAATATTATGTGCAGCCAGATTAGTGCATTCTGCTTTAGAAATAGGAGTAGTTCTTATTGAAATAGATTTAGCTAGTTGAGCATTTAAAATGTATTTGTAATTATTTAATTATGCCTTTCTCAGGACATGCAGCCAGGAAGAGATTTGGACAGCACTGGCTTAAGGACTCCTCAGTCCTGGACAATATCTTGGCGGCTGCAGATTTGGATAATATTGATCGGGTATTGGAGATTGGGCCAGGCAAGGGAGCTCTTACCGAAAGATTGTTGAGGACTGATGCGACTGCAATTCATGCGGTAGAGGTTGATAGGGATTTGGTGGTTGGTTTGCGTAAACGATTTGGACATGAGCCTCGGTTCTCTTTGATAGAAGGAGATGCACTTTCTGCCTCGTTAAAACTTCCAAATGGTGAATATGCTAATAAAGTTGTAGCAAATATTCCATATAATATAACTGGGCCACTATTAGAGCGATTAGTAGGTCGTCTAGGACAATATTCTGAGGTAAATTATGATCTTTTAGTGCTTCTTGTTCAAAAGGAAGTTGCGGATAGAATCCTCGCCAAGCCTGGAAATAGTTGCTTTAGTTCTTTGAGCGTTAAGATTCAACTGTTGGCTCAATGTAAGAGTGTTTGTTTTGTTTCGCCTGATTGTTTTTCCCCCCCTCCCAAGGTTCAATCTCAGGTGATTGCTATTAAACCGTTGAAAGTCTACGAACGCTTGGCATTGGATTTGGAAAAGAAGGTTGAAACGTTGTTATGTATTGCCTTTTTGGGAAGAAGAAAAATGTTGCGGAATTCCTTGGGGAGAGTTTTTTCTTCTTATGAACTAGAGCTTTTTGCAAAAGGGGCAGGGATTAGTCTTGAACAAAGACCTCAAGAATTACCTGTCTCGACATGGTTGGAACTTGCAAGGGGCTTTGATGAAACTAGTAACTTCATTGACTCAAAATCATGAGTAATTTTTTGGGTTCAGAGGAGAAGAAGGGTTGCTTGAGAGTAGTTGCTCCGGCAAAGGTTAACCTTCATCTGGAAGTTCTAGGAATTAGAAGTGATGATTTCCATGAGCTGGCAATGGTTATGCAGAGCATTGACTTAGCTGATTACCTGGAGATCTCTCCATCTGAAGATCGATTTATTAATTTAACTTCTGATGATCAAAGTCTTAGTACAGGTTCTGATAATTTGATTATTAGGGCGGCTAATTTGTTGCGCGAAAGATCAGGCTGTAGAAATCTTGGTGCATCGATTTACCTTCAAAAAAATATTCCTATTGGAGCGGGCCTGGCAGGTGGTTCCAGTGATGCTGCGGCAACTTTGTTAGGGCTTAATAAATTATGGGGAACGGGGCTTTCTAAGGATGAATTAAAAGATATTGCATCTGAGATTGGCTCAGATGTTCCTTTTTGTTTGGAAGGGGGAACACAGTTGTGTTTTGGGAGAGGAGAATGCTTAGAACCTTCAATGGCTTTAGGAACCTCGATGGGTCTATTACTTGTTAAAGATCCCAAAGTGACTGTTTCAACGCCTTGGGCTTATGGACTCTCTCGCGAGAGGAATAGTTCTAGATACCTTACGAGTGAGGCTGAATTTGAAATGAGAAGACAGTTGCTCCGAAGTAAGAGTTGGCTGAAGAATTGGAGTGTCAAGGATCCGCCACCTCTATACAACGATCTTGAGCTTGTCGTTGCTCCTGTTGTGCCTGCAGTACGTAAAGCTTTAAGGCTTCTTTCTAACTTGCCAGGAGCTATTTCATTTGCAATGAGTGGTTCAGGCCCTAGTTGCTTTGCTCTTTATCCAGGAAAAAGCTTGGCACAGCGGGATTTGGATCGTCACCGAGAGGCCTTTGAAAAAGAAGGTTTAGACACTTGGTGTTGTTCGTTTCGAACAGAAGGAGTTGAATTGGGAAATGAGTGATTCGGAAAAAGAAGCAACTTTTAGCCAGAGAGAGTCAAAGCGATCCAAGGATTCTCAAGGGAATGTTGATGTTCAACCTAGAAAAGGCCCAATGAGTTTTTTGTCAGGGGCAATTACAAGTGGCTTGTTGGCGTGGCTATGCCTTGGTTTGAGTCAGGCGATTGTTCGTTATTTCACTGTTCATGCTCCTCATTACAGCTCTGACGTCGCTCAAAGTGTTGCAACTAGCTTCAAAACACTTGTGATTGGGATAAGTTTTTTAGCTACTTTTAGCTTTGGCTTTATAGGACTTGGCTTGACACTTGTATTCATTCGGAGTTTGTTTGATGCCAGGCCAGTAGATGCAGATTAGTCTTTGATCACTATCTTATTAAGGCCATTTGGGCTTTTTCTAGATGACGCTTCATGATCTTGGCTTATTGATTCTTCTACTCAGTCCAGGAATGTTGCTATCAGTATTACTCCTCTTTACATTTGCTGCAGGAGGATAATGAGGCACAGGCTGAGATAGTTTGGCCTATTAAGCCTGTCTTTCGGATTGAATTAACACCGTGACTGGGACTCTACTTTTCAATGCTCTGCGCGAAGCCATCGACGAAGAGATGGCTAAAGATCCACTTGTATGTGTGATGGGTGAAGATGTGGGCGAATATGGAGGCTCTTACAAAGTCACCAAGGATTTATTTGAGAAATATGGAGAATTAAGGGTTCTAGATACTCCTATTGCCGAGAACAGCTTTACAGGAATGGCTGTTGGAGCTGCGATGACAGGCTTAAGGCCGATAGTAGAAGGGATGAATATGGGATTTTTGTTATTGGCTTTTAATCAGATTTCTAACAATATGGGAATGTTGAGGTATACGAGTGGTGGTAATTACACCATCCCTACCGTTGTGAGAGGACCTGGTGGTGTTGGGCGACAGTTAGGTGCAGAGCATAGTCAGAGATTAGAAGCTTATTTTCATGCTGTTCCAGGCATAAAGATAGTTGCATGCAGTACCCCCACTAATGCTAAAGGTCTTATGAAAGCGGCGATTAGGGATAACAATCCAGTTTTATTCTTTGAACATGTTTTGCTTTATAACTTAAGTGAGGAGTTGCCTAAAGGTGACTATGTTTGCGCTTTGGATCAAGCCGACTTAGTCAGAGAAGGCTCCGATGTCACAATCCTTACTTATTCAAGAATGAGACATCATTGCTTAAAGGCAGTTGAGTTGTTAGAAGATAAAGGAATTGATGCAGAGCTTATTGACTTGATAAGTCTTAAACCTTTTGATATGGACTTGATAAGTCGTTCGATAGAGAAAACTCATAGAGTTATAGTTGTAGAGGAATGCATGAAGACAGGAGGAATTGGTGCCGAATTGATAGCTTTAATTACTGAGAAATGTTTTGACGATTTGGATGCAAGGCCTGTTCGTCTATCGAGTCAGGATATTCCAACTCCTTATAACGGGCAGCTTGAGAATTTGACGATTATTCAGCCTCATCAGATTGTGGAGACTGCTCAGAAGATTGTTCAGGAAGGGCTGTAATAAATGGCACGACAACAAGGTTGGTTTGCCTTAATACTTGCTTTAGCTATTTCTGCGACAGCTGTTTGTATTAGTTATCCTCTTCAATTAGGGCTTGATCTTCGTGGTGGTAGTCAGCTCACTCTAGAAGTTCAAGCGACAGACGAAATCCCAAGAGTCAAAACTGAGCAAGTTGAGGCTGTTAAAGCTGTTTTAGATCGCCGAGTTAATGGGTTAGGTGTTGCCGAATCAACATTGCAAACCATTGGTGATGATCAATTAGTCCTAGAGCTTCCTGGAGAGCAGGATCCCTCTAGAGCAGCAAGGGTTCTTGGCGAAACTGCTCTACTTGAATTTAGAGCGCAAAAAGTAGATACAGAGCAACAAATGCAAAGTCTTAGGAGATTACGCTCACAAGCAAGAGCAATAATTAAAACGCAGGGGGCTAGTAATCAGGAGTCAAAAAATAAGTCAGAAGATATGACTATAAATAACAAACAACTTTTGGAGGTGCAGGAGTCTTTGGGCATAAAAGGAGCGAAAGGAACTGACCTTGAACAAGTTGAACAGATCCTTGAAAAAGTGAATAATGAAATTGTTAGTCTTTATGAGCCTGCCTACTTAACGGGCAAAGATCTTTTAACTGCTGGTAGACAGCAAGAACAAAATATTGCTGGTTGGGAAGTAACTCTTTCTTTTAATCAAGAAGGAGGTGAAAAATTTGCCAAGTTAACTCAATCACTTGCTGGTACTGGGAGATTGCTTGGCATAGTTCTTGATGGAAGATCTATAAGTGAAGCTAGTGTTGGATCTCAATTTAAGGCTGCGGGGATCACGGGTGGTGCTGCAACTATCAGCGGAAACTTTAGTGCTGAGGCTGCTCGAGATCTTGAAGTTCAGTTGAGAGGTGGATCTTTACCGTTGCCAGTGAAAATAATTGAGATCAGGACTGTTGGACCCAGCTTGGGGGTTGAAAATATTCGCCGTAGCCTTATAGCTGCACTTTCTGGCCTTCTTTTGGTTGCCGTTTTTATGCTAGGGATCTATCGGTTGGCAGGTTTTGTAGCTGTTGTTGCGTTGTGTCTTTACACCTTGTTCAACCTTGCTGTGTATTCATTGCTTCCTGTAACGCTTACTCTCCCAGGGATTGCAGGCTTTATTCTCAGCATTGGAATGGCTGTTGATGCGAATGTCCTTATTTTTGAGCGTTTAAAAGATGAACTTAGAAGAGGGAACAGCCTGATTCGCTCAATAGAAACGGGGTTTGCAGAAGCTTTTTCCTCAATAGTTGACGGTCACTTGACGACTTTGATTAGTTGTACAGCCCTTTTTTCATTAGGTACTGGCTTCGTGAAAGGCTTTGCAGCGACATTAGGTATAGGCGTTGTTTTGAGTCTTTTTACAGCCCTTAGTTGTACTCGCACTCTTTTAAGGTTCCTCATGGGATATCAGTCTCTTAGGCGTGCAACTAACTTCTTACCTGTAAATCAGCTCCCCTCTATTTCTGCTTGATTGATGGCTTCCTCGTCTCCATTGGATAGCTCCAAAACCAATATCAAACTTAGATTTTATATCTCTCGAAATCGACGTCGCATTTGGTTGGTTTCTGCAATTGCAGTTTTAATTAGTTTTGCAGGACTTTTTGTTTGTTGGTTTACTCCTTCAATAGGAGCACCTCTCCGTCCAGGACTTGATTTTACAGGAGGAACCCAAATAAAACTAGAAAGGAGATGTGAAAGAACCTGTGAAGGTATTAATACTTCTAGTGTATCAAAATCTTTGGCTAATTTGTCATTAGAGCCAGAGAATGAGAAAAGTGCTCCGTCATTGTCCCGAGTCAGAGTGCAAGTGCTTGATGGTTCGAAGGCTATTGCTTTGCGGATGCCATTTTTAACTGCTTCTCAGGCCGAATTTGTGATTAAACACGTTGTTGAGGAGTTTGGCCCTTTTGAGTCAGGAGGTCAGTCTGTTGAAACTATTGGACCAACTCTTGGGAGACAATTACTTCGTAGCAGCCTCGTCTCTCTTTTAGTGGCATTTGTAGGGATAGCTTTTTACATTAGTATTCGCTATGACAAAAAATTTGCTTTCCTAGCTCTCGTTGCACTCACCCATGATGTGATAATTGTTTGTGGTATTTTTGCCTGGTTGGGATTCTTTGTATCACTTGAAATTGACAGCCTTTTTGCTGTAGCACTTCTAACAATTGCTGGGTACTCGGTTAATGATA
The DNA here is from genome assembly GCA_003215295.1 of Prochlorococcus sp. AG-409-P03. GTDB lineage: Bacteria > Cyanobacteriota > Cyanobacteriia > PCC-6307 > Cyanobiaceae > AG-409-P03. The sequence goes on along the minus strand of QCKN01000004.1, from coordinate 11,739 downwards.
CAGTTGTTGTTTTTGATAGAATTCGTGAACGTTCTAAAAAAGATAAAGCATTACCATTGTCTTTGCAAATTGATCGTGCTGTATCTGCAACTTTTACAAGAACGATATATACGAGTAGTACGACATTGCTACCTTTGATTGCATTAATTTTGTTTGGAGGAACAAGTTTATACTGGTTTGCAATTGCTCTTGCTTCAGGAGTTCTTGTTGGAAGCTGGTCCAGTATCGCATTAGCTCCCTCATTGTTAACCATGGGTATTGATGGGGCAAAGAATAGGAAGGTATTAAGTAATCAAATAAGTAGTAATGAATGAATCATAGGAACCAAATCGCAAGAATTTCTTTGAAACTATTACCTCTACTGATGATTCTAATAGCTGTTTGGGATTTGCGTACTGAGATTCAAATCATATTTGAGCACTTTACATTTACAGCTTTAATATTCTGCATTAACCATCATCCTTTCTCTGTACTTGTTTTAATGGCCAGTCCTTCTATCTTGGCCAATATTTTCAAGAAGAATGGTAGTAGGTCTGTGTAGATATGGTTACTAGTAACTAGTTAAATCCATTTATCCATTATTTCTTTGATAATTATTTTTTGCATACCAACTTGTATAACTACTGATAAAGGAAGAGCAAGAAGAACACCCGGTATTCCTAGCAGGGCGCCTAGGCTTAATTGAGCCATTAAGGCTACAGTTGGTAGTAGATTTACTGACTTTCTTAGTAGTACTGGGGTTAGAAGAAAGGCCTCTAGATTTTGAATTGCTAATCTTAGGATTAAAACTTCAACCATTAATGTTGGAGATTTAATCAGAGCTATGCCTATTGGTAAAAGGGATGCAGTTGTTGGCCCAATAGTTGGCACAAATGTTAGTAGTCCACATATAAGAGCACTTAATAAAGCTAGAGGAATTTTTAATAGCGATAGGCCAGCCCAGGTAAGCATAAAAACGGTTGTAGCAGATATTGTCATTCCTGTAAGCCATCCACCTAAAGCAGCCCTGCAGTCATCAAGTACGTTGCTCATATGATGACGAAATGGGCGAGGTGTAGAAGCAATGACTATTTTTCTATGTGAATTTGGATCTAAGGCAAGAAGAATTGCAAGTAGACTTATAAGTACTAATTGCAGAAGAGTGTTGGCTGCTCCGCCTGCAAATCCAAGAAGTTTTGATCCTACTGGTTGTATTTTTTCCCAACTAAATTGATCTGGAATAGATTGTTGCAATCCTTCTAGCCTGGGTTGGTTTGAGATGATTGATTTGAGCTTTGCAATTACATCTGGAAGAATACGTCCTAATTCACTGATTTGTGCTATTAATTCTGGAACTAATAGTTGAAAAATACAAGCTCCACATATCAGCAGGAAAATAAGTACTAAACCTAATGCCATTGCTCTAGGTATTGGAATTTTTTTTCTCAGTTTCTGAATTAAGACATCGAGAGCTACAGAAAGTACAACAGCTCCAAAGAAGACTAGTAATACCCATCGGAGTTGCCAGCTAAGAACAGCCAGAACTACAAGAGTTAATACAGCAAGTAAGGCTCTCGAACTCATCTTGCTAGCCGTTGCTTTTTCCAGGGATCTAGTAGGTCATGAATGATTATCTCTTTTACAAGGACTTGAAGAACTACTGCTAATGGAAGAGCAAGAATTAAACCAATTGGACCGAATATTACTGTAAAAATAAACTGTGCTATTAAAGTTAAACCTGGCAATAATTTAACTTGATGCTGCATTATAGAAGGAGTGATTAAATAGCTTTCAAGATTTTGAATTACTATATACATTCCAAGCACAGCTATAGCCTTCCAGGGTTCGTCAAGGAGAGCTACAGACATTGGGAATATTGTGCTAATTACTGGCCCAACATTTGGAATTATATTTAGCATTCCTGCAAGAAGTGCATTGGCGATTACAAGCTTAACTCCTAAGATGGATAGCCCAACACCTGCTAAAATTGCAACACAAAGTGAACTTATTAATACTCCTACCATCCAGTCACTAAGGGAGTCTCCGCATTTTCTAAGTATCGACTGTGCTCTTTTTCGGTAAAATGCTGGTATTAAAAGTATTGCTACTTCTCTGTAAGCATTTGGCTGAACCGAAATCATTAAACTAACAGCAAGTATAAATATAATTTGTACAAAACCACTTCCGAGGTTGCCAGCCAAGCCAAGTAGTTTTTTGATTCCGTCACCAACTCCGCTCGCTAAAGTTGAACCGTCAGGTAAATTAGTGATACCACTCGTTATTAATTTCTCACTTAGTATCTGTCCAGCATTCTCGCCATATATTTTGTCAGTTAAGGAATTTATTCCTCCTACAGCAATCTCCCATAAAGTTCTGGCAGCATTGGGTAGTTGAAGAATTAATTCTTGAAACTCTTTGGTAAAGGGTGGAACTACAATTATTACTGTCAGACTGAGAATCAATAAAAGGCTTGATAGGGCAATTATTAAGGCAATTAGTCGATGGACAGGTAGGTGAGAACGAATCTTTTCCACTAGGGTGCAAAATGCCATAGCTATAACAATTCCTGCAAAAATCTGGATAATTATTTCTCTTAAACTCCATAAAAGTAGTCCTGAGGCCACTAGAAAAGATAGTGCTAGCCAATTGGAAAACTTCACTGTTATTTTTGTTCCGGTGCTTGTGAGTAACCCAAGCCGTGACTGCTCGCGTAACTCTTAGCAAAACGCATGAATCGCTCAAAATCTAATTCTGTTTTCCAGCTGTAAGTTGCTTCAAGTGCACTCGGATTCCCGTTTACAAAACGAGCGTTGACCTCTCTGGTTACTAGTTCACCTTCTTCATCGACCATAATCATTCCTCTGATATCAGTAATTGTTTCTTTTGTTAAGGCTTCTGGCTGTTCGAATACAAAGAAAGCCTGACCAGTTCTTCCATCTCTGCTTCTTGTGAGACGTATTTCTGGTACGACAGGCTCATCTACACCCCGAAAGAATTGGATAGCAGCAACGGAGTTAGGCCTGGCCATGAGTTCCTTCTAAATCAGAATAATAGGAATTTTTTGTGCTCTTTGTTTGTTGGCTTTTATTTAAGTAGCCCAAGGTCAAGTAATTCAACAGCTGCTTCTTCGGGACTTAACCCTGTGATGTTCGCGGTTTTCCTTTTAGTGGATTTCTCTAGTTCATAGTCATAGCAGCGGTCGTAATAATCAAGCATTGCGAGGCAGGCTTCAACCCAGTCTTCTTTGGAAATTGCTCTTAGGGCTTGCAGTGTCCTTTGGGGGCCTAGTCTACGGCTGATCCGTAGCGTGGCTTCTTCAAGATTCTTTTTGCCATATTGGGCATACACTTCCACCAGTTTTCCCACTCTTTCATGTTTGGCTCTATTTAATTCAATAACCGCAGCTTCTTTCATTTGGCTAAATAAGGGTTTGGGTATTCTGCATCTCCCTAAATTGGCACTTTCGGCTTCTAACCAGATACCTGTAGATGAGTTTTCTTTGCAAGTTTGAAGAGATTCTGCAATTAAGTTCTCATAATGTTCTGAAGTAGGTTGTGGAGGCAGCCCGAATGAGCCAAAACTGCTGCCTCGATGATTTGCAAGGCCTTCTAGGTCTATAACTGAGATTCCCTTTTTAGCGAGCTCTAGAAGTACTTCTGTCTTTCCACTTCCAGTTCGACCCCCTAACAACCTTATTGGCCACTTCTTTTCAAATTGATGAAGGGCCCATCTCCTATAGGCCTTGTATCCATCTTCTAATACAACACAGTCAATATTAAGAAGACTTGCGAACCAACCTATACTGGCTGAACGCATGCCACCTCTCCAGCAGTAGATACGAAGGTAATTTGTTTGGCTTTGTTTATCCCTAGACGCTTTTTGGTTAGAAAGTTGTAACAACTGATTTTTGAGTTTTAGCAACTTTGGACCTGTTATTTGTAGACCAAGAAGAATTGCTTCTTTTCTGCCCTGTTGTTTGTAGGTGGTTCCCACCAAGACTCTTTCCTCATCTGAGAATAAAGGCAAGTTGATTGCCCCTGGCCAATGCCCTTGAGTGAACTCTTTTGGACTGCGAAGATCAATTAATGATCCTTGCTGAGATCGGAACTTTTCGAATGGAATAGCAGAATTGATTCCTATGCCTGACATAGTGGGCGTACTTAGGGAAATTAGAGACGGGCTGTCAGCCATGCCTTCTGAAACATCCAACTCAACCAATATCAGCATCGAGCAGCTGCTTGAGCAATTCTCAAGTGGTTCATCTCGAAAGAGAAGAGGGCTTCTTAATGCAATTGAGTCAAGAGCTGATGATTTGAGCCTCTTGAGAAGTCAACTGCTTGCTCCTTATGACCCTGAAGGTGATAGTTGGTCTGCAGGCTGGCTTTTGCAGGTTCTTAAACGACACAAAGAGTCTGCCTTGGTTCAAGTGCTTTCTGACGAATCGCACGGATGGTTTAAGGCTCCATCAAATGCCGATATTAATTATGAACCCTTACAGGAATATTTATTGAATGAAAGTTTTGAAGAGGCAGATCGTTTTACCAGCGCGACTCTCCGGAAATTGGCTGGGGCTCAGGCTGAAGCAAGAGGTTATGTCTACTTCAGTGAGGTGGATTTAATCCCAGCAGTGGATCTCGTCACGATTGATCGACTATGGGTGGCCTACTCTCAGGGTCGGTTTGGTTTCTCAGTCCAGGCTCGTCTTTTAGCTTCTTTAGAAGGAAGATACGATCGACTCTGGCCAAGGATCGGTTGGAAGCAAGATGGGGTTTGGACTAGATATCCAAAGGCTTTTGACTGGTCGATCAATGCCCCTGAAGGGCATATGCCTTTGATCAATCAATTGCGTGGGATTCGTCTTATGGACGCCTTGTTGAGCCACGAGGCTTTGATTGCTCGAATGAAGTAAATGTCGTAAAGCCTAAAGTTAAATATAATAATTAGACAATTAAGCCATTGCTTTAGTAGAAGTCAATGGAATCATGAGACTATTAAGCTCAGAAAAGGCTGTAGGGCATTTTTACAAACTAATTAGTTTTTTTGTGTCATCTAGATTTCGTTGGGCCGACTTTATTCTTCCTTCTACACTCCAACTGGCTCCTTTGATTGAATTGCTAATAGAGCCAGTGGACTGCAAAGAAACTAGCCAGAAAATTCAACTAGGGCTTCATGAGGCGTTAGTTAACGCAGTAAAGCATGGCAACTCAGAAGACCCCAGTAAAAACCTTAGAGTACGTAGAATACTTACGCCCAATTGGTTTGTCTGGCAGATTCAAGATGAGGGTGATGGTGTTCCTAGTGCTGGAAGGTTTACTTGTCTTCCTACAGACTTAGAAGCAAATAGTGGAAGAGGATTCTTCTTGATTCACAACTGCTTTGATGATGTCCGCTGGAGCCGAAGAGGTAATCGACTTCAGCTCGCGTGCCGGCGTAAAACTCAAATTAATTATGAGGGCAGCCAGGATCTTTTACTTCACCTTTAAGCCAGCCGAGCGAGTGCTCGATTAAATCAATGATTTCAGAGTCCTTCCCATCTTGCAGTAGTTGGACAATTGCTGCTGATAAAAGCTCGGCGGCCCTTGTCTCTGAGTCGCCTTTGCGATGGTGCCAATTCTTGTGTGTAAGACTGAGCTTTGAATGGAGAAGAACTGCTAATTCTTTGGTCTGAATTGGCCACTTAGTTTTTTCTATTTTCATAGGTTTAAATAAATATTTTACTAGTGAAATAACACCATACTATCTATTGTCATGATAAATACTTTCCTTTAGATTATGTATATATTAAACCAAACTATATTGATAAGGTTCTCTTTTTGGAAGAAATGTTGACCTTATTCTGTCTGCTCAGCTGTTCCTTCTGAATATAAATATAAGGATAAGGATGCTATCTATTTGCAATTTGTGCATTAACCATTAATAAGTTTTCTAGTGACTCTCTTTTCTGTGTTAACTACTTTTGTATTGGTGTTTCAGCCTTTAGATGAGAGACTTTACTTCATCTGAGATTCAGTCGAAGATTTGATATGTTTCAAGGGGAATAGGGGAAGTATTACTTCTAATCCAGGCTCTGTAAATAGACCTTCTTCTTTCATTCTCAGTAAGGATTAGGCTATCAGCAGCCATGTGGAGACTCTCTCCTGGCGATAAGGATTTCCTAAGGCATATTCCAAATCCATGTGCCTCTATTTGCATTTGAGGCCCCATAAAAACAACTTGAAAGATCCAACCTTCAAGCCATCTTAATCGGAAGGGACTTTTCATATCCCTCCTTGAAGAGAATTTAGGTCGTCAATTTAACCTTATGAAAATATTGGTCAAGTGCAAACCTTACTGTCAGGGAATTATGACTTGGCTCTGCTTAATTGATTGGTTTAGTTGCTGTCCAAACTTTAGTCATGAAATGTGAGCCTGTTTGAACCCCTTCAAAACCACTGTTTAAAAGTTTTCCTTCAACATCATCTTTTATATAGTCACGGTAATATGGTTCGTGGAACACTTTATGAAAGTCTTCCATTATTGGCTCGAATTTCGGCGAATCTTCTAGTTGTATTGAATCAGCTAGAACAAAAACACCTCCTGGTTCAATCACCCTCCAGCATTCATTGATAACCTTCTGCCTTGTTTTTCGAGGGAGTTCATGCAATAGAAATACGCATGTTAATGCTTGCATGCTTCCAGTTGCAAAAGGCATTTGTTCAGCATTCCCTCTTATGAGCTGAGCTAAGTTCCCAGATTTGCTATTTAAATGACGGCTGGCTTGCTTCAGATAGGAAGAGGAAAGATCTATCCCGATCAGCTCCACTTCTGGCAAAGCACTTCTGATTTGGTGCAAAGTGCGTCCAGTTCCAGTTGCTACATCAAGTATGTGTAAGCTTCCGTGAGGCCTGTCACGAAAACGGCGCAGACCTCTTTTTAGAGGCGCAATAATTCTTCTTCGCATCGAATCAGCTGTGCCATTAAACAGAATTTCTACTTGCAGGTCATATAGAGCAGCAGAATGATCACTCAGGTAACCATCAGTTTGATGGTGAAAGTTTTGAAGATAATAATCAGGATAGATTTCGCGGTTTATCTTCCTAGGGATATTTCGAGTTTGTTTCTTTTTTCGTCTTTCCCATGTGGAGGGGAGATCTAGCCATACTTGTGGGTAGCGGGCTGCCCATTCAATCCATGGAGAATCAAAGAGTTGACTTGTTGGATAAATCCCTTGTTCAGCTTCTTGCCAGTCCACTTGTTCAAGTGCGGCTATTGACTTTCTTAGTTCTACAAGTAGGGAGTTTGGTATTGGCTTGGTTTTGGTCATGGCCTCTGGAGCCACAAGACCCATCAACTTTGTGCTGAGTTCTTTGTGAGCCAATCCAGCAATACTTTTTCCTTGCTGAAGTGCAAAGTAAGCTAATTTCGTAAGGCTTGGTGAAGCCATGAACCCAGTTTCAAATTGGTTGTAGGGGTATGTTGTCCCATGTTATTTGATTTTACTTGGATTGTATTAATTACAAATAATTCAGACAAATTCCATAACTCTAACTAGCTTTGACATTCGATCAAGGATTAACAAATAATCAATAGTTAGCATAATATCTATATATTGGACTCTTATGGCTAGGAAAGCTTGACTCTTTGGCCAGAGTAGCTGGCTTTTGGGTCGCAATGTTCTCTTTGAACCAATATTAGAACCTTTCGGATCTCTTTCCAATTATAGTTAGGCTCAATATCTTTAAGGGTGTTTTTATTATTAGCAATTAGATCTGCTGACTTCTGTGCATTCAAACATATTTGTTTTTTATTTTGATACCGCATGTTTAACTCTAATTGCTCGAGTGAATTGTTAATTCTCTGTATTGAATGAGTATCTGAATGGACGGCTTTCGCTTGACCTGTGAAGACAAAATTTTGGAAAAATATCACAGATGTCAATTGGATTAGCAGCAGCTTTGTGGGAACTTTGAGTGACATTAGACATTCACTAAGTTAAAAGATGTTTCTCCTATTTGTTTAAAATGGATCAAGAAAGTAAGCAAGATATTCATTTAAAAAAACTACTTCACCGTCTTGACCCATTTTATGTTTTGAACAGAGAGTTGTGCCTAATAAAATAAGATCATTTATGCGTCGTAGTACATAGTGAACTCATGGGGATGAGGCCTTTGACGCAATTGTTGAACCTCCTCGTATTTTATTTCCACCCAATTGTTTATAAAATCCTTGGTAAATACGCCACCTTCACACAGGTAGGAATTATCTGCATTTAAAGCTTCAAGGGCGCTATTTAATGAGGCTGGAACTGTATCAATACTAGCCAGTTTGTCTGGTGAAAGCTCAAATAGGTCAACATCAACTCCATCTCCTGGGTCGATTTGATTTTTAATGCCATCAATCCCTGCCATCATCATTGCACTAAATGCAAGGTATGGATTGGCCATTGCATCTCCTGAACGGAACTCTAATCTTTTCGCTTTTGGGCTTGGTCCAGTTAAGGGAATTCTTACTGCTGCTGATCTATTTCCTTGGGAGTAGACTAAGTTAACCGGAGCCTCAAACCCTGGGACAAGACGCTTGTAGCTATTCGTTGTTGGGTTTGTAAAGGCCAGGAAAGAAGGTGCATGCTTAAGAATGCCTCCTATATACCACTTAGCTGTTTGAGATAGGTTTGCATAAGTTCCTTCACCAAAAAAGAGAGGTTGACCTCCTTTCCATAGGCTTTGGTGAACATGCATTCCAGTTCCATTGTCATTAAAAACAGGTTTTGGCATAAAGGTGGCTGTTTTCCCATATTTTTTGGCAACATTTCTCACTACATATTTATATGTCATTACGTTATCCGCTGCTTGTATAAGCTCTGCAAACTTCATTCCTAATTCGTGTTGACCTGCTCCTGCTACTTCATGGTGGTGTTTTTCAATTGGTATTCCTAGTTCTCCCATCAATAGGAGCATCTCAGAACGTATATCTTGCGCTGTGTCGTTAGGTGATACTGGGAAATATCCTTCTTTTAATTGAATTTTGTAGGCAAGGTTACCTCCCTCTTCTTCTCTACCTGAATTCCATGGAGCTTCAATTGTGTCAACGCTGTAGAAGGAACCACCCTCGCTAGAGCTGTATTTAACATCATCAAATAAGAAAAATTCCGGTTCGGGACCGAAAAAAGCACTATCAGCTAAACCTGTGCTGGATAAGTAGTTAAGAGCTTTTTGAGCAAGAGCTCTAGGACATCTTTCATAAGGATCTCCACTGCGGGGTTCTTGGATAGAGCAAATTAGACTGAGGGTCTTATGGCGATAAAACGGGTCTACCCAGGCAGTTGTGGCATCGGGAACCATCGCCATGTCTGATTCATTGATGGCTTTCCATCCACGTATTGATGAGCCATCAAATGCGACCCCGCTTTTAAAAGCTTCTTCGTCAATCATGTCTGAAGTCACAGTTAAATGCTGCCATTTCCCGTGAAGGTCTGTGAACTTCAGATCAATTAGTTCAATATTCTCGTCTTTGATTTGACGGAGGACTTCTTGAGGAGATTTGCCCATGGGAATGCTGCGACCTAGCTGAGAAAATAACCTGACCGTAATCACCGCTTGCTACTAGTTTTGTATCAACGGGTACTTTTATCAGACTTTCTTTCTTGACAGGCTTTCAATTCCCTGGTGCTTCTCATACTTTTATTAACAGGTTGACTCGAGTTCCCTTTCCCTATCTGTTATAAGCCATTGCAATCCCTATAGGGATTTTCAATTCTTAAACCTCGGCTGTTTAGGCTCGAATTAATTGAACTAGCCCAGGGCCTTGGCGACAACGCAAAACTTACCCCCTGTTGATCAACGCCATCACAAAGCTTTTGATTCAATATCTGTCCCTGAGAGGCTTTTGCTAGGCCCAGGGCCATCGAATGCGCATCCTTCAGTCCTCAAGGCACTTTCGCTGCCTCCTATTGGCCACTTGGATCCCTTCTATGTCGATTTGATGGGTGAAGTCCAAGAATTACTGAGATATGCCTGGCAGACAGATAACAGATTGACCTTGCCCATGAGTGGCACTGGGAGCTCAGCGATGGAGGCAACAATTGCAAATGTCGTAGAACCGAATGAGTGTGTTTTGGTAGCAGTTAATGGTTATTTTGGAAATCGTTTGGTTGATATGGCAGGCAGGTATAGAGCTCAGGTGGAGACAATAGAAAAGCCTTGGGGAGATGCATTCTCTTTAGAAGAACTCGAATTAGCTGTTGAACAATATCGACCTTCTGTTCTTGCAATGGTTCATGCAGAGACCTCGACTGGCGTTTGTCAGCCTATGCAGGGGATAGGAGAGCTTTGTCACAAATATGATTGCCTCTTGCTATTGGACACGGTCACATCTTTAGGCGGAGTCCCTCTGTTTATTGATGAATGGGGTGTTGACCTTGCATACAGTTGCAGTCAGAAAGGTCTAAGTTGCCCCCCAGGATTAGGGCCTTTTACTATGAGCCCTAGAGCCGAGAAGAAACTGGAAAGAAGAGTTGGCAAGGTTCCTAATTGGTATTTAGATGTCTCGCTTTTAAATAAGTATTGGGGCAGTGATCGGGTTTATCACCATACAGCTCCTGTGAATATGAACTTTGGAATTCGTGAAGCCCTTCGTCTGCTTTCTGAGGAGGGATTAGAGAATTCTTGGGAACGGCATAAAAAGAATGCTGAAAAGTTGTGGGAAGGACTTGAAAGTCTCGGCTTAAAATTGCACGTATCAGAAGATTTGCGGTTGACTACTTTGACAACTGTTCAGATTCCTGAGGGAGTTAACGGGAAAGAATTTAATCTTCACCTTCTCAATAATCATGGTATAGAGATTGGCGCAGGACTAGGAAGCCTTGCTGGAAAGGTTTGGCGTATTGGACTTATGGGTTATAACTCAACTCCTGAAAATGTAGAAAGGATTCTCAACCTATTTAAAACTGAGCTGCCTCGCTTTAAAGAAAATGTTGCCTGCGCAGCTTGAACCATTCTTGGAGTTGTTTTTGTGCTTCTTTTTCCATGATTCCCCCTTGGGTAATCATGTGATGATGTGAACTTGAATGCTTGGCAAGGTGGATAGTCCCCCCCAGCGCTCCTCTCTTTGGGTCTCTAGCTCCGAAAAGAACCTGACCCATTCTTGCTTGGATTAGGGCCCCAGCACACATGGGGCAAGGCTCAAGTGTGACAATTAGAGTGCAATCGTTGAATCTCCAGTCCTGTTTCACCCAAGCAGCTTGTCTGAGAGCTATTAGTTCTGCGTGCCCTAGAGGGTTGTAGTCGACTTCTCTTCTATTGTTTCCATATCCAATGCAATGCCCAGATTTGTCCAAAATCACGGCACTAACTGGAACTTCACCTGATGAGCCAATTTCTTTAGCCCTTGCCAGAAGTCTTTTCATCCATGTTTCGCATTGTTTTGGAGATAGCTCAATGGGCTTGTCCAACTTTTTTGGTAGTTAGTCCTTAATCAAACAATGCCATTAAGAGGGAGAATGAACATGAATAGCTTTAGACATTGGCGGCTTTCCCTCAAATAAGCTCGACTCCTTCGTTGGAACTGTTTGCGTCTCCTGATCATCTAGATCCAGAGCTGCACTCGTTTCTTGTGGACTCTTCAGCACTACTTTGTGAATGGTTTGCGCAGGGTGGTCAAGGTGGGCCTCTCCCTTCATTAAGCGTGATGCCCGATATTGCACCTCTTCCTAATGGACTATCTCGCCAAGCGCTTTTGGATGATATTGAGTTGGTAATGGAAGGAGCGTATCAACCTTCTCAT
>QCKN01000003.1 GCA_003215295.1 Prochlorococcus sp. AG-409-P03 | reverse complement strand
AAAGGTAGGGATGTCGAGTTGAGCCACGGTATCATACTCCGAGATTTGGAGCAAGCCACGCTTAGGGTGGATGACCGCAACCTCTACGGTGAGGGTAGCACCATAGAGCTTCACGCTGTAGTGTTGGTCGCTAGTACCCACGGAAAGGGTGAGACCGTTTCTGTACTCCACCTGTACAAGGCCATCACGGACCTCCACAACATGGACAACGGGATTGGTATCAGGAGTGGTCATTAGGCTACCACCTCGTAGGGGATGTCCCACACACCGATAAGACCTCGGAAGTAGGAGAGGAAGGAAGTAAGCTCGGACGCATCGCAGCGGACAAGCTCGTCACCCGTGTAGGGATTCTTGAGAGAGTACATAGTTTGCATTTCGTCTCCTAGTAGAGAGTTGAAGAAAGTTGTGTTGCTGACTGTTGCTTTCATGGTGTCCATTGTATCAGGTGAGAAGGGAAGGGTCAAGCTTTTTTCCGAGAAACTTTCGCTTGGCTCGGTTGGTATACTTGATGGTCCAGGCATCCCACTCTTCCATGATGTTGCAAATAGGCAAACCATAGTTGACCCAGTCCACGGTGTGGATCACGCGATTGTCCTGTGAAACGGTCACAGAGCAAATGCCTTTAGGGTCAGAGGGGAGAGTGTCGATAATAATCGTTCTGTTCATGCCACCATTATACCATACCATACGCTAGATACAAGCATCATTCCTACTTTTTTTTCTGTTCTAACCCTTTGTGGGTTCTATACTTACGCGCACACGCGCCGTCCCCTCTTTGCTACTTCTTATGTTCGCAATCAGGGCACAGGTAATATTTACCAATGTACTCTGAGTAGCGGATGACGCCCATGGTGGGCTGGTCACGGGTCACGCGAAGCTTGCGATGCGTGGTCTCGTAGGAGGTGACGCAGCCTTTGCAATGGAACCACACCTTATAGGCTGTGACTGTACGGAATTTGTAGTCACCCCGTGTGACTAGTTTGTTTTTGATTAACATGATCTCATTATACCACACCATGCACCCCATACAAGCACAAAGCATAATTTATATTGGGTCATCCTAAGCATTAGGAATACCCAATGTTTGGCGTAGGATTTCGCAAAGGGCCATAGGAGTCCCCATTTGCGCCACCCGTATACATCGTACAAGTATTTCTAAGTTAACACTAAAAAAATTTTTCAAAAAAATTCTAAAAAAATTGAAACTGGTTTTTGGGACCCCTATTTGTTGGGACTCCTATATAACTATATGAAAGCATACGAAAAAATTTATAGGTTTTTAACGGAAGACACCCCATCTAAAACTGAGGTTTCTGTTAAGAAGGCTTTAGGTTGGGAAACAAGACCTGAAGATGATCCCAACATTGATCCAGGTACAAAAAGAGTTAGAATTCGAAAACGCAAAGGGCAAAGGCTTGGATCTATTCTAGCTACGGGGGGCGTAAAAAGACTTGCAAGAAAGGCTAAGAGTTCAGTTTACACTGATACTGAAGCAGAAGCAGTAGAGCACATGCTTAAACATAAAAAGAAACAAGGAAAAAAACGAAAGGCAGCAAAAGCAGAGGCTTCCGCGCAAACGAAAGCTTTTACGGCTGGATCTTATTCACAACAAAGAGGTAAATAATGGACTCCTACGATAGAATTTACGATCTGTTAACAGAGGTTAAAACACCTCATGAGAGGTTTAGTCAGGTCTGGTCATCACTTACAACAGACCGTCGAACAAAAGATCTCAACACAGCAAACTACGATATGCAGAAGATTAAAAAAGCTAGAGACCCTAACAATCCTCTGAACAGGGAATCTCCTCTAGGGGGCGATGTAGAGAGTCGGATTAGTCAAGGCAGAGGAGACAAAAATCCCGATGAAGTCGCCCAATATATTGCTCTGGCTCATGGCAAGAGTAAGCGAGAACGAGATATAGCCAGACGGGACCGTCTAAAGAAGGAACGGGAACCAGCACCTGAGCCAACAAAATCCCCATCCCTACTCAGCAGAATAAAGGCTCGATTTACAGGAAAAAGAAGATGAACTCATACGAAAGAATTTACAACTTGCTTACTGAAGCAAAAATTACAATAAAGACAAAAGCAAAACCTACTCGCACCACACCACTATCTACGACAAAAAGTGGTCAAACTAAGTTAAAGAAAACGCTTAAGAGCGATACTTGGAAGAGGGGTCAAAAGATCTTTGGAAAACCTAAAGATTTTAATCCTGGCGCACCTCAATTTAGACCTACTGCTGCATCAGAAAGAGAAAAATTTGCTAGACAAGGTATGGTTCCTCCTAGAGTTGGTGGTAGAACCCGAAGAGGAATGAGATGAGATACCAAGAAAGATTACTTAGTCTAGTAACAGAAGAAGGGAAAAAGCCTGCTCCTAGGGCAGAAAAACATTTTTCAGCTAAAGTTCGTATGAGAGCCCGTATGGCATATGATAAAGCACGAAGAGACCGAAGAGAACGAGCACAAGGTAAAGGTCAAAGTCGTGGATCTAACCCCCAAGAATACGGCGATTTTGGTGGTGAAACTAGAGGGGAAGTAGGAAGGTAATGACAACCGTAGGAAATAAAGGTTCTTTTTTTGGGTCTCCTAAGTACCATAACCCTGGTCCTTTTATCGAGGGTGGAAGGCTTATTAATTTTCCTGGTATGAACTACCCTACAACGGATGTTCTTAGTGATAGGCTCTCGCCTCCTGGAACATCATTTAAATATTGTTGTCGATGGCGCGTAAATTACTCTATCCTAAAATTCTTTGATCCAACCAATACAAAAAATGCGATGGTAATATGTACAATTAATTCCTGTGCTTGCAGAGCAGCAGTGCCTAGTTGTGATGATTTATATGCTGACATGTCATCCTATAACGAATGGAGAATAGGAGATGGGAGCCAACATGACCTAGATCATCAAGATATATTTAACGATATTTTACCTAAAGGAACCTTTATTAAAGATCTTTGGCAAGTTCGACAAAGACCTTTATGTGAATGTTATACTGAATGTGAGTTTGGAAACACAGAAAAGGGCACGGATTGTACTTGTGAAGCTTTACCTGGGTTTGAAGCAGATGGTCAATATGAGGAAACCGCTCGTAAACGAACTTGTATGGTAATTCAAAGCTTTGGTAAGGGGAAGAACAATCCTTTTGAGGGATTGTACGAAGATTCCCGATATTCTGATAATTTAGATGAAAAAACAATGGATGAAATAGAAGGAGAGTTTTTAAGAAAACATATAGGATTTGCTCCATGTGTTCATTGTGAATTTCCCAATGCTTAGTATCCTATATAATTAGGAGAACTAAACCATGAAAAAATTCATTATAATAAGCCTTTTACTTTTTCTGACTAGTTGTAGCACTATTAAGCATGCTATTGGTGGTGCTGTAGGAGGTGGAGCAGTTGCTGCGTTTATTCCTGAACCTGCGGCTGTAGCTGCTGGTGCTGCTGGAGGAGTGATGGTGACAGAGCTTATTATGCCTTCACAAAGTCCTGCTGCTGTAGTTGCTCAAGTAGCAGGTGCAGGTCCTGTACAAGGAACTACTGCTTCTACTTTACACGAAACAGGTGGACTAATTAAAACAATAGGCTATTGGTATTTGATTCTCTTTGTATTCTTACCTCTCTTTAGTAAGAAAGGTCGGACTTGGTTTAAGAAGTTTGGTTCTATTCATAACACTGTATCACAAGCTGATATTGATGCGCGAGACGATGAGCAAGATAAAGTTATGAAAGAGAATATAAAGCGCATCGAAGCTTTAGAAGAACTTGCCAAAAAAATGAGGGGTTAAAATGCGTTCTACTTGGCGAGAAACTATTGAACCTAGATTTAATCCTTGTTATCAAAAAGTGGATTCTCAAGCCTGTGCTATTGTATCTATTTACACTCAAATTATTAACGGTTTAGTTGTTCAAGGAACTGAAATTACTGTTGAAGTTCATAGAGAAGGGAAGTGTACTTGTGAAGGTCCCGAGAGAAGTGATTTATCCCCTGGATTACCTTTAGGTGCTCCATCAAGAACAAAATTGGCCGAATGGTGTTTTTTTTGGACTGATGTTAAAGAGAATGGACAATTTTGTTTTTGTCCTGATAACTGTAAGGGTGAGTTTCCTATGTCTTTCTGGAGTGATACCGTAAGAATTGCGGGTCTTGTGGGAAAAACTTTTGCTGATGTTGATAGTACTGGAATAGTATCTGGTTGGGTTGAGAAACTAGCTAAATCATCTATACCAACTCTTATATGTTGTCAGAACCCCTCATAACTAAGGGACTATTAAAAAATCGGCGGCCCTACGGGCTATGTAAATGTAAAAATAATACGACTGTAATATATCAAGGAAACATATATACAGTAGGTTAGATTATGAACGAAGTTAGAAAACAACACACCCTTCCTTTGGCATGGCTTAAAAAAATTACTTGGCCTGAGGATCAGACGGATATTAAGAGAGCTTTTGGTAGTGCAGAATCCGTTGTATGGCATGCTATTTATGAATGGCATCCTAGAAGAGCGTCAGGAGGCTGAGGGGGCAATTAACCCCTCCAGTTGGAGGAACATCTATGAGTTGGGGAAATGTAAACGATAACGCACCTTGGGGCAGTGAAAAGCAAACTACAAACAAAAATTGGGGTAGTGAAACCGAATCTTTTGGTTGGTTTGCAGCAGATGAACCAGCCCCAGATAGAACAACAGCTAAAAAATGGTGTTGTTATAAGCATGGTAGATGGGTTGTTGTAGGGTGTGGTCCTGGCATGGGTTGTGGGGGTCCAGGGCCTACGGAAGTTCAATGGGATGAAAGTTGGTACTGTAAAAAGTGCATACCTAGTGATAATTGCGAATGTGTGCATCGTAGTAAAAGTGCTTGCGAAGCTGCCTGTAAGGAGGAAGATGATGATAGAACACGAATTCCTGATTATTGGTACGGTTCAAGTGATATTCCTCCTGGTACTTCTCATGACTGGAATTTAGGTTATTGTATTCCTTTTAGGTGTATGACATTAAATGGTGGAACCCATGGACAAGGATTTAATCCATTTGGAATACATCATGGTGATAAAAAGGGTGATCTTGAAGCGCAGCAACAGCATCTGGAAAATCAGATGACAGTCTTACAAGCTTTATTAAGACCAGAAAGCCAGATGAATGAGAGGCCATGCAATCAAGGTTGGCCCAATAGACCTCCTGGACAAGGTGTTAATGGAGAGGGTGGTCCTTGTTCCAATAATGGTCATTATGGTTTGAGAGGCGATCCATGGCCTCCAAAGCTGGTGGTTGATGATGTTGTCGTTGAACCAGGATTAAATATGAATGGTACAGCGCATGGCTGTTTACAAATTAGAGAACCCTATTGGATTGATGCTCAAGCATTTTATGCAAGAATGATCCAAAACGCGGGTACAGCAGAAGAAGGAACCAGTGGACGGGCTAATCGGTACAATGGACCTCCTTCTTGTCCTCAAAGGTATGATTATCCTGATCCAGAAGAAACCAATGGTAGACCTGAAGGTTTTGCTTTTATAGAAGCATATGAAATTAGTTGTGGCAAATTATGGAGCGGAGCTTATAAGAATATAAGTCCTAATGCATCTAGTAGACAACGCCGATACGCGATCCCTCCTGGATCATGGCATATGCCTTATACTAATCCTGATAGAAGCGCATATCGGAGTCCTGAGGTTAGACCCTCTAGCTGGAACCAAAGGCATGAAAGTTGTGATTTTGTCCCAGGCCCCTTAGATGCTACTTGGATTAATCCTAGAACTTTTGAAGATGGTGAACAATACCCAAATATGCCTGAAGATGCTGAATACGATAGCAAAAAACACTGGGTTTACAAAGCAGGTATGGGAGAATGGAGTAAACAATGCGCTTGTGACTATAGCTTCTGGATTGCTGCTTTATACATGATGCAGTGGGAAGCCGAAGGGGTTCATGCGGGTTCCTATTGGTGGAGTGATCCTGCTAAATTTTCACCTTCGGATATTGTTAGATACCACCATCTAGGACCTGATGCTAGAAGAGGCCAACCTGCCGCAGGGTGGACCTCCAAGTGGGCAAATGAGGATTGGCATCAGTGGGACGCTCTTTTACAATACGAAGAAGAAAAATGTGGAGAAGCTAATCTTAATAGTGATTCTTGGAAAGCTTGTGCTGATGCGGCTAAATCTCAATTCTTTGGTAACAGTAGAAGTCAGGATCTTCCTAGGACTGATGGAACCAGATACAGAAGACATTATAGATCTCACCATCATTAAATAAATATTAGGAGATAAATTATGAGCGAATATGTAGTTTTAAGACTTAGCCCTGGAAAAGGGTTTTCTGATGTTACTGATAATTACCCAGATGTTGGGACGAGTACAAGATATAAAGATAATATAGGCACAAAAGCACAAACATGGTCGAATTGGAGGCGTTGGACAGGTGGGCAATATAGTGGTCAAGGAGTACAACCAAAAGATATTTTTGGGGAAGCTTGGGGTCCTGAGTATGATTATTCCCAAGGTCCTATTGTTTATATTGTTGATTCCTCTAGCCCAAAAAGAAGGAATTTTAGTAGAATCAAAGGTACAGGTCCACGCTAATTAAATTTATAAGTAACAATATTTAGAGCTTACCTAAATATACTGGTAGGGTAGTTAGAAAAAAAAATTAAATAGGTGTTATTATGGTAGACAAACCAATGGTTGACAATAAAGGGTACATAGATGTACAGTCTGCTCTTAAACTAAAAGAAGCAGAGGGACGAGTAGAGGTTGATAAGCTAAATGCAGAATCAGATGCTAAATTTAGAGAACTATTAATTCGTGAAAGCGCAAAAGAAACAGCGTCTAAGCACCTTGCAAAGTTTGCTGGTTTCTATTTAACATTCCTAGTTTGCACATTCATTTTTTCGATACAATTTGTTCCCGAAACTAGTATTGCAGTAGTAGCAGGTTTGATCACGCTTGTTGTAACTAATTTATCAACCATTCTTAAGGGGATTGTTGAGAATGGTGATCAGAAAGAAGAAGAGCTTCATGAAGAAGCTAGAAAAAGAGGATTTATGAAATGAATTGGTTTTGGGGATTTTGGTTTAAAGATAAATTTAGAACACCATTTTCTGTTTATAAAATGAGCTTTGCAGAGCTTATTGTTTTAGCAGGTATGTTTTTCGGTGTGGGTTACGGGTTAACTCTCGGTATACAGAAGTTATTAGACTTAGGTACATCTTTTAAAGGAACTGTTGTTGAGGCAGTAGAAGGAGAATAGTATGAATTGGAAAGAAAAAGTTGTTGAAATTATACTTGAAGGTGAATTAAAAAAACAAAGACTAAAGCAAACCAAACATGGTAGAAGACCCAAGACCATAACATATAAGCGTGGTGGTAAGAAACAGGGTGCTACAACTACAGTAGGCAAGGGATTTGTACCAGCTAAGTCTGGTAAAGGTGGGACTTATACAGGAAAGCCAACAAGAAGAGCGACCACTAGACCAGTCCCAGGTATGAGAGCCATTGTTGATAAACCACACTCCCATTTTGATGATGCAGAATTGGGGCAGATGGGTGATACGACTGCTAGGGAACGATCTGGAACTCATGGTAGGAGAGGCAGGAGAGGCTAAATATTGAATTGGCAAAAGAATTTATTTGAATATGTTTTGGACCCAGCCAAAAATACAAAACCTGTAATAAAAGGTAAAGGAGGTATTCGTGATAGACTGTCTCCTTCTATGCTGAAAGTATGGGATAGGGCACAGGAGCGTAAGAAAAAGAAGTGAAATGGCAACAAAAACTTCTTGAAAGAGTAAAAAATCCATGGGCTATATGTACAGACTCCATTGAGAACACCGCAGGTCCAGGAAGAAAAAACTGGTCAAAAGCTGCAAAGTCTCGTTATGAGAGATGTGTTAAAAAAGTGAAAACAAAATGAATTATTTTGAAAGAATTTATTGCTTACTAGTAGAGATGAGGAGGGGTCCAGAGGACACTAAGCCTGTATATTCTACAGATGATAAAGGTGATCCAATTCATGTGAGTGGAAGGCGACCCGAAACACAGCACAATAGAGATGAGTTGGCAGCAATATTAAAACGACAAAGAATAGAAAAAAGAAAGGCCAAAGGCACATCTGATGAAGAAGCTACAGCAAAAAGTCTTAAAAGAACACGACGAACATCTGGACAGGATATTGTTCCTACAGCAATAAACTTAACAACAGCACAGCGAAAACATTATGCAGCAATGGGTAGGACACGAACTGTTAGCGGGGAAAAAACTGAACCAACCCCAGCAGTAGCGACTCGTACTCAAAGAGCTACGGGGGGAGTAAAATGAACTGGGAAGATAAGTTATTAACTGAGATTGTGAAGGCAGACGAACAGCCTGAAAGGAAGCTGTCTGGAGCCACACGCGCATACAGGAAAGCTTTTACTAAATCTTGGAAACAAGGAGGAAAAGCAGGAGAACTTATACAAAAGGCAGTCGCAGGAGAAGGTTCAGGAAGTTACATTGGTAAGTTACACGCTGCTACAATGCGAACGGTTGCTGACAAATTAAGGAAACAATCTTCACAAAATTTAGATACTGCAATTAGGTTAAGACCCCTAATACCTCAATCAAGGACAAGAAAGCAAATAAGGTCAAGAGATGTCAAGTTACCGTAAAATTTATGGTCTGTTGATTGAAAGACCTATAATAGATCCAGAAGGAAGAGAGGTTAAGGGTGTTTTAGATGTTGATGCACTAAAAAGTACTAGACATCATCCTATGCCTAGAAAATCTATAAAAAATATGCAAAATGTGCTTGATAGGTTAGCAGCAGCAAAAAAAGTAACAACAACCCAAAAAGCAAGAAACTTAGCTTTTATGGCAGGAGCAAGAACACAAAAAGGAAAATCTACAGGTAGACCTAATTTTATGAATTTTGGTAGAGGAAGACAATACTTAACTTGGGAGCCAGTGAAATAATATGCCAATAAGAATGCGAATAGAGTTTGCTTTTTCTGATTTAATAAACAATTGTATTTCATTAGAAAAGAAGCTAATAGAAGAGGGCTTCATTACTAAATAAAATAGAGGATTATTATGAAACTAAAAAGATTTATGATCCCCCGAGTAGCAAATTGCTGAAAGGGAGCATAGCTGTTTAGTTAAACAGTAATTTATATTAGTTTTTGTCTATTTTAACGCCTAAATAAAATAGACACGGAGATAACACATGACTAGCACAGCCGCAGCAGTACCATATTATAACGCATACCCAGGAGGAATAGATCAAACAACTCAATCGTTTGCAACCTCTGGTGATACCTCTGGCCTTGGAGATCTTTCAGGTCCCTGGTTTATTGAGACTCAATCACTGAATTATAACTACTTACGAGTTCCTATCGGAAGCGTATCTTCTATGTCGGTAGGATTAAGCAGTATAACTATGGAAGGAAAAATTGATAAAACCGTCCTTCTTATTGTTGCTGATTGTCACTATACCGCAGTAAGTAGTAATGTATTTTATGCAACTTCAAGTTTCCAACAAGCGCAAGATTTTGTTGTGCAATCGGTAAGTGCAGACGCTAACGGGGAAACATACGGAAGTTCATTAACTGCGGGTGCTTTTGGTCCTAGGGGTCGTGTGATTACAGACCATCCATTCTACTCTAGAAAGCCTTATGTGGAGGGTAGAGATGTTATACAAACTCAGAGTTCTAGAGGAGCGATGAACTTTGTTGCTGTTTCCGTTTCCTCGAATAACGGAGTTTCAATTCCTGTTATTTTAAATGAGTACCAAACATTAGAGGATCTTATGACACCTGAACACGCACATTCTTGGAACACTATGATGGGAGCAAAAGGCACACTTCTTGGTGTTGAATCACAACCCCAACTTGGTCTTAAATTTGGTGGATATCGCGTAGAGTTAGATAAAGTTGATGATGTTCGTGTTACAACAGATGAAATTGGAAGACTATTTAAGGATGGTCATTTAACAGATGGAGCAGGTAGACCAGTAAGTACAGTAAATCACGGCACTGGGATGCACAATGTTTTAGTTAATATGTATAATTATACACATCACAACTGGA
Source organism: Prochlorococcus sp. AG-409-P03 (assembly GCA_003215295.1). Classification (GTDB taxonomy): domain Bacteria; phylum Cyanobacteriota; class Cyanobacteriia; order PCC-6307; family Cyanobiaceae; genus AG-409-P03. The sequence goes on along the minus strand of QCKN01000003.1, from coordinate 120,534 downwards.
CATAATAATTTACACAAAATAAGACTAGACAACACTAGATATATTAGGAGAACAATTTAGGAGACTTACATGGCATCACCACTAATTAGAACCTCAGCACCTACAAACGCCACTGGAGCAGGTTTATTTATGAGTTCGGGAGTTGGACCTGTTTCAGGTGTTTCTGGCGTTGGAGCACTTTCTGGTCCATTCTTTATTCAGGAACAAACACTAAACTACGACTATGTTAGAGTTCCCTACGGTTACTTAAGTAGCGTTGTTGTAAGTTTAAGCGGTTCAACCTGGACAGCAACTAATACAGGTTCTGTTCTTATGGTTAGAGCGACCGCAAATGTAAATACAAGAAAAAGCTATGAGTGGTTTGAAACATCATCTTATGTCCAAGGACAAAGATTCTCCATAGAAGCTGCAAGTGCGGATTCTCAAGGAAACACTTATTGCAATCAAACTCCATCAGATTGTGGATTATCGGTATTTTCCAGTACTTATGGGCCTGTCGGTAGAGTTTATACTAGCCAAAAATTCTATAAGAGAGAGCCTTGGATTGAAGGACAGCACCAAGAAAGGGATGATACTGTAATCGGCTATAACTATCAAGCTTATAATGATAATCACAGTACCCCTGGTCCAGGTGGAGTGGGTAACCCTGTAGATGCAGAACTTGTTTGGGGAGATTTTAAATCTATGTTCGCTACGGATACTATTGATGGAGAATCAGGGTATACAGCGAATATGTGGGCAGAAATTGCACCTAAAACAGGTCCTTACTCCTATGGTCAAGATCTTGTAGATGATGTAATTATAGGAACCGATACAATTGGTAGCGAATATAATATGGGTGGATTGTTCTCTCAAACAGGCGAACAGGTTACATTATTTTCTTACCGCTGGCAAAGACACGATTGGACTTAATAGGAGATTTTTATGGCAACATTAGTTAGAACACCTGTAGCAAAGAAATCAGCAGCAGCATTCTCACCTGGATATTTAACTTTTTCCAGTACAGGACCTGTTTCTGGTGTATCTGGTGTTGGGTACTTTTCTGGACCTCACTATGTTGAGACACAAACTTTAGATATTTACTATAAAAGAGTACCTCGATTTAAATTTAATCAAGGAACAATAAGTTTAAGTTCAGTTACTCTTGCTCCTCACTACTTGGGCACACATTTGTTGCTAACAATTAGACCCAAAGTAACAAAAGAAAAAGTTTATGACTGGTATGAAACTTCTTCCTATACGCAATCACAAAGATTTACGGTTTATTCAGTAAGTGCAGACGATCAGAGTGGAAAAACTTATGGAACTCCAGCCGCTGGGACACTTTCTGTTAGAGGAGATATATTAACAACACAGCCTTGGTATTTTAGAAGACCATGGACAACTCAAGATGATACTGATAGTGCAACTTGGACAACTAACGGGATCGTAACTCCCCAGAGGTATGCAGAAGCATTAAGACCCCATCCAAACCATCCAGGGTATGGAGGACTTCCTGGAGTTACAAGTCCAGGCTACGCACTCCAAGCATATAGCTATAGACCTTTCGCTAATGATAGACCAACCGATTGCTATAAAGATGCTTTAATTGGTCCTGAGTACCCAAACTCTACGCATCCACCATTCTTTATCGGACCTATCGTTTTAAATGATGTTAATTTTTGGTACACTATTGCAGGTGAAACGCTAGGGGATTCCGAAGTTCAAACCGAATACGGCTATCCTAACTGGACTGGGGATGATACATGTCTTCCTCCTGGTCAGACGGGACCGTTTTTTAGCACGAATGCTATTGTAGATAATCATATGTTTGGTAACAAATTAGGAGCTTACAGTAGTGAACAAGATAATACAGCAGATGTACAACTATTAGTTGACGGTATTGCTGATGTTATTGCAAAACAATGGAATGATGGTTCTGTAGCTCTTGAATCTGATTACTTTGTTGGTCCTTTGTTACAACACCCTTACTTTAATCGTTGGCAAAGTTTAACAAATACTGAATATAGTAAATCAAGACATTATTGGGGTAATTAAATTATGGCAACAGTAGTAACAAGTCCCGTATCAAAAAAAATAAACACAGCGTTTTCACCTGGATATTTAAGTTTTTCTAGTACTGGTCCAGTATCAGGTGTTTCTGGTGTTGGGTATTTTTCAGGCCCACATTATGAAGAAACGCAAGAACTAACATTTGCTTATAAGCGAGTTCCCTACTTTAGAATGATTGAAGGAGACATAACTCTAAGTAGTATGAACGCTGAACTAGATTGGATGCATACCCAACTCCTTATCCAGCTTCGCAGTGTTATCGTAACAAAAAGAAAAGTTTGGGACTGGTATGAGACTTCCTCATACATTCAACCTCAAAGATTTACACTATATTCAGTTAGTGCTGATGAAATGGGTCAAACTTATGGAACTCCTGCTGCTGGAACGATGAGTGTCCAAGGAATAATTGCGACCACACAACCTTATTACTACAGAAGGCTTTGGGATGATGGTATTGATAATGAATCTGACATGGGTACTTACCCTTTAATGGCAGAATCTGGGGGATTTGGGGCACTAGAACCATATCAGGGTGATGGATACAATTACACTATGGCAAATCATACTAACTGTGGTGTTAGTGCATCACCTCAAGATCCAATGGATTGGGTCAATATAAATGAGCCTCAATTTTGGCATGCTTTGACCCAATCACAAGGAAGAATTAAAATATTAGCTGCTAGTAACAAATGGGGTGGACATAGAAGTTGTCTTGCAGACCATTTCCCTAATGGTGGATATATTCCTACAAATATAGGAGTAACTAATGGAGGCGTTCTTGGTTTTAAACCTGGAACATATTCCTCAGATCAAGATGACCCAGGAGATGTTCAGGTTTTAGTTGACGCTATCGGACAAAAAATATCTGTTGATATAAGTCAAGGTGGTGCTGGCACTCCTAGATTTGTCAGAGCACCTGATGCATTAGGGGTTTGTAACCCTGAGTATGTTCCTGGAAGACATTACTGGGGTAACTAAACTGCGGCGAAGACTTCCTAGGAATAAAGATCCTCGGTACTGGGAAAAGCGTAATGCTTTTATGAAAAAACTCAAGCGAATTAGGATTGCTGAGTCGAAGAGAAAGTTAGGTAAGCACTTAAATAGAGACAGGAAGCCTACCTTCTGTCATTTTTAGAAATGCTGCTCTATTTTGATGCCAAGAATCTCGCCCTGCTAACTCTCCTCTAGATTGGTGTAGCACTGTAATAGGTACAGTATAGTTTCTTAATCCTCTTTTATGGGCTTTATATGTGTATAAAATATCATAAAAATCCCATTCACCTATAAATCTTTTTGGTTTTTGTAACCCTATTAACTTTAGTGTTTTTGCAGTTGCTACCAGAAATAATCCATCCATAACAACTGCTTGCCCATAATTACCATAAAAAGTGGCATCAGCAGAGGATATATCTTCTCCATGCAGTACATAACCAGTATGTCTATGTTGTTGCCACAAAGATTGATCCCACCATACAGCGGTTTGTCCTAGTGTTTTTGTCCCTGCAACCCCTAAAAAGCCAGTTTTGGGGTTTTTTAGTTTACTTTCGACTATTTCTTTAAATACTTGAGGACTAGTTGTTATTTTTATATCATCATGGCAGAGTATAATAATATCAGAAGGATCAAGTTTCTCACTATGTAGCGCATTATCATATGCAGCAAAGATAGAGTCTTCACCCGCTAAGATTTTTACCTTTGTATCAATACTAGATAAATAGGAGACTAATTCTTTTGTAGTGTCTGTTAAGTCACTAGATCTAGTACAAATAAAGGCGTAATACTGCATGTCATATAATAGAAGCGAAGAAGAACTTTTACTAGAGGAATTTAATAAATGTAAAGAAGACCCCATTTATTTCATTTGTAAATATATAAAAGTTACACACCCTGTTCGTGGTTTAGTTCCCTTTGAATTATACCCATTTCAAAGGTTAATTTTACAGAACATAGAGAAACATAGATTTAATATTTTAAGGAAATTCAGGCAAGCAGGATGTACTACTATTTCGGCTGCCTACTCTTTATGGATGGCAACCTTTCAGACACACAAATCAATTGTTATTTTGTCGGTGGGTGATACTGAATCCACAGAGGTTCTTGACCGAATAAAGATTATGTATGAAGAGCTTCCTTTATTTTTACAAGCAGGAATTGTAGAAAGTAATAAACACACTTTAAAATTAAAGACACATTCAATAATTAAGTCGAGGCCCTCAGGCAAACAGTCAGGACGATCACTTGCGGGATCGTTCTTGGTTATTGATGAAGCGGCATTCATTGAAAATATTGATTCTATTTGGGCTGCTGTGTACCCAATTATTTCAACGGGTGGAAGGGCCTTTGTTCTGTCTACAGTTAATGGCGTAGGTAATTGGTATTATGAAACATACAATGATGCTATGGCAGAACGCAACTCATTCAATGCTATTGACATTAATTGGAAGCAACACCCAGAATATAGTCGAATTCCAGGGTATGACCATTTGTATGAAGCTATGGAGCGTCGGGATCCTCCTATGAATATTGATGATTGGGAGAAAGTCACACGATCAAATATGCCATTAAAAAAATGGCTGCAAGAGTATGAATGTGAGTTTTTAGGAACAGGGGATACATTTATTGAAGGTAGTATTCTTACATCATTACGAGATAATGTAAGCGAAGATTACTATAGAAAGTATAACAATCGTATGCGTATCTGGCAGGATCCAGATCCTTCCTATGAGTACATTATAGGGGTTGATACCGCTTTAGGCCGAGAATTAGATTATTCAGCATTTCAGATTATGAATACTTATAATGGTGAAGTTGTAGCTGAATTTTATAGTAACAAGACCCCAATTAATGAATTTTCAAAAATTTTAGCAACAGAAGGGATGCAATATAATACAGCTTTAATGGTTATAGAAAGAAATACCATAGGAAACAATGTTATTGATTGGCTATATAATCAATATGAGTATGAAAATCTATGGCATGATGATAAGGGCAATCCAGGATTTCAGGTAACTCTTAAAAACAGGGATCAAATTCTTGCTGAATTAGAAGAAGCCATACGAACTAACATGATTAAAATTAACTCAGAAAGAACCCTTAAAGAGCTAAACTCCTTTGTCTTAACTGAGTCAGGTAAAGTTGCTGCTGAAAAAAATAGCCATGATGATCTAATTATGAGTTTAGCTTTAGCTGTTCATGGACTAAATATATATGTAGAACATTCGCATGTTGAATTCAGAAGAGAAAAACCGTTTAAAAAAGACCCCTTATTCCCTTCTAGTGGAAAAGGTAAATTTAGAACCTTTAATGGTATGACAGAGGAAGATATAAGATGGCTGATAAGCTAGAACAAGAACAACTTAATGAAACTGTAGGTGAGACCACTTTTGATGTAGGGTCTGGGCGAGTAGGACCTTATTTTTATCCTAGAGGATTTCTTGGAAAGTTTTTCGCAAGATTTTTTGCTACAAGAGCCCAACCTGCCGTTGTAAAAGAACTTGAATATGATAAGCCTTCAGCCTCTAAAGGTGATACCATTATACATGATGCACCTGGACTTAAGCCTCAACCTGGAGTACCCCTTGCAATCAGTAGGGCGACACCTGTATCGCAAGAAGCAGAGTTAAACCGTAAAAAACGCTATAAATCATATGAAAGTATGGATGAGTATCCTGAAGTAGGATCAGCGTTCGACATCTATGCTGATGATTGTACGCAAAGAAATACCAAAAATGAACGCTGGTCGATTAAATCAGATAGTCCAGAGGTAGTACAAGAAGTGATGGAGTTGTTTGATAGAATCAGGCTAGATAGATTATATTGGGATATTACTCGTAATGCGGTAAAGTTTGGTGATTGCTTCATAGAAACTATTGTTGATGAAAATAACTACTCCGCAGGAGTTCAAAGAGTTAAAATTCTTAACCCTAATTTTATTATTAGAGTAGAAGATAAGTACGGCTATTTAAATAATTTCCTCCAAGAAATTCCAGAGAAATCTAGTTGGGAGGGTATGGTAAATAACTCATATGAATCTCAAAAAACTCAAAAATATATTGAGCTTGATAAGAACCAGATCGTTCATTTTAAATTATTTACTTCTGACCCTAAATTTTATCCATATGGTAAATCTATAGCATCTATGGCAATCCAAACCTTTAAGTCTCTTAAATTAATGGAAGATGCTATGCTCATTTACCGATTAGCTCGGGCACCTGAAAGACGAATTTTCTATATTGATGTAGGAAACTTACCCTCAGGTAAGGCAGAAATGTTTATTGAACGAGTTAAAGAGAAATTCAAAAAGGAAAAATACTTTAACCGTGGAGGGTTAGATGAGCGATATAACCCATTAAGCGCAGATGAGGATTTCTTTGTTCCAGTAAAAGGAAATAACCAGGGAACAAAAATTGAGACACTTCCAGGAGCGCAGAATTTAGGTGAAACAGCCGATGTTCAATATTTCCGTGATAAGCTTTTGGCAGCCCTTAAAATACCTAAAGATTTTATTGTTGAGAAAGATAAGTCTCCTGAACGAAAGGCGAATCTTTCCCAGCTAGATGTTAAATTTGCTAGAACAATCTCTAGAATTCAACACGCAATGGAGTTGGGATTAGAGCAGATTGCAAGAACCCATTTAGGGTTTAAGGAATTTCCAGAAAGTCTTATTAAAGACCTCAGAGTAGAATTGCCTGATCCTTCAGATATGTTCACTAAGAGAAAGTTGGAAATTGATGAAGCTAAACTTAGAATTATCCAGGGAGTAACTTCGACTGGTTTATTTCCTAAAGAGCATATCTATAAAGAGTACTATGATATGAGTGAGGGAGAAATTAAATGGATCAAAAACCAGCTAGAGAAAGAGGCAAAAGAAATGGCTGAACAGCAGGGAGAGATGAATGCAATTTCTCCTGGGGCTGGTGATCTTAACCCAGGAAACCAGCCAGCAGCAGTACAAAACACACAGCCTATGGCTGGTCCATCAGAAGACAAGGTAGATTTGTCAACTATAAAGAAGCGTCTAATCACTGAGAAAGGTGCAGACAGTGCAGAGGTAAAAACCATAAATCGCATCATAAAAAGATTAAACCAAAATAAGTGATTTTTTCTGGTTTAAATAAGCATATATAACATAGTGCTTTACATTAAGGAAATTAATTATGTTTGACCATATTTTTGAAAATCGCAATAAGAAGCTCGTTAATATACTAAAGATAGCTGATTATTTAGGCAGATCTCTTAGGGAGAATATTGAAGTATTCTCTATTAACGACTCCACTCAGGAAGCTATCTTTATTACAGAAAGTGACAAAATCGTAAAAGGTAACTACGATTTCTCCCAAGGCATTTCTCTGCAAAACATTATAATTGAAGATTCAGATGTCTTCCTTGATGAAGAGCAGTTCGATACTTTTGTATCGTCAAAGGTCTCTAACTTTATTCAGAATATTTATGAAGAAGATTTCGCAGACGCAGATGATTCTTTTGATAATATTCTTAGCCTTTGGGAAAATAGAGCTAAATTCTTTACAGTAAGAAATAATCTTCTTGAAAAAACTGCAAAGTTACATGAAAGACAGGGGATTATTCGCTCTGATAGCTATCAAAAGCTAGTTGAAGTTGCTCCCTTAGTCGTTGAATTCCTAGCAGAGAATAGAGAAGCTATAGAAAGTATCCCTGAGGTTAGAAATTCAATTATTTTATCAAACACTATCTCCAAAGCCTTCGATTGCCCTAGAATTGAATACGATAACTTGCAAGAAGAGCAGAACTTTGTTGTTGATGAGGGGCATCAAAAAAGTATTTATGAGATGATTTGCAGCCAAGAGCTTGTTCGCAAAGAATTGTACGAAACGAAGCAAAATTTTGCCTCAATCTGGGTTAATGAGGAGAAGATTTCGAACTTAGCAGGGTGTATTTTTGATCCAAATGAAGAGACAATTGAACAGCATCTAGTAGAAGCTATAGAACAAGTCCCATATTTGGCCTTAGCATCTAAAAAAGAGCTTAGAACTGTGATAATGAACAGCTTAGAGCTTAGAGAATCTTCTTTAGTTTCTAAAAAGGATCTAAACAGCTTTGTTTCTTACCTTTTTGAAGCTAAAAAGCCAGTAAAATCCTTGTTTATCCGCTCTTTAAACGAAAAGTACGGTGTTAATGTTCAAAATTTAAAAGAAATTCCCTCCTTTAAGAGTTTAGCAAATACACAAGTAGTTCTTTTCGAATGTCTTGCAAAGGTCGCACCTAAAAATAGTGCAATTAAAGAGATCTTAAAGGAAACAAGCAAATTATTACGAAACAGAGACGGTGTTGAGTGTTTAGATGTTAACGAAGATATTAAAGTTATCTTTACCGAGGCTGGGTTTGAGGGTTTTGAGCCTGAAAACGATATTGAGACACTAAACTTTAGTGATATCTCAACTTACTGCTCAAATATTAATGAACTTGTTGATCTTTTAGCCGAAAGGCGGGAAAACCCCGAAAGCGTTAACGAAAATGAGATCCCAGAATACGATGAAGATGCAGTGGTTGAGCCTGTTGAAATAGCAGACGAAAACGACGAAGAAGAAACAGAAGAAATTCCCGAATATGATGAGAAGAGGACGGTTATTGATGGAGCGGAAATCCATAATGTTTACCCTGAAGAGGATCCTGAAGCTTTAGAAGAAGACGAAGAAGAAGGCTATCCTGAAAAAGGTATTAAGGGAGGAACTAAAGCCGCTAGACAAGAGGCTAAAAAAAGAAAGCAAAAGGTAAGTGAAGAAGAGGAGGAGCAAGAAGAAGCTCCTACGGCAACACTTGATCAAGAAGCTCCAGAGGAAGAAGAGTTACCTGAAAAAGAGAAAAAAGAAAGAAAAGAGATCAATCCTGATGAGTATATGAATGCTTTAAAGGAATTAGAAGATGCTCTAAGTAATTTAGACATCTCAGGTACTGAGGAAGAAGAAGAGGAAGAAGAGTAATGGGCCAACGAGAAGTAATCCTACCTGTAACCAAAGTATTTTCCATGGCCTCGGGTGCTACCCAGGTTATTACTTTAGAGGATACTACAGGAACTTCTGTTGAGGTTACTTACGCTACTTTAATTGATCTTTCTGGAGGTCCTCAAAAACCTGCCGAGGATTTAGGTACTACTGCTTGGATGAGGTTAGTTCCTGGACATTTCTCTGCCACTAACTGGCAGTACAAGGCTTGGTCTTCTGGAGTAGGCTACACAGAAGGTGCTGCTGGTGCGGTTGCGGGGGGAGTTTACAAGACTGATAAGGATGCAGCGGCTGGGGCTGTTGTTTTTGCATCTTCTATAGATAGTGGTAAGGCAGTCCCTGGTGTTGTTGGGCCTGCGGGGACTTCCTTGGTGTTAACAACTTTAGTTCCTTTTGATAGAGTAACAGTCGGGAATCACAGTGAAGAAACAAAAGTCTTTGCTCTAACCTTTGGTAATATTAAGAACGCTAATAGTCTTAAAGATCAAGAGCAGCCCTGGGGTCCTTAATGTCGCAAAGAGATGTAATACTACCTGTAACTAAGATTTTTACTGTAGCCTCGGGAGTTACAAAATCAGTTTCGTTAGAGGATACGGTAGGAACTTCAGTTGAAGCTACCTACGCCACTTTGATTGATTTATCTGGGGGTGTGGCAGTAAATGTAGGTCCTACACCCGATGTAGATCAAGCGTCAACCTCTAGCCTTGGATCTACTGCATGGATGCGTCTGGCTCCTGCTACTTTCTCAGGAACAAGGTGGCAATACAAAGCCTATACTTCTGGTGTAGGATACTCACAAGGATCAGGAACTTTATTTTCAAGTGTTGCGATTACATTAGGTGCTGGGCCTGTATTTGCCTCATCAATAGATAGCGCGAAATCCGTACCTGGAGTTGTTGGTCCTATGGGCACTTCTTTGGTGTTAACTACTATGGTTCCTTTTAATGCAGTAACTGTAGGAAATCACAGTGAAGAATTACGAATATTTGCTCTGACTTATGGAGTGGCTAAAACCTCAAATAGTATAAAAGATCAAGAGAGGGTTTGGGGTCCATGAAAGTAGTTAACTTAGGTACTGCTAACTCTTTAGCTTCTACAATTGATGGTCTTGTTCGTCCTGGTCGTAGATCAATGGCGGTAGCGAAAAGATTTATTAATGCTGTATGTATTCTTAGAAGCGGTGGAAAGCCATATGTTAAGGTAACCATAAAAAATGAGAGTACCACTTATCGTGGAAGGAAAGGAAATGATTTAACTTTTCATGCGGTTCATAGTGGAGGTAGAACATTTATGGAAATTCATGACAGTAAATCCAGTTCTGCTAAGTTTGGTGCTAGATTAAATTCTGGTGCTGGTAAACCTACTATCCAAGACCTTGTAGATAAAGCTAATAGTAATGCTGTATGGAGTGAACATTTTGTATTTACTGTTATTCGAAATGGTTCTGGTATTGCTTTTGACGCAGATTTTGATGGCCCTGGAAATAGGTTCAAGGGTGGGAGAGGGAGGTAAGTTATGGCTGATTACCGTCCTCTGGTTCTGTCGGGGACTGCCGCTAATAGTGTAATAACGGAGCTTCCTACAAGCTCTATTTTAATAACTGATGGATCTCGTTTCGGAGCTTCTTCTCTTTCTATTAGTGGTTCAGTTTCCGCTACTGATATTTCCTCAGTAGGAGTTTCCTGTGTTGGAGGTGGGGGAGCCCACCTATTCATTAGACGGGATGACGGGGCTTCATACCCAAATCTTATTAGAGCGACTGATGGGACAATAACTGTTCAAACTGAAGATGACATCCATTTTAAATCTAATAATGGCGAAGATTTTGCTAGATTTAATGAGAATGCCGCAGTATGGCTTTATTATAATAATTCTAAAAAAATAGAGACCACGAACACTGGCGCTTCAATTACAGGTTTAATTGGGGGAGCATCTAGTGTATCTGCTACTGATGTTTCTGCAATCAATTACAATGGAATGCCATATCCACAGCCTTTTGCTTATGTGGAATGCTCTACCGCAGGAACAAACACTACTGACGAAATAAACTTTGCAGCAGGAGCAACTACTACAACCGCTATATCAGATACAAATCATATTGCGTGGAATGATGGCGAAAAATATTTTACAGTTAGTGCAACAGGGACTTACGAACTTTTAGGTAATTTTGTTGTTGATGCAGGATCCCAGTCTGATCCTATTGAGCTAAGGGCTAAGAAAAACGGAACTGCATTTCATACAATATCTCCTAAACTTTATGGTACTGTAGGCCCTGAAGAACGAACATTTCATTCTATTTTTACTGCATCTACAGGAGATTATATCACAGTAAGTATAGAGATGGACGATGGTGGTAGTAAAACTGCCCACCTGGAAGCAGGATCAAATTTAACTTTGAAAAGGATTAAGTAATGGATGTTAAAAAGAGTTTAATAAGCAAAGATACACTAATGCCTTTAGGTATGGTGATTACATTGTGTGCTGGGGTTGTATGGATTAGCACTCAACTGAATTCAATTCATTATAAATTAGATGCTTTGGAAAGTAAGTTAGAAGATCAGTGGACTAGAAGGGATATGGAGAACTGGGCATTAAAATTAAAATTAGAAAATCCAGATATTAAACTTCCAGTTGACTAGATATAAAGGAGGGATTACTTATGAGTAAACTTATTTTAGCATTATTTTGTTTAATTACTTTTAGCTTTACAGCAGTTGCACAAGATAGAGGTCGAATGGATTTAGACGCTATTAAAACTCGCGTAGAAATGGCTGTGAAAGAAGGAAAAATGACCCAAAAACAGGCAGATGCCGTTTATAAGGGTATTGAGGAGCGCATGGCTCTCGCAAAGAAACAGGAAACCAAATCTAAAACAAAAAAAGACGATGGCGTACAGCGAAAAGGTTCTAAATCATTACCACAATCCAAGGAATGTGGGAAGTTTCAAAAAGGACGAGAAGGGAGTAGGAACGGGCGTAGTTGGGGCTCCAGAATGCGGGGATGTGATGAAACTACAAATAAAGGTAGAAGGGGATCTCATCGTGGATGCCAAGTTCAAAACTTTCGGATGTGGCAGCGCAATCGCTTCTTCCAGTCTCGCCACACAATGGATCAAGGGAAAGCGGTTGGACGAGGCAAACGAGATAACAAATTCTCAGATCGTAAAAGAACTAAGCCTTCCACCCGTGAAGATTCATTGCAGCGTTCTGGCAGAGGACGCGATAAAAGCCGCAATAAAAGACTACAGAAGTAGTAACTAATCAATCATATGATTTTGTTTTAATAGTCTAATTAGTCTCCAGGTGTAGTTATTTTTAAAAATTTCTAACTCTGATAGACAGTTTTCTAACACCCTAAGCCCATCCTCAGAAACGGTGGGCTTTTTTTGTATGTTAGTTAAATTACTTTGTATAGCTTTTAATGTAGTAATTTCAGTTTCAGATAATTTTGCTACATGTTTTTTTATATCTTTTATATCTTTCATAATACTTTTACCTCATGTCCTTCCCGTTCATAATGCTTTTTTCTTGCCCTAGAATGCTCATTTAAATACTTTTCTTTGTCTAAGAAATCATAAATATAAACACATTCTTTTGAGTCATGTCTTCTGAGTGCGCGACCTAAAGCTTGAAGGGTTGCTATCTCAGACTTCATTCCTCGCGCATTTATAAAATGTGTTATTTCCTCAATGTTAACCCCTGTTTGCAGGATTTTAGTACCAATGAGGATGCTAGATTCTCCACATCCTCTGAATCTAGATATAGCTTCATACCTTTCTCCGACTGAATTGCACCCTTGGAGGAATTCACAACTGCCTCCAAGTAAGTGTTCCAAGGTTCTTCCGTGATCAAGTGATTTGGTAAGTATAAGTATACGGGCTTGTTTATTTCGTTTTCTGATGTCATCTACAATCTCTCTTATAATTTTGTTTCTTAGGTCATTATTGACAATGTATTCATCATACACTTCTAAGTAAGACATGTCTTCATCTAACCCACTAGCAGCATAGCTTCTATCAATTAACTGTATTATGGGTTTTGCAAGTTTTCCATCATCTATTAGATTTGCTGTATTTTTAGATTCAATAATAGGTCCTAATGCACCCTCTAAATTATATTTTGGAATTGGTTCTTTTGGAGGGGTCGCAGTAAACCCAAATCTATACTCAGCTTTTGGAAAAGCCTGAATTGCAGGTAAAGTAGTTTTTCCATTTGCAAATTCGTGACACTCATCAACCATCAATACTTCAGCATCATCAAGATGGGTATCTAATATTTTTTCTATACTTTGAACAGTGCAAAGCATTATATCCCCATAAACATAGCCCTCCCCGTAACATAAGCCAACTCCTTCAAATCCACAAGTTTGCGTTAAAAACTCATAGGTTTGAGTTAGCAGTTGTTTTGCATTAAATAGGATCACCATCTTTCTACCCATTAATCCCTTAATTAAACCTGCCATAATTAAGGTTTTTCCTGACCCAGTAGGGGATTTTATAATTCCCCTTAATTGATTTAGACCTCGCATAATAAGGTCTTCTTGGTAATCGTAATAATTAAACCCTTCAATTTGCCAATTGTGAGGGGTTACAGGTAAGTTAGTTTTTTTGTACTTTATCTCTGGTGTACAGTCGATCTTTTTTAAATCGTCTAATATCCTAGGTAGAAGACCCGTTCTAAATGTCCCAGTATTAGATATAAATTTTTTGTCACCAGACCACCTTCTAGCTCTATATGCAGACGAAAATTCACTCCCAGGAACTTTAAAGGTATATAGTTTTACTAAGGCTTTAAGTAATTTGGGATTATCAGTTACTAATTTAGATTTAATATTTGATACTTGTATTTCCATACATCCTATAATAGTCTAGAGGTAAAAAATGAATACGAAAGAAACCACCCCAGAAGCGTTTTCTCTGACTGAAGAAGAGGAAATTGCCAGTATTTTAGAGCATCTTCCAAGTGATGTTGAGATACAGGTAGAAGTCCCCTCCAGGGGAAAGTTTTATGGATCAAATTTTGATGAAACAAAAGTCTCTGTTCGTCCTATGAGTTTTGAGGATGAAAAGGCAATTATTACAGCACAAAATGATCCTTCGATAGATGGAGCTAACCTACTTCTATCTAGATGCGTACAGGGCTTAGATGTTGAAAATCTGCTTTTAATGGATAAATTGTTCCTTATTTTAAAAATTAGAGAATTATCTTATGGCTCTGAGTATAAAGTCATGTCCTTATGCTCTAAGTGTAACGCTGAAAATAAACTATCTATTGAACTAGATAAATTAATCAATGTTAATGTTCCTGATGATTTTACTGATCCTCAGGAGATTGATCTACCAAAGATCAAAAAAACTTGTAAAGTAAGAATGCCTAGGGTTACCGATGAGGCTTATCTTACCAACCCTGACAAAACACTTGACCAACTCTGGAGGTTTGTTCCAGAAATAGGAGGCAGCAAAGATAAAGGTGTCATCGCCAAAGTGATTAAGAGATTACCCATCTCAGATCTACATACAATAATTAACGCAGTATCGAATACTGAATACGGTATTCAAACTGAAGTTAAATTTATTTGTTCAACCTGTAGTGAGCACAACGCGATAGCCTTGCCGATTACGCCAAATTTTTTCTCTCCGAATTAACTGATGGATTAACTTTAAAAGACCTAATTCAAGAAGCCTATATACTAATAAAGCATGTGGGCTTAAGTTATAGCGATGTTCTACACTTAACTAGGTCTGAAAGAGTTATATTTATGAATCTTCTTATGGAAGAGCAGGAGCGAGAAAAAGATGCCATTAGTAAATCAAACATCAGTTAATGATCGTCATAATAGACCAAGCGTACTTTCTAGAGTGCTGCTTAGATCCTTTTTTATAGATGATGGGATTCCTAGAAACCCTTATGCTATTAGATCGGTACACATTTTTAACAAGAATGACCATATAGCCCCTAACACAGTTTTAGGCGATGATGGTCTAATTTCGGAGGAAGGTGCTGAGAAATCCTTAATGGTCTTTGGTCCTGCGGCAGAGGGTGGTGAAACATTCATTGCTAGTAATTTTGATGAAGGAAACTATACAGGGGAACCTATAGACTACGCGGAACCTGACTTTAGCAATACAGGAACAAGCGGTATTTATAACTTAGGTATGACTCCTGGTGAGTATGCAGTAGTTTTAGATGGTTATAATGCGGGATTGATTTCAGGTGTTGATAGAGTAAATCAGTTTATTGTTCAAAATACCGCATCATCAACCGCAGAATACATTGATGTTTGGACAGTAAAGTTTAGCCCTAATTCTGATTGGCAGGTTGTTATAAATGATTTTGAGCTTTTTGCTGATACTTTTGTAACTTTAACTCAGCCTTTACTTCTCACTGCAAAAAATAAACTATTTAACAGACGCATAAGGTTAGGTTCTGATGTTGCTATTAAGGTAGGAACTGAAATCACGATTCAAAATCGAGATATTGACGAAGCTACTAAAAATGCATTAAAAGGCTCTTCTGTTAGCGGTGTTGAGATTAAAATGCATAAGCATAATGAAGATGTAAATCTTCCAGCTAGAGTGTTAGTTGCTTCTTCAGCAGATGTTGAAGTAACTTCAGATAATACAATAGTTTGGAATTTTGATACAACAGACCTTAGAGGTAAACGACCTGGAGACACCTACGATGAAGGCGAGGAGGCTCCAATTTTTAATGATGATGATTTGGGCTCAAGAACTGGTACTTATTCTATTCAAGTTTCATATGATTTAATTGATCAGCATATCGTTAGCCCATTATTTTATCTAATAATTAATTAACTTATTAGATTCGTACAGTATATAAATTAGGAGATACACCCAATGGCTATTACAAAATACACAATAAGCAAAGGAAGCTTCGGGGACGCGGAAAATGGCGAAACATTTGCAGCCTCAGGAAGCACCTTCGATAACAGTGGAATCACTGGAGATTGGAGAGTACATATTCAAAATATTGAAATCATGTACCGCAGAAAGACTCAGTATAAGCCTGAAGATGGTACAGAAGACTTTAATTACATCGAGGCTAGTTATACAATTGAAGCTTCAAGAGAGCATATCTACGCAACCGCAAGTGGGGGCGACTTCTTTAAACCTCATGTTGTAGAGCTTCAGAGTGACTCCTCAACTGGTGGTGTAGGTTTAAGTGGCACTATTAGAACCCAAGAGATGGGGTTTATGCGAAGACTTGTACAAGAGGATGATGTAGAATCACAAACCAGAGCAACTGCATCAGTTAATGCATGCAGGCTTCCTGGAGCTTATAATGCAAGTTTCGATACTTCCACCACGGTAAACGGAACAATTTTTGATATTTGTCAGGCAGCAAAGCAAAACTCTTGTCCTGAATTTGAATTAGCATTCTTAGATCTCTAAAAGGTTTGGTTTAGCTGCTGATTAGTGATATTTTCGTAGGTATAATCGTACTGATTTTGATGAATCCAAGAACTTAAGTTTTCCTCCTTAATGTGGGCTTCATTCCAATCTTTTGCAGTTTGTGGGGGAAACACTACACTAAATTCAGGCATTAAATACTGCCGTCTTTGTGCTTCGAACTTAGCCAAACCCCGAATTCCTGCTTCATCATTGTCGTATGCAAGAATTATTTTACCTGCAAACTCTTTTAGCATCTGCATCTGAACCCCTGAAATAGAGCTTCCTACAGTACAAGTAGCATTAAACCCATGTAAATTTAATGTAATAGCATCTAAGGGACCCTCACAGATCACCAAGTGATCAGCATCATAATCAAATGGGTATAAAATATTGCTGGCTTTAACACCCTCATCAACAGAAGGGTTTAGGTACTTGGGTTGTATGTCAGGGGATAGGGCTCGCGCCTGAAAAAAGAAAATTTCACCCATGTCATCCTTGAACGGGATAATTAGACGATCCTTATACCTCCCTTGTGTAGCTAGATAATATGGAGCCTCTTCAAATTCAGAAGTATTGAAGAGCCCTCTGGACATAAGAAAGTTCCAAGCTTTTACCACCTGATCATTCTTTGATTCATAACTGTTAATGTTTATAGGGATGAAACCTTTTAGATCTATGGTTGATTCTAGCTCAGTACTTTCTGTGTTTTCAGATGTTCTTTCCCACGCTGCATAGTTATTATCCTCTAACTCACGAAATAAAAGGGCCGATTCCGCTCGTTTATACGAAATACCCTCTAAAATCGAGTATAAACGGATGAAATTTCCTGTTTTACCTGTTTTGAAGCATTGCCACAAACCTGAGGTAAGATTGACGCTCATATGTTTTTTGTAGTCATTTTCGATGAAAAAGGATGGGATTATTAGCTCTGCATGGTTGGATGATTCTTTATAATCGCTGCCCACTTTTTCAATGAGGTAGTCTTTAATGAACTGAGGATTTATCATGTTTATAAATACAATAAGTAATTCGAAACGAGACACATTTAAGCAGTGCAAGCTCAAGTACCGCTACAAGTATGTAGACAAACTTGAGGAGCCTGACTCATTAAATACCGACGCTCTTCATTTTGGCTCATATATCCACAAAATCTTTGAGGATGGAGTCCAAAGCACTACTTTTGAGCAACTAAAAGGTATATCTGAAGACTTAAAAGGAAATTATAAGTTTTCCAAGAGCTATAACAACAAAATAGACCCTTGTTTAAAGAATTTTTTACGCCTAAATGCTTCTTTTTCAGAAGTAGGTACAAGTGAACAGCATTTTAACCTAGAGATTGCGGAAGGTATCACCATCAACGGATATATTGATAGGATTATCAAAGGGCGTAACGGTGGGTATCTCGTTTTAGACTACAAAACATCTAAAAGAGAGAAAAGTAAGATAGACCTCTTCCAAGATAGCCAAATGAAAGGCTATGTATATGCCGTGCATAAGCTCTACAATATTCCGATTGAGAATATTACCGCTGGTCACTACTACCCTCTGTCGGATAACTTAGTGACCGTGAAGTATACCTCTGCTCAGATACGGGCACACATTAAAAGTGTGCTAGATGATGTATGGAAAATCAGAAAGGCTAAGAAAACTGATTTAACCCCCATGCAAAACCAATTTTGCAATTGGTGCGCGTATAAAAGCTACTGCACTGAGTTTAATGAAGGCTGTGTCGTTCAACAACGACTAAACGAGGCTAAGAAGCGGAACGGTTAAAGAAGCTATAAAGCATCCAACTTGTACCAGAGCCTAAAGCTCCGTCAAGGAAGAGGCAATTAGTAGGTGAAAGGTAGGTATAGCCTAAAAGAACACCAACCCAAAAACCAAAGCAAAGAGGGCAGCTAAATAGCTTGCCTAAAAAATCGCTTCTATTTCTAATAGCAGTTCGCCATTTCTCAAAAATGGTGCCATCGGTAACTATGAGGGTAAGGCTAAAGCAAACCATAACCCACATAAAAAAGCTGTGTAAATCTGTCATTTGAATATCAATCATAATAAGTGTTTAGTTAATTTCCCTGTCAATAAGGGTCTGTAGATATCTATATCTATTGTCTCAAAAAAGTTAAGGACTTGATCCCTTGAATATTTACATTTCTTAGTTAAGTATAGATATAAAGTATTTATTTTCAATACTTTACCTTTATTTATAGTATGTAATATTTTTAACTGAAAATGCTTAATAAATTTTTCACTATACTTATGTCTCCATTTCTCCGTAAACTCATTACTTAGTGTATGATTGAGGAGATCTAGAAAATCAATTAACTCGATGTCTACTGTATTACTCATTGTTTAACCATTAATATATATAAATATAGACAGACATGGCTAAATTCTCTAAAACTTTCTTGAATAAACTTTTGGACCTTGTTTTGGCAGGGTCTTTTGGTGATCCCGAAACTGTTGAAAAAACGGGACTACGGGAAAATACTACCCAGCTATTTAAAGGTAGTAGCCTTATTGATGCAGGGGATATGGTTTATTTTAGTTATACGGGAGAAGAACGACTTCTTTTCGTAACTAAAGCTAGAGGAGGTGGTGGTATTTATAATACTCCCCAAAATAATAAAGTAATCTCTGGATTTTTAGTTAATGATGTACCTGTAGAAGTAATTCATACTGTTCTTACAGGGCTATATAAAAATGCACAGAGGTACGGGTTTCCCGTCAGATCGCTATTTACTTATAAAGCAACAAAAGGACTATCCAGAGTGTTTAGATCTGAAAATTTTAGAACTTTTATGACAACCAAAGTTGATGGTAATATAAATCAACTTAATATGGAAATAAATCCGAACGCAGAAATTACTGAACAATAATGGTAAGTCAGGCCCAAAACACTTTTTTCACTCTAAATGAGTCACTAAATCTAGTTTATACAGGTTTAGATGGACTCAGAAAATCCATGGGTATGAGTCATTTGGCTTTTAACGCTTTAATAACACCAGTAAAGGAATTAGGAAGAGCAGTTCAAGAGGCAAATAATCTGCAAAAACAATCGCTTGCAATAGATAAGACTTTAGCAGGGTTAACCGAAGGAAATAATGCAGCACTAGCGTCTTTACGAGGGGGCTTTGCCGAAAATACTCAATCTCTTATAGAACTAAGAAGCGCGGGTTTTGATAAGTTAAACCCTGCAACGCTCCAATTAGCGACTTTTATGAGAAACACTGGGCAAAGCACTCAGGGTCTTATGAAATTAAATCAGCTTCTCTTTAATCAGGGAGGGTTAACTGAAAATTCATTAAACAGCTTATCTGAAAATTTAATGTATACTTCTACTGCTTACAATATCACAACTACTGATTTAATTGGAGCAGTCCAGGTACTTTCGAGTAAAATGGCAACTTTTGGTCAGTTAGGTATTGCTGGTCCTTTATCTAAATCTGTAATTGAACTAACTGGTCGGATGGGAGCGCAGTTCGGAGGTACTATTGGAAAGTTTGCCTCCGTACTGGCAGACCCTGCAACTAGCTCTGCGCTGCTTCAACGATTAGGATTATTAGAAATTGCTAGGGACATTAGAGCAGGAACACTATCTCCATCTCAGATGACTGAGAAATTATCAGAAGCAATCTCTATCAGTGCTAAACAAACTCAAGCTCTTACAGGTGGAGCAGGTGGGGAGTTAGGTGAGGTATTCACCGCTTTACTTGGTATTGCAGGTGGAGAAGGTGGCTTGGGGCAGATGGCTTTACAGTTAAATAGAGCAGGTATGGCACCTGAAGGACCAGAACAGGTCTTAGCAAATCAGATGCGAGAGTTAAATATATTATTTTCTGAAATAGTTGAACCATTAAAAGAAATGGGTGCTATTTTATTACCACCAATAGTAGATATTTTAACTACACTAAAAACTCCACTAAAAATTCTAGTAGCAACACTATTCCCTGCTCTTATTGGAGTAACTACAACTTTATTAACCGTTCAAGCTACTAGATTTGCCATAACAACAGCACAGTGGGTGGCTACACAAATACAGGGGAAAACCTTACTCGGTGCCATAGGTAGCTTAATAGGCGCTACTCATGGGAATACAATAGCACAAACTAAATCCGCTACCGCTGCACTTGCTGGAGGTGGAGTAATAGGCATTTTACTTGGCGCTGTTGTAGGTATAGGTATGATGGCTGCATCAATGTCAAGCCTAGCAAAATCAAGTGAAGAAAGCCTTCAAATGGAGAAGGATAAATTCCACAACGAACAGAGAAGGCAGCAGATGGATGTTGCAAGTACAAACTCCTTTTTACAAATGGCAAAAGCTATTTCATCTGATGCAGGAATTGCTATGGCGTTCCGACCTGACTTATTAGATCCTATTCGTAGAGATGAAGTAGCTAGATCAGTAATTGATTACTTAGATGAAATAGCCCGAGGTGTTGCAACTCCAGCACCAACTGATGTTGGTTTAATTATAGGAGCGACCCCATAAATTATGACTATATTAAGAATAGATTCACATATTGAGGAAAGATCAAGACTTGTTTTTGTGTTTCCAACTCATGATAAAGATGTTAAGAGAATATTACCTTTCTTTGAGAATGTAACAATTAAGGAGTCTAAGTCTGCTAAATTAGTAAAATATAACCCTATCGGTAGATCCTCAAATTCTTTTGGATACACAGGCGCTGACTCTAGAAAATTAGCAATAACTTTTAACATGACTTTGCCAAACATTCAAAGTTTTGTTACAGCAGGAATTGGATCCAATTTAGGTATGAGAAGAAGAGATAAGTCAGTTGAGAATTTACAAAAATCTTTCTTCCAAGACTTTACCAATCAAGAAAATCTAGGCCCTGCCCGTTCAAGTAAATATGAAAAACAGTGGGAAGAAATTTTAGGAAAAGATCCTACAATATCAGGGACAGAAAATAACGAGGAGTACGATCTTTTAAAGTATAAAGAAAAAGTAGAAGATAGCCCTTTACTTGGGATGGATGAGATGAAATACCGCATAATTGATGCGATTGTATATTGGGCTAATTTAATTCGATCAAGTGTTTTAAATAACGCACAAAATCCTTTCTATGGACCTCCAATTGTTCGCTTAACATATGGTGTACTATATCAGAACATACCTTGTGTATGCACTTCTTATCGAATATCTGCTGATGATAAAGCAGGTTATGACCAAAGAACTATGCTTCCTAGAGTGATAGGTGTTAGCATGGACCTTTTAGAGGTGCGAGAGGGAGACAGAGGAGCTTATAAGCAAGCGATTCCAATTAGTCGAGATAACTTAGCAGGTTGGGAGTCTATTGTTCTTAGCGACTACCAATCTACTGATCCCATGATGAGCAGTTCGGATGTAGTCCCTGGAAAACCTATGACAAGCAGGGATGACGATAAACCTAGATGGAGATAATAAATGATTGGAGAAAGTAGAACTAGCATTACTCGATACGGGCATGGAGTTAGAGCACTATTCCATAAAGGCCGAAATATAACTACTTCTGTAGGGTCACAAATAGATGC
The DNA here is from genome assembly GCA_003215295.1 of Prochlorococcus sp. AG-409-P03. Classification (GTDB taxonomy): domain Bacteria; phylum Cyanobacteriota; class Cyanobacteriia; order PCC-6307; family Cyanobiaceae; genus AG-409-P03. Next base: position 98,559 of record QCKN01000003.1, on the reverse strand, counting down.
CGTCTCAGAAAATATTACAGATGTGCAAACAAAAATTGGCAGAGTTCCAGCAGGATTTGAGCATAGACCTGACCTTATCTCAAATGTTTTCTTTGGAACTCCAGGATACTGGTGGTATTTAATGTTAGTAAATGGAGTTACTGACCCTTTTGAAGGCTTTAATAGTGGGGATCAAATACTTATACCAGTAATCTCGTAATGCTATGGCTAGAACCAACAATAGAACTATTGCAACTTATAATGTTATAATAACATTAGATCAAGGTCTAGCTAGGAAGTTTTCGAAGCAAAGTAGTAGGGCAGAGTTTGCGTCTCTTCTTGAAACTAAGGCTGCTGGTTTAGCTAATACGGCTGTTCTTAATAATAGAGATGAAAGTTTTTTAAGTCTTGACCATAAGGTAGCTTTTGGTGAGGGAGCAGACGATAAAGGTCTTACAATTAAAATTGAAGTATTAGAGCCTGAGCTTTTATTCTTAAGAACATTACTAGATACTGCCTTATCGTCCAGACTAGCTAGAGTTGTAGAGCAAAGAAATCAGTTAGTAGAGGAAGCGGAGTCGAAAGGCGATACATTAGACGCGAGCAGCGTGAGACATACTTTAACGGACAACCTGCCTAAGTTATTTCCTAAAGTCTATATTATGTACGGTGTAGGAGATGATCTAAGCCATTGGGCTGGGCCGTTTGAGTCTGTTCTTATTGATGTAACTTATGCTAACAACATGAAGAACCTAGAGACTACAAAGTATACATTTGTAGCTACACCAGAGGTTAAGAAGCTAAACCCAGAAAAAGCAGTTGATCTAGCTGAGGAAAAATTTGAATTCGCAGTTAGGGTTCCTTTATTTGAATATCGCACGACTCACTCAACTAGAAGGATAGTTAGAACTACTATGGGAGGAGGTGTCCCTAATTACAAGGACGATATTGAAATTGTACCTGAGACTAATAATATTTTAAATCTCGATAAAAATATTACACATCTAATTACTCATTACCTAAAAGAAGTAGGGGTTCCTAATAGTTTAGTAGTGTTACCAGACTTAAATAAGCTACTTAAGCAATATTTAAAAAACAAAGATGCTTCAATATCAGATCGACTAAAATTAATTGCGGAGCCTGAAGAAATTGATGCTGCGTATGCTGGTATGACTCCGTATAATTCAGATACTGCGGCTGCTATACTTGCAAGAGAGATTTATGAAGATTTGGGATTAAAAGTTGTTACAATGCAAGCAGATAGCAGTACTAGCGGAGCAAGATACTATGATCCCGCTATTGCAAAAGCTAGACGAGGTGTTACATGGGACGCTCCCGTGGTGAATCAGGAAGAATTTATAAGTTTAGTTGATGCTAATTATGGTGGAATGTACTGGTTAACTTTTCTAATTGATGATGAAATGGCAGAGCAGATAAACCAAGGCAACAGGTTAGCTCCAATAACTGAGTTGCTTAGAAGAGTATCTACCGCCACTTCGGAAGAACTTATCCAACCTTATTGGTACTGGGAAAGTAATGTAGAGCTAATTGATATTTACAAAAAGATGATAGGAACTTCTTACTCCTTGTTAACTGGCTCTTTACCATCTAGTGAACCAGGAATGTTTGTTTTTGGAGCTAGAAAATATATAAAAAATTATTTACAAGGTGGTATTTTTGTAAATAATCCAAGATTAGATAAAAAAACACAACAATCTCTTCTTCATGGAACCGCTGAACATATTCAGTATACTCCACCTTCATATGATCCTCGCGTAGGGAGAGGTGGAGACCCTTTCTGGAATAGGCTAATTGATTTAAATGACCCAACTACCCCTGCATATACTTCGAATCCTGTGCTAAGTAATTTTGCAGATACAGGATTACCTTTTTTTGCGTACATTCAAAGCATAATAACTAAAAAGTTTAAAACTACTAGTTTTTTCGATCCTGATTTAGCGATAAACAAAATACCAGATGAGTTTAATTACTCACAAGAAGCGAAAGAAAAGATTGCTAATTTCGGTATTCCTGTTTTTAGGTGTAACACTTCAAATCCTAATGTAATTCACCTGAACATCAAGACTGAAGAGGGGTTTTTTCCACTACTTAATTTAAGTTTTAGTGAGATGCAATGGACCATGGCTAACCAAACAGCAGCCATCCCTCATAAGCATATTAAAGCTTCAAGTAAGACAATTACTTCTGCTGATGTTTTAGCTTTATACACAAGAATTTTAGAAGATTATAGTAGTTCTGACCCTTTATGGGCACATGCCAGAGCTATGATGGGCAGACCCCCTGTCAGCGTTGGATCTTTGGCTAAAAATTTAGCCACATTGTTGACAACTACAACGGGCCTAGGCATGTCAAAGATTCATAAAAAATATACCAAATCTTCGTCTTTGTCTTTTTTGCATTTCTTTTTTAAATTATTTAATTTTAGATTTTCGGGACAAATAAGAACTCTCCCAATGTTTGAATATTCAGATGGTGCTATTTTAAGCAGACCTTCTTTGCTTTTTGTAAATAGATTAAATCAAGTTAGGCAATTATACGATGGAAAAACAAATAGAAACCCAGTAAACAGTTTTTATTCAGGTCTTTATAGAATCTTTGGTTTCAGACATTATATATCAAATCGTGATGCCTATTCTGAATTCCTTGTCATCAAGGATCCTATAGAAATGGACGATCAGAAACTTGGAGGTGGAGGTGCTCTAGGGTTAGCTGCGCGAACTGCATCAATGGCTGGTATAAAAATTGCAGGAGCTATGACCGCTGCATGGCATGCTGATCTTCCTACTGACCCTGCACACTTTGCTGGGGGAGCCCGTGGGCTTGATCCTAGGATTGACCCATTCTATTCTGACCCTCCTGCCGCTGAAGTCCCACCCGAGATTGATCCTTGGACACTGCCACCTCTACCTGATTACGCAGCACCAGAGGCTACTGCTCCTGTTCCATTAATTGATCCTACTCATCCAGTGGTCTTACCTCCAACAAAAGACGCAGGTGATTCAGTTTTGGATACGGAACCAGTCAGGGCTCCGATGCATACACCTACACCGATCCCTCTCCCTGATGACCTACCCCCTACTCCCGTCGAAGATGAATCGCCTGATACTTTTGAAGGAGCATTAACTCCTATTATAACATATAATATAGATGTACGAGATTGGGTGGAAAGAAATACAGATTGGAATCGTGTTTCTAGTGATAATGATTGGGAAGGATTAGCCGCTAGTGTTATAGCTAGATGGAGAGCACAGAATTCCGAATACGGACATGATGCTTACAACGATTATTTAGGACATTCAGATCTTTCTACTATGAGTAAATCAGAAGAAGAAGTTTTAGAAGGATACTGGCGTTCAATGGGTTATACCCACCCAGACCCCAGCCCAGGGATGATACCAGCTATTGATTAAAAATGGAAAATATTAAAGTAGGAACAGTAACAAGTAATGCAGATCCAACCCGTCAAGGAATGATAGCAGTTCAATTCGATGGTGAGCTTCCTGGATCAGTATGGGTATGGTATGGAACTCCATATGGTGGAGGTCATCATAGTGGTTTCGGCGCTATTCCTGAAGTTGGCACTAGAGTTCTCTGCTGCAAACCAGAGAATGACCCTTCGTACCATTTCTTATCCTGTACAACTGCACCAACACAAAATTCAGAAATCCAAGGTAGACCTGTATTTGAGGATGAGGCAACTAGCAAAAATATAGGATTTAATCCAAAATTATATAATTTTGCTTCCATTCCCATGTCCTATGGCATTACAACCCCTCTAAAAAACCAAATTTTACTTAAAGATGACCGAAATTCAGCAAGGATGAACCCAGGGATACGCTTAAAATCGGCAACTGGTAAGGTTGTAGCTCTAAATGATGCTCCTGGAGTAGATGCTATCGTACTCAAGACTGGAAATGAGATGGCAGGGATAAAAATAACGGAAAATAAGGTTAAAGAGGGAATTGTAGGCCCAAATTCCATTTATTCGGCTTGTAAAGGCTCATCAACAACTGTAAGTAGGGAGGGAAACATAACTTTAGAGGTTGGAACTAATGGAAGAGAGATTCAACTAGTAAATAAGTCCAGTGTAAAGCATGGTGAGGCTCCTTATAACAAATCTTCTGGCAATATTAGGATTATTTCTGATAACGGTAACATTATTATTGAAACTTATGATGTAGAAGGTGGAGTATTCATAGATACTAAGGGTGGAGATGATTCTACTGTACAAGTTCGTAGCAGAGGGAATGTAGGAGTATTTGCTTCTAAAGGAATTGCAATGAGAAGCGCAGGTGATGTAAATATAAAAGGAGCCAATGTTAATATACAAAGTGATGCAGGTGGTAAAATTGAATTAAACCCTACATTTGATGTTGATGATAATATGAGCATACAATTAAACAATTACGATCAAATGAAAAATGAAGATGGTAACTACAGCTTCTTTGACGAAGACAAGTTAGAGGATTTAAGCGAGACTTGATATGGTTAATTTTCCAAAGCTAGACCTAAAAAACGGACTGTTTATCCAAAATTTAGATAACCCTGTAGAGGGATATCTAATGGAATGGGGTGTGCCTACCTGCATGATTGAGCTTGGAAAAGATGTACTATCCCTTATCCCAGGGGATACCTTAGGCGGCTTTGCCCTAGGTATTCAAGAAGGTAAGGAAGCAGCCCAAAATGCAATAGCGGACGCTATGGCTTGGGCTTTTAGGGATTTAGGTATCATGGAAATAGATGCTGATACTGGAAAACTAAAGTTCCTTTCTTCAAGTTCTCGGTACGGAATCGACGCGCAATGGGCAGAGTATGCAGGGTTCGCTTTCGGTGTAGCCGATGCCTTGGCTGATTTATATGGTCAAGGTAGCGAGATTTACGAAAATATAAGTAAATGTCTTGATGATACAGAGGCTTGGTTTAGGTTAGTTGATGGAGAAGAGACAGGAAGCGCACAACTCGTTTTAGATGGTGGACCAGGAGCAGGAGGTGATCCAAATGATCCCACTGACCCCGCAAACCAGTCTCCATTCCAAAAGAATAGACAGGGGGAGTTTTTAATTATGAAACAGCAGGTACAAACTGCTGTAAACTTCTCCAATAAATGCACTAGTGCTTTAAATTTAATTTCGGAGGTACTCTCTGAAAGAGAAGTAGAAGCGGCTAGAGTAGCAGAAGAGGAAGAAGCAAGGCCCATATTTAGGCTAGTATTCGGACCTCCTGCGGCAAAAAAAGGACAATTCCTACTTTCTAGAGATGGTCTTTATTATGATTCTCAAAATAGATCCTACACTGATGGAGGGCCAATTCCAACTAGTGCAGACCTAGGGATTGTAATTCCAGGCGACAAATGGGGCTTAGAACACGATCCCAACTTAGGTGGAAAAGGAACCACTGTCGCTTTAAGCGAGCTAGGTAAGTATGTGGATACCTTTTTTGATGTTGATCAGGTAAACAATACGCCTTCTATGGCTACACATTACACTGAAGATCATTTCTTACAAGTACTAGAGAATCAAAAGAATAAAGAAGTATATGACCTTTCCAGTCATGTAAACAGCCTCGTAGCCTCGGGATATGATGCTAAGTCTGCATTAGTAGTTAACTTCCAACAAAGTATATTTGCAGCAATAGATAGACATACTCAGAGAATTAACAAAAGAAAGAAGCAAATTGAAGTAGCGGTATTAGCTAACCAAATGTTCGGTGCAGATCAAACTTTCCTTCCAGGCACTGTTCCTATTAACGACTTCTCTTATCTTAGTGGAATAAATCTAGATGTTGATATAAAAAAACAACGCAACCTAACTTTTGAAGAGGGCGAGGTTGAAGGTATAGTCTTGCCTATTAGACCTAAATTTGTTCGCTCTGCTAGGGCAGAAGCACAAACATTAGCACCTCCAATGATAGTCCCTCCTGTTGGTGCGGGGGGAATTATTAACCTAGGTGAGTTTAGCTCTACTGACGCGCCCGTACTGTCTCTAACAGATAACATTGTAACAGACGATCTGTTCGCTGTTTATAATTTCTTAAATTCTGACATCGTTGGAACAAATTCTAATGATTACAAAGTGCTTAACTGTGCGAATAATTCAGCTAATAATGCTCAATTAGTAGCATCGGATGCAGGTGATGTGTTTGATAAAGGTTTAGGTCTTGCTAAACTTAAAGGGATAACCAGACAGCAATACAAAAATACGGAAGTGTACACAAGTGCGTTAGGTAGTTTTGTTAAGCTACCAGACTCCATCGACTTCCAAAATTTATTATATAATCAAAATGGAGCTAGTATAGATGCGTGGGTGCATATCCCTCAGTATGGAACTTCATTTAGTGGTGCCGAAGTTTACGGTGAAGCCTCTAGTACAACAGTGGATACTGATTCAGGGGATTGGGCAGACTACAACTACTATAAATTGTTGTTAGCTTGTGAAAATACAGGAGGATCTCTTGTAGCTAATGCTGATAACATGATGTTAGAAGATAATACTACCGTAACAACTAAAGGTTTTGTTATGGGATTTAGTAGAGATCCTCAAATCTATTCCTCAGAACGAGTTACTCCAGGTAGTGATACAGACCCAGCAAGTTCCTTGGGGCTAGTAGCGAGCGCAACTGCTGCATCTAGCTGCTTCTTCTTAGCTACCACGCAATCTTTAAACACTTCTGATGTTGAATTCGTATCAGTTAGCTCTGTAGATAACGGTCTTCGATACTCTAAAATGACTGTAGATTCTTCTACTACTGTAAATAGTGTAAAGTTTAATGATGTGTCGGGGGATTTCATGCATATTAATGTGTCATTTGATCCTAATGTTGATGAAGTTCGAATACACCTAGACGGTAACTTAATGGCTACTTCCGCAATGTCTGATGTATTTGGTATAGCTAAAAATAGTATGCCTAAAATTCCTACATTTATTACACCCGCAGACGCTACAACTAGTAGTTTTTACTACTATAGCGGCACTGTAAATCAACTAGGTACAAGTGCTTTTAATGAGGGACCAAATAATTACAACAATACAATAACAGGTAGTCTGTATACTCCTTGGATTGTTGGTGGGGGCTGGACTGATGGCATGAAAATTACAAGTTCTTCTGGTGGCTTTATGTCAGAAAGGCACGGATATAGGAGTGCTCTAGATGGCTATGTTGGAAGTTTAAAGTTCTATTCGAAAGCCCTAACTACTAAAGAGGTAGTAACTAATTATAAAGCACAAAAAGACTTTTTCAAAAACATTAAGCTATGACTGTAACTGAATCTATTACTTACGGGTTTGACACCCCTAAGCATCTTAACGAAGCTATAACTTCGGTAAAGAAGACTCCTAGAGTAGTTGGGATTAATTACCCTCTAACTAGCAACGAAGGTTATGGTGCATTCAATAAAGCTACGGATCGGAACCTGCTTCGTAGCATGGTATATCAATTCCTCAACACTCAGACGGGCGAGCGCCCCATGCTCCCTAACTATGGAATAGACTTAGAGCAGTTCCTATTCGAGCCTTTAGATGAGCAGCTTCATGAGGAGATTGTTGAAGAGGTTTATACCGCAGTAGCTACTAATCACCCAGAGTGGGAGATACTTAAACTTTCTGTTTTTCAAAGTAATGAAACTTCTTCATATAAAGGTATTCCTGGAATCGTAATTATTCTAAACATACGAATAAGAGGCGATGAAGGGTCAGCAATAGAGGTGCAAGCAACAATATGACAGATTCATATAATTTACCAGATTCAATCCCTTTTACAACCGCAGCGTCTGATTTTGAAAAGCTGTTACCTTATGGTGACGGTTTTGAAAGAAAAGAGGATTTAATTGATTATGCTGCAACAGACTTTCTTTCTCTTAAGAATTCTCTAATAAAGTATTTACAAGCAGTATACCCCTTAGATTACCAGAACTATTCGGAGTCTGACTTTGGTATAATGTTTTCTGAATTAGTGGCTTATATGGGCTCAGTTATGTCTATGAAGGCAGATATGCTCGCAAATGAAAACTACATAGCTACTGCACAAAATCGTGCAAATGTAAATAAGCTGCTTCAATTGATTGGTATTAAAATGAAGGGTCCAATCTCTTCAGGAGCAAAAGCCTCTCTTACACTTGATGATCGAGTAGGCACTTTTGATGAAGATGAATATGTAGAGATAGATGTTTCAGATAGGGTGTTTACAGTGACATCTCCTGAAGACGGATCGCCACTAACTTTTATACTGTACAAAACCAAGGATGGCAAGCTAACTGACTTGAATGCCGAGTCTTCTTTAAAATTATATTCCACCGAATCTGTAGAGTATGTCGCTTCTGGCACTGCGGAAAACGATGTAATTGCTAACGCTAGAGTCTGGGATAATTTAGCTCTTGTGGAAGGTTCACTGAATATACAGAAAGGTGTTTTTGATGCTAGAGAAAGTGTAAAAAAAGTGCTGCTTGAAAAAGGTCCTGTTTGTGAGAACAGTGTTCAGGTATATGTAAATGCAGATAACAGTAATGCGTCAGGAGTGTATAGACAAGTAGATAATCTATTTCAAGCTTCAGGGTATGAAGACAAGGTTTTTGAAGTTAGCTATGATGAAAGGTTTAACGCAGTACTGCTCTTTGGCGATGGCGTACTCGGCGCTTCTCCACCTGCAAATGCTAACTATGTAATAAACTATAGAACAGGAGGAGGTATCCGAGGGAACATATACTCCCAAAGCATCTCCGCACCTATATCTGCAAGAGTTAATACTCTTAATGAAACTAGAACATCTAGAGCAACAAATACAAGTGTATCCTTAGGTGGAGCCGATGCTGAAACTGTTGCCCATGCCAAACGATACGGTCCTATGGACTTTAAGAGGCAAGATAGATTAGTTACTTTAGAAGATTACGAGGCGTTTGGAAACAGATTTGTTAGTACCGCAGGTACAAGTGCGAAGCTTACCGCCGCAACCAGAAAAGCATATAGCTCTGCAAATGTTATTGATCTCTACGCCTTAGAGGTAGCTTCTCCTACTCAATTAAAAAGAGCAACTGTACAATTTAAAACGGAACTACTAGAAGCTATTGATGATAAAAAGATGTTAACCGATGATATCGTGGTTGCCGATGGGTTAATTAGAACTTTGGATTTGGTTGTAACGATTCATGTTGATGAGAAGTTACAAAAAGAAGAAGGGACAATTAAGGGATTAGCTTTTGCTAAGATTCTTGATTACTTTAGTGTTGATAAAATGTCGTTTGGTGCTAGGCTTATATCACAGAACCTAAACAAAGAACTACATAAGATCCCACAGGTACGATATGCAACCATTGATAATATTCCTGATATTATTGAAGTTTCATTCAATGAAATCATCCAGCTAAACAACTTAACGATTAACTTTGCATTAATTTAGTGTTATGGCCGATAGAAAATACTTTAAAAGAAATTATGTTGATGTTCTAAAGGTTATCACTCCAAAGGTTTATCTTCAGGATGATATAAACCTTGCGGGGTTAGCATCAGATATTAATCAAGATTTGATTAATAGTCACATTATTTCTTCGAAGTATATCACATACCTAACAAAGGAAAATGAAGTTAGTGGGTTGCATGTATCTGCGACTTCTAATTTAGAGGACATTAATAATATTAAAGGTATTTCTAAATACTTTATTAAGCAGAATAATCTAACCAATATTACACCTAAGTTTTTTGATGATGCTATTCTTAGGCCCTTAAATACTAGGCTTACTAATTACAAAAGTAAAGATGATTTTGCGGACTATGTTAGTGGAACGCTTCTTCCTTCTATTCATCCAAATACTGATATCACAGCGAACACTACCTCTGCATTTGGAAATAATAATACAGAGTCACATGAATTTCTTACAAGTTCCCTGAACTGGTTGTACTTTCTTAATACATCAGGGCTTATTACGCGAGCCACAACAGGAGAAGAGACCGTAGGGTTTTCCCCATCTTCATTAGTATTCAGTGCTTTAACTGATATGATCTTTGAAGGTAAAGATATTACCTTAGATTATGCAATTAAAATGTATCAGGAATATGTGTGGAAGAATTACAATGCTTTAAGTTCTTTAGATGTTAATGTAATTCCTCCTGATTTTATGTCAGGAACAGGAACCTATACAAGTGGAACTCAGAATTTAGACAAGCTAAAAACTCTAATTGAGATAGAATATTCTCCATTATACACAGACAGAAATAATACTAAGGTTAAAGATTCTTTTGAAAACTACTTATTATTTAATTCTGTGCAAAGTGAAAATGTAGAAGATGGCCCTCTGCATAAGCTTCTTCGTGCTGTAGCATACAGCATGTATGATGTAAATGATCAGGTTGAAAGTATTAGACTTTTAACCTCAATCGAAAGTTGCCCAAAAGACTACCTTCCTTTCCTTGCCGACTTAGTTGGTTGGAGACTTTATGGAAGTGATGAGGCTGCATGGCGAAGACAACTTAGATCGGCTGTAGATCTTTACAAAAAGAAAGGAACAAGACAGGGCTTGATAGATGCACTCCACGCTGTTATTCCTAACAGTCCTTTAGATCCAGAAAATTCTATAACTGAATTTTACGAGTCATATGTTCCTAATTTAATTTTCTACTTACTTAAGACAGACTCTCCTTTATTTGAAAGTCTAAGTACTTGGACTCAAGATAAGGCTATGGCTTTAGGTATTCCAGGATATGATCCATCAGACTTAGATCTTAATATTAAGTATGTAGTAGATGAAATCCTTAAACGCTGTGTAACTGAGTTCCCAACACAATTCCGTATTGGTAATGAGCCTTTTAGAGTTCATATTCTAGACAGCGGAAAAGCTTGGTTTGATGATTACGATTCCCCTCCAGACGGTCTAGGAGATGTACACCAAACGCCTCTCGGTGCTCCACATTATGGTCGCTGGAGGACCTACAAGGCTCCTAACCCTAATTCTGAGTATGTTGCTACCTTAGGTGATCCAAACTTTGTGTTTAATTATAGAGGTAGATTATATCCAATTCCACCATGGGAAGATGAAAGGTACTATGCTGACACCGCAATAACAGAAGATTTATTAGATTTTATAATTAATGAATTGAATTGTTTAGAAGTTGCTTTACCTAGTACACAAAAATTAAAATCTTTTATTCAGGATAATACAACAGCAAAACTGTCAACCTCTAAATCTAGGCAATCTGGCTTTTTATTCCTAACCTCTTCCTTAGAGCTACCTCCAAACTATGAAACAATAATTAGTAAGCATCAAAGAGATAAGTACGATTACATAAGTATGTGGAATGGAAAATCCTCAATGTTCAATTTTGAAGTTGTTGGCGGTGATTTTGATGTACTATATCTAACAGATTCACGATATACTAAGCGTGATGTTTTTGATAGTTTAAAGATAATTGATGATTTCGCTCCTGCAAAGTCGAAACCACAAGCTGATTTCGTTTTGCGCCATGTAGATTACTTGAGTAGTATTGGTAATACTGCAATTTCATATAGGTTGAATTTGAACGATTTACATACCTCAGGAGCCTTAGGAGGTTATGAGGCATCATCGGTCAACTTGCGCGGCGAAGGGATGAGAGGCCAGGATTTTCATAGCGGATTCGACGATTCTAAAGGTAACCACATACATGACACTCTTCCAGTATTCAAAAGAGAACAGGTAGATTCATTTACAGACACAGCGATGGGGTCTACTTCCGCTATTGCAATCCCACGAAATTCTATCCGAAGAAGGAATTTTAAAAATGTAATAACTCAAAAGGGAGGTGGGTGGTATTCTAGGCGAGGCGATAGTATGCCTGTCTACTTTAATACATCCTCCTCGTATCCAGAGAAGAGTTTTGATTATACCCTTTTAGGCTTTGTACCTTCATCATTAAATTTTCATCCTGTAGACGATGTTACTAATACATCTAGTGTTTACAATGTATCCAATGATCCCAATTCGGTTAATACTTATTTTAATGTTGATGTGAGTAATACATTCCCTGTTCGAGGGGATACCTCTATTTGGGATGTTTCTTCTCAGGATGATTATATACGAAGAGATTCTGCTCCAGATATTATCCGTGTCCTTCATGCGCTTACTGAACGAATTGAATCTGAAAAAGCAAAAATTGAAAGTGATCATAATGCTCAATACTTTAACGCCTCATCTGCATGGTGCGATATAGTCGAAAGTTTAAAAAATCAGAAATCATACTTGGGTATGAATTTTGATGAATTCTTTAATAAGCGGCTAGATCAAAGACAAAGTGTACGCTATCTTAGCGAAGATAAATCAGGCAATAATAGAAAGAATATAGGTAAAGGGATACACTCACTATACAGGGATTATATTGAGCATTTTTATTCAGATGGATTGAGTGGAAAGTTAATTGATTCAAGACTTGATGGTGGAAAAAACTTGTTATCTCATGTTTACGGCCCTTTGTTTTATAATGGAAATTTAAGGGTTGATGGCTCTGGTATAGCAACAAGCGGTATTTTCCAAGCTTCATCATATGGATCACAATATGAGTTAAATTTAGCGAGGGACTATACCAGTAGTGCATTGTCTGGAATAGGAGTAAGTCTTCACTCTGCTGATAAAGATTTATATGTTAGAGTTCCTGAGTATAGAACTCAACATATGGTTAGTGGGGTCGAGCTTGTCGATGGGTCCGCTATCGAGGGGGTGGTTCCTAAAAATTGGTTCTCCATTGTCGAGCTTGATCCCACCTTGTCTAGACCTAACTCTGATGGTTACTTTGCAGGAAACAAGTTTATTCTATCTAAATCTAGGAGTCATGGGGTTCCTAGACTAAGACTTAACTTAAGTGCTACCGAAAGCAATAACAACTTTTTAATACCAGAACATTATCTATCATTAGCAGTTAATTGCATTCCCTTCAAAGATGATACTCCTGAAATTGGAGGAGCTTCTGTTGGAGTTTGGATTCATACTGATGTGGAGAATGATGTAGATAATAAAAAGGTTTTCTGGAACTATATGCCTGACGGTAGTTGGAGCATGCAAGACGCTTCTTCTGTTACAGATATTGAAATAGGAGAAACCACGGTTTTAGAAAAACTAGCTCATAAGTTTACATTAGATTCTTCTAGCCTAGAGGGAGAAACGCAAACAACTACCTATTGCACTGAGGGTGTTGAGTATGATACTATTGTTGATTTGCCTACATTAGAAATCTTACAAGAAAAACATGTACAGTGCCTAAAGCTAAACTTTGATACCCATAATTCTAAAATAAATGTACCTATAAATTACTTTAGTAAATTAGTGGGGACGAAACAAGGACACCAAGTACACAGAAAAGCTCAAAACTATATTGTAGAAGTTTTCTTGTATCCAACAAACGAAGATACTACTACTATTCTTTTTGACAGCGTGAGCATTGTTGATGAAACACAAAAAGATAGGGCATTTATCGCTGAAGAGTTTATACTACCTGATTTCTCTCAAACGGATGAGATCTTCCATGAGTCTCCTGGGGCGTTAGTTGATCTTTCCGCAGGGTTCTGGAAACAAGATGGATCAAAAGTTGCTTTAGAAACATCAACCACTACCACAGAGTTCTCAGACATGCCATCACTCCTTAACTACAGTTTCCCAGATTTTGGATACAATACTTATATTAATGATTATTGGGATGATGATGAACAGAAGGGAGTAGAATTTCAACGACAACTCAAGCCTTTTAATGGTGATCCTCTCCCTGGGTGTAGTTATTGTGGCGATGGACCTGATTGGGGCCATTTCCTTCACCACCCTAATGGAAACTATACTCAAGCACTTTGGGATGATGATGTATTTGCGAGAGGGATGTGGTTTGACGGTTGGAGTTCACCACTACACTATCCTTTCGGCACCACCCTGGTTACCTGTTCTACTGGGATAGAGCGGTTACTTGTCGCTGGAGACCTAAACACTGATCGTCCTGTATCTTTCGGGGACTCAGCAAACTTAAACTATATATTCCCAATTCAAACATTTAGACATACGGACCCCAGACCGTTTAGACTAGAAGGTGATCAAGTTCCTTGGTTTACAGGATCTGTTTTTGCAGGAGAACAGATTTTTACTGGATCAGAGTACGAGAATTTCTTTGATTTACTTTCTAATGTGAGTCTTATCGCGCCAAACTCTGACGAGAATTATTCCTTAGGTTGGTTAGTTACTCAAGCTGAAGATAGAAAACCTGTTAAAGAAACTATTTTTGATCCCACAGGGACTTATTTTAATGCAGCAACAAGAGGGGTGCTTGATAATGCCCCTACGGACTTTACTAATATTAATAAAGCAGTTAAAACTAATTACGGAGCAGGGTCCATACCACCAAATGGTATAATTCAAGATATTCCTTATACAGAACTAGAAGATGGAAAAGAGTATACTTATTCTGTTTACTTTAAACCAGGCATTAACACTTCCAGTATAGTGTTTGATAATTTAGGTAATGTTCACGATACTGATTACGGTTCATTCCTATTAACGCTTAATTACCTTAGACCTAAGCACGACGAAAGTTGGTTTATATATAATACTAGTGGAAATGCAGCAACGCAACCCACAAACCCAAACACAGGTGTTGTAAATGAGGGAAATACAGCGCAGTGGGACGCTGCATCGTCACTCCCATATACTTCTATTAAAGTTACCCCAGGAAACGCAATATATGGTCAAGCGATGGTCTCCAGTTATGCTGTTAATGCCCCAGCGTTTTACGATGCGGGGAGTCCTGCTGTAGAAGGTGAACGGTGTAATGTTGTTGAGTTAGAAAATGGGTGGTTTAGAGCTTCAGTATCTGTTCATTGGAGGAGTTCTTGGATTAATAGAACGATAGATGCTCCTAATAATCCTGCATTATGGGATAATAAAGAAGAATTTGCATTCCATAAAAATAAAGTAAATGGATTAAGGATTACTATGCAAATGCATAAACCCTATTCCTATGACATGGCAATTCCTCAGAATACTGATTGGAGAAATGCACATTCTGAAACAACCAGAAATGATTGGAAAGTTTGGGGGTCTCTTTTCCATGAAGGTAATGCTTCAGAGCTTAAAGATTTCCAATATATGGCAGGAGATCTCTTTGTAGGTGATACAGACACGATAGCAAAGATTGATAAAGAACTTTGTTACATGGATACTTCAGGTAGTATGTTTACAGGCACTACTAAAGTTAAAGCTGCTTCTTCTATCGGTGACTGGAGTGGAATCCAAAGAGTTACTGCTTCTGTCCAAAATCCAATAACTGGTATTATTAAGTTAAATACTCAAGTATCGGCACATAATTATACCAACACTAATTTTAGCGGTGGTTACTTCTACCTAGATGAGAATGCAGTCCCAAGAGATATTGATGGTTCAGCCTTTGTAGGAATTACAAGCTCAACTTTAGGTAGTTACATAGAAAAGAAAGAAACAGCATATGCACAGATAGAAGAAGATGAGCTTTTGGTTATTTTGCGGTACTTTAATAGTTTAACGAATAACTTAGGTTCTAGGAATGCCGCAGTAACAGCATCAAACATGGAGACTAGTGGTGGAGGTAGGCTTAATTACCGACTTCACCCATACCAAATGGATGGTCAAAACTCTCCAGGGTTATGGACTGTTAGAGATTCTAACTACAAGCAAGTTACAAAACTAGATATTACTAACTGATGATTGGAATAGTAGAAATTTATAGTGGTTTTGGCACTAATGACCAAAAGCTTCTTCATACAGAGCAAAATCTGATTGTAGATGGAGCAGGAGAAGCTATTGTTGATTTATTAATGACCCCCTCATCTATTGTTTCTTCTGTTTCAGGTATGAATGATACCTCGAACTATACTGTACAAGCAATAAGTTTCGGCAAAGCAGCGTCTGCATACACACAGTACGGACACTACTGGGCTCCACCAGCAGGGGATCACTTTGGTACGAGTTCTTTAATCACTCGTATCCAGGATGATCAAATTATGCGGGTTATGGAAATGAGTAGTACTTGGAACCACGGGGATGACCTCCAATTGTTAGCTTCATCCTATGCTGCTCCTGCAAGGGATAGACTTAAAAATTCCTTTCCTAATCCCGTAGATACAGTCTTAGAGGCGGGTACTGATACGGCAATTGATTTGAGCGGTGGTGAGTTCCATTATGATGAATCTGGCAAGTTAGTGGCTGGAAAGTACACTCCTGTTGGGCATAACATGAATGTTACCCAATTCGATTCAGCCGCTTCCTCTATTTTTAGAGGGTGTTGGCCTTTATCGGGGACTGGATCAAGTGCTATCATAGTAAGCTCACAAACTTATGGACATAAGGATGATGTAGGTGGACATGGCGCAGCAATTTACCCCAATCCTCAAGATGCAGGAGCGGTCTCTTCTGTTCATTATGGTGGTAGTGTATACGGTGGGCCATTAGGAGGTGGGTATAATAACGCACAAGCTATGGATATGTCTGGGTATGTCAAGGCATATACTTTATGCTTAGGTGAGTTGAGCGGTATAAAGAAAGAAGCTGGAGTCCAAACACTTGGATCACTGTCAGGGTTATTAGTATCTGCTCAACAAGGAAATGACACAATGCCAGCGTTCGCAGTTCCTGGAAATACCAATTTGAACCATATAGTAGGCAAGACCACCCCTTTAGAGAATTGTGAAGTTATATATGTAACAACTCTTGCTTCAGGTGATGTGGGGTACTCAAACCTATTTGGAGGGATAACGACTCTTGGCTTGTGGACGATTGATTTAGAGAAAACATTAGCAGGTCTAAGCGCAACAGCACATACTGAGACTGATAACTTATTATATTATGCAGATGGAAGCACCGCATCGGGGGATCCATATCAGTTCCAAAATACTTATGGTTGGGTTAAAACAAATTTAGGTATTACTGCTGACCCCGTTAGTGGTAATCAAAGAGATCCATATGGTGGACATGCATGGCAAGCGATTGCTGGCGCAGGAGTAGGGGCAAGCACCGTAGCTAAAGTCGCTATTCCAACTTTGACCGCTTCTGGCGATTATACTTTCTCAGTTTACTTCCAAGGTTATCAGAATCCAGGCGCACTTTATGGATCCTCGATTGGATTACATATGACTGCTATGACTAGTGCAACTGATCTTCATTATGGTTTTCCAACCTCAGGTGGGGCTGCACTAGGACAGAGGGGGTCCTTATCTTCGCTGACAGGTTCTGTCCAGGATGATGATTTAAATAATTGGACAAGAGTATCTCATACTGCCAAATTCCCTGATGGAACTAGTGCAATTAATTGTCAGATAGTTCTTAGTAGCTTGGGTTGGGGAGTTCCTAGTGGTGTTTTCTACGAAAATGGAAAATATGTTGCTGTGGCTCATGCTAAGTTAGAGGAGGGTTCGACTGCTACAGACTTTGTTGCAGGAAGAAATGAATACCCACCCTTCCGCTTTAAGGCAGAAAATAACCCGCTAAGGTATAAATTATTTGCCAAGCGAACATTAACGGATAACTTAGCGAAGATTAGTGATAAAAGTATAACTGAACCAGGAGCTATAGGATATCAAGATTTAACCCTGGTGTGGAGGATTAAGTTCGCATGATTAGAGGTAATGTAAAAGTAACTAAAATTTATTCTAACGGAGATAAAGAATTAATCTTCGATGATAGTAACATTGTTACTGATGGACTTGGTTGCTCTTTAGTTAATATATTCACTCAAAATGGGTCAACTGATGTTGAGGACCACCAGATTGGTTATTTTCAGTTAGGAGATAGCAGAAGGGATTTATCCTCTGTAAACTTTTTCTTGAAGAATAATTTCTATACTTTAAGTTCAGCTTTCAGTTTATCAGAGTATGGTAATGAAAGTCCTCTCATGCTTCAGACTACTCCCCAAGTGATGGTGGATGATGATTTTATTCCTGCTAATGATTTAGTTTACTTTGTATCTTCGGGGTTGTTTGCCAAACTTGACAGGCAAGCTTATACTTCATTTGATAATAGTGATGTAATTAAACATAGAATTACCCTAGATGAAGACACTGCAAATGGGCAAAGTATTCGAGAGCTAGGTCTTTTTATGAAGAATCCTGAGGGAGCTAAAGGTAAAGATAGAGTTATTTTAGCTGCTTATAGATCCCTAGAAAAACCTATTGTTAAAAATGCAGAATTTTCTGTTGCAATAGATTGGACTTTCTCGTTTGCAGCCGATATTACCCAAGCTACCCCAGGTGAAAACTTCACTTATGTTGTTCAAGTTTTAAGTGGAACAACGGATAATGGTTCTTTAAGCACAGAAACAGATTTTGATGAATTTTTTATAGTAAATAGACCAGCAAAATATGATGTTTATCCTGATGGAAGTCCACTAGTTATTGGATGTCACGGCTTTGAAAGAGGAGGTCTAGGGTTATCCTCAGTTGATACCACGCAATCGCCTACACATGAATTTGATCAGATTTTAGTCTCAGGAGTCGTATCAGGGTTACTTGTATCAAAAGCTGTAGATAATGGGTATTTTATGGTTCATCCATGTCTAGGTAAGTTCGGATTAACTAATCGAGCTTTTGATGATGTTCGAGGATGGAACAGAGCCATGCATTTAGGTTTATGGAATGAAAATGTAGGTTTGCGCCATCTAAAACTTGCGGTTAGTTGGATGAAAAGTCAGCATCCCATTAATGATAAAAGGATTTATTTATGGGGATTCTCTAATGGAGGAGTCGCCCCTATAACTTATGCATCTAAACTGCTTGATCCGACAAAAGATTTTATGGTAGCAGGAATAGTATCTGAAAGTCCAGACGCTTTAAATTATGACAATTTCTTTAGAAATAGTCATGTACATCAGGATAGATTACGCTTTTGGACCTCAGGCATGGGAAGGTTGCCTTACATTCCGCAGGAGGAAACAGGTGCTGGAGACCCTCATGAGGGAGATTCGTGGAGTGATATTAGTGCGCTTCAGCTCTCTAGTGTTGCAGAACCCTATGCATCTATCTCCCCTTCCACGACTTCATCATTTATCTCTGAGTTCTATAAGAATAGTGCCTTTCATCATCAGCATGATACCTCTACTGTTTCGGCAAATTTAAGTGTTGCAAAAAACACAAGACACTTGCCATTAGTGCTTTCATACGGAGACGGAGAACAACCACTTTATATGAGTGGAATAACCATGTTCCATAACTGGGCTGTTTGTGCAGAAGGAAGTGGGTTAAATCACCCTAATTACTTGCGACAAATAAGGACAGGAGATTATAACGCGCATAATTTTGATCACCTTGCTGGTATTAATTCAGATACAGGAAAAACTTATTTAGATACTGCTTGGGATCATGTTTCTGCGAATACTTTATCTTTCCCAACAGAGGGTGAGTATTGCATATATAAATCACAAAGAATTTTTAATGTGTTAGCCTCTCCAAGTGCGTCTGAATGGGATCATCATAATGGAGGAGCGGCTAACTTTTATTTTGAAGATTATGCACCTACATTGTCTTCCACTCTTTCTTCTATGAACAATATAGCTTCTTTTCAGCACTACGGTATTGAGACCTCCCCAGGAGTTCAAGCACAAGTTAAGAGATTAAAATCGAACCGCACTACAACTCTTCATTTGTATCCTACCCCACCTTCTAAAGTGGTAGCAAACGATGTTGAGTACAGACGAAGCGAGTTCCAAGGTGGGAATGTTAGTAACGATAACTATTTAATAGGTGCTGTAAACGGGGATCCTTTTGATTTTGGTGGAGACCTTACTGTAAATGGGAAGACTGGTTTTTATACAGCAGGAAATTGGTTAGGTGGTCAAAACCTTAAGGTTTTTGGTGATGGCCCCAAACAGCTACCAAGTCAGCAAGATCCTTATGGGGGTACAGAATGGGATTACTTATTTAGAGAGACTGCTGCTAATGTGAACGCCATTCATAATGGAAGAAAAGGTGTAGTAGATGTTGATTCGATATCAGGTAAAACATTTACTTTTTCTTGTTACTTTCAATTAGGAAGTGTTACAGGTGTAGATGTTAGTTTAGCTATGTATGCACAAAAGGGTGGCGTATACGCTCAAGGTGGGAACTCAGACTTTGGAGGTGTTCCTTATCAAAAAGAAACTATTGATACTAATACTATTGATTCAGGTATTTCAGGTGGAACCCAAGGATACAATGATTGGCAAAGAGTTTCTTTCACTGGGACTTTCCCTGAGGGGGACTATGGAAGTAAAGCTGTTATTCTTCTTGTTTTCGGTGATTTAGCGAATATTGCTTCCTTTACTGCACTAAAATATATAGCCTTATCACATGCTAAATTAGAAGAAGGTGATGAAGCAACCACCTTTAATCAAGGTGGGGCAGGTAAGAACACATCCCCAATATATTGGGAGTATAATAAAGGATCACAAGCTGTTCTGTTAGGTAACAATGCACACAAAGTATTGACATGGGAAATAACACCTTAGGCTTTTAAAATAGGTATATAATTATAATGAATAGAACAAAAGACACAATCAAGCCTTACGGATTCTTAGAGATATCTAAGATTTATTCTGATGGAACTGAAGAATTAGTATTTGATGAAAGAAATGTCATTACTTCGGGGATGGCAGTAGGGTTATCTCATTTGTTCTCAGCATCAGGTGGGACATCTATTGAGAATTTTCAGATACTCAATTTCCAAGTCGGAGTGTCGGGGGATATAAATACATATGGAGTCTCCAGTTTTAAGTTAGTCTCTGGGCTATCGCAAGCTCAGTACGAATCCTCTGGTTCTGAAGCATTTATTGAACTTTTGGCTCCTGTAGAAAATGGATCTGTATTAGGAAGTAATAAAGCTTTTGTTAGGATACCGTTTAACCATGTTGAAAAAGTAACTAAAACTTCTGTCAGGTTTATACTGGTATTAGATAGGTATACTGCTAACGGGGTAGGTGTCGATCTAAATGAAGTTGGACTATTTATGAGAAATCCTAGAGGTTTAGCTGCTGAATCACCGATCTTAGTTGCATACAGACCATTTACTGCAATAACAAAGACTGATGCTTTTGCACTAGTCTTCAAGTGGACTTTACAATTCTAAATTATGCCATTTTATCCAGACGATCTCTACACTGTAAGCGCGGGAATAACTCCCACCACTTACTGGAACCCATATGTTACCAAGCATGATACTAGTTCCTTCTACAATTGGGAGCAAGATAACCTCCCACTGTACGATTTAGAGGAAAGAACAGAATATTTATGGGCTAAAGGAGCAGGGTATGGGGCTTCTGCTGTACCAAGTATGGCGCTGTTAGTGTCTGGAACTAATGAAAGTGCAAATGGTAGAGTATTTACCAACCTCCAAACTGCTGTTGATTCACTTCCTAGAGAATTAAGATTCCCAGTGTGTATTGAAGTTGTTGCTTCTGGCGCGTTAGGTTCTTTAAACTTGGAAGGTATAACCTGTAGCGAAGACGGGGCTTTAGAGATTGTTAATAGAGGGTGCGCTAAAGTATATTCTGATCAATTTGGTGGTACAGGTGCTTTAGCCGCTGGTGCTACAACTGCTTTCGTATCAGGAACGGGAGCTATAGGTAGAACTTGGAATGTAACTCCTCTAAATGGAGCTAAGTCTTGGCGATATGTATCATCAATCGACTTGTCAAGTTATGTGGACAATGTTTGGTCTAGAGTTGAAGAAAATATTGGTGTTTCAATTGCCAATTCAAAACTTAATACTAGACGAATTTTCCACAGACACCAAAATGAAGCTAATTTTTCAGGAACAGGAGAGGGAATAAGAGCATTCTTTAGTACCGCTCACCAAAATGACTCAGGGCAAAGACCTGATAGAGTCCAGTTTTCTTTACACGAAGCTAGTGGGGGTGATTTCGCTGCACCTAACCCCTGGGCTAAAGGTACAAGTGCTGTTTTTGAGTTATCTGAATACGGAATAGCAGGATATACAGAAGGAGTAAGAAAACACAGCGTTAAAGATCTTTCTGTAAAAGTCTTAGATGTCAGCGCAAAAAGCCAGATTGATGATTCACATTTAGGGAGATCGGCTCCTCCCGTTGCTTTTGATACTACTAATGATGATCAAATTGCAGGGCTTGTATTTGCAAATCATGTTAGCTCAATTAGGGTTAACAATTGTGATGGTCCTATTTATCTTAGAGGATTCTGTGTTGATGGAGCGAACACAGGAGGTGGAGAAAATGGAACCCCTGTAGGTAAGTACCTCATTGATAAAGGTGCAGTGGTTGAAAATTCTAATGGTGTTACATTAGAAAATGTTGCCACTACACGATGCAAATTGTATGGAACAGAGATTAGAAACTCTAATGTAACTTTAAGTAGGGGATTCTATTCCCACCGCAATTACGAAGTTACGAATAACACTAAGGGGTCTGAGGCAAGAGCAGATAATGAGACCGCTGGGCTTCGTGCATTTAACAGTACTGTTTCTGTAAGTGCTGACCTATACGCTTCTGGTGTGGACTTCCTTTTTCACACACAACAAAACTCAGTAGGCATTCTATTAGAGAATAGTATCTTTGATGCAGGGGCCTCAGGTGATAGCGGAAGGCTTGCAACCAATGTCCATGTTGGGTATAATAACTTCGGTGTTAAAGCTATCAACTCACATATGGCTTTTGATGGAAGGCTAGATGTATTTAATAATGAATACGGTCTTGATTTAGATAACTCTGTTATTAAAACAGATGAGCTTACCGTAGAGAATAGTGAGTATATAGGATTGCGAGCGAATAATTCTCACATTGTATACAATAAGAATTATTCTAATGATACATTCAGCGACTTAGTTGAAAGCTCAAAAGGTGTCCGTTTCTCACAAACCTTTTTCAGGCAGAATGGGCAACATTTAGTCCTTGATTCTAATAGTAGTTTCGGTTATGATGATTCTACAAATATTAGATCTTCTAATAACAACCGTCCCCAAAGGTTTGGATTGATGCGAATGGTACAGTCCCATGGTGTTTTAAACCGAGGTGCAAAGAATACATCGCTTCCTGCGGTTGAAGTTAATCAATCTAAAGCGGACTTAATCCATTGTAGATTAGATGTAAGTGGTATGTTAGGTTTACATCCAACTAAAGGCTCCGCTGTTTTAGCTCAGAATAATTCTGAAGTTAAATTCTTAGGTACTGGCTCAGGAACTACTATGGTTATTGGTCCCCCAGACCTTGCAAAGCAGTTGCATAATGCAGGGATCGCAGCAGATAATAATTCTAAGGTTTCTTTCCGAGGCCCAACTGTTATCGCTCAATTCGGTGTAGATGTTTTAGCTGACAATAATTCAGTTATGGAGTTCTGTCCTCATAAAAAAGGCAGTGGTGAATTAGATGTAAGTGGGTTTACTTTAACTAACCCTTTAAACCATACAGCGGTTGAGCTACACTCAACCAGGGCATGTCTTGTTGCTGATAATAACTCAGTAATCAACATGGAAAATTTGGGTGATTTCAACGCTTTTTGGGATGTCTCAGGCGATAGTATATACGGCGATGGCGTAGACTTTGACAACGATAATAGCCCCTCTTCATTATATTCAAGAGGTTCTATGCAGTTCTTCCCTAATCCAGCCGATGCTATAACCAACTCGATTGATAGTGGAAGTAGACAGAACATCGCTTCAGCACTCCCCGATACTGTTGCAGGAGATAGAATCAAAAATGCGAATATGAAAGGAAATGATACACTTTATCAAGTACTCAATCCTTTTGGAGCAGATTCAAGTGCCATAACTAAGATTAGTGTCTCGCTAGGAGGCTATTGTGTTCGTGCTTTAGGTGGGAGTCAAGTTAATGT
Organism: Prochlorococcus sp. AG-409-P03; assembly: GCA_003215295.1. Lineage (GTDB taxonomy): Bacteria > Cyanobacteriota > Cyanobacteriia > PCC-6307 > Cyanobiaceae > AG-409-P03. The sequence continues at coordinate 74,769 of QCKN01000003.1, read as the reverse complement.
TAAAAATGTCCACTTCCCATGTGGTGGACCAATTGCAAACGGAACCTATTTCGACCCAACTAGATCAGAAGCTGATACCGATATAAAAGGTAATAATAATCTTCTTATTTGGAACATCGCAGACTCCTCAAGGCTAAATGCTTCATATATTAGTGTGAGTGGAGACCATCCTGCTAAAGCTGATTATCATGGTCCTAGAGCAGCGTACTTCTCAGGGGAATCATATAATGAGTTTGCCAGTGGAACAATTACTGATAATACATCCACAAGCGCAGTAGCTTATGGAGCGGAACATAACCCAGAAACAGGTCGAATTGCTGTTTGCGATTTGTATGGCTTAGGTGTTCAGGTTTCTGATGTCGATGGACTTCGGTGGGCTGATGGAGGACCAACTTTCTCTGTGCTTAGTGCAATTTCTGAGTCTGTACACAATAACAGTACCACTATAGGCATGACCAGTTATCAAAATAAAGGCCCTTTCAGGTTATATTTCAGTGTTGACCCTGCGATGAAACAAGTTGGTTACGCCTCTGGCAATCTTAATGGGGCTGTACCTTTTGGTGGTGTATATCCTTACCACCTAAATGACAACAGGCCTTATCAACATTTAGCACAGGGGTATAGTTTGTCAGGACCAGCAGGTGTTCCTGTCGGTGCAGGAATTGGGTTAGATAATGTAAGTGCTGTCGGGTATCAACATCTTCTTCTTTCAAGTACTAATGATGGGGGAGCCTACCAATATGAGGGAATGCCTGATTTAGGCCTATCAGGATATTACAGATCCAAGGACTTCGGGCCACAACATAACCCCTATAATATTATGCTTGATGAGTCAGCAGCTAACACCTTTGCTAATGCTAAGAACGCTGCTTTTAGAGCAATAGGAGACAGAGGTGGTCCTAAGGTTGTTATATACAGTTCATATGACGCTTCTGGTGGAGAGATGGAGACACCTACCACAAACCAGTTAGGTAAAGGATTCAGATCATCTAACATCTTTGATCTAGGGAAAGGAAACTAAATGGCATACAACGGTAATAATAGTGGAAATGGAAATGGTAATGGTACGGGATCTTCGTACACTGGCGATTCTAATTTAGAGTTTAATTTTACAGAAAGTCCTTATAAATTTACCGATCCTGTTCGTTACTACAAATCAAACGATCCCTACTATTGGGAAGTTGACAACATCCCACTTAAGCAACTTCAAGAAAACTGCTTATGGCTTAGAGACCAAATTCAGAATGGTACAGGTACTGGAGGAAGCTCAGGTGGGACAACCACTAACGGTATTAACAGGGCAGACTTTAACGAACTTAAGCCACATGTAATTGGTACAGATAGGATTGTACGAGTTAAGCCTGGAAACTTTACTGCAAGAGTTAACGATGCCTATGGATTACAAAATTACATAAGTACTTTACAGGCTGAAGGACCAAACTTGCAGGCTCCTGAGTATGATCCTGATGTTCCTGAATCTCAAGATAGTGAAAGATTACTCCCCACAAAATACCTCCTTACTCTTCCTGAGGAGACCCTACACAAGCTTATTGGTAATTTTACCGTAAATGCAGGTACTCCTAGTTTAGCAGGGTTAGGGTTCAACGGTTTATACGATTATTACCGTATATTTAATACTACATTGGAAGAAGGGTATGATCTCCGATATCAAATAGGACAGGCTCCTAATAGAATTCCAGGTTTAAAGACTTCTGTATGGAAATACGCAACAACTAGCTCTGATACTCTTTTGTCGCAAAAGTTATCTATGGAGTTTACTAAGAGATGGAAGGGTGTAGCTAGAACAGCGGTAGTTAATGTACCTCAGGAATTAACTATTGATATCCCAGCGTTCGATTCGGCTGATTTTATGGATAATTCAACTGATGCTTCCCCTAATTATCGTATTGATTTAGTTTTCTTATACACTCACCCTGTAGATTCGAAAAGAACTAGAATAGGTCACAGAGACGGAATAACAACAATAACGGCTCCAAAGTTAGGGTTAGTTAAAGGTGCTGGATTAATTCTTAAGAAAAAAGATAGTGCTGGTGTTTTAACCGATGTTGCCCCAGGTGATATAGGTAACGAAGCTGCGAATGATACAGTAGAGTATGTTCTTGATGAGCGAAATCCAGGGAGTTATGATGTTTCAAAAAGTTTACTTTCTCCCATAGTAGATCACTGGGACACAGAATTAACTACCATCCCTAACGGTTCAATTACTTTTAGAGGAAGCTTCCCATCACCTGATGACTTAATGAATTTAGCCCCTCTGTTAGCTGATAATCTTGTAGACACTGATATTAGATTGGTTGGACAATCAGTTTTACCAATATGTTATGTGTTCTCACAGAGCGGACAAGAAACACAAACTTTATCTATGGATCATATCGTTGATATCCGTCCTTTCTTTAGGACTGCTGAGTTAGCGTATAATGAACGAGCAGGTATCGCTGCTGCGGTTCCTCAATTATCTATGGTTAACCCTGCGGTCGGAAAACGCCAATTACAAGAGTATGCTAGGAATATAGAAGCGACAATAGTGGAAAGATATGATCTGAAAATTTCGGAATTAACGGCTTTGGTAAATGCTGTAACAAACCCAAATAAGCCTCAGTTCTATAGTAAGATTATTAATTCTTCTTGGCCTAATGAAGATAAACTTTCAAAAGATGGGTATTTAATATTAAAACATACAGGTGCAGGAACTTCTATGCCAGATGCTAACCCACAGAGAACAATATTATATAATGATAATAATGAGATTTATATAGCAGATCAAGGTATGATTACTTTAAAACGAGGCATCTATAAAATTGATTGTTTTATAAATCCTATCTGGAGTAGAGAACAAGATTCAGATGGCAATCAATCCTCTAAAATGATGGATGCCAAGCTACATCTTTGGCGAAATCCTGGTGGAGGGCCACTTACTATTGATAATACTTCTTGGGATAGGTTTGAGGGAACTAGTGATAACTTTGGAGACCACGCCGACATGGGCGCAGGAAGCTGGTGGTCTCCTCCAAGTGAGGGCTCTTTAAATCGGATTGTCAATTACCGAAATGACGGTCGCACTATAGGAGGCACTATTATCGCTCATGTTGTGCCTCCACCAGGGGAAGATTTTATAGATTATCAGGTTAGGTTGTCCCAAGAAGGGCTCGTATATGAAGATTCAGATGGAGATCCCTCCTCGCAGACAGAGAGCCAAGATCTTATAGTTGAAGGTAGTTTTAGTATCACTAAGTTAGCAGATATTGAATAAATTATGGTTTATAATAGGCCACAAGGAACCTATAAGTTTACTCCCGCGCCCTTAGATGGAATTAGAACCACTAAATCAGTGATTCCATCTGCGGATAGATACTCTTTTACTGGAAGATCAAGTGTATTTGATGAAAGATATGAGTGGCCTGGGCACGGGTATCGGGATGTTATCTCAAAAAAAGAAGCGAATCTTCCCGTAGCGTATGATTGGTATAACATAAAAGATGTTTTCTCTAATAAGGTTCATGAAAGTATCTCAGAGATAATACGGTTAAACGCTGAAGTAGGCACCTACAATCCATATCCATATGGGGACATCTCTTTAAGTATTATTGAACAGAGTCTAGCTGATGACTTGAAAATTAGTTTAGAAAAGATTGAAACTTTAGACGGTAACTCAGCTAAAAGAAACTTCCTAGCAACTATTCAAAATCTTTTAGTAAGAAATGAATTGAAGTACTTTAATTCTAATTATATAAAAAGATTAGGCAACACTCATTCATTTAACAACGCTCCAAAGTATGCTACTAATAATTTAATTAAGGATGAGAATATAGCATATAAGATTGCAAAAGAAGATTCAGCAGACCTAGACTATACAAAGTATTCAGGTGTTCTATCTGATAGGTTAAAATACTGGAGAACCATTCCTGCCGATGTTAATAAAAAGCTTGTTGTATTAAAAGAAGATGGGACAGAGCATAGTTTCACAATAGCCACAGATGACACGCTACATGTTGAAGACTCAGGAAAAACTGTTAACAAAGTGCCCTACGAGGCTGGTGATCATATTTTAGTTAACTCCTCTATAGTTAAACTAACATCAGACATAAGCAAGGCTAAAGTCCCAACACTCCTTGATTCAGAAAAAATATTTAATTTGTTGCGTGAAGACTCTTCAATAACTATTAAGGTTGCTACTACGGAAACAGATAATATAGAAACTACATACACTACCGCTACAGGAAGAGACTCATATATTGTTCTTAATTTGGACACAGCATCTGTTAGTGATTTAGAGTCGAATACCTCTTTAATTAGGTCTACAACGGCTACTTATAATACAACTACCACTATTGACACAGATTTAGAGAGAAAAGCTTTTCCTAATGCTGTTTTTTATGTTCTACATGATGACCCCATCATTGATTATCTGATTGATAAAGAGCAAGCTACAGTAACTTTCTCTGATTTTTCTACTCATTTTTTTAACAATATAGATGAAAAAACCTATCCACGGTGCATTCCTCAACATATAGTTATTGTTCCCACGGATAAAACAGAGTATACTCCTTTTCATGGTAGGTCTAAAATGGGAGTTTATGGTACTAGATCTCTCAAATTTATTCCCCACCTGGACAATGATGTACAAGATTCAGATGCTAATTGCTCCCATCTAACCCACAACTCCACAACAAATACCTACACTTTTAACACAGCAGCGTTTCCAAATTCAACTTATTATAAAAAAGGTAGTGAAACTTTGCCTAGAACGGCAGGACCACTCTATAAAGCATTAACAGTTATGAAAAGTTTAAATACTTCCTATGGCACTTTACCTTCTGTTACTCCCTTTGTTGAGTTGTTTTATCGCTTAACCCCTTCTCAGCTTCATTCTTTAAGACTAGATGTTGAAAATTATAAAACTTTTTTATCTAAACTTAGATTGCAAACGCTTTCGAGTTCAACAAGCGTATCAGAAACTTTCCCAAAAATGGGTCATGTTAGTCGGGATAAGTATATCACATTATTAACTTATGTGGGTGCTACTGAAACATACCCTAAACTTTCTGTTTATACAAATCTAATAAACAAGGATCATGCTCCTACTTACTTAAAGTATTATCCTAATGAGTACGAAGATCCTGAAACTGAGCAAATTGTCATTGGTGTCAAACCTGGAGGTGGAGGAGTAAGTTAAATGAGTAGTAAAGTAGGAAGACATAACGCAGCAGATACAGGGACAACTACTGCTGCTGGAGGATCTAAGTGTACACATGATCATGAGGGAGATGATGGGCATGTTATAGTACCTTCTGACTACACAACAACCTTACAAAATGCAGGGAGTGACCAAGGTGCTGCTACAGTACTGGTCAATGGATTCAGGGGCGCAGTTGCAGGAACCCAATCTACTGGATCTTTAGGAGATACTGATTGTTCAGTGGGAGATGATCATGAAGGAGATGATTCCAATGAGCACACGCCTTCTTGGGCTACAGAAGGCTCTGCAACGGTATTCTTTGAGGACAGACCAGTACATAGGGTAGGGGACAAAGGAACAAACCCAGGAGAAAGTACTTATATTTTGAGTGATGGATCACCAAATGTCTTTGCTGGGTAACAAAAACTAAATTTTTATTTACACTACATAATATAACCTCTAAATAAATGTAGAGGTTATATTCTAACCTAATTCTAATTGAGGAAAAAACAATGGATTTTAACACACAAGTAACTGATGAGTTTATCAAGCAACTCTGCGAAGAAGAGTCTTGGGCAAAAGCAAATGTCAAGGTAGCAAAAATTGAAGAGGCTACTGAAGAGGCAACCGAAGAAGTTGCACAAGTTTCTGAGGCTACTGAGGTCGTTGAGGAAGCCGCTGAAGAGGTTTCTGAAGAGGAAGTTTCTTTCTCTCTTGAGGATCTTGAGTATGTTCTTGATAACCTTGAAGATGACGCTCTCCTTGAGCATGCTTCAAACATGCTTGAACTATTTGATGCCGCAGAAGAGTACCTTTTAAATGAAGGTGACGAGGAAGAGGAAGAAGAGGAAGAAGAGGAAGAAGAAGCAAAATGAGTTCGGTAGAGTCCATAGGGGACTTTGCTTTAAACTTAATTGAGCAGGAACTAGAAAGTCCCACTCCAACCTCCAGAGATCCTTTTACAGGCGTTAATGCAGAGAAAGGGCAAGCTGATATTAGTGACATTGAAGTCCCTAGTAACATGCGAAACCAGATTCTTAACGAATCTTTTTCTGTTGAAGCTCCACAAGAGCCAGAAGAACAACCAGAAGTAGAAGAAATTCCTGAAATTGAGATCTCTACACCTGAAGAACCTCAAATATTGCACGAACATGCTGCATTAGTTGAGCGTTTTGAAGGTGCAGTTAGGGAGTTAACTTCTGTTCTTCGTGAAATGACAGGCTCTGGTTTTGTAGGTGGGGAAGCAAAAACTACAGTCGGTCGGATTTCCCCTAATTTCGCAGGTACTTCTAAAAAGTCACGAAAAAGTAGAAGGCAGGACCTCTTAAATATTTTAGGAAAAAAATAGTGGACATCCTGGATCAAATTCTTGAAGCAAAAGGGAAAAGATACCCTTCAGGTAGAGGTAAGTACAACACTTTAAATAAGTCAGGAAAAGCCACTGCTACGAAATCAAAAGTTAAGGTATACGATACCTTAGAAAAAGGTGTTTGCGCTGGATATCCTGGACAAATGATGTCAACAAAAGGATCCAAAAGAATTTATGTTATTACCAAGCAAAGGAAAAAGCAAAAGTCTCAAGTTCCCTCTTGCAGCGGTAGAGTAGCCAAAGGGTTTACTCCTGGAAGTTCTACTCCATCCTCCGAGTTTTCAAGCATTAAAGCACATTCAGTTAGGACCATGAGAAAACACGGAAAGCAGAAGTCCAAAAAGTTCGAAAAGTATAAGGAGCACAAGTAATATGATTTTAGTAGATACATTTATTTTAGAAGAAATGGAAGTTCTAACCGAGGAAAAGAACGGTCAGACATGCAAAAAACTTCGTGGGGTTTTCCAAAGAGCAGATGAAGCAAACAATAATAAGAGAGTGTATTCTAAGGCTTTATTGGAGCGTGAAGTCACTAAGCTTACTGATGCTTTAAATGAGAGAAGATTGATGGGCGAACTAGATCACCCAAGCCATGACTCTGTTAAATTAAGCAATGTTTCTCATCTTATTACAAACCTTCATGTTAAAGGCAACGATGTTATAGGTGAGTGTGAGCTTCTTAATACTCCCGCAGGTAAAGTAGCACAAGCCTTGGTTGAAGGGGGTGTTAAGATTGGTATTTCTTCTAGAGGTATGGGTACTCTTTCTGAAGGTGACAATGGAACAAAGAAAGTTAACGAAGATTTTAAGCTGGTTACTTTCGACCTTGTTGCTGATCCATCCACTAGAGGTGCTTTCCCCACTCTTGCAGAGTCCACTCAATCCGATTTAGTAGAAAACATTGTTAAAGATACTTTAGATAAAGCAGCTAAGGAAAAGGTGTTTACTACTATTCTTAAGCAAAAGCTTACTGAAAAAACCACCAAAAAGGGTGGTAAAAAAGATCCATTACACTTGTTTAGAGGTGATGCTAAGTTCGGGCACAACAATCCTAATGCTCGCAAAAGAAAGCACAGAACTTATGACGATGCAGAAACACCTACTGAAACAGTAAAAGTACAGGAGTATACTGGTGGTCATGGTGGAAACCCTCATACGGGTGAGCCAGAGCACCTAAGGGCTGCTCGTAGAGGCAGTGAGATTCTTTCAAACATTAAGTCTCAAAGAGCTGTTAAACCTAAACCCGCACCAAAAAAGAAAAGTGTTTTTGGTAAAGTAAGCGCAGCGGTAAAAAGTTTACTTCCAAGTTCTCAAAACGATAGCACTGATTATGCTCTTTTACGCTCTTCCTTGGATCAAAAATTAAATGAATCTAAAAAAAAAGCTAAAAAAGGATTAAGCGATAAGGACGCAAAGATGCTTGCTCACGGAGGTTCGATAAAGAAATCACCAAAGCTGAAGAGGGCCGATCAGTGGGCTGCTAAAATGAAAAGTGGAGAAGGGGGCGAGGCCCCAGAAACGAAACCTATTCTGCGTGGGTTGGCTGCTGACATAATGAAATCTTTTGAAGCGGATAAAGATGCTACTGCGGGAACAGGTGCGGTTCCAGACAGTCCCTGGAAAAGGTTTAAGGATAGAACAGGTATATAATTACAAAAATTAAAAAAAAGTTAATATAGTTTATATTAACTAATAAATAAAGATAGAAACGGAGTTTATTATGAGTAATAAAATGGAAAATCTCGCCTCTTTACTTCCTGAAAATTTAAGTGAGGAAGCACTAGAGGATATTGCGAACATCGTTGATACAGTTATAACTGAGCAGGTCAACGAAAGAGTTCAAGATTTGGAGGATAAAGTTTATTCTTTCCTTCGTCTTAAGATGGACTCAATTAAAGAACAAGCTATAAGAGAATTAGAAGCAGAAGATGATACTTTTAAAAATGCCAAAAGCTTTGAGTACTTAAAGTCACTCATGGCTATTGAGCTTTCTGAAAGTGATAACGAGTCTGCTGTCGCTCTTGTATCACAAGAAGCTCAAGAGATTGCTGAAGAGAATCAGCTAATCATTCATGAGCTTAACGAAGCTCTTATGGAGAATGCTAAGTTAGAAAATACTATCAAAGTATACAATGACAAGTTAGCATTAATCGAAGAGAAAAATCAGACACTTCAGGAAAGCGTACAGCATCTTGAAGGTGTAGTAGAAAAGCCTTTCAAATCAAACGAAAGAGCTTTAGTTATATCAGAGGAAGTAGACTCTGAATCTACTACGGTTGAAACTCAAAATGATAATGAGTTCTTAACCGAAGATGTTATGGCGTTTATGCCTTTCAACGAAACTAGGAGAAATTAATTATGGATATTATGCCCACAGACGGAATTAAGAATGAAGTCGTAGAAAAATGGGAACCAGTTCTTGAAGGGATAGGCGATGACTACGGAAGAAGAGTAACCGCTCAACTTCTTGAGAACCAAGCTAAGTCGATTATTTCTGAAAAACTTCAGGAAGCAGTCGATACTGGTGGTACACAAACTACCGTAGGCCGCTTAGGTACTTTCCAGAAGTTTGCTTTTCCTATTGTTCGTCGCGTTTATCCTGAACTAATTGCTAACAATATTGTTGGCGTTCAGCCAATGCAGGGACCTGTTTCACAGATCTTCTACATTGGTAACAGTCGTGTTGATGGTGGTTCTGAGCAGCAGATCTACAACAAGTATCAACTCACATACAGAGGCTTGACCACTAACCCAATCTTTGGGGGTGCAAACTATGATATGGATCAAACTCATGACCCCGATAGTGCATTAGGTAATAGTAACATTGTTGTAACCAACAATGGCTGGTCACCTTCTGCTCTTGCAGGTAGAGATCTTACTACATCTGCTCTCTTCATGAGTGCTGGTGCTAATGGTCCTTATGCTTCTGCTACCATGGGTGGTAAGATTGCCTCTTGGCCTGCCGTTGGTGATCTCGGTCGTGACGATACTGGATCGACTCGCTCTGGTCCTCACGGAATGATGGGATTCAATGTCTCTGCTGGTGAGCGTTTGGCTGGTTCTGGTATTCCAGAAATGGTCTTCCACATCGAGCAGCAGCCTGTTGCAGCCCGTACTCGTAAGATGAGAGCCCTTTGGACTCTTGAGGCTTCTCAAGACCTTAAGGCTTATCACAACCTTGACCTTGAGCGGGAGCTTACTGACATGCTTGGTAAGGAACTTCGCCTTGAGATCGACCGTGAGCTTATCGAAGATCTTCGTATGCTTTCATACGATGTTGATGGTGAACTTGAAGCCAAGGGATCTAAGTGGAAGAAGGCTAACCTTGATCAGGCAAATTCGAACAACTTTGTTCTTCAGCCTGACATGGCAACTAATGATCCTGCTGCTGACTTCTTGTATGATTACACTACAGGCACAGACACTGCTGGAACTAACGAAAATGTATTCTTATATGATTTCTCAACTTCTGCTCTTGATTTTGCACCTCAGCATGTCGGTCATGTCTATGCAAACTTGCTTGCAATGCTTAATCTTATGAGTCAGGACATCTACAAGACTACGATGCGTGGTCCTGGTAACTGGATTGTCTGCTCACCTCTAGTCGCTTCAATGCTTCACTCTGCTGCAAAGCTTGAGGGTGGTGTTGATAAGATTGACGGTCCCACCAATGTTGGTGGTAGTAACATTGAGTACAAGGGTAAACTTGCTGGTCAGTTTGATCTTTATGTCGATCCTATGTACCCAGAAGATGAGCTTATGATGGGTTATAAGGGTGCCAATGCTATGGATTCAGGCTTTGTCTATTCTCCATACATCCCACTCCAGACTCTACCCACCATCGTTGATCCCACCGACTTCCAGCCCAGGAAGGGGATCCTCACCCGCTATGGTAAGGCAGCAGTAACCCCAGCCTCAAGATACTATAGAATCTTGAGACTTATCGGGCCTACCGCTAACTTCCTCTTCACCCCATTCGCTAAGGTGAAAGGCGGGATGGCATAAGCCATAATGGTTGAATGATTTAGATAATAAATCATAAAGAAATAGAGGGGCCAGGGAAAATTACTTCCTTGGCCCTTTTTCTTTGCCTATATAAAGTAGAATAATGTATACATACAAAAGCTCCTGCCGATTCAGGATGTTATTATATGTTGGTGGTGAGATACTTGAAATTCGCCCTAAACAAATAATAAAAACAAAAGAAAAGCTAGATTATCCACAGTTAACTTTAATTGAGGAAAAGAAACGGGGTAGACCCAAAAAGAAGGTAGAAATAGATGGCGACAAACAAGACATTTCCAAGACCGAGGCTTAATGGTTACGGGACAAGTTTTGGTAATAGAAATAGTTCTAAAGATTATGGCTATGACCTCCTTAACTATACCCCAGAAGGAGATATTGATCCTTCAAAACTGAATAAAACTAAACTATCAGATGGAGTAGAGTTTTCCCCTTTTGATGAACTAGTTAAAGACTATGTTTTGGGGATGTTAGGTCATCCTATTGTTCGTGTCGAACTTACACATTATCAATTAAAAGCGAGCATAGATGAAGCTGTTACAAAGCTAAACTATCATGCTCCATTATGGACTATGCAGTATGCAGTATTTGAAGCTTCTGCTGGTCAGAATGTATATGAACTTCCTACATATATGATTGATAATTTAAGCTATATTGTGTACAAAAAATCTTTGCTTAGTATCCAATCGCAAGCAGGAACGCTTGAATTTGACTTTTTTATTAAGTATTTTCAAGAGAATTTCTTGTTTGAAAACTTTGGGGTAGGTGATTTCTACCTCCTCCAAAGTATGCTCGAAAGTACACGAAAGATTTTAAGCCAGGAAGGCTCATATAATATTTTAAATAACCGCTATGTGCAGTTATATCCTGCTCCTGTGATGACTCCAGAGCCTGTTATTATTGAGTATAGAGCATTAGATTCTAATACTATACACCCTGCTTATGTTAATTGGATTCAAAGGTATGCGTTAGCGGTAGCTAAAGGTGTATTATCACAGGTTAGGGGTAAATATGGACAAGTTCCTTCTCCTGGAGGGGGTGTCTCACTTAATGCTCAACAGTTAGCACAAGAATCAGCCACAGAAAAGCAAGCTCTTATGGAAGAACTTACTTCACAGATCGAAGAACCACCCGTGTTCACTACATACTAATATGGATAAGAAAAAATTACACGATATTCTTACAGAAAGACAAGCTCTTAAAGAAAATATTAAGAGTGAATTTGATGATCGAATTGATGAATTATTAGCCTCTACACTAAAAACCAAGGCGGGGAAGCTTAGAGGCTCATTAGGAGCAACAGCAAAGCGTATCAAAAGAGATGTTATCGGAACAGCAGATGATTATCGTTTCGGTTATAGGAAAGGCTATATGGGAGCCGCAATGAAAGCTCAAGCCAAGCGTGATGCTATGGTTGGTGGTGCGATTGATCCTAACACTGGAGAAAGAGTAGTAGGAGATAAAGCTTGGGATATCGTACAAAGAAGAATGGCAGATAGAAGATTGGGGAAAGGGGCACCCACCTTTTCTGATCAATGGAAGATGAACGCTCCTACTGCTGCTAAAAGAGATGAGTTTGCTAGAGAGTACGAACTGAGACAAGGAAAGCCACTTCCTGGATTTACTTCAAGATATGGAGATGTACAAAGAACAGAAGTGGATCCAGATACTGGTAAAGTAACAAAGAAGACAGAGTTCGGATTTCAGCCAGGAAAGCAGCAAACTGGAACCTCTGGAAAGTACATGAACCAAACAACTTCACAGAGGATCCAAAGGAGAGAAAGGCAGCAAGCTCAAGCTAAAAGATTGGCTGGTGATCCTGAAGCAGTGAAAGCATTTAGAGATATCGCAAGAGCTAGAGCCATGGCTAGGGGTGAGGAGGAACCAGAATATAGAAAGACATCTGGAGATAGAACGGACCCCTCTTATCCATACACAACAGAGCCAGGGATATCTAGAACAGGTAGACCTATTAGTAAAGGAGGAGTTCCATGGTATAAAGTAGGGAGAGGAAAACCCACAGACCCTAAGGTTAAACCTGAAACCAGCTTAGTGCCAGAGGATCCTCTTAAAGTAGATGCTACGCCCATCGAGCATAAACCATCTAACTACAATCCTAACCAAATAGAAAGAGGCGCTGACCTACCTGCTACAACACGACGCCCGTGGAGTTGGGATGTTAAAAATCTGAAGGATGCGCCTCTCGAACTTCCTGCGGGTAAAAGATATACGCAAGACCCTGTGAAGAGGGATCCAACTAATATAGCTTTAAGAAAAAAACATCTGGAAAAGCTCTTGCAGTTAAGGAAATCTGGAAATCTTAGTGGGGCACAGCAAGCGAGGAAGACATTTAAGCAAACAAGACGCAAGAAATGGACACAGAAACCAATGCCTCATGCTCTCTCTAGAGGGGAGATCGAACATCCCGACACCAACATAGACAGGGCACATACTGAGTACCTAGGTACTGGAAGTCCCCTAAGGGAGATGCTCAGAAGAAGATTGAGAAATGCCTAAGAATTTTAAAGTTACTACAAATATGCCACCCCTCCCCGAAGGGGAAGGCAGTAGTATGCTTAACTTTTTTGATCAAGAAAACGCAGATATTAATCTTTTTAATCTTGTTGATGATGAGCTAATTAAGATCTCAGGATCTGAGCTATATTACTACAAATATTATCAGAGTGAAGATCATGATGATGTATATCTAGAATCTCGTAATAAGCCTATAGCTACAGAACCTATTGTTGTTCATGGTCATTATGAGCCTAAAGCTTTGGAGGAAAACCTCTCAGAGTTTGGAATCGAATTAACTAATGAGCAGTTGTTTGTATTTAATAAAAGCTATATTGAGGAGAGATTAAACAGGATGCCCCTACCTGGAGATGTTATAAAACCTAAATTCCAGGAGCAGAAGTACGAGATCTTCCAAGTTCAAGAAGATAGCTTTGAAATTTATGGCGTGTATCACCTCGTATGTTCTGCTAAACTCCTTCGCGCTAACGAAGAAGTTCAGGACACACCAAACTTACACACAACTGATGAACTAGGAAGGTATATGCATGGCGATTGAGGGTAGATCAGCTAATGAAAAGCTTCGTGGGTATCTGATGGAAGCTACTAAAAAGTCCACTTTACCTGCAAAAGTTTATAAAGAAACCTTGCGTTCTCTTATTCATGAGTTCGGTAACTTAGGGTATATTGATGCTGAGGGTAATTTTACTGATGTAAAATGCTTTCACGCAAACCCTGAGCGGACAATCGCAAAACTATATCAAGAGAATAATATTATTCTTCCTGTAGTTACAGTTGGGCAGACTAAGATTGATGATGACCCCACTAGGCGTAAATATAAGCCTATTATTATTGCTAGTAAGTTTTACAATAATGAGACAGCTAGAGCAGAGAGGGTGATAAGCTTTGTTGATAGGCCCGTAAATATTAGCTACGGTGTTAGTATTTGGACCAAATACATGGAAGATATGGATCAATTAGCAGAGCAAGTGAGGCTTAAATTTAATCCTAGCTTGTTCTTTATTACTCCCTATAGTAAAGATACGAAAGCATTCTTAACCGACGAGGCTAATAACTCTGATGTAACCGCAGGGGACAGAGAAGACAGGCTTATTCGAAAGACATTTACTGTTTCTGTAGAAACATATATACCTAGCCCAAAATTTAGATATACTTCTACTGGAAAAATAGAAGAATTAGGGGTTGATGTTCATTTAACCTAAAAAAATAATCAACCTTAGTTACAAGGTATAGTAAATATAATAGAGGAATTATTATGAAAAGTATCACCAATGATAGTTTGCAAGGATTTGAGATCCACATTAACACTCCTAAAGGTCATATCACAAGATGGTTAAAGCCTAAGGAGACTATAGTAGTTCCTTCCTACTATATTACCGAACAAGTAAAGAATATGCAGAAAATGCAGCTTTTGCGTTTAAAAAATGCTTAGGAGATAATTATGCCAAATTTTGTAAGTCCAGGTGTCTATGTAATTGAGAAAGATATTAGTGAATACACCCCAGCAACTAACCCATCTATTGTAGGTGTGGTTGGGTTTGCTGATAAAGGAGAGCCACATAAGCCTACTCTAATTACCAGCCCAACACAACTTGTAAGTACATTTGGTGAACCTAGTGACGATCTTCCAGGTCAGGGACTCCAAGGTGCATTAGAGATTCTTGCGGGTCCTAACGGAACGAATCAACTATGGTTTGTTCGTGCAATTGATGATGAAGAAAGTGCATTAGCTTCTAGTCGCTTATCCTTAGGTGCTTGCCCAGCTTTAGCTGTTAATTCAAATATTTTTACTGAGGCTACTGAGGGTGTTTGGGTGGAAATATCTGTCCGTGACAATAATAATGATTTTGGTTTCCCAGAAGGCTCTAGAACATTCCATGTTCCTGTGCCTAATGGCGAGACTAATGCTCAAGCCTTAAGAGCGGCCATAGGGGGTTCCCTTAGCACTGACAAGGTTGGCGTTTTTTGGGATGACGATGATGCTGGTTCCCTTATGGGTTCAGAAAACGGTATTTTAGTTGGCTTCGCAGCAGGTGCAACGGCTTCAATTACTGCGACTGCATACTCCTCCGCTGCTAAGGATATTGATGATATTATCTCAAATGCTTTTGTTGCATTAGACTCTGAAGGTAATCCCCTGATTGAAGAGGGGAGCGATCCTGAAACTCCTGCTTGGGCAGACACTGGTAACGCAAATGGTTGGACTTATTCAACTGCATCTTTCGCATATAAAGCAGAATCACTTTGGCCTGGAGCGGGTTACAATGAGGTTGTAGGTGTTGGCGGTGCAGTAAAAGGTAACGCAGTCGCTACTGAATCCTTAGGTGGTGATCAATCAGTATTGTATGTTTATGAGAATGGCTCTATATTAGAAAGCTTTACGGTTTCTCTAGGAACAGAATCTTTTGTTGAGTCTATAATCAACACTGGTAATACTGATACTACATCTGAAGTTATTCGGGGCAACTTGGAAGAAGATGGAGGCTCCCTTGATGCTAATCCAATTCTGTTTACTAAGAGAATTGATGTTTTACTAGGTGATGGCGTTGCAGACGCTAATGGTACAGATGATATCACACCCCGATTTACTAAATTTATTGATGGTGGGGTAGGAATGGCTGGTGGTAACAGTGGAGCTTCTGAAAACACCACTGGTTCTTTAGTAGGAAATGCTGCGGCTCTTCCTAAAACAGGTATGCAATCATTAGATGTAGAAGGCGTTCCAATCACCATGGCTATTGTCCCAGGCATCACCGACGAAGCTGTTCAAAATGAGTTAGTAGCATTAGCAGAAAGAACAAACGATTTTATAGCTGTTTTAGGTACTCCTCTTGCAATTGGTAATGCTCAAAACGCTATTGATTGGCATAACGGTAAATTAATGAGAACCTCCCCAATAAATAGCTCTTACGCAGCTATTTATTATCCTGCTGTAAAAGTATTCAACCCTTACCTAGGTAGGGATATCTTTATGGATCCAGGTGTCTACGGTATTAAGCAAATGTGCTTCACTGATAGTGTTGCTGATCCATGGTTCGCTCCCGCAGGTTTTGTTAGAGGTAGACTTCTTAAGCCCACTGAGGTTGAAGTTGATCTCAATCAGGGAGACAGAGACTCCTTATACAGTGGCGGTAATGC
Source organism: Prochlorococcus sp. AG-409-P03 (assembly GCA_003215295.1). Lineage (GTDB taxonomy): Bacteria > Cyanobacteriota > Cyanobacteriia > PCC-6307 > Cyanobiaceae > AG-409-P03. Next base: position 58,507 of record QCKN01000003.1, on the reverse strand, counting down.
AATCAACCCCATCGTTAATTTCCCCCAGAGAGGGATTACGATCTTCGGGCAAAGAACAGCACAGAGAGATCCCACTGCATTAGACAGAATTAATGTTCGTAGACTCTTGCTCGTTGTTAAGAGAGTTATTTTAGATGCAACTCAAAGATTTGTTTTCGAGCCTAATGATGAGATCACCTGGGAAAAGGTAAAGGCTACGCTTGATCCTTTCCTAGATGATATTAGACGAAGAAGAGGAATTAATCAATTCAAGGTTGTTTGTGATGAAACTACAAACACACCTGTTAGGGTTGATAGAAATGAACTTTGGTGTAAAGTTCTTATTAAGCCAACAAAGACTGCTGAAGTTATTGTCTTTGAACTCAATATTACAAACCAATCTACAAACTTAAGTTAGAATAGGAGAAACTAATGGGACTTACAGGATACTATGCAAACAATTTAAATCGGGACATCACGGATGGTAATACCATGCCTGTTATTTCCCAGGACATTGATTCGATCAGAGCTTATCAATGGGAAATAACATTTCACCCTCCACAGGAAGTTGAGATTGGTTCTTTTTCGAAGCCCTTAACTCTTGCAGCGAAGCAGGTTAATGGTATTGGTCTTCAGGTCGAGGATATTCCTGTACACAGAGTTAACGACCAAGTTTACTACCCTGGAAAGCCAAGTACTGAGGAAATGACCGTTACCTTTGATAACCTTGTTAAGACTAAGGCTAATGTTGGACTCTTTAAGTTCTTCCAAACTATTTGGGATCCAACAACAGGTGAGTTTACAAGCAGCTTCCTACAAACTCCAGGTCGTTTTAAGACTAATATTGAATTAGTACAACTCTCTTCTGACATGCAGCCCTATAACTACATTCAGTTAATTGGTGCTTGGCCTAAATCGCTTACTGCCGCAGAGTACAACTACTCTCAGAACGAATTCCACACTTTAGAGATGAAACTTCGCTACGACTTTATTATTCATAGAGAGGATATTTCAACCCCTTAATAAGTAATGATCAGAATTAAAGGCCCAACGCAGTCTTTTACGCTGGGTTGGGCCTTTTCTTTATCTATAATGATATAGAATGAACTATTTTACTCAATTACTAGAAAGTTACGATAAGCTCAAGAAGCGACAGTTAAATATTACTCTTGACGAGGTTACTGCTGCGGGACAAGTTCCTACAGGAGATTATGAAACTTTAAAAAAACAAAATCCCGAAGCGGCAAAAGAAATTGATGATCTACTAATTAAGCAGTTAGGGACCTCAGACCCCAAGGGACAAATGAGTGTGGGTACTGATATTCCTAATGCTCCTAACCCTGATAATTCTGAAACAGGTTATGGTGTACCTCAAGGAACAATAGCAAAAGTTATTAAGACTATTCAGTCAGGAGGAGATCCTACAGCTATATTACCTCAAGGGGAAACCTTTATTTATTATCGAGGATTTGGGGATGTTAAATCAGATCGTCCCATTATTAACCGATATGGTGAAGGCAATTCTCAAATATTTAGAAGATATAGAAACGCTTTAGCAGCACGACACGAAGGAGCAGCCCCTAAAAAAACTACTCCAGATAAACCCAAGACTCCAGAAGAAAAAGAAGAAGAAGCAAGAAACAAAAGAAATGCGGAACTTAGGCAAGAACTAGACCGTAATGCTTCGTGGGATAGAGCAGGTGGAACTTTCGAAAGACATAGAGGTTTTAGAGATGATGGTCCTGATGGTCTTGAGGATAAAATAAGAGAGTGGGTAGGTCACGGAAAAAAATTAGCTGAAGACTATAGATTACGGAATCCAGAAGGGGAAGACCATTGGGCTACTGGTGGCTCTAGAGCAGCAGAAGGAGGAACCCAAGCAGAGCAATCTTATATTACAGGAAATGCAGGGGCAAGTTTAGAAAGAAAATTTGCACTAGCAGAGGGCATTGACATTTCATCTGACCCCGTATTGGACGATAAAGGGAATGAGACTGGCGAAACTGACTTGGTTGTTACACCAGTTGTTTTAGCTGAGAATGATATAGTTTTAATGCGGGGTGCAGCAGAGTCAGTAAACTTTTTATTCAGAGCAGCGTTAGGTGATAAAGAATTTGAAGACTGTGGAAAGATGTCTACTTATGTTAAAAAGCGAGGAAATAGTTTTGTATTTCTAGCAAGGGGTGAGACTGAGCAGGGCATGGTTATACAATCTAATCCTATGCTAGATTATGCTGCTGAAAGAGCAATGGATAATTGTGGTGGTATGCCTATACAACAAGTACCTAAAGCTAAGTATGATCCTCAAGAACTCAACGATTTTAGGGGGAAAATTAATGAAGTTGCTATAACCAGTCTTCATATAGCTGGGCTTATTCAGAATGTAAAAAACCCTAGAGATAGAAGAAAAATATTAAAAGATCATTTAGATTATATTGCTGGTAAATTACTTGAAGACGATTTTAAATTCAAAGCGGCGATGCAGTGGGCAAAAAAAGTTGCAGCAGGAGAAGTTTCTACTGACACAGAAAGTCAAAAAATATATGAAACTCTTCAAGAATTGGAAAAGATGACAGAGAATGACGAGCTTTTAAAGTCTTATTTTGTTTCGTTGTCACGATTAGAATTACCAGTCTTGGAAGCTTTAGAACCAGATCTTATTCTGCCAGTAGGGGTAAACACTGGACAAGGATATGCAGATGATAATGTCTACGGGTATTTAGATCCAGATGTAGCTGAAGCTAAAGTGGAACATTTTCGTAGTGCATGTTTAGCCCAAGGAGGAACGGACTGTGATCACCTTGCATTAGGGTATGAAACTACTACAATAGGTGAACTTAGAACCCAAGGAAAAGAAGCAAAGAATATACTCTCTCATTATGAGTCTGTTTATAAGTCTGAAGGACGAACCTTAACAGATAGCACTCCTGTCTATACAATCGGATCTAGCCTAAAAAGTTATCTAAGATTTGGTGGTTATAAAGCAGGTGAAAATAATGGCTGGGAAGATCGGTCTGCGGTTGTTAGAGATACTGGAGGAGGTACTGTTCACCCCCAGATGCATCAGCAGACAAGAACAGGTTTAGGTTTAGATGCCATGGACGATACAGGGAATCCTATTAAAGGCTCCCCTACTTATGCTGGAGTTGTAGCGTATCAAGATAAATTGGACGCAGATGTTGAAGCATTAAGTACTGTGTTTCCTGGCGCTGATGGTGTTCAGGTAGATAAAAAAGGTAAGGTAATTCCTGGTGAGTGGAGTAACACAGGGGCTCAAACTATATACAATAAATTAAAAAACCAATTCTCATATCTAGAAGGACAGCAGGATAATGTTCTTAGATTGTTTAAAGATGACAAAGGGCATTGGCTTCCTATGACTCCACAAAATCATGCATATATTAGTGAAAGAATGACACGCTTACTTACAACTGCCAGATACCACCAGGATGGCAATGAAAGAGATTCGAAAGGTAATCTTACTGCAAATGCTATCAACGCAAGAGCAAACGCAGCATACACAATACAAATGCTGGGTGGTGCAGTCGGTGGGGGTTTTACTAATGTAAAAGACTTAGATTCAGGTAGTACACTAGTTGTTTCACACCAAGCTCCTTTAGATGGTCCTACTAGAGGCATATTATATAACCCAGACGAGTGGGACTTTGAAGGCGTAGGTAGTTCACTTAGGATTACGAGAAAAGGTACTAGACAATCACTTTCTTTAAAAACTACAAGAAAAACAAGAAAAGATACCTATCAAACAGGTTCTGCGGTAATGATTAGCAAGGCATTAGCTGAAGAATATGCTATGATAAATGAAGTAGTAGGTGCGACAGGTGTATCAGATGGGCAAGAGTCTTTAATGTATAAGTTTATTATGGGACAAAAACTACTTCTTGAACAGCTTGAAAAAGAAGTAACTATGAATTAGATCCAAATATCATCGTTTAATAATAGATCTTCTAGTAGATACATAGAATAATTATTATATTCTTTATTACTCTTTCTAGTTAGATCTATTTTTTTTATATCAATATTAAATGTATTAGAGCGTACAATAGCTAATATTTTCTGCCTATCTTGTTGAAATATTATTAAGGGCTCTTTGTTACATTGTTTAGAATCTTTTTCGCATTGATCTATAAATTTCCATAGCTCTGATCTCTTATTAAATAGACTATATATATTCTCTTTGTTATATCCTTTTTTACATTCAATACAGAATTTAAAATCTTTAGGAGTTATTAAATCTCCATAGATTTTTAGGTGATCTGGGATATTATGGGTTGTGGCAAACGCACCAGAGCCAGGAGAGCGGCTAAACTCTTTTGTGTCGAATTTATTATTTAGCATTGTTGCTATCTTTCGCTCAAAAGAATGCCCCTTATTCCTGCTGTTAACCTTTTTAGGTTTTTTAGTTTTTGTTAGTTTTGCTACATCAAAATTATCTTTCATACACTATTATACACCGACAGGAACCAGCAATGGATAAAACAAAAGAAGTAGCGATAGATATCAATTTATCCAATTGGTCAATCAAATTAAAAGAGAGGACGAGATCTCGAATGAAACTACAAATTAAACTAAATCAGATAGAAGCTCAAGCGTTTAAAAATTTCGCTGAGGTTGTAAAGCCTGACGAAATTTCCGATGAAGACTTCCTTAAAAGTATCTTCAAAATGGGTTTGGAAACTATGGAGTCTAAGTTAATGAACGCTGTAGAGAAACACGCGGAAGAACATAACATTGATTTAGAGTCACTGCGAGAAGATGCAGGTTATGATTCTGTTGAAGAAATGGTCGCTGATTCTGCAAAAGCAGATGAAAATGATGAGAACTAAGACTAAGAAAATTAAGTCAGACTATTACCTGACATTCCTGAGAAAGGAAAATGACCTTAACAAAATTCTAAAGGCCCATAAGAAAGAGCCTAAGAAACTTAGAATTCTATTCGTTTCTTTATGGGACGATTACAGCACCGAACTCGTTGATTCCCTAAAGAAACAGGAAATTAACTCATCAAGGAAGTACCCTTTGTATATTGTAGATAGTTACAATATGCCCCACTCTTTTGTTATATACAAAACAAACAAAGTCCCCCAGCTTGTAAAAATAGATAAGCATAGGGTGTATACGGAAGACTACTTACCGAAAATATATGAGACTTTAGGGATCGAGTAGATCTTTTTTTAGATCAATGTAATTGTTGATCTTCTCTGTATATTTTTTATCCTTTGTGTACAAAAGCTTCAAATTGTTTAGTATAATAGTTGTGAAGTAATTGAATGCACTTCCGTTTTCTTTTTTGAAGTTTTTTAATGTTTTTAATATTATTAGAAAACATTCCTGCTTCGCATCATCGAAGTCCAGCTTAAATGAAAATGAATTAATTATGTTTCCGATAAGGATATCGAACATAGCAAATAGTTCATCTTCACTTTCGCCAGGGTCTTCCTGATAAGCTTTAATTAGCTCTTCGAAGCGTTTGTTGTCTATATAATGGGTTTTCATTACTATATCATAGTATGCGTAATCTCTATAGTTTATATAACTCTACTAATACCAACGATTTATGCGCTGGTTGCACGATTTTAGATAAAGAAAAGCCGAATTATAGTATCACAGATTATGATTCGTTGGATAGAAACGATGTTTTGTTTTTATCTGATTCTTTTTACCACAGGTTCGGGAAGTCGATGGCCTTTTCTAAGCAGGAGAAGGAGTTAATTAGTGATTGCTTTGATCATGATGCTTCTTTTTCTGCGTCTGTTAAGTGCCCTTCTGTGAAGGAGGCTGATATGTCTCCAGATAACATGAAGCTCTGTAGACAGCACTTAGACTTAACGATACAGAGGGTAAAGCCTATATTAGTATTTACCTGTGGAAACCTTGCAATGAAGATGCTAATTAAAAAAAGTGGCATCACTGATAAAAGGGGAAGATCTTATGATTATACAACTGATGAAGGACATTCTTGTGTTGTTGTTCCTATCTTTCATCCTTATTCTGTGGTTAAAGAACCTCGGCATAGGATTCTCTTCGAAACCGACATTAGGAATGCGTATGAAAAGTATGTCCTCGAAAAGAAACATGAAGGGAAGCTCCAATACAAAGTCCTAACTGACATTCAGGAAGTAATTAAGCTGGCATATGATCTTAAGGATACTGAAGAGACTTTGGCAATGGACATAGAAACTACTGGTCTTAACTTCCTTAAAGATAGCATCCAAACAATAGCCATCTCATCCAGAGAGACGAACTGGGTAATCCCTTGCGACCATAAGGACTCACCATTCAGGAAGGGGGAGTCCCACTATGAGAAGATGTGGAGAAATCTCAGAGCCATACTAGAGAACCCAAAGAACAAGAAGGTATTTCACAATGCTAAGTTTGATCTAAAATTCCTGATTAATTACGGAATTTACACTAAGAATGTGTGGGATACTAAGATTATGCATCACTTCTTGGATGAGAACCTACCTAAGAGCTTGATGGATTTGGTGAAGTTATACTTTCCTACGGAGTTGGAGAGTCTTTAGAAAATAACAAATTTTTTAAAGCTGCTTTTAACATTGTTAATCTTCTTTGGTTAGGTCTGGTTAACATGCTTCCTGCTTCTTTATTACGGAGTCTTGCTCGTTGTACTGCGCGAGTTTCTTTTTTTGGATTATCAGCTACCATCATCTCAAAAAGTTTATTGTATGAGGTAATGCCTAAACTTCTTGACGCAATTTGCTGTCCGTATTTTTTTTGCTGTGACGCGACTCTTTGAATTGAACCTTGTCTAGATGCTTTTCTTTGCAATTCTCTTTTAGCTGTTCGTTGAGTAACAGGTGCAATACCATGCCCTCTATCTATATTTCCACGCCTTGCTAAAGCTGTTTGAATTTTTGTTCTAGACCTTTGTTGCTGGATAGGGCTTAATCTTTCGGATAATTTAATCATAATCTCAACCTATAATTGGGCTCTTGCCCCTGTAATATGTAGCCATGCTAACCGTAACAAACCCTAAAACTTTCGATTGGTCTTCGATGTCTTTGGCAGATTGCTGCGAGGGCAATGCGGCTGATGCCTATTTTACTTTGAAACTTTTCGATATCGTGTCAAACAAGTTAGAGGAAAATGGGTGCTTAACTTTCGTTGAGCAAATTTTGCCCGAAGCGTTAGATGTTTTTTCTGACATGGAGTACGAGGGGTTGCAGGTTAGCGAAGCAAAGCTAAAGGAATTAGATAGGGAGTTGTCTAACCTTATTGTGAACCAAGAGGACGATTTATATTCTTATTCACAGGTGGTAAACACAGACAACCTTGCATCTAATAATGATTTAACTGAAATATTTTATACCCGAGAGGGGGGTTTTGAGCTTTACCCTCCTGACAAGACTGGGAGTGGAAAACCTTCAGTCTCTGCTCCAACCCTTAAGCTATTACTCGAACAAATTAACTCTGAATTAAGTAGAAGATCATGAGTTCAAAGTGGCAATACAGAGAAGAAGGAAAGAAGATCAGTAAGAGGGTCATCAAGGATAAATCAACTGAGGATCTTCGGTCTGCTTCAAAATTTATTTCTGACCTATTAAGTCTTAGAAAGATTCAGAAACTACAGAAGACTTATATCTTAGGTACGAAGAAAGCCATTGATTACAATGGAAGGAGCAAGGTCTATGTAGACTACAGACTTGATGGCACTGCAACGGGTAGGCTATCTTGTGCTGCGTATAATGCTCAGAAGCCTATGGGTGTTTCTTTCCATACTCTTCCCCGTGATACTGATACAAACATTCGAAGCATGTTCACCGCAAGCCATGACTGCCATTTTGTAACTGTAGATTATGCTGCCATGGAGTTGCGAGTTCTTGCTCATGTGGCTAAAGAGAAAAGTATGCAGCATGCATTCAATTCTGGCGCAGACCTGCATACATACACGGCAAAGCTACTGTTCGGGAAGGATGATATTTCGAAACGGGAGCGACAGATTGCAAAGACTGTTTCCTTCTTAATTGTTTATGGAGGAGGCGCGTTCAATTTAGCTGAAACAATGTCCATACCTATGGATAGAGCGGAGAAGATAATTAAGAACTATCAAAGGGTCTACCCTGGAGTTTTTAGATACATGGACCATGTAAATGAATTTATACGGGAAAATGGCTACGCATATTCTATCTTTGGTAGGAGAAGAAACTTACCCGATGTTTACTCCCGTGACAGGTCGGTTGTCAACAGAGCCCTAAGGCAGGGCCTAAACTTTACTATCCAAAGTACAGCGTCTGACATTCTTCTTTGTGGTTTATTAGGTGTTGCTAGGAGGTTTAAGGAGAATAATTTAAAAGCTAAACCTGTTGCAACTGTTCATGATAGTGTGGAGGTAGTGTGTCCCAAAGATGAGTTGGATATTGTTCTTTCAATCATACATGATGAGTTGGTTAATTATCCGACTATTAAGAAGCTATTCGGTATCGAGTTTGCCGTACCCCTAAATATAGATGTTGAAGTGGGAACTAGCTTTGGCGATGGAAAAGAGGTTGAGTTTGAAAACATTATTACTGACTGATTTACATTTAACACATAAGCCTGTAGGGTTACTGGACGCACAGAAAGAATGTATTTTAAAAATATTCGAGAAGGAAAAACCTGACGAGGTTATAATAATGGGAGACCTCGTAATGGTTAGGCGACCCCAACCAGTGGTCCTCTCCGCGCTCCACGATATAATCAAAACCATAAGTTTGCATTGTCCTATGGTTTTGATTCGAGGGAATCATGATAGTGATAATAGATCCGATGATGGGTTAACAATATTATCCCTATTCGAATCAGACAATGTACAAGTTGTTACACAGACTACCCATGATTATGATAAAAAACGAACCTACATCCCACACTACGAAGATCAAGACAGGATTAAAAACATTCTACTCACTGTCCCAAAAGATCATAGCGTCTTTGGGCATTTTGGTTACGACGGTTGCCTTAACTCCGTTGGTGATGCTGATTTCGGGATTACTCTTGCTACTTTTAGGAACCGCACTTATTTGGGGCATATTCATAGATTCAAACAATCAGAATTAGTAACAATCTTAGGAACTCCGTATAGTACTAACTTTGGAGAAAGTCGGAAAGTAAACTATTACGCAACTATAGAGGATGGCGAAACAAAGTACCATGAGGTAACTTTTGGGCCTAGGTATCTTGTTGTAGATAAGTCTGAAATAGAGTTTTGTCTAGATGATATCAATAATCCTGATTACTATACTCTTTTACGGGTTAACCTATCCTCTGGAGAAACACAACCAGTCACAGATGGGCTAGATGTTGCTTCTGTAGAGTTTAAGTTCAAACCTGCTTTCGATGAAGAGATGCTTTCTGATTACAAACCTAAGCGAGACCTGTTTACCTTGAATGAAGTGATTTTAGAAGATTATATTGATGCTGCCCATACTGATTTACCTAAGGAGGATATTTTGGAGGGGCTTCGACTAATTCGAGATGAACATTAAGAAAGTAAGAATTCAGAACTTTTATTCTTTTAAGAATGCTACTTTAAACTTTTCCAAATCACAAGGCATCGTTCTTATTGATGGTTATAATTACGATACTAAAGGCTCTAATGGCGCTGGCAAAAGTGTACTAATTGAATCAATTTATTTTGGTTTGACAGGCAAAACCATTAGAAAGAGCACTGACGAAGCCTTGGTCAACAATCAAGAGAAAAAGAAATGCCAAGTAGAGGTATTTCTAGATGACGGGGTTCGTATTTTACGGCAAAAAAAGCCGACAAAACTGAAGCTTTTTATCGACGGAGAGGACAAAACACAGCATACGATATTCGATACTCAAGCTCTAATTGATGAGCGATATAAAACAAATTATAAGGTTTTATTAGCCTCTATGTTTTTTGGTCAGTCCAATGATTTAAACTTTTTGGACTGTTCTGCCGAAGATAAACGAAACATCATTAAACACTTTCTTGCTCTCGATGAGATCTTTATTATGCGAGACAGGATAAAGAATCACAAGGCAGGGTTCTATCAAGAGATGAAAGAGCAGGACGCAATTGTCTCCGAGCATGAAAAGACTATCCAAGGAATTGATAAAAAGATTAATTACATCAACTCCGCTAAAAAAGAGTTTGTGAAGTATGAAGGTTACCCGCTTGATCTAACCCTATCGGAAATTGTAGAAACCGAGCAGCTTAAGTCGAAGCTAACATATCAGGCTTCTAGAAAGTCTAATGAAATTGATAGCCTATCAGATAGGGTTGAAGGACTAGAAAAAGAACTACAAATACCTATCGAGGATAGGACTTGTTCGAAATGTAGTCAGGTACTAGTTAGCAGGACTGACAATAAGATACTCTCTGAAATAGAAAATTTAATTTCGGACATTGGTTCTTTAGAGCAAGACTTAAAAGTAATTAAGAATGACATTCCTGAAATAAAGTTTAGTTCTTCCGAATACAACAAATTCTTACAGTATAGAGACTTATGTAGGGACGGGACAAATTACCAAGAGATTAAGGATTCATTAACTTCCAAAATTACCCTATCTAATGAGGTAAAAGCTAATAACAAAGTGAAATATGAGGTTATGCGTTTCTGGGAAAAGGCTTTCTCCCAGCAGGGTATAATTAAGTATATAATTAAAAATGTATTAGACTATTTGAATGATAGGATCAATTATTACCTATCATTCTTAACTAATTCAAAGTATATGTTAAAATTTAACGAAGAATTAATCGAAGAAATTCATACTAACGGACAACGAGTGCAATATATATCATTGTCAGGAGGCGAACGACGAAAGGTTAATTTAGCAGTCACGCTTTCCCTTAAAGATCTTTTACTTTTAACGGACAAAACACAACCAAATTTACTATTTTTCGATGAAATAGCTGAGAATTTGGATGAAGAAGGTATAACAGGATTGTACGGGCTACTTCAAGAGATTAAGGCAAATAAAAAAGTTTTTGTTATCACTCACAATAGTCATCTAAAGTCCCTATTATATTCCTCTAAGAAAATTACTGTTGCAAAAAAGAAAGGTGTGTCTTACATCAAAGGAAGAAAATGAGTAAAGCTGTATTAAGTGATCTAGGTCAGGAAATTTTTGAAAGTCGTTATGCCTATCCTGGCGAAACTAAATGGGCAGAAAGAGCAAAGGTTATAGCTAAAACTGTTGCTTCCGCAGAGATTGATGAAAACAAAGAAAAAGTTGAAAAAGCGTTTTATGAAGCAGTCGGTTCTGGGGATCTTATCCCAGGTGGTAGGATCATTTATGGTGCTGGTAGGAGTCGTGGTAATCACAACCTGCTTAATTGCTATGTTATTATTCCAGAAGACACTGTGGACTCCATTGGAAAAACTGTACAAGACATGTATCGGATCTCCTGTGCAGGTGGAGGCGTAGGTTTTAATGTTTCTAAAATTCGGCCCAAGGGAGATCATATAGGTAGCGTAGCTAATTCCGCTCCTGGGGCAGTTTCCGTTCTTCAAATGATTAATGAGGTAGGTGAACATGTCCGTGCTGGTAAGAATCGCAGAACTGCTCTTATGGGTATCCTTAATGTTACCCACCCTGATTTACTTGAGTTTTTGTCTGTAAAGTTAGACCAAGGACAACTTAATAATTTTAACATCTCTGTTGCTATTACCGACAGGTTCTTGGAAGCGATTGAACTAGACGAAGAGTGGTATTTCTCTTTTAATAATAAAGAATATCACTCCTACGAGATGCTGCGTAACGGTGAAGAGTTTATCTATGTAATAGGTATGGATGAAGAAGATGCCCTTGCCCGAGCCGAAAATTTCCATAAGAAAGACTGGAAAGACACTTTTTCTTGCCAAGGTCGTAAAGACATTAAAGCTAGGGACTTATGGGATCTGATTTGGAAAAACTCTGTAGAATCTGGAGATCCTGGCATCTATAACATCGACTTGGCTAATAAATATACTAATGTGTCGTATTTTGAAAGCCTTGATTCAACCAATCCTTGTGGGGAAATATCCCTCCCATCCTATGGAAACTGCTGCCTCGCTAATATTAATCTCAATAATATGGTGCTTGCTGATGGTAGTGATGTTGACTGGAAAAGATTGGCTCGTACAGTTCGTACAGGAATTAGATTCCTAGACAATGTTCTAACTGTGAACAATTTCCCTACTGAGGAGTGTCGAACTGTCGCGCAGAGATCTCGTAGAATTGGATTAGGCGTAACTGGTCTACATTATATGCTTATTAAACTGGGAATTAAGTACGGTAGTGAAAAGTGCCTTGAGTTTTTAGATCGACTCTTTGCTACCATACGAGATGAGTCGTACAAAATGTCGATTTACCTCGCAAGGGACAAAGCCCCATTCGCAGAGTTCGATTACAAAAAGTATCTAAATGAATCTTTTGCAAAAACCCTTCCTGCTCGTATCAGAATGCTTATCAAGCGATACGGGATTCGAAATGCTGTTATGCTTACTATCCCTCCTTGTGGTACTATCTCAATGCTCCACGGGGTTAGTTCTGGAATTGAGCCGATATTCGCTGCTATGTATAACAGGCGTTACCGTACTAACAATATTTGGAAGGAGCAATTAGTTGTCGATCCGTTATTCCAAGAGTTTTACGAAAAAGGAGTCCCGCTTGATAACTTCGTCGGAGCTTATGATGTTGCGCCCGATGGTCACATTAAAGTACAGGCGACGATTCAGAAGTACATCGACTCCTGTATTTCAAAAACAATCAACCTCCCCAATACTGCGGAAGCTGCGGACTTTTCTCAAGCCGCTTTGGACTATGCTCCATACCTTAAAGGACTCACGGTTTATCGTGCTGGCTCGAAAGGTAATGAGCCTTTAGAGGCTATACCTCTTACCCAAACTAATGTAGATAAATATATGAAGGGTGAGGAAATAAAGTCGGAAGTACAGACTGGAGAAATGTGCTCACTTGCAGGTGGGGATTGTGGTGCTTAAATGACATATGTAATACAGGAACCTTGTGTAGGAGTTAAAGACACAGCATGCGTAGAAGTTTGCCCAGTGGACTGCATCCACGAAGCTGAACCAAAAGAAGATACTTCTAATCTTCCGATGTTTATTCATCCCGAAGAATGTATTGATTGCGCTGCTTGTGAACCAGAATGTCCAGTAGATGCAATAAGGCAAGAAGATGAGTCGGAAGATAGATGGATTCAACTTAATGCTTTGTTGGCAGACGAATATGATAACTCTTAGTAAAAAAGCACAAGCAGAAGTTGATAGAATTGTTACCGAACAAAATTTAGGTAGTGTCTTTCTTCGTGTAGGTGTTAAGGGTGGAGGGTGTAGTGGATTTTCATACACCTTAGGCTTCGATGATAATAAAACCGAGTTAGATATGCAGTATGGCAATATAATATGTGATCCTAAATCTTTTTTGTATTTGAATGGTACAGAGGTTGATTTTGAGGAAAGCCTTATGGGTAGAGGGTTTAAATTTGAAAACCCTTCAGCGTCAAAAACCTGTGGTTGTGGGGAGTCATTTAGTGTATAAACGAGACGATCAAGTAACACGGGAGATTATAGTTTTAGCTTTACTGTATGCTACTTTAGGCTCCTTGCTTTTATATGGATTAATAAGATGGATCGGTTAATCATATTCTTTTTAGGGTTAGGCACAGGATGCCTTCCTCCTCTTTTAGATAATACTTTTTTATCTTACCAAATAGATGAGTGGATTGCTACGCCTTCTGATAATATTTGCGGCGTAAAGGAGCCTAGAATGGTAAAACAGCCTGGAGTGGTAAACTGGTCCAAATTAATGGAAGTAACCCCCGAGATGAAAAAGATCAAGAAGGATAAAATTAATAAGGATTCTCCTTTAGGTATTCGCCTAATCTCGGAAGCAGAGGCTAGATGTCAGAAGGCTTGTAGAACTCAGATGAGAGTAGCTGGGGTAGATAGCATGTGGAAAGCAATTTCTCATGTTCGAAAAGTTCCTTGGGATCAAACACAAGCTGTAATATCCATAATAAAAAACGAAAAAAAGAAAGAAGTTCTATTTAGGTGGAGAGCTAGAGGTGCTATAACTCCGTAAAGAAACAATCTTTTTTGCCAAGAGTAGTCCCTATATAAAAGGGAGAAGTATTATGGCAAAATTTTTCGGAACACAACAACCTGGAGTTTCCCCAGATGATAGTCCACCTGATGAAAAATGTTATTGCACAGACATATGTGATAACACAATCAGTATAAATTTAAATAAAAAGTTACCTGATAATGTCCAAGCTGGCACAGGTGAGTTTACTGAGCAGGGAATGATCAGGAGTATAAAACTGATGTTTTCTGTTAAAAGATTTCGTGAATGTAGCACCTGGGGAAGTTTAGAGCTTCCTGATCAAGACTGTTTTGGAGGGGCTGTAACAAATGCGTCTTCGCCTCTCGGAACTCCTACTGGAGGTGGATTAAGAGAAGCATCCTGTAACATCAGAAGCCGCACACTCATTAGAAAAATCTTAGGTTCTACAGACACAGGGGTTTGTGATGATATACCTGCCTGCTGGGGTAATTTTGATAATGATTGTGGCTCTATTGAGGATGTAGGACAATGCAAGCAGCAATGCAAAATAAGTATAAGACATGCAAGACCTCGTTCTGAAGCATTTGGAGAACCACAACCCCCTCGCGCTGTAGAATTTAGAAAAGAATGTGGTGATAAGGATTCAGGTTGGAAAGACACTGCTGAAGAAGCGGGTCTTACCTCAGAAAGTGAACAGGGTATTATTGATATTTTAGAAGATAATTCCTATTTTGATAATAATGATGTAGTTAATGAACAATTTCCTGCCACTGTACCTCACGGAACTACTTTTGGTAATGATTTAGCACAAGCTTTAGCAGCAGGAGGAAACGATTCATCAAAAGCGATTTGCGGAATGCTTAAACAAATGCAAAAGAATTGTGAGAGTTTTGCTATTACTCTCGGGGGTCCTGGCAATCCTGTACAGGAATTTGTAAGCACAGAACTTTGCTGTGATTGTGAAGAGGAGGAGGAAGGGTAATGGTTTTATTTGGAACGCACGGAGACGGAATACCACCAGGAACGGGCACAGGGACGCAAACATGTGAATGTTTACAGGAGTGTGAGTTTCATTTTAGTGTTAAATTAGAAAGTGGTGTAAACATAAAAAGAGGCGGGATCGGTGGTGATAATCGAGATCCAGGAAACCCCCCAGGTGCGGGTAGACCCTTACATCAGCATAAAGAGAATAGAAGGACCATTGAAATTAAGGTTAGAAAAAAGGTTTCTGATTGGTGTACCACTAAAGAAGAAGCAGACCAATTAATAGCCACTCAAGGTTCTCTAGCCGATAAGCTCCCAGAGTGCTTGAAAGATGCAGATGGAAAGCCTGCAAGCCTAAGACATACAAACGGAACAGTGATAACTAGAACTTTTTCTGGAAAAATTAAAAGATTACAGAAAAAGCCCTTCTCTAGTGAGTGTTGTGCCCCTACCTTTGAAGGTGAGACTTTAAAATGTTTAACTGTTTGCAATGGCATTATCAGGTCTGAAGATCTAAAATGCGTGGATAATTGTGTTAAAGTAAAAACAATAGAAAGGCGAGATACACAGCATCCAGGGGCTCAAGTTCCATACAGAACGGGATATAATTGGTCAATATGTGAAAATCAACCTCCCCGCAATCCTAACGATGCGCCAGTCCTTACATGTAAAAATACAGGAATGGGCAGCGACGATTCTTTACCTCCAGCCTCACAATCTGATTCTGATTTGATGGATTCTTTCGGCATGGATACTCCTGATGGCAATCAATCTTCGGGTGGTATGGATTGGAGTGCTCATGAATTAATTCTTAACCCTAAAAAAGCAGCAGAAAAGTTTGGGAAAAAAGTTCGTACTGCTTTACGAAACGCTGACTGTGAGGCAAATAGCACAATGGGCAGAATGAAAAAAGCGGTATGTGATGTTATAGAAGAGTTATTATCCGAGTGCGTAGTATCCGATAAATGCTGCAATTGCTGTGAATAGTAATATGCACCCACTATAATAGTAGGAGGCATTATAATGGCTAAATTCGACTATTTATGTAAAGACTGTGGTGTTATTTGGGAGCGTGAGGCTCCTGTAGGGAAAGCTCCTAAAAAAACCAAATGCCCTAAAAAATGTGGTAAATTCGGTAATAGATATTATGGTTCACAACTGCCTAATTTTAACTGGGGGACCGATACTGATTTCCATACTGTAAGGGCTAGGAATAAAGAATATGATCTCAAGGGGATGAATAAACAGGAAGCAGATAAGTTCTTAAAGGATTCGATTGAAAGATCAGAAAGAGCAATAAAGAAAGGATGGCAGCACTATTCTAGAGTAACTCCTAATGGCGAAGAATTCGTAAAGGAAGGCAAAGCTAAAAGGAGAACTGAGGAAGAATTCACAGATGCTATTAATAATGCTAAACAATTGACGAGAGACAACTATAACAATGTGGGCCGAGATCCAGGTAAATTAGACTTCGATAAACCACAGTAGAAATGAAATACGATTTTAGTGAGAATATCCAACGAGGTATTCTCTTCCTCTCCAAATACAATAGAGATTTTTATCTCCAGATAGCTTCTCTTGTGAAGGAGGAATATTTTGAATTCCCGATTCACGGTACACTTTTCTCATCCATCAGGACGCACTATGACAAGTATAGTAGTCTTCCTACTGATGATTTTTTAGTTGAAGAAGTTAAGGATGTAAAAGAAGGTAAGGAGCAGCTTTCTGATTATGTTGATGAGTTACACTACATCAACAGCATGGACACTTCTTCTATTGATAATGTTGAGTTTTATCTGGATATAGTAGAATCTTTTGCTAGAAAAGAGGCTATGAAATCAGCCATTACCGAAAGTATAGGGTTGATGAAGGATGATAAGATTGATGAGATTGAATCCGTAGTCAGAAAGGCGTTAACTGTTAATAGAAATGTTGATTATGGACACCTTTACTTTGACGATATTAAAGGTAGATTTGAGCGTATATTTAAGGAGGCTGAAGGCGAACGCTTTAGCTTGGTTTTCCCAACTCTAAATAGAGAACTGGAGGGGGGCCTCAGCAGGAAAGAGTTAGCTATGGTTGTTGCCCCTCCTGGGGTTGGCAAATCCTTATATCTTGTTAACCAAGGCGTTCAAGCGTTGATGGAGAATAAGAAGGTTCTTTACATCTCTCTTGAAATGAGTGAAGACAAAATTGCTCAAAGATTTGATTCTGTAACCACACTTATACAGCAGAGAAACCTAAAAGAGAAGTACCATATCGTTACTGAGAGGCTTCAAGTCTTTAAAGATGAGTTCCCTGAGAGTCGTTTGATTATCAAAGAATTCCCTACGGGCTTGGCGACTGTTAATGCGGTAAGATCTTTGATGGTTCAGCTAAAGAATTACGAAGACTTTGTACCTGACATTATCCTCTTAGATTATCTGGAGCTTATGCGACCTACACGCGAAGGATTAGCTGAGTATCAAGCACAACAAAGAATTAGTGAAGAGCTTCGGGGTTTAGCGGTTGAAAACAATATTCTGGTCTGGACTGCAACGCAAACTAACAGACAAGGAAGATCGGTAAAATTGATTACAGATGCTGAATTGGCTGATGCTTACGGTAAGATTCGTACTTGTGACTATGCCGTATCCCTAAATCAAACAGAGGAAGAATTTGATGAGGGTAGGATGCGAGCCTATGTGATGAAATCGAGAAACGGCAAGCAAAGGTTTGTTGTTCCTGTCAATATTGATTACAGCATATTACGACTAACAGAGGGTGAGGATTATTTCGATGACGAAGAGTAATCATATTTTTGATAAAATAAAAGATAACCCAAAGCTTCAAAAAGTGAATGTTGGTTGGGCCACTTTCGATATTGTATTTAAGAAAGGTTTAAAATCAGGTTCTTCAAATTGTTGGGGAACCTGTGACTTTGATACCTATCAAATCCACCTTGAAGATAAAATAGAATCCGCTCCCGCACGGGAGACACTCTTCCATGAGATATGTCATGCCTATCTAGAGCTTTGCGGCATGGGAGGTGAAGGTGAGGGGGAAGATGAAGAATATGTGTATACTTCTAACGAACGACTGACTATTACAGTCTCCCGAGCAATTATGATGTTTGCTCGACTAAACCCAGAATTATCTAAGGAGCTTTTACATGAGCAGGGCTGATGACTTACTTCTAGCGTATCAAGATTTGGATTGGGATCTGTTTGTAGACATTTCTGATTCTATCATAAAAATTAGCGATAAAGATATTGATAATGAGCTAATAAAACATGCAAGTCAGTTCTCGTACTATAGTGGACTTTGTGATCTCGCTAAAAAAGATGTTGAGCAATCTTCTCTAAGAGTTACCCAATTCGCATCTGAAACAAGGAAAGACTATTCTATCCGTTGCAAAGCTGAGGGGAAGAAAGCTACTGCTAAAGATTTGGATGATTATGTTTTTTCTCATAGTACCTACATAGAATTAAGCACCACTCTTAATGAGTCTATGCATAAACTAAACCTTTTAAAGAGTTTAGTTCAAGCCTTTATTCATAGAAAAGATATGCTTATCCAACTTTCGGCCAATGGTCGAGCAGAAAAAAATATATATTCGTAACAATAATTTAATCAACTGGGTATAATAGCCTAACCAACAAACTGTCTACTACGACACAGGAGAAAAAAAATGGCAATTGATTTAGATAAAATTAGAGCTATGCATGAGAAGCTGTCCAACCCCGCATCGGGAGGTTCTAGCGACTTTAGCAATAACTTCGTCCAACTCCAAGAGGGGACAACAGTTCTACGAATCCTTCCTCCCAAGGAGGACGATTTGGATTTTTACGCGATGACAAAGATTCATCGCGTACCTACTAGCGATGGGAATGTTAAGAACATCCATTGCCGTCAGGTTCATGGGGAACAATGCCCCATTTGTAACCTTTACTATTCTTTGTGGAAAGAGCCCACAAAGGACGAGAATTTGGCTCGACAGATTAAAGGTCGAGATCGCTACTACATGAATGTAGTTGAGCGTGAAACTGGAGATGTTAAGATTCTTTCAGTTGGCATTATCCTCTTTAAGAAGATCATTGCTGCAATGTGTGATCCTGATTACGGTGACATTACCGATCTTAAGGACGGGCATGACTTTAAGATTATTAAAGTTATGGAGGGCCAGTGGCCTAAGTACGACCAGTCTGCGCCTCGTCCTAAGCCCTCCGAAGCTGGCTCTGGGCAAGAGACCGCAGCGTGGATGGAATCTCTTCATGATATTTACTCCCTCGTTAAGTTGGAGGATTATGAAGAACTAAAGCAGGTTGCCGAAAGCATCAATCCGTTTTCTGCGGTAGAAAGATCTGCTAACGATAATCATCAAACTTCAAATGATGCCTCTGATGATGATTATATGAAGAGGCTACAATCATGAAAAATACTATTTATATGATCGGTTTTGCAGCTATACTCGGGATAGGATTAACTTCTTGTTCCATGGTGGAAGGCTTTTTAGGAGAAGGTACTACTAATTCTCCTGGAGGTTTTCTTGATACTCTGTGGACTATGCTGAAGGGTTTCCTTCCTAGTCTAGCTGCATGGGAAGGGGTTGGATCTGTTTTTAGCCCAAGAAAGAGGCAACATTACTCTAATATGGTTATGGCAGTTGTTCCTCTTAACAAGAATGTTGAGTTTGGTGAAGCGGTTAAGTCTTTAGGTTCAGGCTTAGGTCTTTCGCATTCCTCAGACGCAACAAAGGCTGCTAATGATAAAGAGGTAGCTGACAACAAAAAAGAAGCACTTAAGGAGAAAGCGTAATGGAAGCAAAAGCTGAAGAATTTCTTAAAACGATGCTTACAGGCTACACACAAAATGTGATGCAAGTTACTGACTACATTGCTAATACTGAGCAGCAACTCGAAGGAGCCAAGGCCCAGAAAGCAGATATGGAAGAGAAGGTTGCAGAGCTTGAAGAACTTTTAGGGATCGAAGAAGACGAGCAAGATTTAGAAGAAGAAAGTAATGAAGAGGAGGATTAATCTTTATTAATAAAGATTAATGGCTATAATATAGGGAGCTTCGGCTCCCTATATTTTTATTATGGATAGATTAAAGATACTTGTTGTACCCGCTAATGATGGTGGATGTGCATATTACCGAGCATGGGCTCCGTTTCAAAAGCTCCTAGAGTTATATCCTCATTTGTTAGAAATGAGGTTTGATAAAAATCCCTTAGGGATCATAGAAGAAGGGGAGCAAGCAGGGCAATGGAAAGAAGATTGGGACTTTGAAAACATGAAATGGGCAGATGTAGTTTTTGTCCATAATATATGTAACTGGGGAGCCCCGTACACGGGTAGAGTAATAGGCAAAGCAAAAGAGTTTGGGAAATTTGTTCATTATGATACTGATGATTTGTTGACCGAATTATATGACGGTCACAGGTTAAAGCAGGTGTATGAAGAGCAAGGGCTGTCTGACACTACAAAATTTTACTACAATAATTCAGACCTTGTTACAGTAACACAAATAAAGTTTGCTGAAAGAGTTAAAGATTTTTGTGGTGGAGTTCTCGCAGTAGTAAAAAATGCAGTTGATTATAATCTCGATTGTTGGAATGTTCCAAAAGCACCGTCGCCTAGAAAAAGATTTGTTAGGATTGGATGGGCAGGGGGGATTCATCATGAAGAAGATGTGAAAGAGTTTGCTGGAGTTCCTCATTTTGTAAACCAAAAAGTTGGGCGAGAGAATATTAGCTGGGACTTTTATGGAAGACCTCCCATTGCCGAAGGTCAGAAAAGAGATTGGCAACACGATGTTTGGGATAATTATGAGCGTATTTTGATGCGCGGATTTAAAGGTGCTAGAAATTACAATATCTTCAATGCTCTTCCCGCAGACCATTATGGTGCTATTTACTCTCGTATGGATATTGCTATAGCACCTCTTCAAATGAATCCATTTAATGATTCAAAATCTGAAATTAAAGTAGCTGAGTGTGGGCGATACTCTGTCCCCTTGATTGCCTCGGATGTAGGATGTTATAGTGAGACCATCCAGAACGGAGTCACTGGATATCTTATTAGCCCTGAAGCGTCTAAATCTGAATGGGTAAAAGTATTAACTAAAGTTATTAGAGATAAAAAGCATCGGATTAACATGGGACAAAATCTAAACAAGCTTTCAGACATGTATTTCGATTTAAATAAAGTAGCTGTCAAGAGATTAGAATTGTACAGAGAATGCTTCAAAGTTAGAGAGTATGATGAGTTATACAAAAAATTAGAAAATTATGAGCAAACCATTTATCAAAATTCTTAGTGGTTGGTCAAACCCTGGGGGATCAACTACCGCTTTCATTAATCTATGTAATATGTTTAATGATAATGGGATTGATTGTGTCTTTTATGGTCCCCATGCATGGCATATGGATAAATGTCGTGGACTACCTTTAGATCAGGCAGGAGCAAATCCTGATGATAATGTTATTTTTCATTTTATAAATGTTGGGAATAAGTATCCTGTGAGAAAGATGGTGTACTCATGCCATGAGACGGATTTACGGCCAGTTAAGGATATCGTCCCTTTGGCTATTTATAACTTTATTCACTATGTTTCTAATTTCCAAAAAGATTGGCATGATGTGGATAAGCCTTCAGTGGTCATCCCGAATGTTCTTTCTGATCTAAAGAAGAAGTTATACAAGGATAGCAGTGTCGCTGGAGTAATAGGAAGTATAGACTCACATAAGAGACCTCATTTATCAATCAAGAGGGCTTTAGAAGACGGGTTTAAAGAAGTGCATTTATATGG
Source organism: Prochlorococcus sp. AG-409-P03 (assembly GCA_003215295.1). GTDB lineage: Bacteria > Cyanobacteriota > Cyanobacteriia > PCC-6307 > Cyanobiaceae > AG-409-P03. Next base: position 36,703 of record QCKN01000003.1, on the reverse strand, counting down.
GGCTGTAACAGAAGTTGATTACTTTAAAAATGAAGTACAGCCCTTGTTAAACGATAAGGTTGTGTGGAAAGAATACACAGAGGACAAGCAAGCTATGTATGATTCGCTTCATTCTGTATATCATTCTTCTAAGAGGGAGACCTTTAATTATATTAAAGCAGAGTGTGAGCAAACGGGAACATCATACTTAGGATTAGACGAAAACGATCCTAACGCTACTTATATGGATAAGAAAGAAATTTTAGAATTATGGAAGGAGGCATTGGAGATATAAAATGGATGACATCTACAGAAAATATTTACCCACTTTTTCAGAGCTAATTGATAGGCTCTCTATTGTACAATTAAAAGAAGTTTTTATTCCTGAGAATAAAGATGAGTATAAGATTGAAATAAATCAGATTATGCATGACATTGATCAACTACTTAGTAAACCATCACCCAAAAAAGTAGATGCTAAGTTTATTAGATCTTTGATTGTTCTCGCCCAAATGAATTTACATATATGGCATAATGAGGCAAACTACAGAAAAGGTATTGATGAAGGGAATAATCTAGAACTTACACATGGTTTAAACGGTATTAGAAATACAGCTAAGAATAAAATCCAGGAGCTTTTCGGAGGTCGCAAGGACTACAAAATTGATTGCCTTGCTGCTGACTTTAAGGACTGGGAGATTAGTTGGTGAATGTTCTTGTTATTGGTGAGACCTGCCAGGATAAGTTTTGCTACGGTGATTGTAGTCGATTAGCACCTGAAGCCCCAGTACCTGTGTTTACACTTATTTCTGAGTTAGATAACCCAGGAATGGCTATGCATGTGCAGAGAAACATTTTATCTCTAGGAGTTGATTGTCAGATTTTTACTAATAGTAATTGGAAGGATATACAGAAGGTTAGGTATGTTGATGATCGCACTAATCAAATGTTTATCCGTATTGATAAAAATGACGATAAAATTAAGAGAGGGAATGTTTCAGAGATTGATTATGATCAGTATGATGCAATTGTTGTTTCTGACTACGATAAAGGCTTTTTAACTGAAGATGATTTAGATTATATCTTTCGCTGTCACCCTGTAACCTTTTTAGATACTAAGAAAGTATTAGGTTCTTGGGCTAGGCGAGCTAAGTTTATAAAAATCAACTCGGTTGAGTACGAGAAATCAAAGCTATCTCTTGATGAAAATTATGATAAAAAACTGATTGTTACTACAGGAAAAAATGGTTGCAGGTATAATAAGATAGACTACCTTGTAGACCAAGTAGACATTAAAGATGTTTCTGGTGCTGGGGATACATTTTTAGCGGCCTTAGTCGTTGAATACTTAAGAACGCAAGACATAACTAAGGCTATTGTGTTCGCAAATGAATGCTCCACAAAGGTAGTCCAGAAACGAGGAGTGACAGTAGTAGATGAGTGAAAAGATTTTAATTACAGGTGGTGCAGGCTATCTTGGCTCTGTTCTTGTCCAAAAGTTGATGGAGTCCAAGAAGTCAGCAAGACTTGCTTACCATGATCCAAAGTATAAGGAAAAAGTAGAAACCCCTTCTTTTTATGTGTGGGATAAGGTTACAGTTTATGATAACTTAATGTATAAGCAAACTCCTCTTACTAATTATTGCTACCGTGGAGATTTTCAATTTGTTCAGGGTGATGTAAGAGATGAGGAAAAATTACTTCCTCTCGTTAAAGAGGCAGATGTAATTATCCCGTTAGCTGCCATAGTAGGTTTTCCTGCCTGTGAAGCAGATAAGGAGTTAGCCACTGCGGTTAACACAAACCAGATTGAGTTTATACTAAAAAACAAAAAGCCATCATGTAAAGTTATATACCCTAACACCAATAGTGGTTACGGTGTAGGGGAGGCAGGCGTTCATTGCACTGAAGAAACGCCCCTTAATCCAATTTCTCATTACGGTAAGACCAAGTGTGCCGCAGAAGATGCTGTAATTAAAGACGATCAGATTGCTTTTAGATTAGCTACTGTTTTTGGTGTATCACCAAGGATGAGGCTTGATTTACTTGTTAACGACTTTACCTACAAAGCCTACAAAGATGGATACTTAGTTTTATTTGAGTGGCATTTTAATAGGAATTACATTCATGTGCAAGATGTTGCCCTTGCATTTATCTTTGCTATACAGAATTATGAGTTTATGAAAGGTAATGCTTATAACATAGGGCTCTCTGATGCTAATCTTACTAAGCTAGAGCTAACTTATAAAATCAAAGAGCATTTCCCTGCATTATCGGTCCAATGTGATTCCATTAAAGAGGATCCTGACAAGCGAGACTATATTGTATCCAATGAAAAAATAGAGTCATTGGGTTGGAGACCATATTATACCCTTGATGATGGTATTCGTGAGCTTAAGAAGTGTTTTACTATCTTAGGTCCTAGCTTAAATCAGTATACGAACCTATGACTGAAAAGATAGCAATACTTCTTCCAACAAGAGGTAGAACTAATTGGCTTAAGCGGTTCTGGGCTTCGGTTAATGAAACCGCAAGATACCCAGCGTACATTACAATGTATCTTTACATTGATGAGGATGATTTACATGGTCTCGCAGGCGCTAGATTTCTGTCTAATGCATTCCCCAACAATGTATTTTACATGGTGGGTCCACGGATTTTAATGTCTGAAATGCCAAATAAATTGTTTGAAATGACCTCTGATGAAAACATCATGTTTTTGGCGGGAGACGATCTTGTAATGAGAACTAGACATTGGGATCGTTTTGTTATTGAGGCATTTGAAAAAATCCCAGACAGACTTGCTTTAGTTTATGGCGTTGATGGAGGTGAAACCCAACATCCTCCTGACTTTGCCACACATCCAATTATTCACAGGAAATGGTTTGATGTGCTAGGGTATATTAACCCTCCATATTTCTCTTGCGACTATGCTGACACATGGTTAAATGATTTGGCAGACGCAGTAGGTAGAAAGTATTTACTTCCGATTTACAATGAACATATGCACTTCACATTAGGGAAGGCTGAATTTGATGACACATATCTTGACGGTCGAAAAAGGTTTGCTAAAGATAATGTTCCCCAGGTTTTTGAAAATTTAAGAGACGCGAAAAAGAAAGACATAGAAAAAATTAAAACATATATAAGTGAGTTTAAAGATGGCGAATAAGTTACTAGCGGTATACAACACTTGTGGTATATTTAAGAATCCAAGACAGTCGGCTGAGTATATTAGAAGCATTTCCAGCTTGTTAGAGCAAGATTTAGATGGAGTCCAAGTGGTGATGTCTAGCTGCCTTAACGATGCAGAAACGCGGAACACAGTTCGGGAGTATTTTGAGGAAAGTATCTCGTATAATTTTATTGAAGAGGTGTTACCTGTAAACGCTACATTTAACCATACTGTGTATCAATCAGTTAAGAGGTTTGGTGAGTTTGATAGTTATCTTTATATTGATTCAGGAATAAAACTTCCTAAGAAGAATATATTTAGTAATATGTATCAAACATTAAACTCTGGTCCGTATTCATTGGTCTCTACCTTGGTGGAGAATGATTTTGCTCCTAGACATTTAATTGATAAGCTATTGGAAAGTGCTGGTAATGTGAAGGCTATAAAAAAAGAGGCTAATACTTCTTTAGGTTTTCAAAAAGAAGACATTTTCTTAGAGGCTGTGGGGGATTCAGACGATACAAATGAGATAGTGATTCCCGTGGGGGAAGCGATTAATGGTCACTTTGAGTTATTCTCTAACGAATACTATAAAGCATATAATGAGAGGTTAGTTCCTGATATCTTTGCATCGTATTGTACTGAGTCTGTCTATTCTTTTATGTGTGCAGCACTAGGTAAGAACTGGGTTATTGATCCTAGAAATATGTTAGAGCATTTAAAAAGTCTGGATGTTGCAAGTGCTGGTTTTGCACCTCATGGGCAGTTCCCATCACATTTAAAGCCACACCAGCATCTGTTTAGATCCCCAAAACCTATCGAGAAAATTTGCGAAGAGGGATATCCTCTAGGCTTTGGGTACGAAGAGTGTAACGGTGTACTGATACATGACCCTGACCATTATGATGATAATGGGTTTTGTAGGAACGAAAACTTGCAAGAGTTTTTAAAGGATAACATGTTCTTAAAGAAGGAGCAGTTAGATTACGATAATATTGAAAGTGAGTTCATCGAATGAAGTGGAAGGTCTCTTCTGAAAAATTTAAAGATGTGCTTCTATTCAACCCTTCTGTAAGTTATGATTTCAGGGGTGAGATATTTACAACCTACAAGGCTGGAGTTTACGAAAAACTGTTAGGTCAAGTTCATTTAGAAGATCCTTTTGTTGAAGATAAAATTTCAATCTCTAGGAAAAATGTCCTGCGAGGGTTGCATGGCGACCATGTAACCGATAAGTTAGTTCAATGCCTACATGGAGAGATTTATTTAGTTGTAGTTGATTGGCGAGAGGATTCTCCCACATATATGAAATGGGAATCTTTCCTACTTAACGATAAAAATAAGTTACAGGTTTTAATCCCAAAAGGTTTCTTAAATGGGCATCTTTGCTTAAGTGAGAAATGTATTTTTTCTTATAAACAGACAAGCTATTATAAAGGTGCCGATAAACAGATAACCGCTGCTTGGGATGATCGGAACTTGGGTATTTTTTGGCCTATAAAAAATCCAATACTTTCAGAGAGAGATGCACTATGAAATCAGATTTAGATATACTACTTGTTCATCCTAATGCTTCTAATAAGATCTATCAAGATCTCAGTAAAGACTTCTCTGCTATCGAGCCTCCTATTTGGGCTGCTATGATAGCAAAGTTCTTGCTTAATAAGGGTTACAAGGTAGATATTTTAGATTGCGAAGCTAACAGGCTTAGTGCAATTGAAGCTGGTAAAATTATCGGTGTTGCCAAGCCTCGCTTTGTGGGTGTAGTAGTTTACGGGCAGCAACCCTCTGCCTCCACTCAGAATATGGTGGGCGCTATAGAGCTTATGAAGCAGGTTGATATGTATGGTATTCCTAGGATTTACTTAGGAGCCCACCCTTCTGCTTTGCCAAAAAAGACTCTTCTAGATGACAAAAGGGCTTTTGTTTGTGAGGGTGAAGGACCATACACTTTAGACGCTCTGTTACAAGTCGATATATTTAATGAGGAGGAACTATCCACCGTTCCAGGTCTGTGGTATTATGATTTGGAAAACGAAGAGATTAAAAACACTAAACCTGCGCCTTTAATTACCGACTTAGATAAAGAGCTTCCTGGGTTGGCGTGGGATCTTCTTCCCATGGACAAGTATAGAACTTCCAATTGGCATAGCTGGACAAATGAGTGTGATAATCAACCTTTTGCCGCAGTTTACACTAGTTTAGGTTGTCCATACAAATGCACTTTCTGTATGATAAATTCGCCTTTTGGAGGTTCTGGGTTTAGATACTGGAGCCCAGAGGTAATGATTAAAGAGTTCGATAAAATTGCAGAGATGGGCATTAAAAATGTAAAGATTGCTGATGAGATGTTTGTTCTGAATCCAAAGCATTTCATGGCGCTCTGTGAGCTTTTAATCGAACGAGATTACGGGTTTAATATTTGGTGTTATGCAAGGGTCGATACTGTAAAAGAGAAGTATCTTAAAACCATGAAAAAAGCTGGTATAAACTGGGTTGGATTGGGTATTGAGTCGGGAGATGTGGATGTCCGACAAGGTGTTGTTAAAGGTAAGTTCCAAGACTTAAATATTGTAGACATTGTAAACAAAATCCATGATCACGGTATTAACATAGGTGCTAACTATATTTTCGGCTTGCCCAATGATACAAAAGAAAGCATGCAAAACACTTTGGATCTAGCAATTGCTTTAAACACCGATTGGGCAAACTTTTATTGCGCTATGGCTTATCCAGGGTCGAAGTTACATGAGGACTTTTCCGCAAATAATCCAGAAGTCCTACCTGAGCATAGTGATTATCCAGGATGGATAGGGTATTCTCAACATGCGTATGAAACATATAATTTGCCAACAGAAACCCTTACCCCAGGTGAAGTTCTTGCTTTTAGGGATGAGGCATTTATAAAATACTTCACTAACTCAGATTATGTTTCTCGCATGACTGATAAGTATGGAGCAACTTTTACTACTGAACTAGATCGGATGCTCTCCCATACTTTAAAAAGAAAATTTATCGCTTAAAATTTTCTCCCCCTCTTCTTTTATATGTGACCCTATGAGTGATTCTAAACGAAAAAAATGTAACATACTTACGCTTAATAAATATAAGCAAGAAAAAACTAATGCTGTTATGGTTACAGCGTATGATTTCCCACAAGCTCAACTAGCCCAGCAAGCTGGAGTTGATATGATTCTTGTAGGTGATTCGCTAGGCATGACAACTTTAGGTCATGAAAGCACTATACCAGTTACAATGGATGAAATGATTAGTCATTGTAAGGCTGTTAAGCGCGGTGCGGATAAAACTTTTCTCATAGGTGATATGCCTTTCCTTTCTTATCAAGCCTCGGATGAGGATGCTGTTAGAAATGCAGGTAGGTTTATTCAAGCGGGTATGGATTGCATTAAACTTGAAGGAGTAGCCGAGAGTAGAATTAAAGCCATTTCAGACGCAGGCATTATGGTTATGGGTCACTTAGGTCTAACACCACAAAGTCAGGCCAAATTGGGTGGACATAGAGTTCAAGGTAAAACGAAAGAGTCCTTTCGTGAAATTTTAGATCAGGCTAGAAGAGTGCAGGAGGCGGGTTGCTCTTTCTTATTATTAGAAGCGATGCCTGTAGAACCAGCGAGAATGATCGCTGAAGAATTAGACATACCTGTTTATGGGATTGGAGCAGGTAATGAAACTGATGGTCAGCTTGTAATCCTGCACGATTTAATTGGTATGTTTTTTGAGTTCAAGCCTAGGTTTGCCAAGAGATATTGCGAAGCAGGTAAATTAATTAGAGAAGCTTTGGAGGATTATTGCTCTGAAGTTAGGGATGGTTCTTTCCCAAGTGAAGAGCACTTTTATGCACCTTTGGAGGATTTTTAAGTGGAGCAAAAACTTTCGGATTATGTAATTAACTACCTTGGTGATCTGGGTATCGAGGATATTTTTCTTGTTTATGGAGCAGCGAATGGAGATCTTGTTGACGCATTTGTTAGGGCTGAAAAGACACGCTATGTTGCGGTAATGCATGAGCAGGGTGGTGGATTTGCTGCTGAGGGGTATGCAAAAATCTCTGGAAAGCCTGGAGTAGTTATCGTAACAAGTGGGCCAGGAGGTCAGAACCTTGTTACCTCTATGGGTAATTGCTTCTATGATTCCGTGCCTTGTGTGTTTATTACAGGTCAGATTAACTCTAAGTTCCTTCGCCCTTCTGAAGAAATCCGACAGATTGGTTTCCAGGAAACAGACATGGTAGCTATTGCAGAGCCTGTCACTAAGTATGCGAAGATGATTACAGAGCCTGAAGAGATTAGATATGAGCTAGAGAAAGCTATTCACTTAGCCACTACTGGTCGCCCAGGTCCCGTACATCTAGACATTCCTTTAAATTTACAAAAGGCTATGGTTGATCCTGATAAGCTTATTGGGTTTAGTACACAGACTAACAACTCATATAATGAAGAAGTTATTCTTAAGCAAATAGATACCTATTTAGATGATCTAGTCACTAGTGAGCGTCCTTGCTTGATGATAGGTAATGGGGTTCGTTTAGCAGGTGCTGAGAATGACATTCTGGACTTAGGGCGTAAGCTCAAGATTCCCGTATTTCCTACTTGGAACGCTCTCGATATTATTTGTTCTGACTACGAGTATTATGGCGGTAGAATTGGGACCTATGGTGGTGCTGGAAGAAACTTTGGCATCCAAAATACCGATTTACTATTAGCTATCGGTAGTCGGATTTCAGGACGAATTACGGGTGGTAACATTCATAGCTTTGCTAGAGAAGCTAAGAAGTATATGGTTGATGTAGACGAACCCGCGCTACAACCACACTTACAACAAGTGCCTTTTGATGAGTGTATTTTATCTGATGCCAAACTGTTTATCCAGTTACTTATGGACAGGATTGACGAGAGAAATATTACTATTCCTAATTTCGATTGGTGGGTTGATAAGGTTAGAGAGTGGAAAGTAAAGTACGACCCCGTAACCTCTGATATGTTCGATGAGAGTGATATTGTTCACCCTTATGCTTTTATGCGTATTCTCTCAGAGGAGATGAACTCGGACGATATTCTTGCAGCAGATTGTGGGGGTAACATTGTAGTAACCAACCATGCTTTTGAAACTAAGACGGGTCAGAGGTATTTTACTAATAACGGCAACTCTCCTATGGGCTTTTCCTTTGCAGGGGCTATGGGTGCATGGTTTGCTTCCGATAAAAAGCAAAATGTCGTTTGTGTTATTGGTGATGGTGGGATGAACATGAACATTCAGGAACTTCAAACTCTGAAAAATTATGGAGTTAAGTTAAAGACGATTGTACTTAATAACAACATCTACGGGATCACTAAGGCTTACCAGGAAGTTAACTTTGAAGGTAGAAGCGAAGCCTGTGGGCCTAAGGGTTATAACCCTCCCGATTTTGTAAAAATTGCTAAAGCTTATGATATTGAGACTATCGAGATCAAAGAAGGTAAGTACGACAAAGTAAGACACCAGATTAGAGAGCTTTTAGCAGCAGATGGGCCTGTTGTTTGTGATGTTAACTGCTTTGAATATCACACTTATGAGCCTAAGATTGTTGGGTGGGACACGCCTATTGAAGATATGTATCCTTGGCTTCCAAGAGAAGAGTTCTTAGCCAACATGTATATTAAACCTTTGGAGTGTTCTGTTAACAGGGATGTATCTAAGAAGCCTTCTGGATCTTCTGGTTTAGTTGAGAAGAAGGAAGAGAAGCACTCTACCTTTGCGGAGTCGAATATTGCCTGACATTGACCCTAAATTTCTAAAGACTTTTGCACAAGAGGTGCAAAAGAATAGTGCCACGCTTAGAGGTTCTTTATATCGAACAGGAAAGGTACTTGATAATAAAGCAAATGTTTTATTTGATAGTCTTAACGAATTATCCATTGTTCCTCCTGCCAAGGTAGGTATGTCTGTTGAGAATGCTCTGAACCTACAAGACGCGGGACTTAATCTAAAATTTTACGGTTATTATCAAAGTTTGCTTACTTGGGTTATAGATGCTTATAAACTGGTAGATTCTATGCGTTCTTTAAAGTTATCTACTTTGGAGAACAAACCATTACCTATAATGATAGATAAGCTTTTAATGGAGGGAAAAGAAAGAGATTACGGGGACAAAAAGATATCTCTAATTGTTCCCTCCCGTGAGAGATTAGAACTATTACTTCATTTTCTATACACAGCCTGTAAAAGAGCTAAGAGCATAAAAAATATTGAAATTATCTTGGTGGTGGACCATGATGATCATTCTGGTTTAGACACTACTCCTTTACATGAGGTTCACAAAACCAACGGTTTAGCGTATCATGATTTTGTGGATGCATCTTGTGTAACTTATCGAGATAGGATTGAGTCCTTTTTAAAGAATACCTCTTATGGGGATTGTGTTAAGATTATTGATCGCGCTAGTTCTTCACAAAATAACAACGAGGAGTGTTATAACTTTGGTGCTAGTCATGCAACAGGGGATTTAATTTGGGCGTTGGGTGATGACTGCGAGATTCTAAATAATGACTGGGATGATACTATTCTAAAGCATTCTATGGAGTTTGAAGAGAGATTAAATTACCTCTTCGGAGGCTCTGAATCAGACTGTGCTTATTATATAAAAGTAAGTGATGGCAGTCATGAAGGTGACTCTGGGAAAGCTTTGTCTGTCTGCGCTTTTCCTGTAATATCAAGAAGCAGCTATGACAAATTAGGTTTCTTAGCTTTGAGAGAATTTTATTGCTGGCTGGCTGATTTTGCACTCTATGAAGTCTACTCTAACTCTAAGATACCTCGTATTTTTAATCTTTCTTCTGAAATCCAGGTAGCACATTACTCCCACCTCAGCACAATAGAAGAGAATAAAAGAGGCGAAGATGACATAAATAGGAAGATAAACTTATATACTATGAATGCTGGATCTATGCAATATAAAGAGTTCATAGAAACAAGATTAGCCACACATGTTGCTGCTTTAGATGAAGGTGTAGAATGAATAAATTAAAATTATATGTATATCCTAATGCTAAGGATCATGTTCATGATCAGGATCCCAAGTATATTAACTGTGTTCCGTTAAGTAAGAAAGGCTTAGTAGATCATTGTGAGTTAGTTGGGCCTGAAGAAGCTGACTACTTTTATATGGGTCAGTTTGCTGATGTAAACAATCGACCTAATCCTGATGAGTTTCAGTATTTTGAGGGGAACGAAGAGAGACACATAGTTGATCTTGAGGGAGAAGGAGGTATTCTTATTCCTGAGTGGTTGCATGGATCAATCATAACCACCAACGGTCCTTTGAAGGAATATTCTCACATAAAAAAGCTGTTTGTTCGTCCTACTTTCTCACATCTCTTGCTGGATATAGTGAATGGTGAGCCTGAGCATTTCGAGATCCCAGAGGAAAGATCCTTTGGTTTTAAAGGACTACCTAATCATGCAGTACGGTATTTGTTGTTTAATTCTTTATACCAAACGCATAAACATTGGCATCTTCCAGTACATATTTACCCTAACAATGTTTGGGGTGGGCCTATGGTCGAAGGTTCGGATCTAAGGAAAGAGTACACAAAGTTAATGACCGACCACATATTTTCATTATGTCCTAGAGGGATAGGCATTGATAGTGTTAGAGTTATAGAGACTTGTTACTTTAATAGAGTGCCTATTATAATTACAGATAAAGATTATTTCTTAGTGGGTGAGCATAAGGTTAATGTAGATGATTTTGCTTACAAGGTTTTAGTTCCTGATTTGTCAGAGCAAAATCTAATAGACCAATTAACAGAGATATACGATAAGCCCAAGGAAGAAATAGAAGAAAAGTCAAATAATGCGAGGAAGTATTTTGATACGGTAATTAGAGATTACTTCGCAGACCCTACAAAAGAATTTATTGATTGGTTACATGGCAAGTAAAATATTTAATCCCAAAGCTAAGATATTAGCTAATGCTGATAGGGTACTTGATTTCTTTGAGTACGGTGTAGCCGCACCTATCCTGGTAGAAATTGATCCAAGTAATGCTTGCAACCATGGTTGCTATTTCTGTATCTCCTCATACATTCACCTTCCTGAATCAGTAGATTTGAAAACATTCGACAGGTCTATCATGACTAGGAATGTTCTGTTAGATGTCTGTAGAGATTTAATTGATTTGAACACTAGAGCTATCAATTGGACAGGAGGTGGAGAGCCTACAATTAACCCTGCATTAAAAGAAGCAATCGAGTTTGTAGGTGAAACCTCAGATATTAAGATGGGAATATTTACCAACGGAACCTTGTTGGATAAGTATGACCTTTTTGATACTTTTGTGGATCACATGACATGGGTTCGTTTTTCAGTTGATGCTGGAAGAGAAGAAACTTATAATTCGGTACGCAGAGTTAAAGGGGGACAAAACTGGAAGAAGATGCTAAGTAATCTTTCCAAACTAATTAAAACTAACAACGAAAAGGGTAAGAAGATTGATATAGGTGTTGGCTTCGTTATCACTCCCGACACATACACAGAAATAGTAGACTTTGCTAAGGTTTTCGCTGAGTACGATGTTGATTACTGCCAATTTAAGCCTGAGATCGTTAATAGGGAACGCGAAGACGGTCAACAAAGGGAACAGGAGTTTTGGTATAATGAGGTAGAGCCTCTTCTGGAAGAAGCCAAGAGCATTTTAGGAAGTAAGTTTCAAATCAATGGGTATAAGCTTTCTGATTTAGAAGAAGATCCTGATCTTTATGGTAGAAGTTATGAAAAATGTTTGGGATCACAAATTCAGCCCTGTGTCGGAGCAGATGGTCATGTTTATGTTTGTACCAATCATAGGGGTTATGAGGAGTATAGTTATGGATCATTATATGAAAAATCTTTTCTTGATATCTGGGGGAATATGCAAAAGCGTCGAGAAGTTATGCATCGAATTGAAGAGGAAGAGTGTTTCTCTAATTGCACTCAATTGTGTAAACCTCATGAAAGCAATAAAGCAATGTGGAAATTGTACAATGAGTACAACGAAAGTGAAGATAAAGAATTATACAAAAATGATCTCCTTCAGTTAGGAGATATTCAGAAAAAGGAGATTACTCATCCTGAGTTTATTTAATTATGAAAAGAAGAATTGAATTTGGCGAATTAAGAATAGGCACAGAAGCAAAGATGAATCTTTTGGACTGTGTATCCAAAGATTGGGCATCATCAGGGCCTAAAGTTAGAAAGTTTGAAGAGAAATGGGGCAAACTATTTAACTACAAGTACAACAAAGCTCTTAGCTCAGGAACCGACGCAGTAATGAACTTGGTTAGCTCCCTGTATGAGTTTGGTGCAAAGCGAGGAGACGAGGTTATAGTCCCCGCTCTAAGTTTTATTGCAACTGCAAATGCTGTTTCTATGGCTGGTCTTACTCCTGTTTTCGTAGATATTAAGAGAGACACTTTGAATATTGATCCCGATAAGATTGAAGCAGCTATTACACCTAAAACTAGGGCAGTCTTAGCTGTTCACACAATGGGCGTTCCTTGTGAGATGGATAAAATTAAAGAGATAACTGATAAGCATGACCTGATGTTATTTGAAGATTGCTGTGAAGCTCATGGTGCTCAATATAAGGATAATTACATTGGTACTTTCGGTGATGGGGCTGCATTTAGTTATTATGTGGCTCACCTAATTTGTTGTGGTGAGGGAGGCATGGTGTCTACCAATAATAAGGAAGTAGCTGAGGCTGTACATTCTACTCGCACTCATGGTAGAAAGAATGGTGACCTTTATTTCTCATTCGATAGAATAGGCTACAACTCCAAGATGAATGATTTAGAAGCATCTCTAGGTTTAGAAGGAGTGGGTGAGTTTTGGCAGACATACCGAATTCGTAAGACACATCTCTTTTATCTTCTTAAGGAAACTGCAAAATATCGTGAGTTCGCGTACTTTAATGAACAGCCAGATGGCACAGATGTATGCCCTCATGGGTTTAGTGTAGTTCTAAAGGATGAAAAGTATAACATCAATCGTCTGTGTGAGATCTTAGATAATCATAACATTCATTGGAAGCGTAATTTTGGATCAACTCCTACACAACACAAGGCGTATGAGTTTATGGGACACAAACTTGGAGATTTCCCTGAGTCAGAGTATGTTGGAATAAATGGAATCCATGTAGGTGTACACCAATACCTAAGCATGATGGATCTAGAAAGAATGGCAACTGCCTTCTCCGAATTTTTTGAGGAAGTAATAAGTAATAATTACTAAAAGATTAAATGAAGCCTGAATATCATAAGAAAGGATGGGGTTATGAGCTTTGGATTCATAACGATGATAAATACTGTGGAAAGCTTTTGTTTTTTGAGAAGGGTAAGAAGTGTTCATACCATTACCACAAGATAAAGGTGGAAACATTCTATCTCCAATCAGGTAAGATGCTTATTAAGTTTGGAAACATTGATGACATTGATGTTGCTTTTGAAAAGCTATTAACTCCAGGCGATGTATTCGAAATCCCAAGAGGGAGACGGCATCAGATGATTGCATTGGAAGATAGTGAGTTATTTGAGTTCTCAACACAACATTTTGAGGATGACAGCTACAGAGCAGTAAAAGGTGATTAATTATGCCCGTATATAATTGGCATTGTAAAAAGTGCGATATGGTTTTTGAGATATTCCAGACTATGACTGAGAGGGACGAAGAGCCTCCTACCCATTGTCCTGAATGTGATCCTGACATACTAGAGGAGGAGGGAACTCTTCATCAGGTGCATTTTAAAGGGAGTCTTCCTAAGTTTAAAATTACTGGAGAAGGGGCATACTACCCCGATAGAATGCAATGAGCGAAGATGACCCGATCCCGCCGTGGAGAGCGGCAATACAAGAATCAAAAAAATCACAGCACAGGTTTAAAATCGGAGCAGCCATAGCAAAAGGTAATAAGGTTTTAGCTAAAGCTCACAATACTAGAAAGACACACCCTGTGTATGGGTCTGGAGAATATAATACTCTCCATGCTGAAAGTCATGCTATTTACAAGGCAATTAGATCTGGAATTGATCTAGTTGGAACCACTATATATATTTACAGGCACAACAACAACTTAGCCAAGCCCTGTCCGTGTTGTATGGGTTTAATTCATAAGCATGGTATTAAAAAAATAGTATATAGTGGATAATAATTATGTTTGGAACAACAGCAACAGGTGGTTCTTTTTTTGGCTCCTCACCAAATAAAGGCTCTTTTAGAGGAACCAAGAACCCAAATGGTGTAACTAACCCTAAGCTTAATTTTGTTAATCAAAATCCAGGTATTCCAGGGGAGTACGACCTAGCAGTGAATCAGGGTGCCACTTATGTTGGTGTTCCTTGGTATCATTTCAGGAGCGATTGGGATGAAGGAGGTGGAACTTACAACTTTATTAATCAAGCGGGTAACAACGCTCAAGACCAGCATTTAGTAGTAAAGTGGACAAATGCTAATTTTCCTGGTGATACCTTCCCTAACCACCACTTAGTTGCTGATAAAAATCACCCAGCAAACCAATGGCTTTACTCTGGCGAACTTAGTTTTACTAGTGATTACCTTCCAAGATGTAAGGAAAAAATGATCAACGGTGTCCTGCACAAAGGTCTTAGATTTGCTAAAGGCACTTGGCCTGTTGGAATGACAGGGAACAATTACAGAAGTTATATGAAAACTGAGGGGTTTGACGAAATGTTAAACTTCTGGGGGGCTTCTTTGGATGATTGGCATTTTAATACAGGAGGAGGCAGCAGTCAGTCGGACGAGTATAAAAACACAGGTGCTACCTTCGTTTTTGTTTTAGAGCCTGATGAGAATACTAATTACTTTAATGCTGGGACGAGTCCAGAAAGCACTACATCATCTGATGATCGACCCCATGCATATAGACAATTGCTACTATACAACAGAGTTCCAGGTACTACTGCGGAGCAAATGCCAACGACCACAGGCACACAGCCCTGGTATACTAATTTAGATAATTGGCCTACAATGGATGATTATGGAGTCCAATGGTGGTGGCAAGGTAATATGTGGAAAATGAATGTAGATCCGCTGTCTAATGCGTCTTATATTGTAGGATGCCCACAGTTTGAGGCTGGTCCAAGTGTTAATTATGTTGAAGATCCTATTAACGATGGCTACTCTGTCCCTGTTAATCAGAAGGGCAAGGCAGGTTTTATGTCAGAGGCAGACTCTGACGGTCATGGTGGTTCAGAAAGTCGCACTTTTGATGATGGGGCATACCTTACTAAGGGTTTACAAATAGTCATGCTGGAGTATGATAATAGAGAGCTTTTCAATGTAGAACGCCCTGATCCTGGAAGTCCAGAAGAAGATGATCTCCCAACACCTGCTATCCGTAGTGGCCCAAGAATGCGAATATATTCTATGGGGGGAAGTCCAGTACTGACTAATCCTACAGGAAATAATGGATTTACTCCTTGTTATAATCCATGGGAAAAAACAACAGGTGAAAATGGAAACACTATTCCCGCATATGTTCTTGAACCTAGAGCAGAGAGTGTTATTCCTGCAATGCCTGATCATCCATTACTTAAAGATGGGACTATGTTTGTAGGTGGAGCCCCTCCTCAACACGCCACAGAGACTTGGTGGGGTGTACATGACCAAACAGGTTTAGGCTGTGAAGAAAGCACAAGCCCCTTCGGCCCTAGCTACGGCTACTGCCCTGACACCTCTCACACTTTCATGGGTACAATTTACGAGTTTATAGCTTACAATGCTGTATTAACAGATGCAGATAGAAGAGATCTTTTTGCTATTCTATCCCAAAAGTTTGGGATATAAAAGTCAAATCATTTAGGCAATATCCAGAGGACTAAATAAGTCAAATGTCTATAATAGTACATGGATCAAGCTGTACTAAAAAGACTAAAGAACGCTGGCTTATTGTCAGAGCAAGTCCCTGATCTGGGGTTCGTATCTACTGGGAACTATGCCCTAAACAAGATCATCTCAGGAGATTACACTAAGGGCATTCCGATTGGGATGATTACTCAATTCCATGGTGAATCTTCTACAGCAAAGACTGTTTTTGCTACGCACATTTTAAAAGAAGCTCAGGTTAAGGGTTATTATTCTATCCTTGTTGATAGTGAGAATGCGTATAACTCAGAGTTTGCACAAAGTTTAGGTATAGATCCTAAGAAATTAATCTACTCTGCACCAGAGACTTTGGAAGATAGTTTTCAAGTTCTTGAAGACACTATTCTGGCTATTAGGGAGACTGACCCTGATACACCTATTGTTGCTGCATATGATAGTATTGCTGTGTCTCCTTCTAAGGCTGAGTATGAGGCTGATAGTTATGAAGGGAATAATATGCAGGGAGCAGTAAGGGCAAAGGCTACGGGTGCTTGTCTTAGAAAGATTAACCCCTTGCTGCGTAAGCATAAAGTTGCTTTGGTTGTAATCAACCAAATCAGAAATAAAGTTGGAGTAATGTATGGTAATCCTGAGACGATGGCAGCAGGTGGTAAGTCTTTAGAGTATTACCTTGGAGTTAATCTTAAGTGTGTGTCTAACAAGACTAGTGATCTCATAAAAGATGATAACAAGAATGTTATTGGTATTATGGGTAGAGTTAAGAACACAAAGAACAAGTGTTCCATCCCATTCAAGGAGTGCGAATTTGAGCTTATATATGATGAGGGTTTGAACCCGTATGCTGGTTCGCTCAAGTTGTTGGAGGCTGATGGGCTCGTCTCCCGTTCAGGAGCTTGGTACTCTGTAGTAGGCACAGACAAGAAATTCCAGTCCAAGGACTTCCAAGGGCTGTTGCAAGCCGAGGATTCACAAGAGTTTGCACCGATACGAAAATTATTTCAGAATTAACTTGAAACTACATACTTAATCCCCTATAATATTGCGATGGAAAAAAACAACACATTCGATTTCTTCACTAGCCTGATAGATCAAGCATTCGACAAGGCGTTCGGTAAGGACAAGCCTGTTGAGGAGCCTGATACTCAAGACTCTCCTTATAGTAGCATTGAAGAGTATACCCAGCAGACGGGTAAACGATTCAGACTTACTAAAGAGGAGAAAACTTTGGGCCTAACTAGAGAAGAAGCCTTTCATTTACGATTTAAAAACTAGGAGATTTATTTATGTACGGAATTATTACTAAAGAAACTATGCCTTCTGTCTTTTCTACCACTAGGTCGGATCGACTTTCGGACAAATACTCATTCATTCCCACTACCCGCATCCTTGATGTTCTCTCTGAGGAAGGTTGGGTTCCTACTTCTGCTCAACAGGTTTCTAGCCGAACAGATGAGGAGCGTCAACACGCGAAGCACCTGATTCGTCTCAGGCATGAGGATACTGCTGTTTGGGATGGTGAAGGTAAAGTTGGGGATACATTCCCTGAACTTGTGCTGTTCAACTCTCACAATGGAAGGGCTAACTATCAGCTTAGGTTCGGCCTTTACCGTATGATCTGCTCTAATGGCATGGTTGTGGGTACTGAGCATCTTGCACCTATTCGGATTCGCCACATGGGTTACTCTGACGATCAAGTTGTTGATGCGTCTAAGAAGTTCATTGAGTCTGCCGAGCGTATCCTTGATGTGGTCGATGATTGGAAGGGTATTCAGATGGACAAGAAGCAGGTTGCTAGTTTCGGTCTTGATGCTGCAAAGTTGCGTTTCGAGAACCCTGATGAGATGACAGTTAATAGTGTTCTTCAAACGCGCAGAATGGAGGATGCTGAGGACAACCTTTGGACTGTCTTTAATAGGGCACAGGAAAACCTGATCCGTGGAGGGTTTATGGTTAATGGCGGTAGACGGTCTTCCAGGACTATTACTTCTATTGACAAAAACCTTGAGATTAATACTGAATTGTGGGATTTAGCCTCCAATTACTCTAAAAATTGAAGTACCGACCGTCCAAGATACCTAAATATCTTGGACGGTGTTTTTATGGACAACGACTCACAGTTTAGAAAACCAGTATTTGTGGATGTTGAGGGCCTGTATCTTACTCAGGCTCAATTGCAGTTCTTCCTTAATAGAAGGAAGGGGTACGAGCATATCAAGAAAAATTCCCCACAGTTTAAGGAATACTTTTCAAAGTGTTTAATTTATAACTTTGTGTGGGATCTAATGGAGGCAGACCCTAATGTTGCCCAACTATGTTGGGATGTAAAGTCTGAAACCGTAGTTTTAAAGTTCCCTCATAATGGTATTATTATGAGGGAACTTACTAGGAATGATCTGTTAGGCCCAATTAATATTATTGAAGATAATTAATATGAACTACCTTAAGTATCTTGTTTTTTATATGTTAGAGTTTGTAGGCTCAACTCTTAACTTTCTAGCCTCTATTTTTTGCCTGTACCCTAAACTAGAATTAGGAATGGTTTTTTTGATTAGGATGGAAGGAATTAGAGTCTATAAACAAAATGTAACACGCGCAGAGAAGAGAGAGGATTATGCTAATGAGGCAGAAGATCTCTTGGAAGAGGCTAAAAAGTTATCCAATGAGTAAATCATATAAGTTTAGAGGAGAGGTTAATCATTCTTTTTCCAAGAAAAAGAAAAAAGTAAATGTAAAAGAGAGAGTGGAAGATGTTACAAAAAAAGAGGATAACAACGAGGATCTAGACGATTCTGATATTTACTCAGAGTGGGAAGATGATGGAGATTTTGAAAAGTTCACAAGAAAAAAGTGGTAGTCCAGATTTTACCTTGGACTGGTTTAAGTTATTTCCTTGGGAGATAACGAGTAAAGATTTCGAAGAAATTTTAACATATTATATAGATGAAAGGATGAAGGATGCCAAAAGAGTATCAACTAAAGCGCGGAGTTCTAGACGCAAATAGACTCCAAAAACACGCTAAAAAGATTATTGATGACGCTACTGAGGATAGAACACTAGCCTTAGAAGCGTATCGCTATTTTAAAGAGATGGTGGATGAAAACCCACAAGATTCTGTTGCAAAGTCACAGATGGTGGATTGTTTAAAACTGGCGCAAACCTCAAAAGCAAATATTGTTAAAGTTATGGACTTGGTTGTTAAGATAGACTCTATGAAAGAGAAGGAGCAAGGGTCAAAAACTTCCATGGCTAATGTGTTTAGTCACTTAGAAAACTTATCAAAAAATGACTGATAGTTATAAAATTTACTGCAAAGAGTTAGACGAGATTGTTTCTGTTAAGATACTAGATCCCGAAGAGGAAGTTCGTTTATACGAGAAAACAAAACAGAAGTTTCTCTCTAGTCCCAACTCCATAAAGGTTATGGATTACAAAAAATCCATAGTAGACTTATTCATGTTAGATTTAGAGGCTTTCTATATAGGAGAAGATGATTATAAGAAGGCGGGGGTGTATGAAGATCTTATTTCTGCTCTATATACAACTATAGTGGAGGCTTATCCTCATTTCGAGTTTGAGTTTATTTGTTTCGACATTAACGCCAATTTTGCGATCAATAACGCAAATGAGTTATTTAAAAAATATATAGGAAAGGTTCATATTGACCAGCAACCACAAGTGGGAAACGAAAAAACATACCCTTTATCAACTCTGTCCGATATTGAAAGGATAGAGAAGCACCTAATAAGTTCTGTTATTGGGCAGGAAGAGGCTATAAAAGGTATTATGAGTTCGCTTAAGTTGTTAGCTACGGGGTTGGATACCTTTAGTTCTTACTTTTTTATCGGACCTACAGGCGTTGGCAAAACTAAATTGGCTAAGGCGCTGGGCGAAAAGTATAGTGGTAACTTTTACAAGATTAACTGTGGAGAGTTCTCTTCCTCGCATGACTACGCTAAGTTAATCGGGGCTCCTCCAGGTTATGTTGGTCATACAGAAACGAGTATTTTAGCTGAAAAAGCTGATGCATCGAACAAGTGGATTTTCCTTTTTGATGAGATAGAGAAAGCACATCCCAAATTCTATGATTTCTTATTGTCCCTTTTGGATGATGGTACTGTAACGGATAATATGGGAAAGGTGCTTGATTTTTCTAAGTCTATTTTTATCTTTACATCCAACCAAGGCTTGAATGATACTAAGATAAATAAAATGCTTGTAGGCTTTGATAAGTCTCCTGTAGACTATGAACAGAGCAAGGATCAAGTATTAGAGTCTGTTAAGAAGAATTTTAATCCAGAATTCTTAAATCGTATTGACCATTTCATTTTCTTTAACCAATTGTCGCAAGATAACTTACGAGAAATAGCCAAAATGGAGCTTAAAGACATCCCAATTCGGAAAACTAAATCTCTTCTTGACTATATAATTACAAATGGATATTCAAAAGAATATGGAGCGAGAAATATAAATAGATTTATTCGTAACAATGTTTCTGTTAAAGTAGCAGAAGCAATTCTAGAGAAGAGGGTTCCTGAAAAGGATGGGAATCTTTATTCATCAAAGATCGTGGATAACGAACTTATCATCATAAAAACTAAGGAATTTTAAAATGGGTGGAAGATCAAGAAGATTAAGAAACGCAGCAAGGAAAGCAGGAAAGCCTGTAGCTAAAGGCCGAGCCATGATAGAGCTTGGCGTTGCTGATGCTCCTGTAGTCACTAAGGCAAAGAAAGCTACCAAAAAGAAGAAAGCTACCAAAAAGAGCTAGTTTCTTTATTACTTTTCGAGGTACGGGCATATAATATCTTGCACGGGGCAACTCAGCCTTGGCAATCGTTCTTTAACATTAAGAAGAGAGAGTGCTTTAACGATCTTGCATACAACCAGCACTCTCTCTTCTACTTCGGGCAAGTAGCTCAGACAGGTTAGAGCGCGGTTCTTATAAAGCTGAGGTCGCTGGTTCAAGTCCAGCCTTGCCTACCAGATACGCTAAGATTAGCTGATCGTGAGAGAAGCTGTCAGAACCGAAATCTTAGCAAGGAGGGGCTACGCGGGGTCTTTCGGGACTCTGCGCCCCTCCATTTTATTTTACAGGAGTAGATATGCTAGAAATTAATATGGAAAAAAACATCAGAGAGCTTCTTAAAGATACAATCTTTGCTCATCCTGATGATGTGAAGAAAAGTTCTAAGAAGAAGGTAACTAAAAAGAAGTAACCAAAGGAGGAATCCTCGATAGCTCAATAGGTAGAGCATTCGGCTGTTAACCGAAGGGTTCTTGGTTCGAGTCCAAGTCGAGGAGCCAATTTAATTATGTATGAGTGGAAGATTAGGGTAGCTAAGAGTTTGCGTGAACTAGAAAAACTAGTAGAAGAAGTGCAATCCGAAGGATGGACCATTGAGAAGATTGATGTAAAAAGCGTTTGCGTAGTAGCTTACAGGACTAAGAGATGTAAAAACAAGCTACTGCTAGAACAGCAGGATGAAGGGCACATTGATCCTTCTGATAAGGATTACCATGCTGGATTTGAGTGGGATCGTGGGGATTACGGGCAACAAAGTCTATAGTGCATAGTTATATTTTTAGAGATAGAAAAAGACTAGGTGCTATCTATGGGACGATAGCCCAATCGGCAGAGGCAACAGACTTAAAATCTGTCAAGTGTGGGTTCGAGTCCCACTCGTCCTACCAAATACAATGCAAGAATACCGTCAACTACTGTTTGATTTCGCTGTAGAACCTCCTGTAAGGTTTCATATACAGAGATTTGAAAATGCACCCATTGAAATTTGGGAGTATACTGATATCCTTGGAGCAGTTGAGCGAGGAAAGTATGTGGTACTCACTTTAAAGGATAAGAGTTCTTTTATTCCAAGGTCTTGGGTAGTAAAAGTTGAGCAGTAGTAAATTCTCGTAAGCTCCCGTAGCATAACAGGATAATGCAACGGACTTCTAATCCGTAGATTTCAGGTTCGAATCCTGACGGGAGTGCCACTATAATAAACAGAAGCCCCGCAACATGAGGAAAAGTTCTTTCCCCCAGAACTAGTACCCGTTCACAACATAACGCTATGCTTGCGGGGCTTCACTTTTAATATATAAATTATGTACGAATATAAAATAAAAACTATAGATCACATCGTCGATGGTGATACCTTCGACTGCACCGTGGACCTAGGCTTCAACATCTCACACAAAATCAGGGTGAGGATGTATGGAATTAATACTCCAGAAAGCAGAACTAGGGACTTGGAGGAAAAGGCCAGAGGATTAGCTAGTAAGAAGAGACTTATCGAATTGCTTGAACAGTACGAAGGAGATCTTATCTTACAAACCAACAAGAAGGGTAAGTATGGACGATACTTAGGTACTGTCTTTGCTGACCAGAATGCAGGGGATGGGCAGGAGCAAACGAATATTAACAGGCAACTAATCGAAGAAGGCTTTGCAGTAGAGTATTTCGGTGGAAAAAGATAAACTAGATAAGACTTATATGAACATGGCAAGAGAGTTGGCAAAGCTCTCTCATGCTCAAAGAAGGAAAGTAGGTTGTTTGATTGTAAAGGATACTCATATCATAGCAGAGGGTTTGAATGGAACTCCTAGGGGCTTTGATAATAGTTGCGAATATGTTGACCATGTGGATCACTACTATACCAAACCAGAGGTCTTACACGCAGAATCAAATGCCATCACGAAACTTGCTCGCTCTACTAATTCATCCGAAGGCGCAACACTATATGTTACTTGTTGTCCTTGTTTTGATTGTGCAAAACTCATTATTCAATCAGGTATAGAGAGGGTCGTGTATGATGAACCATACAGTAAAGGTGAAGGTCTCACCTTATTAAAAAAAGCTGGAGTTAAGGTGGAAAAATTATGATGAATAGTTCAGTAGAATCTACAAAAATGTATGTTAGTGGTCCGATTACTGGTAATAGCACCTGTGAAAAAGATTTCGAAGATGCTACTGAAGTTTTATCGTGCGAAGGGTATGATGTAGTGAACCCCATGCTTATTTGCCCTCCTGAAAATCTCAGGTTCGATCACCAAAGGGAACAAGCAGAGAAGCGAGGTGATTGGAACTATTATATGCGTGAAGCTATTAAAAAACTAGTCATATGTGACGAAATTTATATGTTGCGCGGGTGGGCAAGTAGTAAAGGAGCGATTTTAGAGAGAAACATAGCACAGCAACTTAATATGCCTGTAAGGTATCAGGAAGCAGAAGAGTTAAAGAAATTAAATGGTTAAGAAACAACAAAAGAAACAACCTTACGAGCATTGGTTAGGATGGTTTCATAAACAAGCTGACGCAGTAAAGTTCGCCAAAGAACATGGAGGTTCTGTAGTCTGGAGAAAAAGACAGCGTAACAAATGGAAGCATTGGGCTGTCGTGGAGTTTAAATAATGATTAAAGTATTAAAGACAGTTTTCGGTTTAACGGTAGTAGCTTGTGTGATGATGCTTATCATGGGAGCCATGCCAACTCAGAGAGGTGGAGGACTGGGAAGAGGTACAGGTCTTGGTCAAGGCCCTGTTATCAAAAGACTAGGAACCTACAAAGGTGATGTATTCCCTGGATTTGCAGAATTTAGGGTGCAAGACATTGAGTACGGTGATCTAGGAGAAATTATCCTTAAAGGTGTTGAACCTTATGATATGCTTGTGAATGTAACATACATTACTACTGTATATCGGTTCGAAGATGCAAAGAAAACTGATTACTCTTGCTTGATGTTCACCACTTACAGGGAAGAGCCTATCCTTGTTCGTCAACCCTATGATGCTGTTCTTAAGTCTATTGAGAAAGCGATGGACGAATACTCCAAGTGAGCAGTAATTATAAGTTTAACATAGGGTGCTTGATTGGTACTTTTCTTTTTGCGGCTCTGCTCTTGTGCAGTAGTTGTATCACTAAAGTAGAGTACCATCCTCCCTGTCCTGTATGTGAGCATTCGTATGCTAGTGAGGATCATCTAACTTCTCATTGTGCTACGAACTGGGAGGAGCCAGAAGATCCTCTTGAAGCAGTAAAATGCCTAGCTTGTGGAATCTATTTTGTTTACCCAGATTACGAAGAACACATTAAAACCTGTTACCCTTAATAATATGAAGATTGAAATTAATGATAAGAAGATGCAGTTCTTGCTTGGCCTGTTCCTAGGTTGTGGAGCTATGAGCTACGGTGTTATGTTTGTTACTTATGTTTTATGGTTTTTAGGAATGATTGACTGATGGAAGATCTTAAGAAGAAAAGAGAAGAACTGGAAAAGAAGTATCGTCGTATGTTCGACGCTCACTCTGCTAAGTATAGCAAGCATATTGCTAGTGAGGGAGAGTATCGAGACTCCGCACAAAAGATAAAAGATCTTTATAAGGAGCTTTACGAAGTCGCCCTACAGTTGGGAGATCCCCTTCCATATTGGGTGTAATGGCACAGCAATATTGGCTTCACGATTGCGCTTGCGAAATGTTACAGGTAAAAGAACTGCCTTTAGCCTTGCGTAATCATCTTGATGATATAGAGTGGTATGCTAGTTCAATGTTAGGCTCTATACAGTCACGGCAAGTAGTCGCTACCATATTAGCACAATATGTAATGACTCAACGACTGGAAAGAAAAGTCAAATTATTGGAGGATAAAATTAATGAAACAGAGTAATAAGTTTGCAGATATTGCAGATAGTGTAGCACATACAGTATATGTAAAACAGGAAGCGTATGGTGATTCATTTGGAAAGAGTGGCGAATGCCTTAGACAGATGTACCCAGATGGGATTCAGTCCGAACAATACGATGATCTCCTCACTATTACGAGGATTCTTGATAAACTGTTTAGGATTGCCAATAATCCTACTGCTTTTGATGAAAATCCCTATCGAGATATTGTTGGATATGGATTATTAGGTATGAATCGGCACTATAATAAAAGTGACCAGTTAATGGAGGAATATAATGACTAAAGAAGAAGCAAAAGATCTTATTGATCGGATTGATGAGATGGGTATTATGAACCCAGCATATTACAAACTTGGTTTGAATGATGAGCCTAATAAGGTACGGTTTATGGATGACTATGCCAAGCAAGCACAATGGATTACTGATGCCTATGCAGCCTTATCGTCTTATTGGAATAGTAGCGCAACAAAGCCTTTGAAATCCACTAAAACAAACTAAGACGATCTAAGTATTGAAATCACAAGGAGTTAGGGAGCCAATTAATTTGGTTTTTCCCTTGCTCCTTGCGTTATATATGGTATAATAGGCGCACGATGACGAAAACCAACGAGCAAATGCTGAGGGAGAAGTGGCCTGATAGGGCCAAGAAGGCAGCGAACGGAAGCCGTAAGGAGGCTATCTACCTTATGTGCATCAACTGTATCGGCTCCTCCCAAGAAGCAAGAAAGTGCGAAAGCGTCGAATGTTTCCTTCACCCCTACAGACCTGGGAGTAACCGATGAGTAAACTTAGGAATGGAAAGCTGAATCATGGTGATCGCATCGAGGTCTACCGCAACCTCCACAACGATACCTTCTCTATTCGCAGAAACGGTAAGGTAGTAAAACACCTTGCGAACTGGCAGAGCATCTTCCTGAAAGATGTGAAGTTTGCTGTGCAACCTGCTGGTAGAGAAAAGGTTCGCCGTGAAGGTAAGAAGAATGTTCACGCATTTATTAGAGGGACTTACCTCGCTCCTTCGACCTTCCCGCACACTACCTCTGAGTTCAAAGCTAAGTGTACTGAGTGGGTTACTTACAACCCGTACCAGAACGATCACTTTACCGCTACTGTTACTGACCCTGAAACCACTTTTACCAGTTACCAAGATGTGCATGAGGCCAAGTTGGTAACTCTTACCTACGGATATGTTTATGCCGCACTCTAAATTACCCCTAGACCAAAGAGCTACCCAGATCCATGAAAGGATGGGATTTCATTGGGACGCTCTGTGTAATGCTGCTTCTGAGTTGTACGCATTAGAAGAACACTATGATCTGCGTGAGGACTCTATCGAGATGATAGGGGAGACTTACAACAGTATGTATGAGCTACTTCAAAACTTGAAGTACGATATTGATGACGCTGAGAACTGGATGTTCAATGGCTACAGCCTACAGGAGATTAGCGAAGATGAAGATTAATAATTGTATTCAACTCGTAAAAGAGTGGAGTGGTGCAGACCACAAAGATGATGAGGAGTACGCTGCCCAGCTTATGGAAAAGCACATCTTCAAGTATACTGAGTGTGGCTGTGTTTTTGGTGCTGACGATGATGGAGTGACTGTGTGTGGATATGCAGAAGGCTCTGACGCAGACCTAGCTCCTTACTACTTGAAGTGGGGCTTTACTGTTGATGAATTCAATGAAGCTCTTAATGAAGCAGACATTGATGGTGTAGAGGAATGGGAACGAGTACACCAATGGGATGATGAAGATGATCTTGCAGAGGTCATGGGATACGAGGGACAAAAAGATGAAGATGGAAATTAAAGATATGATTAAAGAGATGGTAGACTATGAACTAGAAACTAGTGAGGAGCATATCATCTACTCATTGGCCGAAGATTTTCTTTACAACTGGTATGAGAAGCAGACCGAAGATCATATTAAAAACCTTTATGCAAACAAGGTTTATGAGACTGAGAACTACGAGGACCACAAAGATAAGGATGAGTAAGGATAATATTATTAGTGAACTGGTTCTTCTTCGTGATCGTATGGATGATGCAAAGAAGTACGATGGACTTACTGCTGAGAAAGCGGGTGAAGTTGCTGATCGTATCCAAGAACTAATTTGGCGTATTGATGACCACAATGAGGTATGGCGATGAATAGTGATCTAAACAAGTACAAGAAGAACCTAGAGCGATTTGACATAGACCTAGACAAACTAATGTGGGTCGATGATAGTCTCGCCCAGTTTCTTCTTGATGAGACTGAATGCTTTGATGACTGCCCAGAGATTGATAAGGCCAGAACTTTAATTCAAGAAGCATACGAAATTATTAAGGATTACCAAACAGTACAACTGTTATGGGTTAAGGAACAAAGAGACGATAAAATGCCTCCTCCTGTGGAGTGCTAAAAAATGGATTTTTACAACATGAGGAGACCGATGATTAACGAAACACTATTTAATACAGAGCGTTACGACGAGTTGCGAAGGCAAATGGTAGACGATCTTTCCGATGATGAGATGGGTCAACCTACTCAAGCGTTGCTTGCGATGCTAGAGGATTTTGTGTGGCGTATGTTTAACGACATGGATGATGACACTTTGCAGGAGCATTACGATCAACTGATGGAGTACAAGACGGAGGATAAGTAATGGGACTATTTAGCTGGAACTGTAAGAAGTGTGGACACTCAATCAAAGCACCCTACAATGTTCCCACAGGCTGGGAGTATATGACTCAGGCTGTTGTTCTTCGTGAAGGAGAGGATCCCATCTATGGTGAGTACGATGGGTACGGTCGCATTGGTGCGTTTGAAGTAACCGAATACCCTGAAGATCCTGAGATGTGGCATAAAGTATGCTGGGAGAACGCTGGTAAGCCTGAGTATACTGGTGACTCTGAGTACGCAGAAGATCAGGGATTCTTTTATGATGACCCAAGTGATGAAGAACTAGTGGAGGCAATTCGCGCAACGGAATGAACATCTTTGTAGATATAGATGAAACAATATGTTTTTATGAGGGAGAAAGATCTTATCCTGATGCAACTCCTTGGTACGAAAGCATAGCTAAAATAAATAAATTATATGATGAAGGGCATCATATTGTTTATTGGACTGCGAGAGGATCTGCAACAGGAGTTGATTGGAAGGATCTTACTGAAAAGCAACTATCTGACTGGGGAGTAAAACACCATGAACTTCGTATGGGGAAACCCTCCTATGATCTTCTCATTTGTGATAAAACAGATAGGATAGAAAACATATGAAAAAGGTCTGGACTAACGGTTGCTTTGATATCCTACATCGTGGACACATGGAGCTATTTAGATTTGCCAATAATTTGGGCGACGAGCTAATGGTAGGTCTTGATACTGACTCTAAGGTTAAAGAAGATAAGGGAGAAGGTAGACCTATAAACACTCTTGGGGATAGGATGTTTATGTTACAAGCTATTAAATACATTAATGGGATTACTTACTTCGATTCAGCAAGTGACCTAGAGAATGTTATAAAGCTGTATGCGCCAGATGTTATAGTTGTAGGATCAGATTGGAAGGGTAAGACTGTCGTAGGAGAACAATACGCTAAAGAGGTAGTGTTCTTTGATAGGGTAGGAGACTACTCCACAACTAATATTATAAATGGAGATAGTAACTAATCATGCTCTGTCATATAACTCTCCTAGATATGAGTATGGGACTTATTATCTTAGCCAGCGTTATGCTTATTACTAATATACTTACAGTATATTTTACTTTCACTACATGGTATAGTAGGAATGATGGTGATTCAAGTAAAAGAGAAATACCCGTTTATTATAATGAACAAGGTAAATTAACTATAGATGATGATGAGATAAATAAGGATGCAAATGTTTAGATATTTAATCATCTTCTTTTGGATAGAGGCAATCATTGTTCTATCTTTAGGTTGTACTGCACCTAGAGAGCGTAGAGGTGATTGGATGGAACATTTAAACTCCAGACAGTTTACTTATAATGCTCCCATGATTCATTGGAATAGAAGCAATTATTATTCCCATGAGGAGTTAAGAGAGATATGGAAAATAAATATGGACAGAATTCTTGCGTCCTACTCAGAGGAATAACTAGATATAGTATGCGATGGGTATTAGTATATTTTGTAGCTCTTTTTGTGATGGCACAATTCTTGGTAGGATGCACAACTCCTACCAAAACCCTTAACTTTCTTACTCCTGATCGTATTGGAGTAGGTAAAGTAAAAGGAAGCATGAACCTAATTGGAAAGTCAAATGGCTGGTATGAAGGTGAATGGGGAGATGGATGGGGTCATGGTTACGAAGAGGGATACTCCAGCGAAGATCTTTCTATGAAGGGAGAGTCCGAAGCTGATATGATCTGGCTTGAGTGGGATTTCCCTCAATGGAAAGAGCCTAATGATTATGATCTTTATTTGCGGGAGAGAGTTAGGACACTTAGCTTAGAAAAAGACCTACTAATTGCAGAAAGAGAATTAGAGAAAAGAGATAAAGCAATAGACAAGACCATTGATAGAATAGATAACATTCTTGAGTGTACTCCAGCAGAGAGGGAAGTTGATGGTATGTGGCCTAAAAAGCTAACGGAGTAAAATAATGGTAGATTTAAGTAGAAGGGTTTCTTTTGGTTCATCAGACAGCGATACTGTTAAAGATAAGAAATGTTATAAGATTCTAACTTTTGAAGGTAAGTATGAACAAAAAGTAGTTTATGTAGCACCAAATGGATATACCAAGTACGACCTAGTATTTACAGACTTAAAATTTGTGTGGGAATGTAAATGCTTAACACCAGAAGAACGGAGTGAGATGAGACATAGGTATAGAACTGATCTTGTTCCCCTTCCACCAACAACTGGACCTACTGCACAACCCGCTGGGGAGAACTATTGGCAACAGAGAGAGTTCTCTTATGTTATGGAGATTGAGTCTACTGATGTGTTTTGTGACTCTAAGTGTGAAGGTAAAATTGAGTGTAGTTTACCTGATAAAACAAAGGAACTCCCAGGAGCGTGTGAAGGAAAGAACTGTCTAGACAGACACATTCCTTTAACTTGGGGAAACTTCTTTTTTAGATGTAACTGTAGAGACTTTATGCTTGATGTTGCGAGAGAACTTCGTAGAGATAATTCATGCCCCAAAGGGTTTAACGATGGTTCTGACTTAGAGTGTAAAGCTCCAGAAGATAGTAAGTAATCCCCACTTTGTTCTTGCTTTCGTAGAGCATCTATGGTATAATAGTGCCTGAAATCAGGAAATCACCCGAATACACAAATAACTTTCCGCGCATAATATATGACCACAATCACTAGCGATCAATGGGATCTCATTGAACAGAAGTATGGCAGACTCATTAGTAAGATTTGCCATAACATTACAGGCGATATTGCAATTGCCAATTACGACGATAACCTTCAAGACCTAAGACTAGCAGCTATGGAAGCAGTCAATGGCTTTGCAAGAAAAGAAGGATTAGAGTTCGATGAGTTTTGGGATACAGAAGGCTTCAACAAGTATATCAAGACTTGCCTCTGGAACTTGAAGAACAAGAAAGGAGCCAATATCACGAAGAAGTATCCTGTAACCAAGAACACCGTAGACATTAATAAATTCGCGGAGATCTTGATAGACGAGAGACAAGATACTAGTGGTATTGATCTAGGTATATCTATCGACCAGATTGCCTATAAGTTTACAGATAGACAGAGAACAGTAGTAGATGCAATCACTAAGGATCCAACACTACTAAAGCCTAATGGTAAGGTAAACATCAAGAAACTATCCGAACAACTGAATCTTACATGGTTAGAGATCAGAAAAGAGATTGTTTCTCTATCTGAGATCCTCCAAAATAAACTCTAGGTCATAAAGGACCGAAGGTAAAAGTCAAATTAGAGAACCAAATATGATGTATTTTATTTACGATGAGAACTACTTAGATGAGAATGATGACTTCAATTATGTGATGTCCCCATGCTTTGAGAGCTTTGAGAAAGCAGCCAATTATGGTATACGCAAAGCAATAAGAGCAGACAAGAAGATAGTCACACTCATAACAGACGAAGGTATGATAATCACCTTCTGGAACCCACACTTAGAAGATCCACAAGAACCTGGACACAAGATGGGTACTATCAATCATACCTTTAAGGAGTACCTACCCAAATGGTATAAAAGTTATAAGAAAAAGGAACAATTGAAGGATAAAATAGATCCTACTGATATTCCCGATGTCTGTCCTGAATTTGATGTAGATTAAATAAAAGGTACGATCTATTGAGAATCAATACATAAAAGTCAAATTATACATAGCATATATTATATAATGCAAGTATAGTGTATTATTTCTGCTTTACCCAAACACACAAAATAATCTCAGTATGTCCGATATAAAAGTCAAATTAGAATTTAGTTGGAACTTTAATAAGCGCGATTGGAACAATAAATTAAAGCATTTCAACGAGCTTAAAGCAGAGTTAGAAACTAAGTCTGACTATGATCCTGTTAGTATGTTCTTCTTTCTTAATGATATGGTGTACCCTGAGCTAGAGCATATAGATGTAACACCCACTTAAGAAAAGTCAAATTAATACACACTTATATACAAGTAGCCTATAAGAAAAGTCAAATTGATGTGAAATTATATCACCAATGAGCTATTATATTGTGGCAAATGATCTTATTAGATCATGGTTATCTCCTAAGCACAATCATTTAAAATAAAATGATTGTGCTTATTTATTTGGATACTCTGACTATAATAAGATCCCAAAGCTACCCTCTACCTAAGGCATCATTCTCAATTTAGAGAGTGATGTCTTTTTTTATCTAATTCTCAAATAATCTGATTTGTTCTAAACCATTGTCCCTACGGACTTTAGTTAGAACTTGCATTTACCATATATTTTATCATGCCAAGTTTAGATTATCAAGAACAAAGTCCGATTTATTTAGAGCTTGTTGTCGTAAGTCCTTGTCGATTCTACACTTATGGCGGGAGGGGCCGCCCCGCAATGGGACTTCCTACTCCGCTTTTATCCCTCTAAGCTGATATGAGTCTGGGCAATCCAAATTCATCTTCGCTTCCAATTTGTCGAACCACTTATCCCTAATCCAATCACAGAAGTGATAATTCTTTTCATCTTTCCACATAATTTCTCCTAGTGAGATAGAAACTTTACGGTCTTTTGAGTTGTCCAACAAAGCGCACAAGCTGCACAGCTTTTCACTTTGCCTGTCTGTTCAGGGCAAACAAAATGCTCACCCTGAAATGATTCATCCGCAGCGAATAAATGATCCGAAGCGTATTCTTTATTGCGCGAGAATCGAATCACACAACGATCAGAGAAACGATTGTTTATGAGCCAAATTCTCTGTCCGATATGCTTATCCTCCTCTCTGGCAGTATATCCAAAAAGGGCAAGTTTGGGATGGGTCAATAGCATCTCCTCCCAGAATCTAACATAATCAACCGAAAAGAAATCACCCAGAACATGAAGCCGAATCACGATTCCGTCCTTGTGTTTCTGCATCAAAGATGCAATCTCACGCTCCAAGAATAGGTCGATGTTTGCGGTCTTATAGCGATGCGCGAATGGCATGTTATCACCGTAACAATCGTCCCAATGATGGCAGGACTCTGGGCAAGTTGTCCTCTCTTCTAGGGTGAGAGAATACAACTTCTTACCTGCCCACTTTCCACGGGTAATGCGAAATCCTAGCTTCTTGTTGTTTGATCCTGGTTTGAGGAGACCCGTCTTAGGATCTTTCAAACTCTTCTGATATCTACTCTGGGTTTTCATGGGGGCTATTGTATCAGGTCAGGAGGGGGATTTCAACACAAAACCATAGAAACTTTTCGCCCTAAGTCCTTGTGGATTGTACACTTACACGCGGACGCGCCGCCGCGCAAATGCGATTTGCAAGTATAAAATGGTGGAGGTGCAGGGAATCGAACCCTGGTCCGAACGGATTCCTTATAGGACTCAGCCCGTCGAAACTCCTTTACACCCCCGAAGGGTGGGGAGACCACACTCAGCAGAGTGTTTCCGTTTACCGTCTCTTTATAGGTGCGGTCTCCCCTGTCTACCTAGGCCATGCCTTGGGTAGCTTTGTGGGCAGCCGTAGCTCCCTGATGCCTACCTGTCCACTCATCGGTGGGAAGAAGGCGACGAAGAGACTTGTAAGCCTCAAGCGCATGGTCAGACTCGAAAGAGCCAGACTTCCAGAGGTCAGCGAACAGTTCGCCAACTTGAACGGAAAGACCTTGAATTTTGGCCTCCGTGGTGTTGTACTCAAAAGATGAGCGCATAGTGAAATCCTCTTGCAAGAGAGAAACTGAAGTGGGAGTAACTAGCACAGACTCCCGATCTGTGAGTCCTATTATACCACGGACAGGGTGGAATGTCCAGCGAAAACCGCTAGAAATAATACTCATCTGTGCCCATCCCAGCAGAGCCTAGAGCGTCATCATCGGCCCACTCATTGTCCCAAGGGTCGGACTCAGGCTCACCCACGCCAAAGACATCATCTTGGCAGGACTGGCACATACCAGAGATCTGATACTCTTTACGGGACACATCATCACGGAAGGAAGTTGCAATGAGACCTTGGGCCTCATCACAAGTTACACAAGTGCCCTCACGGACACAGGTGGCACGGTCCTTGCCGTTGAAGATGATTTCAGAGAGGAGGGCGTCGATCTGCGGTGCTTTGTATGTCGGTTCCATGTCGCCTATTATACCATAACAGGGGACAGGCTCAAGGGAAAACTTGGGAAACTTTTGGGCGTAAGTGCTTGTGGATTCTATACTTATGCGCGGTCGCGCCGCCCCCAAATCGGCCAATAGAGGCCAACTGAGGGGGGTTATTCGCTAATTCAAGCGTCTCCGTAGAACTCCATCTCAAGTCCATCGTGCCACTCCTTACCTCCTGGGGTGAGGGAGAACTTGAACTCCTCATCCTCATCGCACCAAGACATATCCAGCAGTCCGTTGTCTACCATCTTGGAGAGGACGAGATCCATCTGGTGCTGAGAAGCACGGTCAACAACCTCAGAAAGAAGTTGCTCAGAGCCAACAGGGAAATCACGCAGAGCCATACGAGCAGCCCATTCGGAAATCTCCCCCATCATACCCTTGTAGGGTCTGCCTTCGATGTTCACCAGCTTCATATCATCGGTGATAGGAGGATGGCAGGGGATGATCATGTATTCAGGAGTTTCAGGAAACATAGGGGGGTTCCTCCAAGTATGAGAATTCTTCTTTCAGTTCGATCAGTTCGACAGCCTCGGCCACTTCAGCAGCGCAGAAGCCATCCCAGTACATCTCTGTTGCCAGAGGGCCATGCTCTACCATGTCGATACCAATCGACTCGCAGATGCGTTGAAACTCAGAGAGCTTCATTTCGAGGAAGGGATGATCCATTAGGAAAGACTCCATTCAGGGGTTGCGTTGTTTGCGTCAGCTTCCAGCTTCTCAGCCAGTTCCTCAGCGTAGAAGGTTTCTAGGTACTCCTTAGCCAGCTTCTCAGGGGAAGGGCAGGGGAGGTTGTTGCGATGAGTGACCTCTAGCACTCCGCAGAGATGATAGGCGAAGATGTTGTCGGAGAGGTCCATAGCGAGATTGAAGTAGCTCATGCGTGTATTATAACAGGGTTTGTGGGGAAGGTCAAGAGGTTTCCAAGATTTCTTTTGGGTTCCAAGGGTGGACAGCCCAGCAGGATTTGCAGAAGATGAGGTAGGACACACGCTGGACAAGGGAGACACGATCAGGGAAGACCTGCCCACACTCCCAGCACTCGACTTTGGATTCGTTGTTCATATATAGTTAAGGGGCAAAACTCGGCAAACCGAAGGTGATTTCTCTGATTTATCTGTCCTGGTTTCATTATTGAGACTGCTCTAACCTCTTGTGGATTGTATACTTACGGTCTGTCGTGCCGCCGCGAAATGTCAACAAAAAACCCCTCGCTCGCAACCTTTTTCTTTTCCAATTGGTAATGCGTAGAAAAAGAAGCAGGGGCGAACCAGGGGTGAGAGGAAAGACGGAGAGAAAGGGGCAGGACTTAATGTATTACCTGCAAGACTCCATGTTACTGGTTCGTTATCGCCTACGACAAACGGGAATAATCCCTCGACCACTCCTCACCCATTTGGGCATTGGCTAAGGCCTGTCTGCACTAGAGAGCAACAAAACTCTTATTATGCGACCCGCATCAGGATGCCTCCCGATGCCTCTCCGAATTTCCAACCCCCCACCCCTACCGATTCACTCACTAGTTCCGTGATTGGGCATTATGGGGTGGGGACGCTCTGGGCCTAATGGCTGTTTATACTCGCCCAGCCGAGTGCCTAGCGTCCTAGGCGTTTAGGTAACGGTGGTTACCCTGCGCCACATACTGGCGAGAACGCTTGTACTTGCGGTTCCAAGCAGACTTGGCTCCAGCAAGGGTGCCTGTGAAGCTGTTGCTTCGCGTCGAGAGGTCGAAGATGGTGTAGATAGCAGAGCTACCAGAGCCAACCCGAACCATGACCGCGCTCTGGTTTGAGCGCACGATGTTGGTGATGTTGTTAAGCATCGGTTTCCTCTAAAGGGGTTTTGGTGAATGAGGGACCATTATACCATGGCCCCCCA
The DNA here is from genome assembly GCA_003215295.1 of Prochlorococcus sp. AG-409-P03. GTDB lineage: Bacteria > Cyanobacteriota > Cyanobacteriia > PCC-6307 > Cyanobiaceae > AG-409-P03. Next base: position 1,335 of record QCKN01000003.1, on the reverse strand, counting down.
TGAAAATCAAGCCTCAAGTGCGAGAAATACATCACCCTCGGTGATATCCTCGCCTTTGGCAATAGCTTGCGTCAGGTCAGCAAGAGCAACCTTGAGGAATTTCTTGCGAGACTTCGCATTCTCGATCACTTGCTCGGCCTCAGCCTGCTGCGCGGTGATCTTGTCGATACGAGCTTGTGCCTTGGCAATCCGCTCGTCAAAGTTTTGTGGACCCTTGGAGAATCCTTTTCGAGCCATAAGCTCGGCCTTCTCAACTTCCTTGATCTCCGTGAGGAGAGGAGCGAGAAGCGGGTTAGACGCTGCCTCGGTTTCAGCAGCTTTGGCTTGGAGCTTGTCCAAGCGGGACTGAGCATCTGCGATCAGTTGCTCGGGTGTCCTCCGCGTTCGTTTGGTTTCGTTCATGGGGAGTATTATAACATAATCTGAGGTAGGATCAAGAACTCTTCTCACTTTCTTTGAAGTTTCCTAGGGTAAAAATGGTCGTAAGTGCTTGTGGATTGTATACTTACACTCGGCGCAGCCGCCCCCCCGATTTGGGATTTGCTAGGAAAATCTGGGAATTACATCGCAGCCCACTCATCGTGGAGGTGGGAGTTCACGCAGATATCACGCTCGATCCCAAGACCGAAGCCAACGCTCAAGCTCTGAAGCTCAGAGAGCGTCACATACCCCCACTCGGGACCATAGCCGAGGTCACACTTACCAAAGAGGATCCACTCACCATCGGGCTCCTCAGAGCCCTCGACAATCTCCCAAGTCTGAGAGCCCATCGGGTTGAAGAATTTCACGATAACCTCTTTATCCTCGCACGGAATGTCTTCGGTGGAGTAGAGAGAGGGGAGAGCGTCTTTGATTTTGTCTGTGAGTAACTGCATTAGAGAATACCTATAAGGGTGAGAATTGCGCCACTTGTGATGGCAAGAAAGAAAATTGCGCCTTCGATGGCGTCTCGTCTTGATCGAGTCATGCTCGCTCCTTGTCGTTCCAGAAATCAGACCAGATCTCACGCTCCTCACGCGCAAGCTCCTTGTCTAGCAGGTACTGATACCAGTCATCCATGTCCTTCTCGGTCATCTCGGACTCATCAGCCATGGCCTCTAGGACCTGAACCTGCTCGTACTCTTCAAGGGCATCACCCATAAGCTCTGTGTCTTTCATGCGTGTATTATATCAGGAGTTGAAGGGGATTGCAAGAGGTTTCTCGGATTTACTTTGCGATGTCCTTGGCGAATGCATCCGCGCACGGGACGCAGACTTGGAATGAGACGAACCTATCATCTAGGTGTGAGAGAGGAACGAGGGTATCACAGCAGAGGCAGTGAACCATGTTGGAGT
>QCKN01000002.1 GCA_003215295.1 Prochlorococcus sp. AG-409-P03 | reverse complement strand
AGAAATTGATCCAAACAGAGTCGTTTTCACAAGTGGGGCTACAGAGGCAAATAATCTAGCTTTGCTTGGCCATGCTCGTGCTAGAGCTCTGGCAGTTGGTAGGCCAGGTCATGTGATTACGCTTGCCACTGAGCATCATGCAGTTTTAGACCCTATTCGGCAACTGCAAAGAGAGGGATTTCGAATTACGGAATTAAAGCCAGATTGTGATGGATTGCTTTCTGTTCGGCAATTATCAGATGCGATACAGAAGGACACCATTTTGGCCAGCTTGATGTTGGCTAATAATGAGATTGGTGTTGTACAACCATTAGCTGCGCTAGCTGAAGTTTGCCATGAGCATGATGTGAGCTTGCATAGTGATGCTGCTCAGGCATTTGGTCAGTTTCCATTTTCAATTGATGAATTAGGCATAGATTTAATGACACTTAGTGGGCATAAGATTTATGGCCCAAAGGGGGTTGGAGCACTAGTAATGAAGCAAGGTTTACATATGGTTCCTTTGCAATGGGGTGGTGGTCAAGAAAATGGTCTTAGACCTGGCACTATTCCAGTTCCATTAGTTGTTGGTTTTGTCAAAGCAGCTGAATTAGCTTTTCAAGGTATCAATAATGGGCGTCAGGAAGATTTCTTGGTTCTTCGGAATAAATTACTGCAAGGGTTGCGTGCAGAAGTTGCTGACTTGATAATCAATGGTTCCTTAGAGTGTCGTCTTGCGCACAATCTCAACATAACAATACCGTTAGTTAACGGGAGAGACTTGCATAGATCCTTGCGTCCATTTGTCACTTGTACTAGTGGCTCTGCATGTGCTAGTGGAGAGCCTTCTCACGTTTTACGCGCTATTGGACGAAACACGCAAGAGGCCGAGGCTTCTATTCGCCTTAGCCTTGGTAGGAAAACTACGCTTGAAGAGGTTGATCAAGCAGTGATGTATATCTCTCAGGTTGTCAGACAACTAAGACATAGATAATGGGAATTATTTTACGTGTGGTCATACAACTATGTTTTTATAATTGGAAATTTGATCTTTGATCACATACTTTTCTTATTTCCTAGCTGCAGAACGGAACTTTGCACTGCGACTTCTTGGATTTGCTGAGATCTCTTCTAAATTTGCTATCACTGGCTTACGATTAATTCTTTCTAAACGCTCGTCATTCTTAAAGGCTATTTTGACACGCCTGTCTTCAAGTGAGTGGAAAGTAATAATTCCAAGCACCCCTCCTGGATGAAGCCACTCAGGAGCTCTGCTCAATAGTTTGTCTAGGACGTCAAGTTCTTTGTTAACTGCAATTCTTAATGCTTGAAAAGTTCTTGTCGCCGGGTGAATACGGCCATATCTTGCTTTTGGTGGATAGCATCCTGCGATGGTATATGCAAGCGCACAAGTGCCGTTATAAGGACCAAGTAGGGATAAGTCTTTTTTGATTTTTCGTGCTATTTTTCTAGATAATTTTTCTTCTCCAAATTTATAAATAGTATTTGCAAGTTCTTCTTCACTTAGTTTTTCAATGAGCTCAGCAGCTGTGACACCTTGTTCAGGATTCATTCTCATGTCTAATGGTCCATCTAGTCGAAAGCTGAATCCTCTCGAAGCGACGTCGAGTTGGGGACTGCTGACTCCTAGATCTGCGATGACCGCAGCTGCTTTTTTTGGTGGTGTGAAATCAGCAAAATTTAGGCTCTCTATTTTGACTCTGTTCCCAAAATGACTGAGGTACTGAGTTGCTGCAGCCCTTGCATTGGGGTCTTGATCAACTCCTATGACATTCAAGGCTGGATGTTCTGCGAGAACAAGAGCCGTATGCCCTCCTCTTCCAATGGTTGCATCTATTATTAAGCCCCCATTCAATAACTCTGCAGGTAAATTATTGATTGATTCCACCACACTATTCGCTAGCACTGGCAAGTGTTTGAAATCATTCGCCTTAAGGTTTGATTCGTTTGGCATGATTGTTTCTTAAAATTCTTGCAATGACACTCTTAGCTCTGGCCTCATGACGCAGCTAGAAACGCGCACGGAGCCAATGGTGGTCAATTTCGGCCCCCATCATCCTTCGATGCATGGTGTACTGCGTTTGGTAGTCACACTTGATGGTGAAGATGTTTTGGATTGTGAGCCGGTCATTGGCTATCTCCATCGGGGGATGGAAAAAATCGCTGAGAACAGAACAAATGTAATGTTTGTTCCTTATGTAAGTCGTATGGATTATGCGGCTGGGATGTTTTACGAAGCGATAGTGGTTAATGCTCCTGAGAAATTAGCGAATATTACTGTTCCTCGCCGTGCAAGCTATATAAGGGTGCTAATGCTTGAGCTGAATCGAATTGCAAATCATTTGCTTTGGCTGGGACCATTTTTGGCAGATGTTGGTGCGCAAACACCTTTCTTTTATATTTTCCGTGAACGGGAAATGATTTATGACCTATGGGAAGCTGCAACTGGTCAACGCTTGATCAACAACAATTATTTTCGTATAGGTGGAGTTGCTTGTGACTTACCATGGGGTTGGTTAGAAAAATGTTTGGATTTTTGTAATTGGTTTGGCCCTAAGATTGATGAATACGAGAAATTAATCACTAATAATCCTATTTTTCGTAGACGTATTGAGGGACTCGGAACGATCTTAAGAGAGGATGCAATTAACTGGAGTCTTTCTGGACCAATGCTTCGTGCATCTGGTGTCCCATGGGATTTGCGCAAGGTTGACCATTACGAGTGTTACGACGATTTTGATTGGGAAGTGGCCTCAGAAAAAGAAGGTGATTGTTATGCACGTTATCGTGTGAGAATAGAGGAAATGCGCCAATCCTTAAAGATTCTTCGACAAGCTTGCCAGATGATTCCTGGGGGTTCTACTGAGAATCTTGAGGCGCATCGTCTATCTGAAGGGAAAACAAGTTCTTTCTCAGGTTTTGACTATCAATATGTAGCTAAGAAAGTTGCACCTACCTTTAAGATTCCAAATGGCGAGCTTTATACGCGTCTTGAGTCAGGGAAGGGAGAGATTGGCGTCTTTCTTCAAGGTAACAACGATGTGACACCATGGAGATTCAAAATTCGTGCAGCTGATTTAAATAACTTGCAAGTTCTTCCACATATTCTTAAAGGTGCAAAAGTTGCAGACATAATGGCTATTTTGGGCTCAATCGATGTAATTATGGGCTCTGTGGATCGCTAAGGTTGGAGTTGCAATCAACAAGCTCTGTACCTTGGCTGTATCTCAAGCGAGTTGTTCGTTTTGGAGATACAGATGCTGCTGGTGTTATGCACTTTCACCATCTTTTTAGGTGGTGTCACGAGGCTTGGGAAGAGAGTCTTGAAACTTATGGGTTGTCGTTAAATCAGGTTTTTCCTGACATTACAAACATGCAAGAGAGTCTGATGGTTGGTTTGCCAATAGTACATTGTGAAGCTGATTTTTTCTTGCCAATGACGACCGGGGATCATCTTGAGATAGAACTCCTCCCTCTAAAATTAGATGTAAGTAGTTTTGAAATGCAAGTAAGGTTTAAATGTTTAGGTCAGGAAACAGCCTTAGCCTTAATTAGGCATGTTGCTATTAACTTCCGATCTAGAAAACGTTGCCCTTTACCTAATGCTATTAGCCTTTGGCTAGAAGACTCTGCGATAAAGAGAGCTTAATGTCTCTGCTAGTGAGGCTTGGTTATTTCATTAGCTAATTAGATTCACTGAAGGATTGGTTAGGAATCCTGAAAATTATAGTTTATTGATCCTCTACCCAAGCTTTCCATCGAGCCCTTTCCCATTTGCCAGCTTCATTAGGTTGCAGTATTGGGCATTGGTACCATTTTATAGGTCTGTCAGCTGCTGGCCATTCTTTAGCGAGACTTTGCAGAGCTTTTAAATGCTTAACATTTTCGCTAGGCAAGTTCTCATTATCCCAGCGTATGAGCGCGACTAACCTCTCTCCCCATTCTTCGTCTTGAATTGGGACTAAGAGGATATGTCTCATAGGCCAACTGTTCTTTTCTGAATTTTCAAGAAAGCGAGCTTCGATATGTTCGGGGAAAACGGTTTCTCCACCCGAGTGAATTGCAGTATCTATACGACCAACAATTTTGAGTTGGGGTAGATTGTCTTGTAAATAAAATTCGGCCGCATCTCCTGATATCCACCATCCGTCTTTGTCTTGCAACTTTTGGAGTCTACAATTTCTCCAGAAACTAAGAGCAAGCCTTGGTGTCTTCACTTTTAAAGTACCTTTTTTACTAAGACTTAACTGGACATCTATTAGTGGACTTCCACAATTATTTGTACCTGTAAGGAATTTCTCAGGAGGGAGAGCGGTTACCATCGCAGTAGTTTCAGTAGCTCCATAACAAGGTGCTAAACGGATACCTTCTTGCCTGGCTTTGTGTGCCAAGTTTTTTGTTAGCTCAGAACCACCTACCCAGATCACTTCAAAGGATTGCAACCAGCGGACACCCGCAGGATGTCTCACCAAGCGTTGAACTTGTGTTGGGACGAGTGAAATTACCATTGGTCCCAAATCTCTATTAAGTAAATCCTTATAGCACTCTTCTAATGCAGTTGGATTATGCATTAAAGAGGGCACTACTCGCGTATGGCTCACTTTCCAAATACGACTACGCCACCACGGCAACAAACCACTTACATGATGCATTGGTAATGCATTCATGATTCGGCATTCTTTGGGGTTTAGCCCTTGATTTTTGAGCCATTCACTTGTAGCGAAAGCCGATTGATCTAAATGTGTGCAAGGCAAGAGACAATGGCTTGCCCCTCCTGAGCTCCCACCACTACGTATGACAAAACCTGGCCCTTTCGGTAATTGATCGATTGGTAATAAAGTTGGTATTCCTCCTTTCGGCAATAACTCCACCCAAGACCCACTTGCAATTTCTGTAAGAAGTTTTTGATAGTACGCTTCAGCATTAACTGGATCGTAATTAAGAGTTATTAGCTTTTGCATTCAGCTGCCTCCCATACTTCCAGTGGATCTTTACTAAAGAGTTGACTTTCAGGACACCAGCCGGGTGCAAGACCAGGAGCGGTAGGTGTTGTTCCTGTTTGTTGAAGAGCTGCTAGATGATCAATCCAACGACGACCTATACCAGTTTCAAATGCACTACATATAACTCGGTAACCTATGCCTTCTGTGAGTTCGAAGAGTAGAGGTCGTGGGTCACCTTCTAATAATGGTCGACGTACTTGCCAGCCATGCCAAGTCTTACGCAACACAGGATTGGCTATCAGGGATTCATCTAGTGCTATAGGGATTTTTTTCGAGAGTGCGATTAGACCCTCAATATCATTGGATGGGAGAGGTTGTTCCAGCCATTCCAGCTGTGGTTGGCCTGATAGGCGTTTTGCCCAAGTGTCTGCTGTCTCTCTGTCCCAGCCAGCATTCGCATCTACTCGCAGACGACTGGAGGGTGGAAGGAGTTCCAGAATCTGATCTAAGAGTTTTTCTTCGGAGGAGTTCTCTCGAATGGCCACTTTCCATTTAATAGTAAGAGGACACGTTGTGCTTTTGTATTTAGTTGTTATTGAACTGAGAGATTTGATGAGTAGAGAGCCATTAGACGGGAGCAATATCGCGGACTCAGGAGGGTTTAGCCAATTATTTTGCTTGGCTGCGTAAATGACTCCTTCTAGTTCTCCTAAGGCAGCTCCTAAACCAAAGGCTAATGAGTTAGGCAAATTAGTGAGATCAGTCTCTAGATCTTCTATAGAGGCTTGAGAGTGAAGGGTATGCAAGGCTCTTTCGCATTTTGCAAGCTCTAATGGATCAATTGGAGATACCTCTCCCCAGCCACATTTGCCAGTTGAGTTTTCAAGGTTCAGTAACCAGCCTTGTTTGCTTTTAATTACACCCTTAGATGTTCTTAATACCTGTTTGAGGTTAAACGAGAAGGGTTTAATCTGAAGACGGAGGCTCATGTTTTCGCCTGATTCCTTGAATTGGCTTAAATAAAAGAATTAATTAGAAAACCTAGTGTTAGACCAAGACCATTTAAAGCTTGAAAACGTAGAGCTAGAAATTTACTTCCACCAATTCTTTCAGGGTGATTATGATGTTCTTTAAGCAGGTTTATTAGTGCTAAACCATAGGGGATGGCAATGCCTCCTAGTAGAGCTGACATTGGCCAATAACCTTGCATGATTGGCAGACATTCCAATATCAACGATAGGGTAACTAGCCAGGGGATGAGTTTTGCGGCTCGTTTGGTTCCTAGGCGAACTAAAGGCGATCGTTTGCCATGGGCTGCATCTTCTGTGACTTGATGAAAATGTGAGCAGAAGAGCACTAAAGTTGTTGCTAGAGCAGGACCGGAACCAAGCCTAATGGCTGTTCCCCAAGGGATTCCAGATGCATAGCTACCAACGGGGGCGAGCACAATAAGTGCAGCAGCAGTCGCAAAGGGACCAAATGCTAGCCAGCAAAGTGGTTCTCCCAGGCCTTGGTAGCCAAGGCGAAAGGGTGGCCCCTGATATAGATAACCTAGAGTGCAACTTCCTAAAACTAAAAACAGGACAGCTGGGTCACTTTGTAAGGCTAAGACGATGATTATCCCTAGGCCAATCAGTAGAACTAGATAAGCCATTCGCCTCACAGGCTGCTTCCTTCCAAGCAGTGCAACTATTGAATGGGGCTTGTTTAATTCGTCTACGCCTGTATCTGCATCAAAAAGATCATTTGTAAGGTTTTCCCAAAGCAAAAGCAGGATTGATGCGACAAGAAATCCAATTAATTGATCAAGTCGAACAGTTAGCCTTTCACTCAGTCTCCATCCAGTTGCCAAAAGTACTGGCATTACTGCAACTGAGTACAAAGGCCATTTGATAGCTGCTGACCACAGACGCCTCCGATCCTCCTTTGAGTCGTAAAGGGTTGCTACATCCTGTTGGTCTTGCATGAGATTAGGGCCCTTAATTAAGAGTGACCGTTTATACATTTCAGCAGTCCCTCAGACAAGTAAGCAATTCGCATGAAGGATGGGCCAACTTTTAGAGATGTTTTGATCGCTTCAGCACAAAGCTGGCGCGAAAGGACTAGTGATGAATGTGTCTTGAGTTTGGCCTTGCCTATTAAGGGCATTGACCCACTTAGAGAATTACCTTTTTTGGCTGATGGGCAGCAATTTCGTTTCCTCTGGGATGGTACACCTGGTCTGTGTTTCTCTGCTACAGGCCATTGTCAGTATTTTGACTTAGGTGGAGCTAGGAGATTTGAACTGGCACAACGCTTTAGCGATGCAACGTTTGGTCGCTTAATTGACGTCACTCCGGCAGTTCCTTCGCAAGCTCGTCCAAGGATCCTTTTAGCATTTTCTTTTTTTGATCAAACAGCAGAAAGACAAAGGTCTTTGGAGTTCCCTCCTGGTACTCAGGCGGTTCTACCAAGATGGCAATTGTCTACTCAAGGGGGGTTTGGTTGGTTACGTCTTAATGGTGTCGTGACTCATGAAGCCGAGGCAAGAGAGCTTGCTGAACGGTTATGGCTTATGCGCTCCTCTCTAGGTTCGGCGCGTAAAAACGAAGAGGTATTAATACCTAATGACTTTTCTGGGGTTGCACTCTCTTCTCAATGGCAAGGAAGTTATTACAAAGCTTTGATTCGTGGAATTGAGCTTGTGAATAGTGGCTCAATAGAAAAGATAGTTCTTGCTGCTCGTCAATCGATTTTGTTGGAGAAACCTTTAGATCCCTTGGTGATACTGTCTCGTTTGCGCCATCAACAGGCTGGCAGTTGTCGTTTCTTATGGCAGAGGAGTAGCGATCAGTCATTCTTTGGAGCTTCTCCTGAACGACTCCTAAGCCTTAGTCGGGGTCAGCTAAGAATAGATGCTCTCGCAGGGACGGCATCGATAGAAAAGGGAGGGGAGAACCTTTTAAATTCGGATAAAGATCGGAGGGAACATCAACTAGTTGTTGATTCTATTGTGGGGCAATTGGTTCGTCAGGGCTTGGAACCTCAGATGCCACTTAGTCCTGAGCTTTTTAGTCATGGACATTTAGTCCACCTTCATACACCAATTACTGCTGCTTCTAAAGGTTTAATGCCATTGCATTTGGCTGATGCATTGCATCCCACACCTGCGGTTGCAGGCTTCCCTCGAAGGGATGCTATGAGTTGGTTACGAACTCTTGAGCCATTTGAAAGAGGTAATTACGCAGCTCCTATTGGTTGGATCGATAATTCTGGTCGTGCAGAGTTAAGAGTTGCTATACGCTCTGGAAATTCAAGTGGCAAGAAATTGGAGCTGACAGCCGGGGCGGGACTGGTCAGGGGATCAGTTGCCGAGAAGGAATTGCAAGAAGTTGGCCTCAAGTTAGGAGTCTTAGCTCAACAGCTTGAATTGCAGCATGATATTCAATCCAACTCACTTAGTAAGTTTTCTAGAACTTGATCTGCAAGAGGAATTCCCATCAGCCGCTCCACTTCTCGAATGCCTGTGGGACTAGTCACGTTTATTTCGCTCAACATTCCTCCAATTACATCTATCCCTACAAAGAAAAGGCCTTCACTTTTTAATGCAGGAGCAAGTGCATCACAGATTTCTTGCTCACGAGTAGAAAGTTTCGTGGCCTCGGCTTGACCTCCCAGAGCAAGATTACTTCGGAAGTCTCCTGACTTAGGACGTCGATTAACAGCTCCCATTGCTTGACCATCTACAAGCAGAATGCGTTTATCTCCTTCTTTAACTGCAGGTAAAAAACGTTGCATCATTACAGGCATTGCTTCCTGATGAGTCACTAACTCCAGTAAGGCTTCTAAGCCATCAGCAGCTTTTGCTACTCGAATAACACCTTGCCCACCTTTGCCACCTAATGGCTTTAAGACGACTTCTCCTTGTTCTTTTGCAAACTCCTTTAATTCTTTAACTCGACTTGCTACCAGAGTAGGAGCCATGAGCTCACTGAAGCGAAGGGCTCCTAATTTTTCATTCCAAGCTCTTAAAGATGCTGGTTTATTGAGTACGACAACTCCATCTCGCTCTGCTACTTCTAGAAGATGAGTTGCATAAAGGAAGGCTTCATCAACAGGGGGATCTTTGCGCATCCATATGCAATTAAAGTCATCGACAGGAAGACTCTTAGGTGAGTGGATTGTGATCCATGGGTTTGGCGAAACAGGCCTTGCAACAACCCAAGCTTTATCCCCTCTAGCTTGAAGGTCAGATGGTGTACATGCCCACACTTCTACTGAAGCTCGTTGAGCAGCTTGCATTAAAGCTGCGGAGGAATCTTTAGCAGGATTTATATTCTCAAGAGGGTCGAGCACAAAAAGTTGTTTCATGGCTCTGCTCATGCAGAAAGAAGATTATCGAGCTTATGGGACTGATCAAGGGCATAAAGCTCATCGCATCCACCGATGCTTTGCCCATTGATGAAGATTTGGGGTACTGTCGTACGCCCTTCTGCTCTTTTAGACATGGCTGCGCGAGCTGTCTGGTCTCCATCGATGCGGTGCTCTACATAGGCTAGACCTTTTTTCTCCAGGAGCGCTTTGGCCCGAAGACAGAACGGGCAGGACTGCCAGGTATAGATCTCAATATTTGCCATTGATTGAGCTTTGAATTTACTAGGATTTTATAAAGGTCTGCTCGACTGATAGTTTCGAATATGCGCACGCAAGAACTTATTTTGCTAGATCTCATTGATTTCAAAAAAGAATTGACATTGCTCAAAGAGCGCCTGAGCAGTGCTCAGGACTGTCTTTGACGTTGCTTCTTTAGAAGCACGTAAGAAGGATCTTGAACAATTGGCCGCGCAGCCAGATTTCTGGAGTGATCAGAAAAATGCTCAGAAATACATGCGTCAGCTTGATGAGATCAAGGCATTATTAGCCAAGCTCGCTAAGTGGTTGACAGCCGTGGAGGATGCCACAGCAATAGTTGACCTTTATGACTTGGATCCAGACGAGGAAATGCTTAGTGAGGCTCAAGCAGGATTGAATCAGTTGAGAATGGATTTAGATCTTTGGGAGCTTGAAAGGCTTTTGAGTGGTCCATACGATCAAGAGGGGGCCGTATTGTCTATTAACGCTGGAGCTGGGGGTACAGATGCTCAGGATTGGGCCCAAATGCTTCTTCGTATGTATACCCGCTGGGCAGAGAATCATGGCATGAAGGTCACTATTGATGAGTTATCTGAAGGTGAAGAAGCTGGGATTAAAAGTGCCACCATCGAAGTTGAGGGTCGTTTTGCTTATGGTTACTTACAGAATGAAAAAGGTACGCATCGCCTAGTTAGGATTTCACCCTTTAATGCCAATGCCAAGCGGCAAACTAGTTTTGCGGGTGTTGAGGTAATGCCAATGTTGGATGAAGAGGTTGACCTTGAGATTCCTGATAAGGATCTTGAAGTTACTACCAGCCGATCAGGAGGAGCTGGCGGCCAAAATGTTAATAAGGTTGAGACTGCAGTGCGTATACTTCATGTCCCGACAGGATTAGCTGTTCGTTGTACTCAAGAGCGCTCTCAACTCCAGAATAAGGAGAAGGCTATGGCTTTACTCAAAGCTAAGTTGATGATTATTGCTCAGGAACAGAGGGCTGCTGAAATAGCAGATATTCGAGGAGACATAGTGGAGGCAGCATGGGGCAATCAAATTCGTAATTATGTCTTTCATCCATACCAAATGGTTAAGGATTTACGTACTGCTGATGAAACCACTGATGTGCAAGCTGTGATGAATGGGGATCTAGATTTATTCATCCAGTCTCTCTTACGCCAAGGAGTTCGTGATCCTGCGATGGAATTAGATAAGGAGTAACAACGATGACTAGTTCAGATAACGATCACAGCATGCAAAGTAAAACTCCCAAGAAGCTTCCACCTCCCAGTTTTGTCAAATTGGCAATGAAGAATATGGTTCGAAAAGGTAGTCAGAGTCTTTTTCATTTTGGTTTAACTGCTTTTGGTTTCGTGGGGTTCATCCTTATTGTTGCTTGGTTAGGTCGTCCGACACTCCCTCAATGATGAGGATATGAATCAGAAATTGTTTGACCTTGATTTGGCTTTTACACATACTGATCACTTTGCTTGCAACGAGGCGCTTGATAACGGATCAAAGCTGTTACTCACTAAGGCGGATATCTGGAGGGAAGACCTTATTAGGTGGATTCAAATGATTCGTTCTGAAAAGACTTGGACGTGTCCGACAATTGTTCGAGAGGCCTCATCAATTAGTCTTGGACTCCAGTTGACAGATGATTTGACAATTCGTGAGCTCAATACAAGATGGCGGAATAAATCAGAAAAAACAGATGTTTTGTCCTTTCCAGTTCTTGATGAAGCAGTGGTTGTTCCGACAAATCAATGTGTTGAGCTAGGGGATATTGTTGTGTCAGTAACTACAGCACAGCGTCAAGCTCTAGAGCAGAACCATGGCCTAGTTCAAGAGATTAGATGGTTAGTGAGTCATGGTTTATTGCATTTACTTGGTTGGGATCACCCTTCTCAGGCAACTCTGGATGAAATGATGAACTGTCAGGAGCAACTTCTTCGCGTTGGAGGTAATCTTCAAAGTGGTGGTGACTCTCTATCCAAACAACTCTGATGTGTCCTGAGACAGTCAACGTGAGCCAAGCAAAGAAGATCACCAGGCTTGCAAGTCATTCTCCAAGAGCCTCTAGAAGAGGGTCTTGGAGAATTGCAAGTGATTTGCCTGCGAGTTTTCGATATGCGACTCAAGGCCTTGTTTATGGTTTCTCTAGCCAACGAAATTTTCGCATCCATTTATTTATTGGTGCAGTGGTTTTTGCCATGGGATTGTGGCTGAAACTTAGTTTTGAAAATCTATCTGTATTGGTTCTAACTGTTGCTGCTGTGTTAGTACTGGAATTAATAAATACTTCTATAGAAGCTGTAGTGGATCTGGCTATTGGGAGACGGTTTCATCCATTGGCGCGAATCGCGAAAGATTGTTCTGCAGGAGCGGTGCTTGTTGCTTCAATTAGCTCATTGCTTATTGCACTCCTTTTATTGCTGCCTCCCTTGCTCATCCGTTTAGGCCTGTAAAGCCTTAGTACCTAATGCTTCTGGTCATTGACAACTACGACAGCTTTACTTTCAACCTTGTCCAATATTTGGGTGAGTTAGCTCCTGATCATTCTGTTGCTAAGCATGTAAGAGTTGAACGTAATGATGCTCTTACAGTTAGTGAGATCAAAGACTTACATCCAGAAGCGATTTTACTTTCTCCAGGTCCTGGAGACCCTAATCAGTCAGGTGTTTGTCTAGATATTCTTGAAAGTTTATCTCCCACCATCCCAACACTAGGAGTATGTTTAGGTCATCAGTCTTTAGCTCAAGTATATGGTGCCAAAATTATTCCTGCGAAAGAGTTAATGCATGGGAAGACATCATATGTTTTGCATCAAGGAGAAGGAATTTTTGCGGGTTTGCCTCAACCACTTCTTGCTACTCGATATCACAGTCTCATAGTCGATAGAACTACCTTGCCTAGTTGTCTTGAAGTGACTGCCTGGCTAGAAGATGGCACAGTTATGGGACTTAGACATTCAAAATACCCACATGTTCAAGGAGTACAGTTTCATCCTGAAAGCGTTCTCACTGAAGCAGGTCACTTATTGCTTAGCAACTTCTTGAGTCTGTCTAAACAAAGTAAAAAAACATTCTTAACTTCCTGAGTGTACAGAGTTATTTTTATGCTATCCCACTTCCGAACTTTGAGTTTTTTATATAGGACAGTATTGCTTTTATGTGCTGTCACTCTTGCTGCCACTTCTGAGGTCATGGCTGGTGGAGTGCGCATTACTAGTTATGGCCATAGTTCCTTGTTGATTAAAGGTGGTGGTCACGCGGTTCTTTTGAACCCTTTTAAGGCCGTTGGATGTGCAGCGGGATTACCAGAACCGCGATTAAGAGCAAACGTTATTCTTGCCAGTTCCGAACTGGCAGATGAGGGTGCAAGGATTGCGAAAGGTACATTTCTCGTCAACCCCGGTTCATATCGGTTGCGAGGGTTGACTTTTGAAGGAATTTCTGCACCTCATGATCGATTTGGCGGTCGTAGATTCGGTTTGGCAACACTTTGGCAGTGGAATCAGGGTGGTTTACGTTTTGTACATCTTGGTGGAGTTGCGGCACCATTAACTCCAGTGCAAAAAGTCTTGATTGGGCGTCCTGATGTTTTAATTATTGGTGTTGGAGGAGGAGCCAAGGTATACAACGGCCTTGAGGCTGCAGCAGTTGTAAAGGAGCTGAAACCGAGGAGAGTTATACCTGTTCAATACTTGCGTGGTCTCCCCGTGCCTGATTGTGATCAGACAGGAATACAGCCTTTCTTAGATGCTATGGCAGGCACTCAAGTGAAAAAATTAGGAAAGAGTTTTACGCTTTCTACCTCGCTCCCTGCGGAGACTATTATAAATTTGATGCGCTAAGGCACAGCGTGGTTAGATGTATTTTCAATTGTGCTAAAAACCTGCCAAAACGTCTTCATCTGACTTGTCGTACCAATACTTACTCTGATAGATCTCTCAATAAGTGGTTTCCCAGTCATTCCTCTTACTAGGATGCCGTTCTTTCTAAGAGAGGATTCAATACTTGACGGCTCTTTTTCAGGCCAGATCAAGAAGTAGTTTCCACCATCAATATGGTGCCGAGTGCCATTAGCAACGAGTTGCTTTGTTATCCATTCTTTGGCATTTAAGACCTCGGAGATATAGCTATCGACATAGTCTTGATCTTCTAGCGCAGCAATGGCTGCGGTAACTGCAAAGCTGTTTATATCGTATGGACCAGTTACGCGGTTAATAAATTCGATAATTTTTGAGTTGCCTATAGCAAAGCCTATTCGCAAACCAGCCAACCCTGCTGTTTTAGCAAGGGATCTCAGTATAACTAGGTTTGGAGTTGTGTTGAAATTTGCTGTTGGTAAAACACTATCGCCTGTAAAGGCTTCATATAGTTCATCTACGACAACTAAAGTCTTAGGTGCAGCCTTAGCGAGAGTCTGAAGTTTGTTTGCTGCTACTCGTGTTCCAGTTGGATTGTTTGGATTGCAAATGAAGAGTAGCTTGGGGTGCTCTCTTGTTAGGGTTGCTTGTATTTTTTCCCAAGGGAAGGAAAGATTTTCTCCTTCATAAGGAATTGCACAGACTTCCATCCCTTGCATATGGGCACAAGGAGTGTAGTAACCGAAGGTAGGCGTTGTGGTAAGGAGTTGACTACCTTTGTCACCGTAGGTATGGAAAATGGCATGGATTGCGGCATCAACTCCATTGAACAGACCAATCTGCTCAGAATTTATTTGAAGACCTGGGTTAATCTTCTGAAGATTGGCAACAACAGCTTCTCTTAAACCATCGTATTCAGGATATATTGCGATGTGATTGACCGGAATCTTACGGAGCGCATCAACGACTTTGGGACTGGGCCCAAGGGTGTTTTCATTGAAGTCAAGTCGTAAGAAATTTCGCCTTCCTTCCAAAGGTGCTTGATAACCAGTCATGTTCTCAACTTCGCTACGCGGCTTTGGTTCTGTCATGACATTATTGTTGATTGGAGCATGAATTACATTCTCTCAAGTGTGGAGATCCCAAGAAGTCTTAGGCCCAGTTTGAGTGTATTTGATGTCAGTAGGCATAGTGCTAGTCGACTGTTTTTTGCTTGATTATTGGCTTTTAATATAGGAACTTGGTCGTAAAAACGATTAAATATTTGACTGAGTTCAAATAAATACGTACATAGACGATTAGGTAATAATTCCTCTTCGACCTCCGTAATGACTTCATCAAGTTTGAGTAGTTGTCTAACTAAGCTCCATTCTTGAGATGTTTCGAAGGAAAAAGTGTCAGTATGAATATCAGGGGTGCCTCCTTTACGGACAATACCTGCTATACGTACGAAGGCATACAAGAGATATGGTGCAGTATTACCTTGTAGTGCAAGCATTCGATCAAAACTAAACTGGTAGTTTGTGACACGGTTTTGACTTAAATCAGCATATTTAACAGCAGCTATACCTACTGTGGTTGACACGTTTTTTATAAATCTTTCTTCTTCTGTTCGGCCTTCTTCATTTAAACGTCT
The DNA here is from genome assembly GCA_003215295.1 of Prochlorococcus sp. AG-409-P03. Classification (GTDB taxonomy): domain Bacteria; phylum Cyanobacteriota; class Cyanobacteriia; order PCC-6307; family Cyanobiaceae; genus AG-409-P03. The sequence goes on along the minus strand of QCKN01000002.1, from coordinate 126,971 downwards.
ACGAAGATCTGACTCTGCTCTCTTAATAGCTTCATCTAGTAGGTCGCGAAGCCTAACGGTTTCACCAGATCGCGTCTTTAGCTTCTTGCCGTCTTCACCTTGGACGAGTCCAAAGGGTACGTGCTCAACACGAGCATTGTGTGGAACCCATTTTGCACGCTTGGCGACTTGAAAAATGCCAGTGAAATGATTTGCTTGACCTGCATCCGTGACGTAGATGAGGCGACATGCTCCATCACCCTTTGGAGCAGCATTGAATCGATACCGTATTGCAGCAAGATCAGTTGTTGCATAATTAAATCCCCCATCACTTTTTTGTACGATTACTGGGAGTAGGCGTCCATTTTTGCCTGTAATCCCTTCAAGAAAGACGCACTTTGCTCCTTCATCAATGACTAATAGTCCAGAATTTTCAAGATCAATAACTACTTGCTCTAGATAAGAATTATAGAATGACTCACCTCTCTCAGTAATATGAACATCCAGACGACTATAGATTTTTTGAAATTCCTTTCGGGATTGTTCACAAAGTAATTCCCAGGCTTTTATCGATAAGGGATCACCTCTTTGTAGTTTGACTACTTCTTCACGAGAAGTTGCCTGAAATGCTGGTTCTTGGTCAAAACGTTCTTTGGCCTGACGATAAAAGGTCACCAAATCTCCTAGATCAATGACCTCAGGTGTTGTAAGGGCTTTTGGAGCGACTGATTTGAGTTGTGTGATCAGCATCCCAAATTGTGTTCCCCAGTCCCCAACGTGGTTTATGCGAAGAACTGGGTGGCCTCGAAATTCGAGTATTCGAGCTATTGAGTCACCGATAATCGTGGAGCGTAGGTGCCCAACATGCATTTCTTTTGCAATATTCGGACTTGAGAAATCAACCACAATAGGAGCAGACTTTGCCTTGTTTACGGATGGAACACCAAGACGTGGATCATGGAGTCGTGATTTGATTTCTTCTACTAGGTTGATCGTCTTAATGGTTAGGTTTATAAACCCAGGGCCTGCGATCTCAGGGGGTTCGCAGAGTCTTATGAAGTCATCATCATTTTGTAGCTCTTCAACTATTGCCTGTGCAACGCTTCGAGGTGCAGTTTTTAGTGATTTTGCGAGTTTTAAGGCAATATTGGCTTGAAAATCACCAAACTCAGGCCTACTGGTAGGAACTAGTTCAGGGTCGATGCTTAACCCGGCCATTTGTGCTGCTTTAGCTATCTCAGGAAAAGCTTTTATTAGCGCTTTTTCCAGATGCTTTTTTAATGAATTTGAGAGGTTCAGCATGGTGGCTTATCGGTGAGTAAACGCTCAGGACAGTTTTCAACCGATTGCCGCATGGTAGTAGTTTGCATTAAATGACTTCTTTGAAACGCATGCTGAAGTCGATCCAAGAACTATTTGTTATTGGTTTACTACTAGAGATTAAATCAACTCCACAAGCTGCATATTCTTTTAAATCTTTAGGATTGACACCTGAGGCCTCAAGGACAACTTGTCTGGGTAGGCCATTAGCGGAGCCATTGGCGGCTAAAGCTCGCAATTTTGGGACAAGAGAATGAAGAATGTCAGGTCGCATTTCATCTAGAAGGATTCCATCAGCACCTGCATGAACAGCTTCTTCTGCTTGTTGTGGGGTTTCTGCTTCAACAATAATTCGTGATGGCCATGGGGCATTTTTACGCACTTCTTGGATTGCTGCTGTTATTCCACTTGTCCATGCGAGATGATTTTCTTTAAGCATGGCGGCATCATCTAGTCCTAGACGATGATTGACTCCTCCTCCACACCTCACAGCGTATTTCTCTAGGATTCGAAGACCTGGTGTGGTTTTACGAGTATCGGCTAGACGCACTCCAGTGCCCTGCAACTCTTTTACTAGAGTGGCTGTTGTCGTTGTAATGCCAGAAAGATGCATTGCCAAATTCAGAGCTGTCCGCTCACCTGCAATTAGTGCCCCTTTGGGCCCCTGAAGATTTAATAGTTTTTCCCCAGCATTAAATGCATCGCCATCATGAATTAGCAAATGAATTTCGACAGAGGGGTCAAGTCTTTTGAAAATTCGTTTAATTAACTCGCCGCCACAGAAGAGGCCACGTTGCTTAGCCATCCAGTAGGCCGAACCAATGCCTTTATTTAGTGCTGGCTGACTTAGGTCGCCGCGCCCTAAGTCCTCATCCAACCACGCATCTATTAGACGATTGAGCATAGGACTATGTAGATCCACCATCCTTAGTAATTTTGAAGAGCTTTGCAGATTTGACTCTTCAGGAATGTAACTCTTTATTGGATAAATTTATTTATTTGCCAATACAGAAGCGAGAAAAGATTCTGTCCAGTAAGACTTCTGTAATTTCTTCTCCTGTTAGTTCACCTAGTTTATGAATAGCTTCTCGAAGGTCTATGGTCCAAAAATCCCAGGGTAATTTTTGGTTTGCAACATGACTAATTTTATCTAAGGACTGTGCTGCCAGCTGCGCGAGATCACACTGTCTTTCATTTAGTGCTATTTCTAAGCTTTGGCCTTCACTAGCACCACAACTTTGTAAGAGCTCATTAATCAAGACCTCCTCTCCCTTTCCCGTTATTGCACTGATCTTTACATAACTAATCGATCTGAGAAACTCATTGGTAGGAATATCACTTGGGCTGGATAAGAGATCAGACTTGTTGCCTACAAGAAGTCTTGGGATGTCACTAGGAAGTTGATCGAGGATACTGTGGTCTTCAGTAGTCCAACCAATCGATAGATCAAATATCACCATGACCACATCTGCCATGGCTAGTGCTTGCTTACTTCTAATTATTCCTAATTTTTCAATTTGGTCATCGGTTTGGTGTATTCCTGCAGTATCTAGAAGAGTGATTGGTACACCTTTCAGAATGACCTCACTTTCTAATAAATCTCTTGTGGTTCCAGGGAGTTCAGTGACAATTGCACGTTCTCGTCTACTGAGACGGTTTAACAAGGAACTTTTACCGACATTGGGCCGACCTAGTAAGGCTACTTTTAGTCCATGTCGCAGATAAGCACCTTTCTTCGCATCATCGACAAGCTTGAAAAGAGCCATCTTGATGTTGTTTATTTCTTGTAATAACTCAGTTGGATTCAGAGGAGGTAAGTCGTCTTCAAAGTCAACACGGGCTTCGAGCTCGGTGAGTTGGTCTAAGAGTTGCCCTCTTAATGCATTGATCTGGTTGTTAAGCTCTCCACTTACTCCGGCCATTGCTAGTTGGGCCGCCTTACGACTTCGTGCTTGGATTAAGTCATTAATTGCTTCGGCCTGTGTTAAGTCGAGTCGGTTATTAAGAACTGCTCGTTGACTAAACTCGCCAGGAAGAGCTCTTCTAACATTTGGGTGTGAAAGCACTCGCTCTAATACACGCTGTACGGGTATTAATCCACCATGACAGTGAATCTCTACTACATCTTCTCCTGTATAACTTCTCGGTGCTTCCATGTTTAATACAAGTACTTCATCTATGCGTTCTTTTTTCTCTGCATCTAAGATATATCCATAAAGAATTCTGTGGCTTTCCCAATTTTGCTGGCCACTGATATGTAGGATCCTTCTCCCTATATCTTTGGCTGCAGAGCCGGAGATTCGTATCACTGCAATTCCACCTTGTCCTGGTGCGACTGCAGTAGCAATAGCAGCAATTGTCTCGTCGAATTGAAAGGGCATATTCATTAACAGAGGATCCTTTCAAGATTGCCTACTCTTTTCCCAGTCTGAAGCTTTTTGGTGAAATAGGGTGTTAAATGCTGAGAATCCTGCCAATTTTGATTAGGAGAGCTCGACGACTTCTTTTTTGGCTTTGGCGGCATGAAGGGACTCCTTCAGAAAGGGCTCGCGGCTTAGCCGTAGGAGTATTTAGTGGGTGCTTCCCTCTTTTTGGTTTTCAGATCATCCTAGGTCTCTTTCTTGCAAGGTTGCTTAAGGCTAATCACTTATTAGCAGTTGGAGGTACTTGGATTAGTAATCCAGTCACTTATTTACCCCTGTATTGGTTTAACTATCATGTTGGCTCCTTCTTTTTAGGTTATGGGCCGGGGAGTAATGACCTTGAACAAATTAGCCTGAGTAATGGTTTGACTCAGGGTTTAATTTTTAGTGGAAGAATCCTCTTGGGTTCTGCTATAACAGGGTTGACTCTTGCATTTTTTATAGGCTCAGTTGCATATTACTGGTTGAAAAAACACTCGAAATAGGTTTGGGTATGATTTCTTTTATTGTAGGCTTATGCTAATGAAATTCAGTCTAAATAAGAATTTAGATGACTCTGTTGATTCGGGACTATTTTCTTAAATAAATCATAACGATATCTTCTCTTGTCATGATTATATATGCCGAATTGCACCTTCGTTATTACAGGTGCTAAGAATGCTAATCACTCTTTAAATTAACCATATGCTCTCAGAAATGAGTGCCCCAGTTCTTAGGATTGATATCGTTAGATGATTGAGTAAATTGCTATTGAGAACGTGTAACCCTATACTAGAGGTTAGCCATGCTTGATCTGTCTTTTACTAGAAGTGATTCAGATACTTTGCAGACAGATCAAAATGAATTTATAAGAAAGGATTCCTTTAGGTTTTTAGTCTTTGACGCTCTTGAGGTTTCAAGTACTAAGCGCTGGGGAAATGACTACCTTAGTCCGGTACGAGCAATATCAAGTACGTCAGCCATCGAGCGAATTTGATCCATAGTCACACTTAACTGAGAGCAATTATTGAGCTCTACTCTTAAATCAATGCAAGCTGGTCGTCCCTGTGCTGTTTGAACTCGAGCATCACTGACGTTGATACCTTTGTCAGATAATCTCATCAGTATGTCTTTAAGAATACCCACCCTATCGATGACTTCAATTCTTATTTGAACGGGGAACTTCTCGTCTTTTATTAAGGAACTCCTGTTCCATTGAACGGGTAGTCTTCGTTCGTTAGGAATTGCACTGAGATTCGCGCAGTCTTGCCGATGAATTGTAATTCCGTGATTACCTAAAGCTACAGTGCCTAAGATTGCCTCTCCGGGAAGAGGCGTACAACATTTCCCAAGACGGTAGTCGAGACCTTCAACTCCTAGGATTGGAGTGGATTCTAGTGCTGAAGTTTGAGAAGGAATGGATTCGGCATGTTCTGAGAGTTGTTTGGCTACATCAGAGTTAGTTAGGACTTGCTCTGTTGACGTTATGTTTTGAAGGCGCACTTCCTCTCGTAGACGATTGAGAACTTGTTGTAGGGTTATTGCGCCAAAACCTAATGCTGCCAGAAGATCATCTGTGCTTTTGAGGTTGCAGCGTTCTGCGATTTTCGTCATTGCGTCACTATTTAGTAGTGCATCGAAGCCATGTCTCCCAAGATCACGCTCGAGCATATCTTTCCCACGTTCAATGGTGTCATCCCTATGACTTTTTTTATACCATTGTCGAATGCGATTACGGGCTGTAGGGGTCGCAACGAAATTGAGCCAATCTAGGCTTGGATGAGATGTTTTACTGGTTAGAACTTCTACAAAGTCTCCATTGCTTAGCAGAGTAGATAGCGCACAGAGACGGTCGTTTATTCGTGTGCCATGGCAATGATTACCTACCTCTGAGTGAATTCGATATGCGAAATCTACTGCTGTAGAACCTTTGCGTAGACCTACTACATCTCCTTTCGGGGTGAAAACAAAAACCTCTTCATCAAACAGATCTTCCTTTATTGATGCTAAATAGTCGTTGTGGTCAGAATTCCCTCCTTCTTGTTGCCATTCAACTAATTGACGCAACCAGTTAAATCTTTCTGTGTCTCCAGCCGCCGCTGGTGAGCCACCCTCTTTGTATTTCCAATGTGCTGCGATTCCAAATTCCGCTACACGATGCATCTCTGGAGTTCGAATTTGAACTTCGATAGGACGATGTCGCCCTATAACGGCTGTATGGAGAGATTGGTAACCGTTTGGCTTTGGTAGCCCTATGTAGTCTTTGAAGCGACCTGGTATAGGTCTGAAAGTGTCGTGAACAACTGCTAGGGCTCGATAGCAGGTTTCAACGCTTGGGACAATGATCCTAAGCGCAGCTACATCAAAGATTTCGTGGAATTCTTTTTGCTGTCGCTGCATTTTGTGCCAAATCCCATAGAGATGTTTGGGCCTGCCGCTTACATCACAGTTTTCAAGCCCGACAGATTTCAATCGGTCTTTCAGTAACTCCACTGTTACGCTTAATCGTTTTTCACGCTCACTGCGTTTAGTAGAGACTTCTTGCTGTATTTCTCGGAAGGCATCTGGTTCTAATAATTTGAAAGCTAGGTCTTCCAATTCCCATTTGAAACGTCCTATTCCAAGACGATTGGCTAAGGGTGCATATATTTCACGCGTTTCTCTTGCAATTCGTTGTTGCTTGTCTGGCTGAAGAGAGCCCAGAGTTCGCATGTTATGGAGTCTATCCGCCAGCTTGACGAGAACAACTCTGATGTCACTGGCCATAGCTAAAAACATTTTTCGTAGATTTTCTGCTTGTGCTTCTGTTCGATTTGTGAAGTGGATTCCTCCTAACTTTGTTACTCCTTCAACTAAGCCTTTGATTTCACTACCGAAATAACCCTCTAATTGTTCGGGAGTCACATCTGTATCTTCAACTACATCATGAAGGAACCCTGCTGCGATAACACTTGCACTAGCTCCTATTTCTCTTAATAAATCAGCTACTGCAACTGGATGAACGATATATGGTTCACCACTGACTCGAAATTGTCCTTCATGCAGTTGATAGGCCAGGTCAAAGGCTGCCGCAAGTAAAGCTTCTGAGTCTGTTGGGCAACTTTGCCCAATTCCTGGTGGAATATGTTCAATGCAACTTTTTAACCAATCTGGTAGGGGGATGCCGTAGTCGTCACTATTGCGAATTGGATGCGCTCTGAGTTGAGGTTCAGAAGGCAGCGAAGAAGCACAGGCCTTCTCGGCCTGGTTGGAGTTTGGCGTGGAGGTGGCGTGAAGCATTCCACTCAGCCGATTTACACATGTTATTCAGCCTCAAGACCACGTGCTACTTCCTATGGTTAGTTCTTTCGATCCCGTTCTGAATATTCAAGACTTGCGGATGCGGTATCCCAGTAGTTCCACGTGGCTTCTGGATGGCTTGAATTTAAGATTAGAAGCTGGAGAACGACTTGCGCTGATTGGCTCTTCTGGGTGTGGGAAGAGTACTGTCGCAAGAGTTATCTTGCAATTACTACCTATAGGCAGTCTTTGTGAAGGAGGTCTGCTTTTGACCGGAAAAGATCCAAGAGGACTGAATCAAAAGATGTTGCGAAGGTTCAGAGGAGAAGCTGTTGGGCTTGTTTTTCAGGATCCGATGACAAGACTAAACCCATTAATGACGGTTGGTGAGCACTTGTTAGATACTCTCAAGGCTCATCGGCCCGAAACAAGCTCTTTGTTTCGAAGGAAGAGGGCTAAGGAATTGCTTGAAATGGTTGAGATTAGTCCTTTGCGTTTTCAAGCTTACCCTCATGAATTCAGCGGGGGGATGCGCCAAAGATTGGCAATTGCGCTTGCTATAGCTTTAAACCCTCCTTTAGTGATTGCAGATGAACCAAGCACCAGTCTTGATGTAGCTGTTGCTGACCAAGTAATGACTCAACTAAGCAATTTATGTAATGAACTTGGAAGTACGTTATTACTTATTAGTCATGATCTGGCACTAGCATCAAAGTGGTGTGAACGTATAGCTATTCTTGATAAAGGAAAAATCGTTGAGGAAGGAGTTAGTAGAGAAGTCCTTACTAATCCTCAATCTCTTATAGGAAATAGACTTGTTAGTTCCGCTCGTTCAAGAGAAGGGGGTTTTGGTCAACGAGAGGCTGATCAAAATTTAGTTTTGGAGGTCAATCGTTTGCGATGTTCGTATGTTAAAAGTGGCTTTCCGTGGCAGATGAATACTCTGAATATTGTTGATGAAGTGAGTTTTTCTATTAATAAGGGAGAAACTTTAGGAGTGGTTGGCGCCTCTGGCTGTGGAAAAACAACTTTGTGTAAGGCTCTTTTGGGCTTAACTCCTACTAGAGGAGGTGAGGTGATTTTGGAAGGTAAGAACATGCTTACTTTAAAAGGCACTTCTCTCAGACGAGCGCGACAAGGTTTGCAAATGGTTTTTCAGGATCCCTATGCTTGCTTGAACCCAAAAATGACTGTTGGACAAGCAATATTGGATCCATTTCTAATTCATAGGAAGTGTGGTCGATCTTCTGCGAAAGAAAAGGTGCGTTGCTTACTTGAACAGGTTGGCTTAACTCCACCTGAAGTGTTTAAAAACCGTTTTCCAAATCAGCTATCAGGAGGTCAGCAACAACGTGTGGCAATTGCCAGAGCCCTAGCTTTGGATCCCAAAGTACTTATTTGTGATGAAAGTGTCAGCATGCTTGATGCAGAGATTCAATCAGATGTTTTATCACTATTAAGATCTCTGCAACAGCGTTTTGGGCTGGCAATGTTATTTATTACTCATGATCTTTACCTTGCAAGTGGCTTTTGCCATAGAGTTATTGTCTTAGATAAAGGACGTATAGTTGAAGCTGGATCTGGGGAACAAATAATGACTAATCCAAAAACTACATTGGCTCGGAGATTGATTGAAACTTGCCCTAAGTTGCCTTGATTTAAATTATCTTTAAACTTTACTCCCTAAATTAATAAGAAGTTTTTGGAAAATTACTGGCAAGGGTGCCTCAAAGATCATCTTTTCGTTTGTAACTGGGTGGTTCAATCCCAAGGAAATCGCATGAAGGATTTGACCTGAGAGCTCTATGGGAAGTTTTCTACAGCGACTGTAAATTTGATCTCCTAGGATTGGGTGACCAATGTGTGCACAATGGACTCTAATCTGATGGGTTCGACCTGTATCTAGTTTGAAACTCAGTAGAGAATAATCGCCTAATCTCTCTAAGAGTTTCCAATGAGTACGGGCATACTTTCCTTCTCCTTCAGCAATTACTGCATATTTTTTCCTATCTACAGGATGACGTCCAATGGCCCCTGAAATTATTCCGTGATCTCCGTTTGGAACACCATGAACTACCCCAAGATAATTGCGTGAAGCAATTCTCTTTTGGATTTGTACCTGAAGGTTTACTAGAGACTCTTGGCTTTTTGCAATAACAATGCATCCTGTTGTGTCCTTGTCTAGTCGATGTACGATTCCAGGGCGCAGTTTGCCGCTTATGCCGGGTAAATTAGGGCAATGATGTAATAAGCCATTTACTAAGGTTCCGTTTTTATTCCCAGGAGCTGGGTGTACTGTTAAACCAGCTGGTTTATTGATCACAATGATGTGCTCGTCTTCGAAGAGCACATCTAATGTCATTTTTTCAGGCTGTAAATATTCAAGCGGTTCTGGTGGTGGTAGCCAAACTTCTATCCCATCTCCATTGCGAAGAGGTGTTTTTGCTCTTGCATTTACTCCATTAACGCGAACAAAACCAGCATCGATCAATTTTTGTATGCGCGCACGACTTTGTTCCTTCCTTTGAGTGACCAGCCAACGATCTAATCGCATTGGTAATGGCTTTGAGTAATGCAATTTGAGTAATTCACCTTTACCTTCTCCAAAGGTTTGTGTGTGTTGCTCTGTCATGTCGGGAGCTCTAGGGCTATGAACCCCAATAAAGCTCGTCTGAAGTCATCCAGGAGTCTTTGGGACATTCGCTTTGTGTCTCCTGAAGTGTGCATAAGTGAAATATCCCCTAACCATTTTTGGTAGGGAGGGATATCAGCTTTTCCCTTTTTAATCGGTAGACCATAACGTTTTTCTAATAAGTTCGAACAAACTCCAGCTGCGGAAGTGTTTTTTAATTGATCGAGCATTTTCAGAAAGGCAATTGCAACTGATTCGTGGTCATAAGCTGCTTGGCCAATGTCATCGCATATTGCAAGACATAAAGCGGCTTGTTGATCATCTAGACGAGGAGGTAGCACGCCTGGGGCATCGAGGAGATCTAATTCGTGCCCTAGACGAACCCATCTCAATGAACGCGTAACTCCAGCTTTTCGAGAGCTATCAACAACTTTTTTACGCACTAACCTGTTGATTAATGCGGATTTTCCAACGTTGGGAAACCCTAGTGTTAGTGCCCTTACTGGTCGCTTTTTCATGCCCCTAGAAAGTCTGCGTTGGTTGAGAACAGTTCCTGTCTTGATTGCAGCTGCTTTTAGTTGTTTGACTCCAGTGCCAGCTTTTGCATCACACCACCATGGGACATGTCCTTTCTTCCGGAAATAATCGTCCCAAGCCTTTAAGGCTTGGGACGAAATCATGTCTCTACGGTTGATTACTAGTAAATGTTGCTTGCCTTGAATCCACCGTTCTAGGTGGGGGTGGGATGTTGCCATAGGTATCCGTGCATCCCGTACTTCGATTATCAAATCCACTTTGTCCAGATTGGATTGCAATTGCTTTAAAGCTTTCGCTATGTGGCCTGGATACCATTGAATAGTTGGAGTATTCACGGCACTACCAGTACTGGACAAGGTGAAAGTTGAATCACAATCCCGGCTGTGCTTTGAGAGTCTTTTTCTAGATTTAAGTCTTCTGTACCAAGCACAATTACATCTACATTTAATTCATCTGCAACATCACAGATTACAAAAGCAGTGTTCCCTTTTCTTTCTAATACATCATAACTAACTCCTTCTTGAATCAAAGTTTCTTGAGTGTTCTGAATTAGAGAGGATAGTAATTCGATGTTATCCATTTCTGGGTTTTCAGATTGCACAATCGAGAGAATGATCAAGTGACTGTGGTGGTTTTTGGCAAGATCTATTGCTTCTCTTGCTGTTTTGACGGCTTCTTTCCGTGGCTCAAGCGGGAAAAGAACTTTCTCAAACATTTGGAACCCCTTTTCTAGAGCTTGGTCTGACTGATCCCTAGCTTTGCAAGCTCTGTCTGTCTGCTATCAAAGTATTCCAATACTGCCAATTAAGGGTTAGTCTCTCAGCGTTTTTACATTGCACGGCACACCACCATGGCGAAGCGCTCCCTGTCTAGCCTCAGCGCAGAGAACCTATGCGGTAAGCGTGTTTTAGTGCGTGTTGATTTCAACGTCCCACTCAATGATCAAGGATCCATAACTGATGACACTCGCATACGAGCTGCTCTTCCAACTATTAATGACCTCATTGAAAAGGGTGCACGTGTAATTCTCTCAGCTCATTTTGGAAGGCCTAAAGGTCAGGTCAACCAGGGCATGCGTCTAACTCCTGTTGCACAACGGTTAAGTGAGTTACTAGGAAGAAGGGTTGTTAAGACCGAGAGTTGTGTTGGTGAAGATGCTCAGACCAAGGTGAGCGCAATGCGTAATGGTGAAGTGGTTTTACTAGAAAATGTTCGGTTCTTTGCAGAAGAAGAGAGTAATAAGGATGACTTTGCAGAAAAGCTTGCTTCTCTTGCAGAGGTATACGTGAACGATGCATTTGGAGCTGCTCATCGAGCACACGCATCTACTGAAGGTGTCACGAAGTTTTTGACTCCAAACGTGGCAGGGTATTTGATGGAGAAAGAACTTAAATATCTTCAAGGTGCGATTGATGCTCCTAAGCGTCCGCTGGCTGCAATTGTTGGAGGTTCTAAGGTCAGTAGCAAAATAGGAGTTCTTGAGGCATTGATAGATAAGTGCGACAAAGTATTTATTGGTGGCGGCATGATCTTTACTTTCTATAAAGCGCGTGGCTTGTCTGTAGGTAACAGCATGGTTGAAGAAGATAAGTTAGAACTTGCTAAGGAACTTGAGGCTAAAGCGAACTCCAAAGGTGTTCAGTTGCTTTTGCCTACTGATATTGTGCTCGCTGATAGTTTCTCTCCTGATGCAAGCAGTCAGGTCGCTGCGATTGATGCAATTCCGGAAGGGTGGATGGGTTTAGACATTGGCCCTGATTCAGTAAAGCTTTTTCAAGAGAATTTGGCTGATTGTAAAACAGTTATTTGGAATGGCCCGATGGGGGTTTTCGAATTTGAAAAGTTTGCTACTGGGACAAATTCGATAGCAACTACTCTTGCTCAGTTAAGTAGCAATGGTTGTTGCACAATTATTGGTGGTGGGGACTCCGTTGCAGCTGTTGAGCAGGCTGGACTTGCTGAAAAGATGTCTCACATCTCTACAGGCGGCGGAGCCAGTCTCGAATTATTAGAGGGGAAGATTTTACCAGGTGTTGCAGCATTAGATGAGGATGTAGATCAGGATTGAGGATCTAGAGACTGAAAAAGATATATTTAATTGTAGGTAAGTTAGGTCTATTTCTCTCTAGTTTCCACAAACTATTCTATATGTAAAATAATCAATTCTTGTTATTTTGCCTTTCCCGGAGATAATTCTTTCTTCTCCGAAACGACCCTAACCATTTTGCTAATTGAGATTAGACCTTTTGGATGTGCGAGAAATGCTGCCCAATTTTGAACCCCTGGGGATAAAGGAGCCTGGACAGATTTGAACAAACCTCCTCCACCCATTGGAATAAGTTCCATCCCAGGCGATTCGTTTTTCAAAGCTTCTTCTGGAGTAATAGGAATTAAGCCTCCTGCAATTATTGAATCGCCAAGTGGATTTTCTAAAATTACGTCAAAGTCGTATTTTGTTCCTGTAAGTACAACCTCTGGGATGCCTAAGGTTATTTGAAGTGGGTTTTCGCTAGTTTGAATGATTGCGTATTCACTAACTAGTTTTGGAGAGGATATCTTCTTATCTATAATATTAAAAGTGAAATGTTGCTTAGCTTCTAAAGAGTGAAGAAGTACCCCTTCTGCTTGATTTCCTTGGACTGTAACTTTGATAGATTGACGACCATTTTCAAGTGTTTCTGAGGGTTGGATAAGCCAATTTGCATTTGGGAAGCGTTGTAATAGCCTCCGATAACGTATTTTTATTGTTTTCGCGTCTTGCTTCGAGAAGAATTCATCTAGGTCTGAAATCTTTTGACTATTTAAGACTTCTTGGAGGCGCTGGCTTAGCAATAAAGAATTAGGAGTGTCTGCTTTCCCAGCTTTTGGGAATGAGATTAGAAACAAAAGGGCTGAAGCTAGAGCGAAACTTAATGACAAGGACACCTTGGACTTACCGGTTCTTCCTCTAACTTAGGCGCCATACATCATTTTGCTTGTGCAGATGACTCGAGTCTTGGTTGCGGCTAGTGGCACTGGTGGTCATATTTTTCCTGCATTGGCTGTTGCTGAGGCTTTGCCTGCTTCATGGGATGTTTGTTGGTTAGGGGTTTCAGATCGTTTGGAGATCAAGCTTGTACCTGAAAAATTTCCTTTAGAAAGTGTTAAAGCAAAGGGTTTACAGGGGAGCGGAATTCGAAAAATTTTTCAGGTTTTGCAATTGTTGAATGCAACCAGAAGAGTTTGCAATGTGATGCGGAAAAGGCGAGTACAAATTGTCTTTACTACCGGGGGATATATAGCTGCGCCAGCGATCCTCGGTGCTTTTTTGTGTCGAGTACCAGTTATTTTGCATGAATCAAATGCGATTCCAGGACGTGTTAGCCGGCTTTTAGGGGGGCTGTGTGATTTGGTGGCAGTAGGCTTGCCTGTGGCCAAAAAACGTCTACCAAGAGCAACCACTTTTCTCACAGGAACTCCTCTACGAAAGTCATTTCTTTCTTTGCAGCCAGCCCCAGATTGGATCCCACCAGGAGACGGCCCTCTGATAGTGATTCTTGGCGGTAGTCAGGGAGCCGTAGGCCTAAATCATATGGTGCGTGGAGTCATTCCTAGTCTGGTTAAGAATGGTTGTCGAGTGATTCATTTGACTGGCTCAAATGACAATGAGAATGGGAAGTTTACACATGACAATTTTATAGAGAAATCTTTTTCGCATGAGATGCCAGGCTTACTGCAGCATGCTGATCTTGCGATTAGCAGAGCTGGTGCAGGCACTTTGGCGGAGTTGGCTCTTTGTAGAACCCCGGCGATCTTGGTGCCCTACCCATCAGCTACAGATCAACATCAAGAATTTAATGCTGCTTTTGCTGCTGAGTTTGGAGGGGCAGTGATTGTGCACCAACATCACTCTGACCACACAATATTGAGAGACGTATTAGCTAGATTGTTAAAGACTCGCTTGTCAAAAAATGAGTTAGGAGGTGTTGATCCTTTGATTGAAATGAGGAATGGAATGGAAAAGATTTCAGTCAAAGATTCACACCTTAAAGTAGTCAAACTGTTGGAGTCTTTTAGTTAACTATTTCCTGAATAGCCGACGTAATAAGTTGATTCCCTACTCTGTCTTGTAGGCTAACTCGAAACCATTGCTTACCTAATGCCTTAAAGGATTCACAGTCTCTAATTAGGATATGTTTCTCACTAAGCCGTTCACGTAACCTTGAAACTGAGGATGTATTTTTAAATAAAATAAAATTCACTGCTGACGGGTGAGCTGTAATTCCTGGAATGCTATTTAATTTGTTGTAGAGCCAGGAACCTTCAACAGAGACCCATTGATGGACTCTATTGATCCAATTGCTCAGTAGTTTTTTATCTGTCATTAGCCTTACCCCTGCCATGATGGCAAGCCCATTGAGTGGCCAAGGATCCCTCCACTCTTGCCATTTTTTGAGACGATGTTCGTTGCCGACGGCATAACCCAACCTCAAGCCTGCGATACCAAAAAGTTTAGTGAGACTTCTTATTACTACAAGATTTGGGTACTTTGTAATCAAGGGTAGAAGAGATTGCTGTTCGCCGTTGGGTGCTAAAGGTAAGAAGGCTTCATCACATATAAGAAGGCTATGTTTTTTAATTAGTTTGTGTATTGAGTCATGACTCCATAATTGACCAGTTGGGTTGTGAGGATTGGTAATCCAGAGCACATCAGTTTTGGGTAATAGAGGAAATGGTTGAGGTGTTGTAGCACTCCATGACAATGGCAGATTGAGGTCAATATAAGGAGCATCCCAGCAACGTAATGCGCGGGCATAGTCAGAAAAACCTGGATTGGGTAAGCCACTGACTCCTTCTGTTGCTGCATCTCTAGCAGCCCATGTGAATAGTTCGGCGGCTCCGTTGCCAGGAAGAATCATGGAGGGAGGTATTCCATGAAATGAACTGATTGCTTCGCGAAGAGATTGATGGCTGCAGTCTGGATAACTTCTTAGAGCACTTCCCTGAAGAGCCGCCTTTAGACACTCTTCCAGTGCTGCAGGAGGAGGGAATGGAACTAGGGATGCACTGGCATCAAGTAATGCATGTTCACTGACACCTAGCCGCCGAGCTTCTTCAGTGAGATTCCCGCCATGCTTGTGAAGATCTAAGCCCATTTTAGCAATCACAACACATAATAAGGAACCTTCGCTATAGGTGTTGTGCGATGAATGTAAATATTGTCTACTATCATGACGACATAATCAATAACTGTCTTTATCACAAATGACTCAACCTAATAACTAGTCTGGATTTTAGTGATCGGAGGAGTGGATGGTAGTCCATGGAGCTTCACTACCAATTGCCTCAGATATATCACTAAAACCATGGTTCTCTAGTTGAGTTAATAATGCTTCAAGGATACGTGGAACCAACATTGGCCCTTCGAAAATCCAGCCTGTATAAACTTGAATTAGAGAAGCACCTGCAGTAATTCTTTCCCAGGCAGCTTCTGGTGAGTCAATTCCACCGACTCCTATGATAGGTAACTTAGAACCTGTGGCTTGGTGAAGTCTACGTATCACCTCTACAGCACGTGGACGTAGAGGTGCGCCACTTAATCCTCCCGCTTCTTCTGAAAGGTTAAGACCGCTGGAAGAAAGAATTCGTTGCTCTAAGCCAAGACGATTGATGCTGGTATTGACCGCTATTAAGCCTGCTAAGCCTTCCTCGTAGGCAACCTTGGCTAACTTGTCAAGCTCAATATTCTCAAGATCCGGTGCGATTTTGACGAGTAATGGTGGGCAACTCGGCAAACGCCTGAGCCGTTGGATAAGTCGTCTTAATTGTTTGGATGACTGAAGATCTCTTAAGCCAGGGGTATTTGGTGAGCTTACGTTTATGACTGCATAGTCGGCGAATGGAGCCAGTATCTCGATTGATGAGGCGTAGTCATCAGGAGCTTGTTCTATTGGAGTGATTTTTGATTTCCCAAGATTTATTCCAAGAACTACAGGTCGTTGTCCTGGTTGAAGCAACTTTTGTTGTTTAAGAGTTTTCCGCATGACTACTGCACCGTTGTTATTGAAGCCCATTCGATTTAGTGCGGCCTTCTCAGCCGCGAGACGGAATAGTCTTGGGCGAGGATTGCCTGGTTGTGCGTGCCAAGTCACAGTGCCTATTTCGGCGAAACCAAATCCAAAGTGATCCCATATACCCGCTGCAACGCCATTTTTGTCAAAGCCGGCGGCTAAACCGACGGGATTTTTGAAGTCACATCCAAAGATCTTTTGCTCAAGTCTCTTATCAGAACGATTTAAATCTTGATTTACAGTTGCTAGTAGTGTAGAGATACCAGGCCAATTCCTGTGTTTGGATGCATGGCCTAATGCATTTATTGCGGCCTGGGTTAAGAGTTCGGGATCTATCCCTTCATCGTTTTGAAGTAATGGGCCAAAGAGGTTTTTATAAAACGATTCTGTTGAGATTCGCTTATTTCTGGATGATTGATTCATTCTTCATTTTCCTCTTCTTTCACCTCAGTTGCATCAGCAATAGTTAACTTCCATAGGGAGTTTGCAATGGGTTCAACTGTCCAATTGCGCCAACGCCAAGATTTCCTTTTTCTTACAAGCTTGGCAATTGGTTCGTTCACTAGCTCTGACAGTTCATTCAAAGTTAATCCATAACCTTTTTTGGCTAGATGGTTTGCAACGTCTAACTTTGTTAGTAATGCATTTAACTCTGGCGAGCATGGTTCTTTGAGATCATTGTAGTTATCTTCTATAAAATTGCTTTTGCTAAGAGGTGACGAGGTTAACTCTTCAGCAGAGTGCAGTTTTATAAAGTTCTCTTTGGAGAAGCTAACGGCGATTTCGTCGACGCGATCATTATCAGGGTCGCCACTATGTCCTTTTACATACTCCAGTCGTATATCAGTAAGCCTCGCCTTGTCTAATTCTTGCCATAGGTCTTTATTCAGAACTGGTTTCCCTGCGGCCGTTCGCCATCCCTTTTTTTTCCATGTATTTATCCATTCATTAAAACCTTGAATTAGATATTTACTATCTGTTTTTATCAAGAGACTGGGATGTCGAGGTAAATTTCTTAATCGTTTTAAAAGCTCTAATGCAGCTTGGAGCTCCATTCGATTGTTAGTAGTTTTGGCTTCATAACCACCAAATTCTTCAGTGCGGCCGTCTTCAAAATGTATAAGGACGCCCCAGCCTCCCGGACCAGGGTTGCCACTACAAGCACCGTCGGTCGCTGCGGAAGTCACACGAGCTGTTTGTGCCGTAGCTTTTTTCTTTGGGTGAATCAAGGCTTGGGTTTTTCTAAGTATTTAACTATTGCGCGAACTTAACTCCGGGTCTGCGCTTTCTTAAAGCTCACAATCACTTCTTTTTATTTCTTGGAGCTACATGAAACTTGGAAAGTTGCTGCAGATGAACTAACTATAGAATTTCCAGTTCAGGCTGCAAACTGTATTCATGGCTAATCAGAGAGTTATTAAGGACGAGCTTTTGTTGATTACGGGTTGATTGGACAGTTGTAATAGCGCCCCTTCTCATTCCTAGAATCGTCGTTTTTTTAGATAGATTTTTCATGTGTGAGGGGTGCGGAACCTTTTCTCAGGGTCGAAACAATGGAGAGACTCCTGAAAGATTCCACCTCACAAGCCCTGCCTTTGGCGGGGCTTTTTTATGAAAGTCGATCTTGATCAATGAGATCGGCTGCATCAATTATTTAATGCACTGAGAAGCCAGCTCAGAAGGCTTTACTTCAGAGTAACTTTGCCTCCTGCTTCTTCTAAGGCCTTCTTGAGAGTTTCTGCCTCATCTTTGCTGACGCCTTCTTTAATGGTTTTAGGTGCAGCTTCAACCATTCCCTTTGCGTCACCAAGTCCTAGGCCAGTTGCTTCGCGAACTGCTTTAAGCACCTTAATTTTGGCAGAAGCTTCGAAACTCTCTAGAACAACATCAAATTCACTTTGCTCCTCTGCAGCCTCGCCAGCGCCACCAGCAGGAGCACCTGGAGCAGCCATTACAACACCCGCAGATGCGGCTGCAGAGACTCCAAAAGCGTCTTCAATTTGCTTTACAAGCTCAGATGCTTCTAGGAGGGAGAGAGCTTTCAGAGATTCGAGGATTTCGTCGGTTTTTGCAGACATGGTTGGAATTTAGCGACAAAGTTAAGGAGAAAAAGTCAAGTCGAAGAAAATAGCTTCAGCTTTCGTCACTTTCAGCATGTTGCTGAAGTGATCTTGCGAGCCCAGAAGGGACTTCTTTGATTCCCACGGCAATTTTTGTGGTGACTGCATTGATTGCACCTGCGATCTGTGCCATAAGGACTTCCTTGCTTGGAAGGCTAGCTATGGCTTTGATCTCATCTTGTGAGAGGAGCTCCCCTTCAAAAAGGCCTCCTTTGGTTTTGGATTTTTTGGTGTCTTTTTGAAAGGTTTGTATGGCTTTTAAAGCACTACCTACATCGCCTTTTACAAGAACGAATGCGTTAGTACCTGTCAGTAAGGATTCCAGCTTTGACCATTCATTGTTGCCAGTGATGGCCCTGCGCATCAAGGTATTTTTGGTTACCTTGCACACCCCGCTGCTTGATTGCAGACGAGAGCGCAGATCAGATATTTCCTTAATGGACAAGCCCTGGTAATCCAGGACTACAGCCATTTCAGCATCATCAAGAAGTGCTTTGAGCTCTTCGACGATTTCTTTTTTGTTCTCCAGCGTGCGGCCCATAGGAATTGGATCGAATCGGGGGAAGAAGCGGGACAGGCGGCCGAAATTGCTCTTGGATAGAGATGAGGCCGCGTCAGATTCAATCCAATTGGAAAAACCTTTGCGATTGCCTCGGCAGGACTTATACAAAGCTGCTCAATGCAGAAACATTGGAGTCAGTGATGTGCCTGCGTTCTTAGGCCGGGCGCATGCCCGTATGGCTTTCGCCAGCCATTAAGAATACATCAAGGAGTTCTCAGTCTTGTTGAGTGTCTTGTAAGGCAGTGAAATCAACTTCGACAGATGGTCCCATTGTTGATGTTATATAGAGACTTTTCCAGTATCTCCCTTTGGCGCCACTGGGCTTATTACGGTCGATTGTTTCTTGTAATGTCTTTAGATTTTCGAGAAGGGCTTCGACAGAAAAACTTGCTTTACCAAAACGAACATGCACTATTCCTGCACGATCTGCTCTGAATTCCAGTTTTCCTGCTTTAAAGTCTTTAATTGCCCCAGCTAGATCAGTTGTAACTGTGCCTGCCTTTGGATTAGGCATGAGGCCTCGAGGACCTAAAACTCGTCCCAGTTTGGCGACCTTAGGCATCATGTCTGGGGTGGAAATAAGTAGATCGAAATTCATATCTCCCTTATTGATGCTTTCAACTAAATCATCCTCACCTGCTAAGTCAGCGCCAGCAGCTTTGGCCTCTGCAACTTTTTCTCCTCTACTAATGACAGCAATGCGAATTGTTTGTCCTGTACCTTTAGGTAGTGCGACCGTGGTTCTGAGTTGCTGATCTGTGTATTTGGGGTCAATTCCTAGGCGAATGTGAGCTTCGATTGTTTCATCGAATTTTGCGTTTGCGTTTTCTTTGACAAGCTTAATTGCATCACTTGGGTCATATATCCGATCCTCAACCTTCGCTGAGAGGGAGGACATACGCTTGGAGAGTTTTGTCATTTGATTTGTGGGGTGCGGGCGACAAGAGTTGTCTCCCCCTGGAATGAGTTTAGAAGTTGGTAGTTTGCTTAGCAGGAAGGACTAAATGAGTATTTAGTCGCTAATGGAAACACCCATATTTCGAGCAGTTCCTTCGATGACACGCATTGCAGATTCAACGCTTGAGCAGTTTAGATCTGGCAATTTTGTCGTAGCAATCTCTTCCAGCTGAGCACGTGTAATCGTACCTGCTTGACCTTTAGCTGATTCACCAGAACCTTTATCAATCCCTGCGGCTTTAGTAATTAAAACTGACGCGGGGGGCGTTTTTGTGATGAAGGTAAAACTTCGATCTTCAAAGACCGAAATTTCTACAGGAATAACAAACCCTGTTTTGTCTTGAGTTCGAGCGTTGTATTCCTTACAGAAGGCCATGATGTTGACCCCATGCTGACCAAGAGCAGGGCCAACTGGTGGCGCGGGATTTGCTTTGCCGGCTTGGAGAGCCAACTTGATTACAGCTACGATTTTCTTAGCCATCAGCAGAGGAAATTGGACGAATGTGGTTGTCCTGGCTTTGGAAGACAGGGCTAGTTAAGAGGCAAACCTAACTCTTGATACGTCTTATATGTGAAGACGGAGCCTTGATTTAGTTTTGTTTGTTGATTTGAGAAAATTCAAGTTCTACAGGTGTCTCCCTGCCAAATATTGACAGAAGAGCTTTCAACTTGCTTCTTTCTCCAGAAACTTCAATGACTTCACCTTGGAAGTCTTTGAATGGGCCAGCAGTTACAAGTATTTGATCACCCTCGGCAAGATCGAGCTTTACTACCGTTTTCTTTTCTGCTGCGCGTTTGAAGATCCTGTCAACTTCTTGCCGGCTCAGAGGCCTTGGTTTTATATGCCCTCTAGATTTACCGGTGGCACGACGATCTTCTGCTCCAACAAAATTAATGACATTTGGCGTGCTTCTCACAGCCATCATTGTGTCCTCATCAAGAACCATTCTTACTAGAACATATCCAGGGAAAACTTTTTCTTCAGTAGATTGACGCGTGCCATCTTTTTTTAACTTCACAGCTGGAGTTTGGGGTATCTCTATCTCAAGTATTCGGTTGCTAACCCCAAGAGTCACGGCTCTTTGCTCAAGAGTTGCTTTTACTTTCTTTTCACAGCTTGATGCCACTTGAATTGCATACCATCGAGCAATTGTTGTTTTAGCTTGAGCCGTTGTTAGAAGGGTTTTCTCCTCTCCTTGGTTTGGAGTAGGTAGATCCATCACCTCTTGTTGGTCTTGTGGTGTGGGATCGAACTCTGACACTGTTAAAAAGCGATGTGAATTGGTGTTGAACTTTTTCTATTCAACGAAAAATTTGAGATGCGCCCCATCCATAAAAACGACTTACAGCAGCAATGGATGCTGCAGAAAGGGTGACCATTAGTATTACCGCAATTGATTCGCTGAAGAGTTGTTGGCGACTGGGCCAGACAACAAGTTTCAACTCATCTACAGTTGCTTTAAGGAATCCACTTTTTTGAATTGTGACTTCCTCTTCGGCAGTGTTTTCGGTTTGATCTTGGGGCTCTTGGGATGTGGGACTTGTCAAGGGATAAAAAAACAACAGGCTGACGCCGGTGCGAAAGCACAAGCCAAGAATGTCACATTACCTGACAGTTGTTAGTTTTCTGCAATGAATTCTAGTGGTGTTGAGCCCTCTTTTGAAGGTGTGACACGTACTGCATTCACACCTGAGAATTGTTCCTCGAGTAATTTTGTGGCAAGTGGGTTTTCTAGTTGTCTTCTAAGGACACGTCGCAGGGGCCTTGCACCATATTCAGGTTCATAACCTTCATGAGCTAATAATTCCACTGTTTTTTTGTCTACACGAAGTTCTAGGTCTTGCTCAGCTAAAAGAATTTTTAAATCTGCCAAATGAAGTTGAACAATTTGTTCTAGGTCATTTGCCTTCAGAGGACGAAATCTAATTACCTCATCAATACGATTTAAGAATTCAGGACGAAATTGTTTACTTAGGGCGTTGTCAATTTCTTTGATTAGGTTTTGATTGACACTTTCTAGTTTGTCTGCATTTTCTTTCAATAATTTAGCTGAGTCCAGGATTGCCCGGCTAGCAAGGTTGCTAGTCATTACTATTACGGTATGGCGGAAGTCAACTGTTCTTCCTTGAGAGTCAGTAAGGCGTCCGTCGTCTAGGACTTGAAGCAACAAGTTGAATACATCAGGGTGAGCTTTCTCAATTTCATCCAGTAGTAGAACTGCATATGGTCTTTTGCGGACTGCTTCGGTGAGCTGCCCCCCCTCTTCGTAGCCAACATATCCTGGCGGAGCTCCGATAAGTCGAGCTACGGCGTTTCTTTCCATAAATTCACTCATGTCCAGTCGAACAAGAGCCTCTTCTTCGTCAAATAGTGATGCGGCTAGTGCTTTTGCGAGCTCGGTTTTGCCAACGCCTGTAGGCCCTAAGAAAAGGAAAGAACCAACAGGGCGACGTGGATCTTTCATGCCAGCTCTTGCTCTTCGAATTGCTACTGCAGCGGCTTCTACTGCTTCTAGTTGCCCAATCACACGTTCACCAATTTCATTTTCTAAATTGAGTAGTTTTTGTCGCTCTCCTGCTAATACTTTTTGTACAGGTATGCCCGTCCAGCTAGCTACTACTTCTGCTACATCTTCAGCTTCGACCTCATCTCTAAGTAGAGCTTTCCCAGAATCGTGCGCGGCTGAAAGAGCATCTTCAAGTTCAGTTGTGCGTTGATGTAAGCGAGGTAGCTGGTCATATTGCATTCTGGCGGCTTCTTCTAAATCTCCGGTTTGTTCGGCATCAGTAATAGCATTTCGTAGCTCTTCATCTTGTTGGAGCAACTCTTGATACTCACTAAGTTGAGAGCGCTCATCGTGCCAACGCTTATACAGTTCAGAGAGGTTGGCATCTACCTCTTCAAATTCTTCCCTAAGCGCGTTAATCTCAGGGCTAGATGATTCCTCTGCAGTTGTTAATTTCACCCCTAATCTATTAAGTTTTACTTCTTCTTCTTCAATTATTTGTGGTTTGGAAGTTGCTTCCATTTTGAGTTGAGATGCAGCTTCGTCTATTAAGTCAATTGCTTTATCTGGAAGACATCTGTCGCTTATATATCGATCAGCTAAGCGGTTTGCAGTTGTTATAGCTTGGTCACTAATTTTGACTCCATGGTGAAGTTCATACCTTTCCTTAAGTCCGCGAAGAATCTCGATACTTAAATTAAGGTTCGGTTCTTTGATTGTTACTTGTTGGAATCGTCTGTTGAGTGCAGGGTCTTTTTCCACTGTTCGCCGATAGTTTTCAGGCGTCGTAGCTCCAATGCAGCGTAGATCCCCTCTCGCAAGAAAAGGTTTCAGCAAGCTTCCAGCATCAGCACTTGATCGATCAGTGCTGACTACTGTGTGCAAGTCATCAATGAAAAGAACAACTCTTGAGTCAGGGTCACTTACTTCTGTTAGTACAGATCTAAAACGCTCTTCGAATTGACCACGGAACTTGGCCCCAGCTATTAATGCACCTAGATCAAGGGCTATGAGTCTTAATGCCCTTAGTGAGTCAGGGACGTCTCCAGTAACTATTTTTTGTGCTAGTAGTTCTGCAATAGCGGTTTTACCAACACCAGGCGCTCCAATTAGTACTGGGTTGTTTTTCCCTTTTCTGGACAAAACTTTGATGACATTTCTGATTTCTCCCTCTCTTCCTATTACAGGGTCTAGTTGACCTTCTTGAGCAGCAGCAGTTAAATCACGGCCATAGGATTCAAGTGCTTTGGGTTCTTTTTGCAGAGCAAGAGTATGTGATTCATCATTACTTGAGATTGGATTGCTTTGTGGAGCAGAGGTGGTTATGGCAGAGGAATTGCTAGTTGTGAGGTTGGAACTTTCAATTGGTTGAGGAGATGTAAGAGAAGTTGCTTTTTGCTGTTTGGAGGCCTTTGAGGATGCTCTGGGTGATCGCCTTAGCTCAGCTTCCAATTGCTCACTGGGTAGTCCTAATTCGTCGAAAAGAGCTGCTCCGATTCGCTGATCACGGCCTAGAGCAATAAGGAGATGTGATACCTCTATGAGTCGAGAACCCCATCTACTTCGAAAATGATCAGCATTTTCAAGTAGGGCTTCAAGGTCTTCGCCAATAAATAAATCTTCTCCGCGTGTTGTTGGTTGATCTGCCAGAAAATCTTCTAAACGATCAAGAAGATCTGAATGCTTAATTGGCAGCGATTTAACAGAATGTCTGAAAGCTCGGTCGCTAAAAAGGATCTGAAGTAGGTGCTCTACATCTAAATGTCCATGTCTCCACCTTTGAGCAGCATCTTGGCTGCTTAGCAAAAGCTGCCACGCTGCATCACTAAATCGATCAGGTTCAGTGGTGAGGCTTATTGGCGTGGAATTCGACCTGACTGTCTCAGAGGGCATGGATTTTAGACGTCATCAGTGCGTGAGTTCACTTGAATAAGTTCTATTTTGTAGCCATCTGGATCTTCTACAAATGCAATGATTGTGCTGCCATGTTTCATTGGTCCAGGTTCCCTAATAACATGCCCACCGCTTTCTGAGATGAAATTGCAGGTTGAATAAATATTGTCTACTCCAATTGCAATATGCCCATAGCCCTCTCCAATTTCGTAGTTCACTATGTCCCAATTGTGAGTGAGCTCAAGGACTGTGCTTTCGCTTTCTTTGCCATATCCAACAAAAGCAAGTGTGAAGCGCCCAGAACTGTAATCTTTTCGTCTCAAAAGGTTCATCCCAAGGATCTCGGTATAAAACGCTAGGGATTTCTCCAGATCTCTAACTCTCAGCATTGTGTGCAGTATTCGCATAATTGGTTCTAGTTAGAACTTGTAGAAGTAGGTTGATTGTGGTTTCTTATGGGCATTGGTCACTCGCTTAAAAATAGTAGGAGTGCAAAACAACTTAGAGCGAAGTTGCTAGAACCCTCATAGGATTTCATCATCATCATCATTTGATTCGACAAAGTGATCGATTCTTTAGACCTGGTCATCGATACCATAGTTGCCAGGGAAGTACTGGATTCCAGGGGCAATCCAACTGTTGAAGCTGAAGTGTTGCTAGAGGGGGGAGCTATTGGCCGAGCGATTGTGCCCAGTGGAGCTAGCACAGGGGCTTATGAAGCTCATGAGATGAGAGATGGTGACTCACGTTATTTGGGTAAAGGAGTCACTAAGGCGGTTGAGCATATTGAAGAGCGAATTGCTCCTGCCCTTTGTGGTTTGTCTGCTTTGGACCAAGCAAGTGTCGATTCTTCTATGAAGGAACTGGATGGAACGGAAAATAAGTCGATGCTTGGAGCTAACGCAATTCTTGCGGTGAGTTTGGCTACAGCTAGAGCGGCGGCGAATGGACTCGGATTGCCTTTGTATCGATATTTGGGTGGGCCAATGGCCACTCTGTTGCCTGTGCCATTAATGAATGTAATTAATGGTGGCGCTCATGCTGCAAACAATATCGATTTCCAGGAGTTCATGCTTGTGCCTCATGGGGCATCAAGCTTTCGAGAAGGTTTACGCATGGGAACAGAAGTTTTTCATACGCTGAAAAGTCTTCTAACTGAAAAAGGCTTGTCTACTTCTGTTGGTGATGAAGGCGGATTTGCTCCAGATCTTGAAGATAATCAAGCTGTGCTGGATTTGCTTGTGAGCTCTATTAAACAAGCAGGATTCACTCCTGGCGAACAGGTATCTTTGGCATTAGATGTTGCCAGTACAGAGTTTTTTAAAGATGGTCTTTATTCTTTCGGAGGTCAAGCTTATTCGGCTGAGGAGATGGTCAAAGAGCTCACTGAATTGGTTGATTCTTACCCTATAGTTTCGATAGAAGATGGACTAGCAGAAGATGATTGGAAAGGTTGGTCATTTTTAACAACAAGTTTGGGTCATAGAGTTCAATTAGTAGGAGATGATTTGTTCGTAACAAATACACGCAGATTACAACAGGGAATTGAACAAAATGTAGCAAACTCTATTTTAATTAAGGTGAATCAGATTGGATCACTTACAGAAACATTAGAGGCAATAGACTTGGCTACTCGTTATGGCTATACAAGTGTCATCAGTCACAGGAGCGGTGAAACTGAAGATACTACAATTGCAGATTTATCAGTTTCTACTCGTGCAGGGCAAATTAAAACTGGTTCTTTGAGCAGAAGTGAAAGAATCGCTAAATATAATCAGTTACTTCGGATTGAGGATGAATTAGGTAGTCAAGCTGTTTATGCGGGATCTTTAGGTTTAGGCCCCCGAGGCAAGCATTAAAAAGGTGTTAAATATATAACTTAGTCTTTAGTCTTCATCCTTTTCTTAGGACTAGAAACATTTTCTATCCTTTGCTCTCGCGCCATTTTGAATTGTAATTTTAGCCACCCCAGGCTGACTGGAAAAGCTAAAATAAGTGGTAAGACTGTAAGGATAGGTTTATTGCTGGAACCTAAAAGTGCTGCTGTAATTCCAAGACAGCCTAGGAGAATTGACTGACTTAAAGCTTGTTGAGCACTAATCATTCTTCGTAGTTGCCTATCAGACTCTCCCATTCGAATTTGTAGTTGTAAGTCTCCTTGTTCAAGTCTCTCTAGACTCTCATCCAATCGTTTAGGGAGTGCAGCTGCTTTGCTGCTAAATGCTCCAACTTGTCGCCCTAGCTCATTAATTAGATCGTTTGGGTTTGAATTACTGGAAGTCATGAGTGGAAGAAGGTATGGCTGGGCTATAGCCATTAAATTAAAGCTTGGATCAAGACTGCGGCCTACCCCTTCGAAGGTAGAGAGTGCTCTAATGATAAAAATGAGTTCAACTGGTAGTCGGAAAGGTTTCCCGTAGACCAACTCATATATGTCGCCAGAAAGCTTTTCGATCATATTTGAGCTAAAGGGAGGAGTTAGAGCTTCTTTAAACATCACTCTGATGAGACGCCTTACAGGCCCAACTTCTATTTCTTTAGAAATCAAACCAGCAGCCTGTAACTCTCTTACGAGCCCTGAGGCATCTTTTACTGCTGCAGCACGCACCATTGATCCAATCCGCTTGCGTAGAGGATCAGAGATCACTCCCATCATTCCAAAGTCGTAATAAATCAAACTTCCATTTCTTGAGACAGCAAGATTGCCGGGATGGGGATCTGCATGGAAAAAACCAAATCGTACAAGCTGTTGCAAGTAACTTGCTGCTCCAATCTCTGCAATTGAAGATGGATCAATTCCGTTTGCTTGTAGTGCACTTTGGTCAGTTATTTTTATACCTGGAAGATAGTCAAGACACAACACTTTTCTTGTACTTAATTCCCAGATAACGCCTGGAACTAGGATGCGAGGATCTTCAAGAAATTGTTGCCGAAATCTGGCCGCATATTGAGCTTCAATTCGAAAGTCAAGTTCTCTTGTTAATACTCTTCTACACTCTTTAGCCATACCCACCCAATCGCGCCCATCGCTCCAGGAAGGAACCCGTTGGAGTACAACAGCAATTTGATACAGAATTTTCAAGTCAAGAAAAAAGAATTTTTCTAGACCTGGTCTTTGAATTTTTAGAACTACTTGACGCCCGCTGCGTAGGCTTGCTCGATGAACTTGAGCAAGTGATGCGGCTGCTAGTGGCTTCTCATCAAGATCAATTATCTCTGCACAACGTACATTTAACTCTTGTTCAAGAACAGCTTGAGCCTTTGCAAAGCTAAATGGGGGAACTTTGTCTTGTAAGTGAGCAAGCTCAGCGACCCAATTAGCTGGAAGTACATCTGGTCGTGCGGACAAGAGTTGACCTATTTTTATGAACGCAGAACCAAGATCAAGTAGTTGTTTGGTTAACCATTGGGCTCGAAGTTTTTGCCTTGATTGTATTTTTTGATTAGTTTGTCCACCTGGGTAACTCCAATGGCGTGAGTCCCACCAAATGAGGACAAGGAGAGTAATTACTATGCGCCAGATCTTTGAGGCTCTAAGACTTTGGCTGAGTGCATCTTGAACTTTGCGAAGAGACATTAAGAAATCGTTTCTATTTTGCCACTGAGATTTCTCACTTTTGATCTAAGCCGATCAATTTTCTCTTGAGGGATTTCATGAACGGAAGTTTTAGTGTTTGTAGTGTTCTGTTCGTTTGGTCTATTTTCTATCAAATCAGCCTCAGCGATTACCTCTTGTTGAAAAACTTCCCACTCTTGTTTGATTGTATTAGGGGCCTCCTCCAAAAATATTGCAACTTTATTAGCTGTATTTATGACTTGTTTGCTTAATCTTGCAGTTAAACGGTTAAGTGTTGCTTGAAGAAGGGATTCTGGTGAACTCATAATTCAACTAATTATAATACGGCATTTTTGATTTGAAACTTTGTATACTCATGGTTTAGGAAGAGTTTTGAAGAGTTCATCTATAGATTTTGGAATCGAGTTTGTTTTTTCCAGTTCTTGGTTTGAATTAGTAGATTTCTCATAAGAAGGGTCAATGATTAATGGATTTTCAGAAATGATTGTTAGAGAGTTCAGTGCAGATTGAAGATCCAGACTTTTTGGTTCCTTTGATTCTGATAGCTGTAAGCCACTTTGAGTGATTTCTGCATTCTTAGAAGGTCTTTGCCCTGAGAAAGTCAAATTACTTTGAATGGGAACTTTTGCTTGCCCATGAAGTTTTCTGAGACTTTTGAGCCTTTCTCCTGGGAAAGGCTTTTGAGCCTTGAATAATTCATGACTTTGGTTCCTATGGTCTCCTTGGAGAATACTTATTCGTTGGGTTAGCCCATAGCCAACTGCCAAACCAACACCTGCCAAGAAAGGCCCTCCCCAAAACCACCAAGGCTTCTTTAAATGCTTCTCCATTTTCATAGGAGACTTGAATATGTGCTTGGAAGACTCATGCCCCTTCAGTATTAGAGGTTGGTTTAGTCTGCAGCACCTTTTTGCTATTTGCGAAGGACCGTAAGCAGCTTGGATGATTCACTTCGTTAAGGCTCTTTTTTCTCTAAAGTCTATGAAGATACATACTGAGCTTGAGAGGAGCTGGCCTGATGGGTACTCAATCATTGAATTATCCTCTATGAGTTCCCTTTTCATAGCTTCTAATTCCAGCAGCTAAACCCTAGAAGGAGATCCTGAGCACTTGGAAACAATCGAATGTGATGTTGTAATTATTGGAGGCGGCCCAGCCGGTTGCACCTGTGCGCTTTACACATCGAGGGCAAACCTAAAAACAGTAATACTTGATAAAAACCCTTCTGTGGGAGCGTTGGCTATCACCCACCAAATTGCCAACTATCCAGGTGTTTCAACTGAAATGAGTGGGGATGCTTTGTTGTCCTTGATGCGTGATCAGGCTATTGAATACGGAACTGATTACAGACGAGCCCAGGTTTTTGGCGTTGATGTGGATGGTGATTGGAAAACCGTTTATACCCCGGAAGGCACTTTTAAAGGTCGAGCTCTTGTTCTTGCTACTGGAGCAATGGGACGTCCAGCTTCCTATAAAGGAGAGTCTGACTTTCTTGGGAGAGGAGTGAGTTATTGCGCCACTTGTGATGGTGCGTTCTACAAAGGTCGTGAGGTTGCTGTTGTGGGCGTCAATAAAGAAGCTATTGAAGAGACACATGTTTTGACCAAGTTTGCATCTAAAGTTCATTGGATTACTTCTAATGACCCAAAGGATGATGATTTAGAAGCGAAAGAATTAATAAAGCACCCTAATGTTCGTCATTGGAGTAAGACTAGGCTGCTTCAGATTGACGGCAATGATGGAGGTGTTACTGGCATTCAGATTAAGCCTCGTGCTCAAGAGAAACAGGAGTTGTTGCAAGTTGATGGTGTCTTTGTTTATATGAGTGGTTCAAAACCTATTACAGACTTTATCGGAGATCAAGTCGCTTTTAAAGAGGATGGAGGTGTTGTCGTGGATGATTTCATGTCAACAACTTCAGAAGGTGTTTGGGCTATTGGGGACATTAGAAATACTCCTTTTAAACAAGCAGTAGTAGCAGCTTCTGATGGTTGTATTGCGGCAATGGCCATTGATCGCTTCCTCAATAGCCGTAAGGCAATTCGGGTTGATTGGGTTCACGCTTAGGTTGTATTTAATGCTTCGCCATTGTCTTTCAATGCATTTACTCTAAAAATTCAATATAGTAGACATTTGATGAGTTAGGAATTCATTAATTCCATAAGGAATAATTTACAGTTTTTCTGCATTTGAAATGTAGGCTACTCCTCCATAATAATTAAGAAGTGGTTGTATCTGGACTTTGATTCTTTCTAGTACCTCTTCATCACAAAAAACTATTACATGTGCATTGGCGCCTAAACCTGTGAATTCCATATCTTCTGAGACAACTCTTTCTGGCCCCCTTCCTGTTACATGCTTCATGACTGTGTAACCAGGAACTTCTGCTTTTTCAAGACATTTCAGCATGGCATCTAATTCACGCTCACTGAAAATAAGATCTAAACGCTTCATTATTCAATTTAGCCTGTAACGGCAGGAATGATTTGGTTGACTAACCCCATATATACAGGTATTCCTATAATAATGTTAAAAGGGAAGGTAAGTCCTAGTGTAGTAGAAATGTAGTAACTTGCTTTTGCTTCGGGCACTGTCATTCTCATTGCTGTTGGTACTGCAAGGTAGGAAGCGCTAGCACATAGAACAACAAAAAGAAGTGCATTTCCAGGCGATAATCCTAAAGCTCTAGCAACAAATACTCCAATAACTGAATTAAAAATTGGCATTAAAACTGCAAAGGCAATTAGAAATGAACCTGCTTTTTTAAGACTAGGGAGTCGTTGCGCTGCAACTATCCCCATGTCAAGCAAGAAAAAACACTCAACACCATAGAATAATTTTTCTGTAAAAGGTTGCATCTTATCTATTCCAGGAGGATTAAATGCGCCTGTTAATGCACCAATAACTAAGCTCCCTAATAGTAGATAAACTGAGCCATTTAGCATTGACTCGTGGAGGATTTGCCTCCATCTCATTTGTCGTTTTATAGGTCTTTCTTTAGGGGCTCCTACTTTTACAAGGAAAAGACCAACGATAATTGCTGGCGACTCCATAATTGCAAGAGCAGCAATCATGAATCCATCAAAGTGAATATTTTGGCTCTCTAAAAAGCTTTCAGCAGTAATAAATGTAACTGCGCTTATGGATCCATATGCTGCTGCAATAGCGGCAGAATTGAAAACATCTAATTTGAGCCTTAGTACTACAAAACATATTATGGGAATTAGAAGAGACATTATTATTGCTGCAGTAACAGTAGGAACTACCTGTCCACCAAGACCACTTTTTTGTAGTTCAATACCTCCTTTAAAACCTATAGCAAGTAGTAGGTACAAAGAAAACAACTTTGGAAGTGGAGAGGGTATTTCTAGATCAGATTTCGCAAAAACAGAAATTATGCCAAGAAAGAAAAATAGAACTGGTGGAGTTAATACATTTTTGAGAATCAGACTAGTATCCATTTAGATATTCATTTAAATGTGGACTGTGAAGAAGGTCATTATAATCCTATTTCTGTCAAATACTTAGGAGTTGATATCATTAAGAGCGGCTTCAAGCGCTTTTTTTCTGCTGCTCACAACTCCCTCTATTCCAAATTTTAATAGACGATCTTTAACTTTCCCAGAGGCTCCAGCAACATAAGCTTTGCGATTCTTGGCTTGAGCTTCTTGAACCATTTCTTCAATTGCAAGGGTTGCAGTAACTCCTAGGCGGGGCACTTCTGTTATATCTAGAACGAGAACCTTGTAGTTCCTGATTAACATCATTCTTTCGCTAATTCCTTTCGCTGCGCCAAAGCTCAGAGGGCCACGGAGCCTGAAAAGCATTATGTCACCTGCACATTTGTCTAGAAGCTCTTGTTCGTCTGAAGGGAGAGGCAAATCGCTAAAACTATCAGCGGTTGCATCTTCAGTGAATGGATTATCAGCATCCATTCCTTCTAGTTGTGTTTGTGTAATTGAGTCAATAGTAAGCATGTTTGCAACAAAAACTCCTACTAAAACAGCCCAAATGAGATCCCAAAAGACTGTCATGAGGAGTACTCCATACATGACTGCTGCAGTTTTGATCGATAGACGGTGTGCTCTGCGGAGGAAGCCCCAGTCAATGATGTCTAGACCAACTTTGATGAGAATGCCTGCAAGTAGAGAGGTTGGGATTTCTGCTGCTAGTGGTCCAGCTCCGACAAGAACCAATAAAAGGACGACTGAATGCACCATCCCTGATAGAGGGGTGCTGCCACCTGATTTGATGTTTATGACTGTGCGCATAGTTGCGCCTGCACCGGGTAGCCCTGTGAATAGACCCGCAAGGGTGTTTCCTAGTCCCTGCCCAATAAGTTCTCGGTCTGAGTTGTGTCGTGTTTGTGAGATATTGTCTGCGACTAATGAAGTCAAAAGAGAATCGATTGCTCCTAATACTGCAAGTACAAGTCCAGCTTGAAGTATCACTGGGAAATGTTCATTCCAATTAGGAATTGAAAAGGAAAGCCCACCTTCTGGTATGGCTCCTATTCGCGGTAAAGTTTCTACACCACGTGCTTGAAGAGTTGCGTCTCCAAAGAAGACCATTGAGAGAGGGGTAACTATTAGTAATGCAAGTAGAGGTGAAGGGACCCACTGGCTTATGCGGCGAGGTGTGAGGAATACGATCGCAAGGGTCATGATTGCGACTGCTACAGCTGCTCCATTTGGCTGGAAGTTATTACGCAGCGTGTTTAACGATTCAATTACTCCTCCTCGTGTGCTGATTCCAAGTAATGGCCCGAGTTGCAGCGCCAGGATAATTACACCAATCCCTGACATGAAGCCTGAGACAACTGAATATGGAACCAATGTTATGTATTTCCCAAGCCTTAAGACTCCAAAGAGAACTTGAAACAGTCCACCTATTACTACCGCTGCCATGACTAGCGGCAAAATTTCCCCTGCGCTTAAATCTCGTGGTACTCCAACTGCGGCAAGACTTGCTATTACTCCAGCAACGGTGACACTCATTGGCCCTGTGGGACCACTCACTTGAGCAGGTGTTCCACCAAATAATGCAGCAATAAACCCGACAACAACTGCACCATATAAACCATAAATTGCACCGCCTGGGCCAAGCGCTGCATTCCCAAATGCGAGTGCTAAGGGGAGAGCAACTACGGCTGCTGTCACTCCTCCTAGAACATCACCACGAACATTTCGTAAGTGGAATCCATTTATCAGGGCCACTGTGGACGACTCCATTAATTACCAATCCATAAAGCCTATCTGGAAGAGGGCGCATCTTGATAGGGCTTCTTGAAGAGCTTGAAATACATTCTCTATACATGCTTATCTACGGTCTAAGCAAGTAAAGGGAAAAACTTCTATACCTCAAGTCTTCCTAGGAAAGAGTTCTTGTTGAAATAGCTGCACAGAGAGGTCTCTAGTAAAGGCGTTCGGCTTCCCCTCTAATTCACGGAAGCACAACTCATTTAAATTAGAGGCGTTAATTAGTAAGGGTTTGAGATCCTAAGAGACTTTATGTCTGCAGGTGGTTATCGAGACTACTTCAATATTCTTGGGGTTGATCGCAGTGCTAGTTCAGAATCAATTAAGAAAGCTTTTCGCAAGCTTGCACGCCAATTTCATCCTGATGTAAATCCAGGTGATTTAACTGCAGAGGCGAAGTTTAAGGAGATTAGTGAGGCTTATGAAGTTCTCTCGGATCCCGAAAAGCGTAGGAAATATGAACAGTTTGGAAAGTATTGGAACCAAGCTGGGGGGATGGGCGCTGGTGCCAGTAGTTTTGATGTTGATTTTGGCCGTTATGGAAATTTTGATGAATTTATTAATGACCTGTTGGGAAGATTTGGGGGAGTTAGAGGTGCCAGTGGTTTTCCAAGTGGTTCTGGCTATTCCAAAGGATTTGCTGGAACATCAATTAATTTGGATGCCAACGTAAAAGTCAAGATTTCTTTTAAGGAGGCATTTCATGGAACAGAACGAACTCTTTCAGTAAATGAGGAGAGAATTCAAGTGACGATTCCTCAAGGAGTTAGATCTGGATCGCGTTTGAGGTTAAAAGGTAAAGGTAATTTGCAGCCTGGGACGGGAAGGCGAGGAGATCTTTTTCTGCAAATTGAGGTTCAGCCTCATTCAATTTGGTACTTCGATGGAGATCAGCTTCGTGCTCATTTGCCTGTTGCTTTTGACGAACTGGTTCTTGGTGGGAGCATTACTGTGATGACTCCTGATGGTGCAGCAGAATTAAGTATCCCTGCAGGAACCTTGCCAGGCCAGAACTTACGATTGCGAGGCAAGGGATGGCATCTTGGTAAGCATCGAGGAGATCTAATCTTTACGCTGATTATTAATATGCCTAGAGAATGGACTGATCAGGAGCTCAGGTTACTTAAAGATCTTAAGAAGCTTCGTTGCAATGAGCCCCGGAAGTCTTGGCTTGAGTCTGCAAGCCTATAGACCCAATTACGATTAACCCTATTAACGATTATTTGTTCTAATGGATCTTACTTACCGTCCTCGTCGCCTTCGCCGCTCTTCTGCTTTGAGGAGCATGGTTAGAGAGAATAGCCTTAGTCCAGCTGATTTTATTTATCCACTTTTTGTTCATGAAGGATCTGAGATTGAGCCAATCGCAGCTATGCCTGGAACTTATCGTTGGACTGTAGATGCCTTACTTGGTGAAGTCGAAAGAGCATGGGACTTAGGAATTAGATGTGTTGTTCTTTTTCCAAAGATTGCTGAATCACTCAAGACAGAAGATGGAGCAGAGTGCTTTAACGAAAAGGGTTTGATTCCTCAGACAATTAGGAGGTTGAAAGCTGAATTGCCTGAGATGACCGTTATGACTGATGTTGCTTTAGATCCTTATTCTTGTGATGGTCATGATGGAATAGTTGACTCTGCAGGAGTGGTATTAAATGATGAGACAGTTGAAAACTTATGTAGACAGGCCTTGGTTCAGGCTAATGCTGGCGCAGATTTAATTGGCCCAAGTGACATGATGGACGGAAGAGTTGGAGCTATTAGAGAATCTCTTGACGAAGAGGGTTATGAACACGTTGGCATTATTAGTTATACGGCAAAATATGCCTCTGCGTATTATGGCCCTTTTCGAGAGGCTCTTGACTCAGCCCCTCGGGACATTACGACTAAGCCTATCCCCAAAGATAAGTCTACTTAT
Organism: Prochlorococcus sp. AG-409-P03; assembly: GCA_003215295.1. Lineage (GTDB taxonomy): Bacteria > Cyanobacteriota > Cyanobacteriia > PCC-6307 > Cyanobiaceae > AG-409-P03. The sequence continues at coordinate 91,983 of QCKN01000002.1, read as the reverse complement.
CAGATGGATCCTTCGAATGCTCGAGAAGCTATTACCGAGGCTCAATTAGATGAGCAGGAAGGAGCAGATATATTGATGGTAAAACCCGGTTTGGCCTATTTAGATATTATCTATCGCCTGAGACAAGAGTCGGAATTGCCGATTGCGGCCTATAACGTAAGCGGTGAGTTTGCCATGGTTAAAGCAGCGGCTCAGCAGGGATGGATAGACGAGGAATCAGTTGTTCTTGAGACTTTGTTGAGCTTTAAAAGGGCAGGAGCAGATTTAATACTTACATATCACGCATGTGATGCTGCGAGGTGGCTCAGTAAATGAATCAGCATTTTCTAGAAGTTATGTCTAAATTTCTGGTTAGATATTTTGGTTGAAATAGAGATCGTTTAAATTATGTAATTGCAGGTTTAATTCTTTAAGAGAATGTCAAATAGAAGCCCTGACTCGCAACTTGCTAATGTTAAGAGGCTTGGTCATACAGCGATTCGTGTTCAAGATATTGATCGAGCTAAATCTTTTTACTTAAGCCTCGGGATGAGAATGGTCTGGGATGATAAAGATTGGTGTTATTTAGAAACAGGAGAAGGTAATGATGGACTTGCATTGTTAGGGCCTGGATATAAAGCAGCTGGCCCACACTTTGCATTCCACTTCACTGATAGGGAGGAAGTTTCAAGAGCGCATCGAAAGATGCAAGAAGCTGGTGTTGATATTGGGGATCTGCATGACCACCGAGATGGTACAACTTCTTTTTATTTAAAAGACTCTGAAGGGAATTGGCTCGAGATGCTTTATCAACCACCAGCTGGAATACCCAGTAATCAGAAAATGGACAAAATCTTGATGGAATGAGTTTTGTAGATATCGATTTATCAGATTCACCTGATCAAAGAGCGTTTCAGGAAACGCTTGAACTATTGGACTGGCCAATAGTTTGTCAACACCTTTCAACTTTTGCTAGTACTGTTCAAGGTAGACAGGAATGTTGCAATCTTCAGTTGCCTTCTGATTTGGAGTCAAGCCGTAGACAATTAGCTCAGACTTTGGAACTCAGAGCTTTAGATCAACTCCTTGAAGGAGGCATTAGCTTTAAGGGTGCACATGATATACGTCCGATATTAAAGCTTTGCTCGAAGGGAGGAATGGCAACTGGTGAGCAGTTATTGCAAGTGGCAGATACTCTTGCAGCGGCACGTCGTTTGCGACGTCAAGTTCATGACCCTGATCTTCGGCCAGTCACTTCAGCTCTGCTTTCAGAATTTACAACACTCCCTGAATTAGAAAAAAGTCTCAAGTTTGGGCTTGAAGAAGGTGGGCGAATAGCAGATCGTGCTAGTTCGACACTCGCAGAACTTCGAAGAAAACGAAAAAGCATGGTTGCAGATCGTCGAGAAAGGTTGCAGGAACTTTTGCAGAGGTTTTCTTCAATACTTCAAGATAGTGTGATTGCAGAGCGGAATGCAAGACCAGTTTTACCACTAAAGGCAGGTTCGTTTGATCAGCTTCCTGGCTTAGTACATGACAGCTCTGCTTCGGGCAATACAGTTTTTTTGGAGCCTCAGATTGTGATTCCATTAGGGAATCGAATTGCTGCAATAGAATCACAAATTATGCAAGAACAGAATAAATTGCTCACTGTTTGGAGTTTGGAGGTTGCTAGTTATCACTTACCACTCGAATGCCTCGGAAATGTCATTTTGCAATTGGATTTGGCATTAGCTCGTGCACGCTATGGCCATTGGCTTGGAGGTGTTCCTCCCACTTTTCAAGAAGAGCCAGATGCTCCGTTTATTTTTAACAATCTTCGCCACCCTTTACTTGTTTGGCAGCAGCGTCGTGATTCTGGAGATGAGGTTGTCCCAATTACCTTAGAGGTGTCTAATCACTTGAGAGTGGTTGCTATTACTGGGCCTAATACAGGTGGGAAGACAGTCACTTTGAAGACTATTGGTTTGGCAACTCTTATGGCGCGTGCTGGACTTTTATTGCCTTGTGTTGGGTCACCTTCTTTGCCTTGGTGCGAACAAGTACTTGCTGATATAGGTGATGAGCAGTCTCTTCAGCAGAATCTCTCTACATTCAGTAGTCATATCACCCGCATACGTCGTATTCTAGAGGCAATATCTTCGCATCCTGGCTCTGCATTAGTACTTTTGGATGAAGTTGGGGCAGGTACCGATCCAACTGAAGGCACTGCGTTGGCAACTTCTTTATTGAAGGTCTTAGCTGATAGGGCAAGGTTGACTATTGCAACAACACATTTTGGTGAATTAAAGGCACTTAAATATACTGATTCACGGTTTGAAAATGCTTCTGTTGGCTTTGATTCTGAGACGATCAAACCTACATATCATTTACAGTGGGGTATACCTGGTCGGAGTAATGCACTTGCTATCGCCAGACGCCTAGGACTTGACTCGTTAGTCATTCAAGGTGCTCAACAGTTGATTCAACCAAGCGGTTTGGATCAGGCCGATAATGTTATTCAGGGACTTGAGGAGCAGAGGCGACGTCAACAAACAGCGGCTGAGGATGCTGCCGCTCTGTTGGCTCGCACAGAATTGCTTCATGAGGAGTTGTTAAGTCGTTGGGAGAAGGGACGTCGGCAGTCTGAGGAGATCAAGGAACTTGCAAGGCAAGAACTGGAGCTTTCTATTCGAGATGGGCAAAAAGAAGTTCGAAGATTGATTCGTCGTTTGCGTGATGAGAGTGCGAATGGTGAGACAGCTAGACGCACCGGGCAAAAATTACGTCGTATGGAAAATGACTATCGCTCAGAACCCAGTAGAAGCGCGCAACAAGGTTGGTTCCCCAAAGTTGGCGACCGAGTGAGATTAATTGCTTTAGGGAAAGCAGGAGAGGTTCTTGGGATTTCTGAAGACCAATTGCGATTAACTATTTTGTGTGGGGTATTTAGAAGCACAGTTGCAATCTCTGAGGTTGAGAGTCTTGATGGTTGTAAGCCAAGTGAACCAAGATCCTCTTTTAAGGTTCAAGTACATGCAACCAAAGGTTCTGGCGCAAGACTAAGAACCTCTGAAAATACTGTAGATGTAAGAGGCCTTCGGGTACATGAGGCAGAAGCTGTTGTTGAGGAGCATATGCGTAACACGTCAGGCCCACTGTGGGTGATACATGGCATTGGTACTGGAAAGCTTAAGCATGGCTTGCGTAAGTGGCTTCAGTTTTTACCCTATGTAGAAAGGGTTGTTGATGCTGATCTTCATGATGGGGGAGCAGGTTGCTCAGTGGTTTGGTTGAGATAAATCTCATTAATAAGAACAGATTAATTTTGTTGTTTCTTAAGACCTGCTTTTTCAAGTTTTCAATCAAACATCCAAAGAACTTTCTTTAGGATGACATTTTTGTTGGTTGTGGATTTATTGTTTAGTTTTGGCAAAGCAGGAAGCCTGCCGTGCAATTTATTGACCAGGCAAGGATTACGGTCAGAGCGGGCAATGGAGGAGATGGGATTGTTGCGTTTAGAAGGGAAAAATATGTTCCTGCAGGTGGTCCTTCAGGAGGGAATGGTGGAGATGGTGGCAATGTTCTTTTTCAGGCTGATTCCAACCTTCAGACGCTTTTGGATTTCAAATTTAAGAGAATTTTTCATGCTGAGAATGGGCGACGTGGCGGGCCTAATCGTTGTACTGGCGCATCTGGAAAGGCTTTGATCGTCAAAGTGCCATGCGGTACCGAAGTCAGACATATGGCAACTGGGATCATTTTGGGTGATTTGATTACTGATGGAGATATTCTTCCAGTTGCCTTTGGCGGCCATGGTGGCCTTGGTAATGCTCATTATTTAAGTAATCGGAATAGAGCCCCTGAAAAATGTACGGAAGGAGTTGAGGGAGAGGAATGGCAACTTCAGTTGGAGTTGAAGCTATTAGCTGAGGTTGGAATTATTGGATTACCTAATGCAGGGAAAAGTACTTTGATTTCTATTCTTTCTGCGGCACGTCCAAAGATTGCTAATTATCCTTTTACAACTTTGATTCCTAATCTAGGTGTAGTACGTCGTCCAAGTGGGGATGGCACCGTTTTTGCAGATATTCCCGGCCTGATTGCTGGAGCTGCTCAGGGAGCAGGTTTGGGGCATGACTTTCTGAGACATATTGAACGGACAAAGCTCTTAATTCATTTAGTAGATGCTGCCGCCCAAGACCCGCTTGAGGATTTCAAGATAGTTGAAAAGGAATTGGCTAGTTATGGCCACGGATTGTTAGACCGTCCCCGTCTTGTGGTTTTAAATAAAATGGAGCTTCTAGATTTGGAAAAGAAGAAGGATTTGGCACAAGAAATGCAGCAAACCAGTACTCGTAAGTTGTTGCTTATCTCAGCTGCTATGGGACGTGGGTTAAATGAATTACTCGAGATAGTTTGGAATGAGCTCGGAGTTTGATGTGTTTACCTTCTAATCCTTGCTTGTCTATATTCTAGTTATTGGTCATAACTAGTAAGAGCTTTTCGCTAATTATGACTTTTTATAGTTGTTTTGATGAGTTTGGCAAGGTGATTGCGCGTTGTCAGACCCATGCAGAAGTTGAGGTTCTCAAACAAATGGGACGTCCAATTGCTGAAGTGCGTCAGATGAGAAATGAGGAGGCAGTGGTTTGCTCTTTAACTAGTAGTCCCTCGGACTTCAATTTGGATTATTGAAATTTTTCATCTTTGATGTTCTTACAAGAATAACAAAGATGAAAAAAGCGGGCTAAAAACCCGCTTTTTTATTTTAGTTATTTGTGAAGCTGATTAATCGTCGTATACCAGACACTCTGGTTCGTCTGGATTGGCGTCGCAGAACAACTCCAGGGCATTTGGGTCATGTTTGTCATCTGGGTGATGATCTTTGTATTCCTGGAGGGAATTCAGTTCTTCGGTGAGATGGCGAACCTTTGCTTGGTCGCCTTGGGTCTTGGCAGACTGGATCTCAGACTGATCCTTTTGAATGTGTTCGTCGATAGTGTTCATGGAGTCTTGGCCTACGCCGGCCTTGGTCGACAAGCACACGATACGGCCTTCGAAGGGTTATGCCACGGGTTTCATTGCGGTTACAACACCAATACCCAAATTAAGTATCGGTACATACCGCCTCTATAGAGCTCTTAAGGCTTATCTCATGCCATCTTTTCGAGACAGCTAGGTCTATTTCAGCAATCATGGTCGGGTCAGGCTTGGGATTCATGGGTCTGAAGAGCCTTGCTTTTGGTCTCAAGAGTCTCATGATGTTCTTTCTCGGTTTTTGGCGCGACACTTGAGAGGAGTTAATTTGTCTTGTTTTCGTTCGTGAGTCGACTATTTAAGGGCTGAACGGGGATCTTCTTCCTCTTCATCGAAGAAGGCGGATGTTCAGGGCTCCAATTCGCTCAGTTCTAACCAGCGATCTTCTGCTTCCGAAATTGTTTTGACCAATTCTGCGAGCTTATTGCTAGATGCAGCTAAATCATTAGTCCCTGTGGCTAGTTCATTTTCAAGGGTTAACTTTCTAGCTTCAAGAAGAGGTAGTTCTTTATTTAGAGCCTCAAGCTCTTTGGATTCTTTAAAACTTCTACGTTGGGCTTTAATGGGCGTTTTAGGAAGATGATTAATGTCTCTTTTTTCGGCTTTTGGATTTGCCTTAGGTCTTTGTGACGATGATTGAGTTAACTGTTTCGATTGATGTCTCTTTTTATCTAAAATCTCGCTGTAGTTGCCTTCATAAAGTTTTAAGCCTTTATCTTCAAAACAAAGTATTCGTTTTACAGTGCGATCTAGGAAATATCTATCATGCGACACTAATATAACGCAACCTTGGAAACTCTCTATAAAGTCTTCAAGTACCCTTAGCGTCTGTATATCTAGATCATTAGTTGGCTCGTCCAATAAAATAACGTTTGGCGACTGTATAAGTATTCGGCAAAGACTTAGTCGCCTTATCTCTCCTCCTGAAAGAGTTTTAAGTTTGCTATGTTGTTGGGCTGGAGGGAACAGAAATCTTTCTAGTAATTGAGAAGCAGTTATCATCTCCTTCCCAATCCTAATCTGAGAGGCTTCTTCTTCGATAAAGTCGATAACTTTCTGATTTGAATTTTTATTTTCGAGTTGAATCACTGTATTCTGATTTAGGTATCCAATGTGAACAGTAGTTCCTATGCGAATCCTACCTTTAACAGGATCTGTTTTACCTGCTAGCAGGTCAAGAAGTGTTGATTTACCTGTTCCATTTGAACCAATAATTCCTACTCGATCTTGATTGGTGAAGCTGTAGCTAAAATTGTTAATTAGGATGGGCCCATTAATTTCTCTATTTGCTGTAACACTTAATTCTTTCACCTCAATAACTAACTTGCCAATTCGTCTATTGGAAGTCGTTATGTCTATAGTCTCCTTAACTTTTCGATTAGGCTTATTTTGTAATTGGTGTATTCTTTGAATTCGAGCTTTTTGTTTAGTACTTCGAGCTTTAGCTCCTCTCCTTAACCAAGTCAATTCTCTCCTTAAGATTCCTTTGAATTTGAGGTTTTTTGTAGTTTCGGATTGCTCTTGTATGGACTTTTCTTCAAGGAACTTGGTGTAGTTGCCAATGTAAGTTTTTGCTTCTCCGCGATCTACCTCAATCATTTTGTTAGTAATCCGATCCAAAACGTATCGGTCATGGGTGACCAGTACTAATGCTCCTGGATAGTTGGCAAGCCAATTTTGTAGCCATTCAATTGCAGAAGCGTCTAGATGGTTGGTAGGCTCGTCAAGGAGAAGAAGATCTGGCTTTGCAACTAGCGCAGAGGCTATTGCTACTCGCTTGAGATAGCCACCTGAAAGTTTTTCCACTGGAAGACTTAGATCTTTAATTCCAAGACGACTCAATATTTCTTGACATTGGTGTTCCAGATCCCAGACTTCAGAGTGATCCATTTGTTCACTCAATCGACTTAGTTTTTCAAGAAGAATTGGATCCTCAGGCTTTTGAGCTATTTCATTGGTTATGTGTGTGAACTCTAGGAGTAGCTTTTTCTTTTCTCCGCAACCTTCAAGCACCTGTTCAAGCACACTAAGGCCTTGTTCGAAAACACTTTCTTGATTTACAATTGTTATTCGAAGCTTTGGTGAGCACGACCGCTTTCCTTTTTCAAGCGGTTCAATACCAGCAATAATTTTTAGAAGGGTTGATTTTCCTGAACCATTAGCACCAATCAATCCGAGCCGCTCTTTCTTCTCAATATGAAGAGTTAGATCCTTGAAAAGTGTTCGAATACCAAAGTCTTTAGAAGCTCCAATGAGGCTTACTAGGCTCACAAAGCACCTGCAGCTCGCTGATTATCTAAGTAATTAAATATGCTTTTGTCTCCTACATCTGCAGCTACTTCCATTCCAAACTTTCTAAGAGAAAGTATGACTAACATAATGGCAGATATTATAAGTAAAAACATAACGATTGCTCCATTGAAGACTCCACTTAAATGTCCTATCAAAGCTATGGGGAGGAGAGCTGTGAGACCAATAGCTTCTGGTCGTCGAAAGCAAAAGAACTCTTTGAATCCCAGGCCAGTTAGTGCAGCAAAGAATGGCCCAATGAGAATTGTTAGTGCTGCATTTGAGGCGATATTGGGAAGCATTTCTCTTATGCCGAACTTGTAAAAAAGTAGGATTATGCCTAAGCAACCTAATACCCAGAACATCTTAAGAGTTCTATGAAGTACTCTGACGTAAATGTGAATATATTGGAGTGCGAGACCTAGACCAGCCGTCAAAGGAAATAGCCAAATCCAAGCCCAATTTGTACCAAATAAAATCCATTGACCTAGTCCCAAGGAGAGTGAAAGACCGCAGATTAGAACTGCAACCCTATAGTTCTGCACTTCAATCGCGTCCTTTTGAGTGATTGTGTACTTCCCATAAATACCTTCAAGCTCCACTTCTTGAAAGTTTGGCTTATTAGATTTTTGACTTTGAAAGGGAAAGATCATTTTAATTTAGGGGCTGTAGAATTAATTATGGTGCTTAGTTCTGGTCCATCTGGAATAATTCCGCTTGGCCTTAATGGGAATAAAGCACCAAAGTAGTCATTGCGCCATGCATTGTAATCGCAGGTTTTCTCTACATTAGTTAGGTTAAAAAATGCTTGGCGCCAATTCCATAGTTTAGGAAAGGCCCAAAGAGGTTTTGTACTGCATCCAAAGAGTGGCATATAAACCATTTCCCAACGAATTAATGTTGGGAATAGTCGTAGATCAGCAAGACTTAATTTTTCTCCGCAGAGCCAAGGCCCCTTTTTGGAGAGACTTTCTTCCACGATTTTGAGAGCTGAGAAAAGCTCGTTGCATGCTTTGTTGTACGCCGATTGTGTACGTGCAAACCCACACCGATACACCCCATCATTAACACTTGGTTGGAGTAGTTTTTGCCATGTATGAATTTCCTCTTTGCACTCTGCTGGTGATAGATCAATTTCTTGACCAATGGTGGGCCATTGATTGAGCAATTCAACCAACTGTGCACTTTCATTGCCTAGAATTTTGGGGTTGGTTTCAGTATTAATTCCTGGGTCTATTAAGGTTGGTACTGTCGCTCGATGGTTTGGTGGGCTGCCACACTTTTTGTAAATCGAGAGGAGAGAATCACACCCTCTCCAAGAAGGCTCAATTCGCCATTGGCCACCTTTGTGGTCTGATTGGGCTATTAATAATTGGAGACTTGTCTGTAAATTTCGTATTTCATAGATCAACCAAGTTCTATGTGCCCATGGGCAGCTTCGCCCAATAATTAGGAGTGGTTTTTGATGGAGTGATCTCTCGATTAGGTCGCTCTCTTTTGGCAAGATGGCATTTTGGTGTTGGCTTTTAGGTCTGATGTAATTCCCGCTGGAATCTGCAGGAGCTAATCCATTCATTAATTGCCTCCATTGCCATTGCCATCCGATTCGTGCACTTGCAACAACAATTGGGTGAATAGGCATAGCGAGTTCCCTTTCTTGACATTTTTAGCCACCCTGAAAATAGCTTTTAAAGTTGGATGTCAGGGCTTCAGGTTTTATTGGTTGCAGGAACCCATGGCAATGAAGTTAATGCACCTTGGCTCTTTGAGGAATGGTCGAAGAAGCCTTGGCTGATCAACACAAATGGCTTAAGTGTTTGCAAGGTCATAGGTAACCCTTTGGCCTATAAGTCTTGTAGGCGGTATCTAGAAAGAGATTTAAATCGTAGTTTTCTCTTTGGTTCCTGCGATGCGCAGAGTAATAAAGCCTATGAGTTTGAACGTGCTAGAGAACTGTTATCTCTTTTTGGTTCGAGTTCAGATCAACCGTGTCAGCTTTGCATTGATTTTCATAGCACTACTGCTGCTATGGGTAGTTGTTTAGTTGTTTATGGACGTCGGCCTGCAGATTTAGCGCTTGCATCTTTAATGCAGGCACGTCTAGGTTTACCTGTTTATTTACATGAAGGTGATTATTCTCAAACAGGTTTTCTTGTTGAGGCATGGCCATGTGGAGTCGTAGTTGAAATTGGCCCAGTTCCTCAAGGGATTCTCAATGCAAAGATTGTTGAACAAACTCATATTGCTTTAGAGGCTTGTCTCGGGGAAATAGCAAAAGCTAGATCGCGAATGAGTAATTTTCCCAAGCAATTAGTTATTCATCGTCATTTGGGAAGTTTGGATTTTCCTAGGGATTCAGAAGGCAAGGTTGAATCATTCATACATTCTTCTCTCGACGGGGCAGATTGGCACCCACTTTGCTCTGGAGCACCTTTATTTATAAGTTCAGATGGAGATGTGCAAAGGTTCTATGAAGATGAATCTGTTGTGCCAGTATTTATTAATGAGGCGGCATATATGGAAAAAAATATAGCTATGAGTCTTACTAAAAGAGAGGTTTGGCCTTTTTCCAATAAGTGGAGTTTGGCCTTAGAAGATCTAATTCAAGACTAGCTTTACTATATTTTAGTTATCCACATGCCCATATACTTTGTTCTTTAGTGCATGGAAGATCTGTTCTACTTCCATCACTCCAATAGATTCTCAAACGATCATCTTTTGTGCCAATCCGGAATGTAATTGACTTAATTTTTGCTTTAAATAAGAGTGAAGGATCAGAGCCTTTTGTGAGGTGGCTTTCAATTTTGCTGATACGGCTTTTTAATTCAAATATTGCTTTTTCAGAGTTTGAAGACTGCTCATTGAATGATTGTTGCTTGTTAGTACAACCTTCGCCCAAAAGAATTGCGATTCCCACTACTAGGAAAGTCAATATGTTGCTTCCTCTTCTGTTTCTGAATGGGATTAGTTCCAATCTGGGTGGTCAGTGCAGTTGGGAAGGTAGCAGCCTTTCACTCCAATAAACCACTGCCCCCAATGCCTCTAGTTCGTTTCTTCTATGCCTCGCACTAGTTAAAGGCACAGTTTCTTGAAGATGTTGTCCTGACAGGAACCAGCGGATGAGGACCAAAACAGTTCTCCTAAATCTCTCGACGCTCAAATCTTAAATCTTTCTGGTATTTGAGATTTGTTGCTCTTCACGGATTCTCTTGAATACTGTTCACGGATTGCTTGTTCTTCGTTTACACTCTTTTGGACAGGGCAATCCTGTCCTTATTTATCGTCCCAAGTTTTTTGGGATTCCTATACCGTCCTCATGACCAGCATTCAGCAGCAGCGTTCTTCGCTGCTTAAGGGTTGGCCACAGTTCTGTGATTGGGTTACTTCCACTAACAACCGTATTTACCTCGGTTGGTTTGGTGTATTGATGGTTCCCTGTCTACTTACTGCCACAACCTGTTTCATTATTGCTTTTATTGCGGCGCCACCGGTTGATATCGATGGTATCCGCGAGCCTGTTGCGGGTTCACTCATGTATGGAAACAACATCATCTCTGGTGCTGTTGTTCCTTCTAGTAACGCCATTGGAATGCACTTCTACCCAATCTGGGAAGCTGCATCCCTTGATGAGTGGCTTTACAACGGTGGTCCTTATCAGCTTATCGTTTTCCACTTCCTAATCGGAATTTGTGGATGGATGGGTCGTCAGTGGGAGCTTTCATACCGTTTAGGTATGCGTCCTTGGATTTGTGTTGCTTATTCAGCACCAGTTTCTGCAGCTTTTGCTGTGTTTCTGATCTACCCATTTGGACAGGGTTCGCTATCTGATGGCATGCCATTGGGAATTTCAGGTACTTTCAACTTCATGTTTGTGTTCCAGGCTGAGCACAATATCCTTATGCACCCATTCCATATGGCTGGTGTAGCAGGCATGTTCGGAGGAAGCCTTTTCTCAGCAATGCATGGTTCATTGGTTACTTCATCTTTGGTACGTGAAACTACTGAGACTGAGTCCCAGAACTATGGTTATAAGTTTGGTCAAGAGGAAGAGACCTACAACATCGTGGCTGCTCACGGTTATTTCGGTCGTTTGATCTTCCAATACGCCAGCTTTAATAACAGTCGTAGCCTTCACTTCTTCCTGGCAATTTTCCCTGTTGTTTGTGTTTGGTTGACTTCTATGGGCATTTGCACCATGGCTTTCAACTTGAATGGTTTCAACTTCAACCAGTCAATTCTTGATGCAAATGGCAAGGTCGTTCCAACTTGGGGTGATGTTCTTAATCGTGCCAACCTTGGTATGGAAGTGATGCACGAGCGTAATGCTCACAACTTCCCTCTAGACCTTGCTGCGGCTGAATCCACTTCTGTGGCTTTGGTAGCTCCTGCGATTGGTTGAGCTTAATTAACCAATCAATTTAGTTCTAGAGTTTTCTACGCATAACTCTTTTGTTAAGCCCCCTCTCGTGAGGGGGCTTTTTTTGGTAATTGCTTTCATGTAGCATCTTTACTAAGCGCAATAGAATTTTTTATTTTCAGGGGTTTTTTGATCTTCTTCTTTAGTCTCTAATAAGAATGGGCACTTGATGGGAAGTACTTTCGGGAAGTTATTCCGTGTTAGCACCTTTGGTGAATCTCACGGTGGAGGTGTTGGTGTAATCCTTGAGGGCTGTCCTCCAAGGTTGGATTTAGATATTGAAAAGATTCAAAGGGATTTGGATAGGAGAAAGCCAGGACAAAGCAAAATCACTACTCCACGCAATGAGGCTGATCAGCTAGAAATCTTGAGTGGATTAACTGGGAATACCACTCTAGGAACTCCTATTGCAATGATGGTTAGAAATAAAGATCATCGGCCTGGGGATTATGGCGAGGTTCAGAAAGCCTTTCGGCCTTCTCACGCAGATGCTACTTATCAAGTTAAATATGGAGTGCAGGCTCGCAGTGGAGGGGGTAGAGCGTCTGCTCGGGAAACTATTGCACGGGTTGCTGCTGGAGCAGTTGCAAAGCAACTTCTAGAAAAGGCGAATGCCACAGAAATTTTGGCTTGGGTCAAACGTATTCACAATATTGAGGCTGAGATTGATCCTGACGCCGTTAGATTCGATGAGGTTGAGGCCAATATTGTTCGCTGTCCAAATAGAGAAGTTGCGAATTTGATGGTTGAAAGAATCGAAGCAATAAGTCGAGAGGGAGATTCTTGTGGAGGTGTGATTGAGTGTGTTGTTCGCAATGCGCCTATGGGACTTGGGATGCCGGTGTTTGACAAGTTGGAGGCTGATCTTGCTAAGGCATTAATGTCTCTACCTGCGACTAAAGGATTTGAAGTTGGGTCAGGATTTGAGGGAACGCTAATGCGAGGGAGTGAACATAACGATGCATTTATAGCAAGTGAGAATGGACGCTTTAGAACAGCTTCAAATAACTCTGGGGGTATCCAAGGAGGAATTAGCAATGGTGAGCAAATAGTTCTTCGGGTCGCATTTAAGCCCACAGCGACTATTAGGAAGCCACAAAAAACAGTTGATTCCGAGGGGAATCCAGTGATGCTTAATGCAAAAGGGAGACATGACCCATGTGTCTTACCTCGAGCAGTTCCGATGGTGGAAGCTATGGTTTCTCTTGTATTAGCTGATCACTTGTTAAGACAACGTGGCCAGTGCAGTCTTTGGTAGAACTTTTATCTATTAAATAAATATTTTAGGTTTTAGTAGTTTTAATTTCATTATTATTGGTAATTGAGACTTGAAATTAGTTGACTAATAATTTGGCTTTATATTTAGCTCGATTGTTATGAGATGATAAAATTCAGCAAAGTATCTAATCGAAATAATTCTAAATAGTTAGGTTTGCGATTGATCTTTTTTAGATTGCAGCCAGTTCTGAAGTGTGAGATCTATTCGCCCATTTTTTATTATCCCTCTGCCTAAAACAATTGCTCCATATCCTTCTTGGATCCATGAATCGAGATCTGATACCTCTAGTCCTCCTGCTGCAATTACAAATGGCAATGGGTTCATCATTGATTTAAGTTGATGCAAGTAATCTTTCCCTAATTTGCTTGCTGGGAATAGCTTTATTAACTTACAGCCAAGACGAATAGCTTCTTGAACTTCTTTGGGAGAGAAAACTCCTGGAACGAGTAGTTGGTTAAGGTCTATAGCTTCTTTCTGCAGTATGGGATTCCAGAAAGGACTCATTGCATAGCTGAGCCCTAATTGAGCGACTGATTTTAAAGCTAATGAACAAGTTATTGATGCTGCTCCTAGAGAAATTCCTTTAAAGTTTCTTTGAACTTCCCGCATAAGATATATCCACTCGGGATGAGGAGACCATCCTATTTCTATATGTTTAACCCCTGCAGTATTGAGTTGAGTGAACAATGAGAATATTTGATTTAGAAATAAAGAGTTCTCCCAAGAATTTGGATCTACTCTAAGAACTACAACAAGTGGTTGAGACTTCAGGCAAGTAATGAAGTCTTGCTGTTGTCTTTGCCAGTGAAGGTATTTATTAGGCGTATTCTGCAACCTTTGCGTCGCGACGTATAAGTAGATCTTGAAGGTCTTCGGAATTAACAGTCTCTTTTTCAATAAGCATTGAAGCAAGTTCGTCCAATAGAGAACGGTTCTCTACAAGAACTTTGGTGGCTCGCTTGTAAGCTATCTCAACTAAATTGGATACTTCAGAATCTATTGTTGCCGCAGTATCTTCTGAAAAGTCACGCTCCGCAGCTATATCTCGCCCTAAGAACATGCCGCCTTGAGATCGCCCCAAGGCTACTGGTCCGAGTTTGTCGCTCATACCAAAGCGAGTAACCATCTGTCTTGCGACCTGCGCGACTTGCTTTAGATCATTAGATGCCCCTGTGGTCACTTCATCTTCGCCATAAACGATTTCTTCAGCAACACGCCCTCCAAGTGCTACGGCCATTTGGTTCTCGAGATACGATCTTGAATAAAGACCAGATTCCATTCTGTCTTCGCTAGGAGTAAAGAAAGTCAATCCTCCTGCTTGGCCTCTAGGAATAATTGAAATTTTCTGAACAGGGTCGTAGTCAGGCATGAGTGCCCCAACAAGTGCATGCCCAGCTTCGTGATAAGCAACAAGTTGTTTTCGCTTCTCGCTCATAACTCGATCTTTTTTTTCTGGTCCTGCCATTACTCTTTCAATTGCATCTCCAACCTCGTCATTGCTTACTTCTGATAGTTCTCTCCTTGCGGCAAGAATTGCGGCTTCATTTAACAAATTCGCAAGATCAGCGCCTGTAAAACCAGGTGTTCTTCTAGCTACTTTGTCAAGATCAACGTCTTTTGAGAGGGTCTTATCTCGAGCGTGGACATTGAGTATTTGCAAGCGGCCACTGTAATCAGGTCGATCGACAACCACTTGACGATCGAATCGCCCAGGTCGCATTAAAGCGGTGTCAAGAACGTCTGGTCTATTGGTTGCTGCAACAATGATGATCCCTGTATTTCCTTCAAATCCATCCATTTCAGTCAGCAGTTGATTCAGGGTTTGTTCTCTTTCATCATTGCCTCCTCCCAGTCCAGCGCCACGTTGTCGGCCGACAGCATCAATTTCGTCAATGAAAACTATGCATGGTGCATTCTTTTTTGCTTGTTCGAATAAGTCGCGAACTCTGCTTGCTCCAACTCCAACAAACATCTCTACAAACTCTGAACCTGAGATAGAAAAGAATGGGACAGCAGCTTCACCAGCAACGGCTTTAGCAAGAAGAGTTTTTCCGGTTCCTGGTGGTCCTACTAAAAGAACTCCTTTTGGTATTTTTGCTCCTACAGCGGTAAAACGATCTGGATTTTTTAAGAAATCGACTACTTCAGTCAGTTCAAGCTTTGCTCCTTCAATTCCAGCAACATCTCCAAATGTAACTTGGGTGGATGGCTCCATTTGGAGTCGGGCCTTGCTTTTACCAAAATTCATTGCAGGATTTCCACCCCCACTTCCTTGAGAACGCCGAAATAGAAAAAAGAGGCCTCCGAGGAGGAGGATCGGAAAAATCAGGCTGCTTGCTGCTTGTTGCCAAGGACTGGGTTGGCGGGTTGGTTGAACCGCTATATCAACGTTATGTTCCGTCAATAATTTCAGCAGGTCTTTGTCTGGGGCAAGGTTGACTGTTGCTCGACTGCCATCATTCTCGACTACTTGTGCGGTGCCCCGGTCAGGTGAGAGCAAGACACGGCTGATCTGGTTGTCTTCGATTGCCTCAACGAATTCGCTGTATCGGATAGAGCGAGCTTTAGAGGAAGGATCAGGTTGGTCGAAGAAGGCAGTTCCGACAACGATGATCACTATCACCATGAGCACGTAGAGCCCGACATTTCGCAAACGTTTGTTCAAGATTCTTTTCCTTTGATCTAAGAATGTTAATAGGATTGTTTGCTGTTATGCGGCTCGAAGGACTTCAACCACGCTTTTGAAGGCAAACCATTCTGGAATCTCCTCTCCACTGCGTAGCATTTTTCTGAACTGTGTGCCGCTAAGCCTCTTTATATGAAGCCCACGGGTTTCGGCATGTTCAGCAGTTACATAGCCTTCTTCTTCGGTATAGACAAGGTTGAGAGACGGTACTGTTTCCATGGTTAGTTCTGGAGCACATTCTCTAGCGAAATCTTGAGCTTCATAGGGGCTGTAAAAGTCATTTCCGCTAATACTTGATTTGCAACCTGCCATATCTCGGCCAATTATGAAATGAGTGCATCCATAGTTCCGACGAATGATCATGTGCTGCAGAGCCTCTCTTGGGCCTGCCATATGCATTGAATAGGGAAGATAGGCCCATTTGATATGAGGATTATCGACTTCAGCCGCTAACCGCTCATAGGTTTGAAAACGGATTTCACCAGGGATATCATCTTGCTGCGTCGGACCACACGTGGGGTGGACAAGGACGACTGCCTGTTCACTTACATTGTTTGCATGAAGGGCTCTAGTGAAAAGTTCGTAATGGGCTCGGTGAATAGGGTTGCGACATTGAAAAGCTACGACATCCTCACCTTTAGGAAGTTGTGCTCTTAATTCGGCTGGAGTTTTGCATGGGAAAACTCTTTTAGGTAACTCGAGACCCTCAATTTTGCCTCCCAAGTAGAAATGTTTTCTCTCGCAAGCGATCATTCGGACAGCAGGGTGTTCTAAAGATGTTGTGCCATAACAACCTTTCGCTTCAATGGCTTTGTCTGGAACCCATTTGTCTTCTATTTGCATTACAGCCAGATCTTGCCCTTGATATTTAAGAAGTACTTTGTCTCCTATTTCAATATCATGCCTGTCAGTATCCATGACAATGGGCAGACCAAATAAATGCCCTGATGTGGTGCGATGAGATTCCACTACTGAGTTGTAATCCGCCTGATGCATGAAGCCTCTCTCAGGAGAGAAACCTCCAATTACAAGTAACTCAATATCACAAGCATTTCTGTGGGAACATTCAATGCTTTTTGTCGCAGCTTGCTTTACTTTTTCTTTCTGGTCAGATTGAACCATTAGATCAACCAAAGTGCCCCCGCAAGGGTTAATGACTCCTAAGTGATCTAGAGAAGTTGATTCGCTTGAAACCATTTAATTCTTTGAGATGGATGGAAATTCTCCCAGATCAATGCAGAACCCAGCTCTATTTAAAGAATGGCAGAAAAAAGAGGAGCTAGAAAGCTCCTCTTTTTTCTGCTATCGGACTGCACCTGATACGAGTTTTCTCAATGATCAGGCTTTACGTCCATAGAGTTTGCCAGTGATTTTGACATCTGCTGGCTCTTTGGATCCGAGGTCGTTATCAGAGGGTTGGATTGCGACGAAAGTTCCAGAAAACTCGTTAGTTGAGGAATCAACACTATCTATTGAAAGGGTTATGACTCCCTTGCCAGTGAGATCCTGCTTGATGTTTTCTTTAGCGAGTTCTTCGTCATCACCCCCTAATGCAACTAAACCTTGGGCATAGTCAACACCAGTGTCCTTAGCGCGACTCTTGGGATCTAAGAAATCACCAGTTCGGTAGCTAGGAGTGAATGTTGTTCCAGTAAATTCGGATCCAGGGGCAATTGACTTGCCTCCATCCGCAACCATATCTTTGACAGAGAAGGCTAATGGAAATTCCTCTCCGTTAGGGGCAAGGACTGTGATTAGTGAGAAATCAATGCCACCCTTTTCAGTGAATTTGCCGCCAGAGAGGTCTCCGTAGACCTGATCTATGCTGGAGTTAAATCGAGGACTGATGATTTTTGCAGCGACAAAATCAGCCTTTTGTCGTTTGTTGCCAGCAATTTTGACAAAGATCTCAGTTGGTTGAAGGCAGAGATCTTTGAAATCTCCATCAACGCTGATGGATCCTGAAGAACCAGCGGGAAGAGTTGAACACTCACCAGCTTGCCCTGTATTGACAACGTCGCCAAATTTGGCATTACCCCTTTCGCCACCCAGAACGAAAGCGGCTGAGACACTAGATGGGGCAGCTGCAAAAGTGAGACAGAAAGCCAGCACCATGGCCAGCAAAGGACGTAAGCGCATGAGAAGAAGCCTAAAGGCCAGATGACTGCGGTATAAACCGCCCAATGGATCAGTTGGGATCTTACAGGGGGTAAATGCTGCTTAAGGCCACCATTTTGCAGCTCTCAACAACCTGTCGCTTCTGAAAGGCTCAGAAAAAGGCTCTGAATTCTTGAGAAGGGCCTGTTACCAATGCTTTTGAGGTATTCGCCTGAATATTGCATTAGATCTGGTTGGAAACCTTATTTGGAAATATTCCTTTGAAGTTTTATTAGTTCATCGAGCAATTTATGAGCTAATTCCAATTTCGATGTTGGTTGGAATGACATAACCATACTTTTGGCCCCAAGTAGGAACCCCCCATTGGAATTGTCCCCAAACCCTTGATTGGCTCTATTTATTGGGTTCGCAAAAAGGAGGTCACAACCCTTGGCGAGCCTCTTTGCCTCTCCAACTTCCTGCATTTCGTTGTCATTGCCTGTGAGGGCAGCAAAGCCTAGTGAAACTTGATTGGGAGTGCGGTTCTTTACAACCTCAGTGAGCAGGTCAGGAGCAGCTTCTAGAGAGTCTTCAAATGAATTTAATAAACACTGCTTGCTTGCTTTTGCTGAATTTGCTCCATCTTTTT
This sequence comes from Prochlorococcus sp. AG-409-P03, assembly GCA_003215295.1. GTDB lineage: Bacteria > Cyanobacteriota > Cyanobacteriia > PCC-6307 > Cyanobiaceae > AG-409-P03. The sequence continues at coordinate 73,568 of QCKN01000002.1, read as the reverse complement.
TACGAATATCTGCTACTGCTGCTGCCATCACAATGACATCAGCATCCGGTTGCAATTGGTACAGGCGTTGTTGCATTTCTCCAGAACTTTCAATTTCATAAGTCTTTAGGCCTTCTAGCCAACCGTTAGGTGTTTGGAGAGGCCCATGAACTAAGTCCACTTTTGCGCCTCTTAAATGTGCTGCTTGAGCAAGGAGAACTCCCATGTACCCGCTACTTCGATTGCTTATTAGCCTTGCAGGATCTAATGCTTCGATAGTTGGTCCAGCAGTTACAAGCAGCCTTTTATTTGTCCAGTCACGACTGAATTTTTTATTTGAAAAAGTATCAGTGACTCCCGTTGTGAGTGCTAATTCAATTAACTCTGGATTTGCCATTTTCCCATCTCCTACTCGATCACATGCAAGGAGTCCAGAAGAAGGGCTTAATCGCAAAACCCTTGGGTTTTTTTCAAGTTCTTGCCAGTTAGCTTGAACCCTTGGATTGCTCCACATAGCAGTGTTCATAGCTGCTGCTGCTATGACAGGACCTTCGTATGCCAAAAGGACGCTTGCAAGTAGACCTTCCCCTATCCCATGAATCCATCTGCCAAGGCTAGAAGCACTGAGGGGTGCAACGGCAATTATTTCTGCCCATTCAGCAAGTCCAATGTGTAAAGGTTTTGGCTCCGAGGGACTCCATTGATCTTCGTCCTGGTAGCAACGGTTGCGACTAAGCGTTGCAAGAGAGATTGGGCTGACTAGACGAGCAGCACTTGGAGTAAGTAGGCATCTAACCTCTGCTCCAGCCTTAATTAGGTTGCTAACAATCGTCGGGGTTTTGACTGCTGCAATACTTCCAGAAGCTGCTACAAGTATTCGTTTTCCTTTTAAGGGACTAGTGACCTCAATCTTCATCGAAAGGTTCCTGATCAACCAGATGTAAGTAAGGACGAGCAAGTTCTGGGCGATGTATCGCCAATGCTCTTAGTAGATGCCAGTCATTTAAACCAGCAAATGGAGTGGGATAGTCATCTTGATCGAGCCGCTCAGCCAGAAGAGCAATTTTTGCCTCGTCAAATTTATTAAGGAGTTCTGCTGTGATCTCATTTTCTTTGCCAATTGAGGCAACATTTGGTTTTTGCATAGATGTTTTATTGGTTGCCTACTTCTCTATTTTGCCCGCAAGCTAGTTTTCTGGACTAGGGGAATTAGCTCAGTTGGTAGAGCGCTGTGATCGCACCGCAGAGGTCAGGGGTTCGAATCCCCTATTCTCCATCTAGTTTTTCAGGATTAAAGGTTCTCGATGTCGCAATCGAAACGTGAGCAGGTGGTCAGTCACCTTCGCTATATCCGGCAAGAATTGCGGGAAATGCACACTGGTGTGTTGGACGATGGTCTTTTGCCCGAGGGCGGAGAGATTCGGGGTGTAATGGCTCAGTTGGAGGCATTATTGGAATTACTAGAGGGGAAAGGGAAGGCGAAAACAAAGCAGGATCCCAGTTAAAAGTCCAAGTAATGACTTCAAATTGTTGTTTGTAAGATTAATTGAAGGATCTAAAACTGAATTTTGGATCTGTTTGATGACTAGAAAATCTCTGCTTTTCTGATGACTTTTAAACCACAATCTACTCGTCTTAATCAGAATATTTCTCAGGCTCTTTTACGCTTGGAAAACTGGTCTTTGAATCCATGGCGCAGATATTCTTTATTTCTAATTACACTTCTAACAGGATTCTTTTTGGGTAGTTCTGTTGGGGCTATTAATGGAGTTCTAGCCTTGATGGATCCTGTAGGTGCTTTGGTTATTGTTTTAATACTAGAGTTGATGATTCGTCTCAGGAGAGTACCTGCTTCAGCTAAGCCCTTAACCATCTCGATTCAAATTATTGATATGGTTAGAATTGGCCTTCTTTATGGGCTTCTTACAGAGGGCTTCAAGCTATTTTAGCGATAAAGTATTGTTATTGCTTTCAATTGACTCGATCTATACTTTATTGATTCTGGTTGGCAAAGATGTATTCGGATTCTTTTCAGTAAGTTGGTTTAATTGTTTAAATTGTGCTTTAAAAGTAATTTTTTAAGTTGCATCACTTATTTTGTTGCAATTAGATATAGAAGGGCCATGCGAATAGATATGCCATTACTGACTTGATTTCCTACCAGGCATATAGAGCGATCTTCAAGCAACTCGCTACTCATCTCTACTCCCCGATTTACAGGGCCGGGATGTAGAACAGGAATGTTGTTATGTCTGCACCATTTAAGTGATGAATGTGTTAGCCCATAGTCACGATGATATCTATCTAAGTCTGTTATTAGATTTTGATGCATTCGCTCTTTTTGCAGTCTCAGTGTCATTACTGCATCTGCCTCTTTAAGGGCTGCTTTAAGAGATCTCTCAATGCTTACTTGTCCTCGTTTTGTAATTGGGTCATGTGCCTGTCCTGGTGGTGGTGCTTTTACGAAGTCTGTAAACTCATCTGGAAGAAGGCTGGGCGGCCCACACAACACGACGTTTGCTCCGCAGCCAGTTAGAGCCCATAAATTGGAACGTGCCACTCTTGAATGGAGGATGTCACCGACAATTGCGACTTTTTTATTCAGGAGATCTTGTGGGTTGGGGTTCGTTGGATTAAAGAAATTGGCAATTGTGTAGAGATCCAGTAGCCCTTGGCTTGGGTGACTATGGAGTCCATCCCCACCATTTAGAACAGCAGTTTTTCGACCACTTGCTTCTAAATAGTTTGCTAGTTGCTCAGGAACATTTGTCGAACCATGTCTTACGACAAGTACGTCAGCACCCATTGCCACATATGTCAGTGCAGTATCTAAAGGTGTTTCTCCTTTTTGAAGAGAACTACTTGAAGCGGAGAAACTTTGGACATCTGCTGAAAGTCGCTTTGCGGCTATTTCAAAACTTGCGCGGGTTCTAGTGCTTGGCTCAAAGAAAAGCGTTGTAATTAATTTGCCTTGTAAAGCAGGTAATTTTCTTGTCCCAGTTTGTGGAAGGGCCTTGAAGCGACTTGAGAGTTCAAAAACAATGTTGTAATCCTCTAAAGAGAAATTTGCTAGGTCAAGGATATGTTGATGTTTCCAGCTGCTCATTGATACTCTTCTTTGGATAGATTGAATGCTTCTCGTTTAGAAGGACAGCGGTCACCTTTAGCTCGTTTGCTAACGCTACGACTATTCTTTTGATACCACCTCCAAGGTAAATCTTGTGCCTTGGTGATTCCAATTCGGGTTGTTGCGATAATGTTTTTCATTTTGTTTCCAGAGGGTTTGTCAGACACCCAAAGCCCACTCTCTAATGAAAGTGGGCAATTGTCACTGTTGCGATCCAATCCAAATCGCCTTGCCAATAAAGCTGGACCAGCCGCCACTCTTTCATCCTCTCCAGGCAATGCTATTGAGCGGAGAAGTACTCCACTCGCATAATTCTTTCGGTCGGTAACTATATTTACACAGTGGTAGATCCCATAAGTTAGATAAACATAAAAATGCCCTGGATCTCCAAATAATGTCTCATTACTTTGGCTTCTGCGTTTATGTCCATGGCAACCAGGTTCCTCTTGAGAATAGGCTTCTGTTTCTATGATCACTCCCCAAAGTAGCTTGTGATTTTTCTCTCTCTTTACGAGAAAACATCCAATTAAATCAGGAGCAACTATTTTTGCATGCCTGTAAAAAAATGATTTTGGCAGGGCTGTAGAAAGGTTTTTGATCAGTTCAACACCCATTTCTTATTTCTGTAAGCACATTTTGAAACTTGCTTGAATGAGTACAAACTTTTAAATTAGCTTCTTTTTAGATTTTAGCTAATGAAAGCTGCCTTATAAAGGGTGGAATGGATTGATTATGAATTGTTGGCAGAAATATAAGAAGTGAGAAATTTTTCATATAGCTTCCTCCAGTTTTTTTATAGGTTCTTCTTTCATCATTGATAACTAGCCCTACAGGCTAGGGTCTTGTGAGGTTTTAGTAAGGGTTCTTCTCTCTAAGGATTTTTTAACCATGTCTAGTCCATTTGAGAATTCGCAATCTGCAAGATTGGATCTTCGTACTTGGCCTGAAGTGGAAGAATATCTTCAGAGTTGTAAAGGGATAATTTTGCCAATTGGTTCTACAGAGCAGCATGGGCCTACCGGTGCTATTGGAACTGATGCTTTCACGGCAGAAGCAGTTGCTCTAGAAGTAGGTAGGAGGACAGGAGTCCTTGTTGCTCCTACGCAGGCTTTTGGGATGGCTGAACACCATCTTGGTTTCCCTGGAACTATGAGTCTTCAGCCGTCAACGTTAATGCTGTTGATGCATGACATTGTTCTTTCGCTTGCTACTCATGGCTTTGAAAGAATCTTTGTAGTGAATGGACATGGAGGAAATATTGCGACTATTAAGGCTGCCTTTTCTGAGGCGTATAGTTCTGTTCTGAAGCGAAGGTTGCCTGTTGCTAATAAAGTGAGATGCAAATTGGCTAATTGGTTTTTGGCCTCAGAAGTGTTTAAAGAAGCTAGGAATCTTTATGGAGATAAAGAAGGGAAGCATGCGACTCCAAGTGAGATAGCAGTCACTCTTCATTTACATCCACTTCTTCTTAATAAACAGCATCCGCTTCCTCCAGCAGCTCCTGCGGGTCCAATCCATGGGCCTGAAGATTTCCGAAGAAGGCATCCAGATGGAAGAATGGGGTCTGAACCTTATCTGGCCAAACCAGAAGATGGAGAGATCCTTTTGGATATAGCAGCTTCGTCTTTAAGTAAGGACTTATCAAATTTCCTAGATGCCTCATGAGCAAAATTACTCCTGAAGATGTCCGCAAGGTTGCGCGGCTTGCCAGGCTTGAGTTGCCTGAGAAAGAAATTCAAAGATTCACAGGTCAGTTAGAAAAGATTTTGAGCTATGTTGCCCAACTCGAAAAGGTTGAAACTGAAAATGTTCCTCCAATGACTAGGGCTGTAGAAGTATTAAATGTTTCTCGTGAAGATGATATTGATACAACTCACGTTAGAGAGGAGATCCTTGATCTTGCACCTCAACGCGAAGGGGACTTTTATCGAGTTCCTAAGATTTTGTCGGATTAATTAAATATGCTTAGAAGAGGGAATCACGGCAGTTCGATGTAAAAGATTGATCCATTTACGTCTCAAGCGACTGTTAGGAAGTATTTTTGCTAGAGGACGCATCTTGCTACGTTTCTTTTTGTGGCTTCTGACACCTACTAAAACATCATAAAGAAAATTGAAGCCATCTTTTCGACTTTCGAAAATGCCCATGCGTTGGGGTGACCCTTTCAAATCTAGAAGAGGTTTTGTGGCTTCATATGCAGGTTTATATTCAAACCAAGGAATAGATGGCCATAGATGATGAACAAGATGATAATTCTGACCCATTATGAGCCAATTCATTAAGCGACTTGGATAAACTCTGGCATTTTTCCATCTATTACGAGAAAGGAAAGGCCTGTGAGGAAGGTAATCAAAGAAGATTCCTAGCGTTACGCCAACCATGAGGGCTGGACCAAACCAAAGATTATAGATAACATTCATAAAATTATATTTTATGCCAGCAAATACAATGCATATGAATAATCCTCTTTCTATTCCCCACTGCATAAGTTCAAAGCGCCTCCATAACTTGCGCTCGAAAAAGAAATATTCATGGTAAAAAAAACGTGGCGCAATTAACCAGACTGGGCCGAATGTGCTGACAATATGATCTGGGTCATTTTTCGGGTCATTTACATGTGAATGGTGCTGAAGGTGCACTCGGGTGAAGACGGGGAAACTGAATCCCAGCAGAATTGCGGCACCATGACCCATTGCTTGATTAATCCATTTATTTGGATGTGCTGCTTTGTGGCAGGCGTCGTGAATAACAGTTCCTTCCATATGCAGGGCCAGAAAAGCCAAGCCCACTAATACTGGTAATGGCCAAGTGCCCTGATACCACTGCCAAATACTTAGAGCAGCGAGCAGGTAGCCCCCGATGAATAGCCCTACTGTGAGATTCCAAGGCTTTGGAGGATCTAGATAATCCTGAATGACCTTCTGCCAGTCAGCAGTTGTAAGTAATTTTTTTGATACCTCAGTTGAACTAGGCACCTTCATGGCCTGGGTCATTGCATTGATGGGCTGGTGCAACGGCGCAAATAGGAAGTCAAATTAAGAGAGAGATGCCCAGATATGGGCAGTTAAAGGCTAGAGCTGCATCTATGAAGCCTAGAACCTGAAACGCACTGAATCTAGATGTTTCATCTGAATGCCCACCGGGAGACTTGAACTCCCACGACCGAAGTCACTGGTACCTAAAACCAGCGCGTCTACCAATTCCGCCAGATGGGCTTATCAATAACTCTAATCTTCCCATCAGATTGGGGTGAGTTATTTCTCAGAATCAGATTGCCAGAAATTTTCAGCAACCTGATTTTGGATATTCAACTTTAATACTCCCTTCTGCTGAAGAGAGGTAAGTCAGCCAAGCGATGCAAGAGGTGCCCTGCTTTACTGTGTTTGCTTTTGACGCGTGTTAATAGCAACTAACGATGGGAGGGCAGCGGTGGTAGGTATATAACCAATATTGTTGCTAGGAAGGCTTGGGAGAGAGCTTTTTCTAAATCGTGAGGCGGCAGCTGAGTAGTTAAGCAACATCTCGGTTCAGATCAAATCCAAGATTGACAACTGGCAAGTATTAGCAGAGGTCATCAATTCCTGATTTATTTGGAACTTCCTCAGAGTTAATGAAACTTTTCAAAACGAAGCTAAATCGAATCATTGCTGGGAGCCAATCGGATGGATTTGTTTCGAAAGCATTGCAGAACATAAGATTTTAGGGCCTAGTCGGAGCGGCCTGGAAGGTCTATCTAGTAGAAGTTCGAACCCTTTCTATGGGGCTATGCACCTCTACAAGGGAGGGACATAGTCCCGCTGAGGATTCATAATCGCTTGGGTTGAAGCGTCATCGTGGCTAAGGAGAAGCTCAAGGGAGAGGAATCCCCTTCTTATAAGGAGACCCTCAATCTTTTGAAGACAAGCTTTGGAATGAGGGCTAATGCTTCTCAGAGGGAGCCTGAGTTGCAAGAGTTCTGGAGAGAGAAAGGTATTGATTTTGACTTAGGGTTACGTAACCAGGGCAAGAGTTTTACGTTGCATGATGGTCCTCCATATGCAAATGGTTCTTTGCATATGGGGCACGCGCTTAACAAAATTCTGAAAGATATTATCAATAAGTTTCAGATAATGCGTGGAAGGAAAGTTTGTTTTGTTCCTGGTTGGGATTGTCATGGCTTACCTATTGAATTGAAGGTTCTGCAGTCCCTAGATCAACAGCAGCGTGAGGAGTTGACTCCTCTTAAATTACGGAAGAAGGCTGCTTCTTATGCCTTGAAGCAGGTTGCTGGACAAATGCGTGGTTTTCGTAGATGGGGAATTTGGGGGGACTGGGAAAAACCATATTTAACAATGCAAAAAGAATATGAGGCTGCCCAGATTAAGGTTTTTGGGGAAATGGTTCTTAAGGGTTATATATATCGAGGACTTAAGCCAGTTCATTGGAGTCCTAGTTCGAGAACTGCGCTTGCAGAAGCAGAGCTTGAGTATTCAGATGTTCACAAAAGTAATAGTATTTATGTCGTTTTTCCTGCGAAGAGTTTGCCAGAATTGCTTCGACAGAATCTTTCTGATCAAGGCCTTGATTTGCCAACAAATGAAGTTGATTTAGGTCAACTTCTTAAGATTTCAGTATGGACAACTACTCCTTGGACACTTCCTGCAAACCTAGCTATTTCAGTTAACAGTAGTTTAAAATATGCTTTTGCATCTGCTAAGAATGGTTGCTTGTATTTAGTAGCAGAAGAATTAGTTGACACCCTAAGTGAGATTCTTGGAATATCAGTAGAGGTTCTTGCCGTCGTTGAAGGCAGCTTGCTTGAAGGCCTCTTTTATAAGCACTTAATTATGAATCGAGAAGGTCAAATAATAATAGGTGGTGATTACATTAATACTGAATCAGGAACCGGCTTAGTTCATACTGCACCTGGCCATGGGATCGATGATTTTAACACTGGCCTAAAATATAACCTAGGCACATTATGCCCTGTAGATGAGAGAGGTGTATTGACATCCGAAGCAGGTGAATTTGCAGGGCTAAATGTTTTAAAGAATGCAAATAATGTCATTATTTCAGCATTAGAAAAGAATGAATCTTTACTGAAGCAAGAAGATTACTTCCATCGATACCCTTATGATTGGAGAACAAAGAAACCTACTATCTTTAGAGCGACTGAGCAGTGGTTCGCTTCTTTGGAGGGTTTTCGTAAAGACGTTTTGGATGGGATAGATGAAATTACTTGGTTGCCACCATCAGGACGCAATCGAATTGAAGCAATGGTTCGAGATAGAGGAGATTGGTGTATTTCTCGACAGCGAACCTGGGGGGTTCCAATTCCAGTTTTCTATGAGAAGAATGGTAAAAACGTTTTATTGAATGACGAAACCCTTAGCCATATTCACGCCTTAATTGCAAAACATGGAGCAGATATTTGGTGGGAGTTAGATGAGTCAGAACTTTTGCCTCCTTCCTATTCCGCAGAGGTAGGTCAATGGCAAAAAGGGACTGACACGATGGATGTATGGTTTGACTCTGGATCTAGTTGGTCTGCTGTGTCATGCGGTCGTGAAGGACTTTCTTATCCAGCCGATCTTTATTTAGAAGGATCTGATCAACATCGAGGTTGGTTCCAATCATCATTGCTCACTTCTGTTGCTGTTAAGAATAAGGCCCCTTATAGACAGGTTCTTACGCATGGCTTTGCGTTGGATGAAAAGGGAAGGAAGATGAGTAAATCTATAGGAAATGTCATAGACCCTGCGATAATTGTTGAGGGTGGAGCTAATAAGAAAGAGAACCCAGCTTATGGAGCAGATGTTTTGCGTCTATGGGTTAGTTCAGTTGACTATTTGGCCGATGTACCTATTGGATCAAGTATCTTACGGCAACTTGCAGATGTGTATAGGAAAGTTAGAAATACTGCTCGATACCTATTAGGAAACTTGCACGACTTTGACCCTATAAAAGATAAGGTTTTAGTTGAAAATTTACCTTTATTGGATCGTTGGATTTTGCATAGAACAGCCGAAGTGATTGACGATATCTCAACTGCTTATGATGCTTATGAGTTTTCAAGATCTTTTCAGTTAATACAGTCCTACTGTGTTTCTGACTTGTCGAACTTCTACTTGGATGTTGCGAAAGATCGTCTTTACGTCAGTGCTCCAACTGATTATAGGAGGCGATCTTGCCAAACAACTTTAGCCTTGATAATTGAACGCTTGGCAGGTTTAATTGCTCCTGTTTTATGTCATATGGCAGAAGATATATGGCAGAATATACCCTATCCAATGAATGAAGATTCTGTCTTTGAAAGAGGTTGGCCAGATGCCCCTGAATCTTGGATAGATTCTTCATTGATTGAACCAGTAAGATGTTTAAGAGAACTTCGTAGTGCGGTTAATCGTGTTCTGGAAGATTGTCGATCTAATAATCAAATAGGTTCCTCACTTGAGGCTTCCATAAGACTTGAGCTAAGTCAAGAAAATGTTATTGATGCGGTTGATTGGGTTGAGAACTCAGTCGGTAGTCAGGTTGATAGTCTGTGCGATTGGCTGATCGTTTCACAGTTGCAAATAGGTGGTGAACCTTGGGCTGAAGTAATTGCTACTCAGAAAACTGAATTCGGTATTATTGAGGTAGCAAAGGCCAGAGGCCAAAAGTGCTCAAGATGCTGGCATTACAAGTTAGACATAGGTAAAGATAAGAAACATTCTTCTATTTGTGGACGTTGTGTTGATGTTTTGAACAGGTTACAAGATTGATTGAATAACTTCGTATGAATCAATCTTGACTGCTTACATTAGAGTTTTTATTAGAAATCTCCTGCGACTCTTCCATACTTTGGCAGCCGCACGAGAATCCATTGCAATATACCTATACAATACGCTGCTAAAGCCATGTAGCCAACAAACGCAGCCAATGGTTCATTCCAATTTGCGCCAAAAAGGAAGTTAAATAGTTTTTGATTTATGTGATGAAAACCAATAGGGGCCTCTAGCCATGCCTTGCAGATTGTGAGTGCTTGCTTTTGGAAGCATGGAAGACTCAAGAAGCCTAATGTTCCGTATATGAAGCCCAAACAACTTAGTGCCCATCTCCATATTCTGACGGTAAGAGGTAATGCTTTCCATGGAGGGAGATCAGCAAGTTCTTCATTTAGATCTACCCAGAACCATACTGAGAAGATCATTACCAATGGCGCAAGAAAAGATGTTAAATAACCAATAGGACGTTGGTCTGTTAAGAGCAACATGCTTATTGCCATTAGGCTTGCAGTCTTCCAATAGATCGACATCAGTCTTATCATCGAGGGAGCTCGTTGGATTGAGGCCCAAATCAAAAGCACTAGTGGGACGCCAAAGGCGAAAGTCGCTGAGAGTCGGTAGGTAAGCCAAACTAGTGTGGTGTATGTGATCTCTTCCACAGAGAGGTGTTTCCAAAGAGGATCATTATTAATCCTGTTGAGCTCTTTATCACCCTTGTTAGGGTCAAATCCATACAACTTCTGAAAAGTGCGTCAGCACGTCAACCCTCTTAGTCAGTTTTTTCAGCTGCCTTTAGAGCTGCCCTCATCTTCTGATTTGTTTCAGGATGAAGGTCTACCAATTCATTTAGATATTGGATCGGCCAGGGGGAGATTCCTTTTGGCTTTGGCTTCCCTCCACCCGAACTGGAATTATTTGGGGGTCGAGATTCGCCAGTCTCTTGTTAATGCAGCTAATAGAGAGAAACAGCAATTAGGTCTAGATAATCTGTGCTTCTTGTTTTGTAATGCAAATGTCAGCCTTGAGAGTTGGTTGATGCAACTTTCTAAAGACCAGCTCCAAAGAGTTTCTATCCAATTCCCAGATCCTTGGTTTAAAAGAAGACATCATAAAAGAAGAGTCTTGCAACCATCATTGCTTTTAGCCATAGCCTCTGCCATGCAGCCAGGTAGGGAAGTATTTATTCAAAGTGACTTGTTGTCAGTTATTCAGCCAATGGCTCAAGTAGTAGAAATATCTTGTTGCTTTGACCGCTCTCCTGGCTCTTGTGATGAATGGCTATCTGAAAGCCCATTTAACGTAAGTACAGAACGAGAAAAATATGCTTTAGCAAAGGGTTTGGATATTTTTCGTGTTATTTATCGACGCAATCACAACCCATTGCCGGAATTACCATCCTTTGTGGAAGCTCATAAGAAATTAACGAGGTTTGGAGGCTAAGTAAGAAGATAGGTTGACTTATTTCTTGTTGTTGATTGAAGCAAAAGATCGTTATCTTAAGCAACGCTGAAATGTTCTTCTGCGAGCTTTGCTAGGCGAGAGGCCCAGAAATCTACCTTTACTTCATCCTGTGCTTCCACCATGATCCTTAGGAGTGGTTCGGTTCCACTGGTTCTGAGGAGGACTCTCCCCTCTTGGCCCATTGCATCTTCAGCTGCATTGACGGCATCTTTTAAAGGATTGCAGTCTTGCCAGCGCTTTACTTGATGTGGGTTGAATAATGGCACATTCACTAACTTTTGTGGAAATGCTTGGAAGCTTTGGTCAAGCCATTCAGAAAGACTGAGGTTTTGTTCATTGCAAAGAGTGGCTATCTGTAAGGCACTAAGTAAACCATCTCCGCAAAGTCCATGCGCTGCAGAAAGAATGTGACCTGATGGCTCACCCCCTAGTCCAGCCTTATGGCTAACCATGGCTGCATGGACATGCTGATCACCTACAGATGTTCTTTCTAATAGTCCGCCTCTAGCTTGCCATGCACGTTCAAAGCCTAGATTAGACATCACTGTGCCAACAAGTCTTTGATCAGGAAGTGAATCACTTTCTGTAAGTGCAGAGCCCCATAGATACAGTGAATGATCTCCATTTAAGACCCGTGCTTTTCTGTCAACAGCGATCATTCGATCAGCATCCCCATCGAATGCAAACCCCATATCAGCACCTATATCTAGAACAGCTTTTCGTAGTGGAGCTAGGTGAGTTGAGCCACAATTTACGTTTATTTGATTCCCATCAGGTTTACCATTTATCACAGTGACTTCAGCCCCTAGCTCTTCAAATACCTTTGCCCCACAGGAAGTTGCGGAACCCCAGCATAAATCCAAAACAACTTTGATGTTATTCAGTGTTTTGTTGCCGGTCGAAGAGAGCAGGTTGTTTTGATATTGCTTTAGAAGTTCGTTTCGATGATATGTCTGGCCACAACTCATAAAGCTTGGTCTCACAATTTTTCTTGTTGACTCATCTAGTAGGCGTGACTCGATAATTTGTTGCTGTGCTTTAGAGATTTTGTTACCATCTCCTCCAAAAATTTTGATCCCATTATCTTCTGGTGGATTGTGACTTGCTGAGACCATAAATCCACCAGCAGCTTTTGATTCCTTGATGAGATGTGATATGGCGGGTGTTGGGCATAGACCTATGACCCATACATCGCGACCGGCAGCATTTAACCCTGCGGTTAAGGCTGCAGTTACCATTGAGCCACTTGTACGAGAATCTTGGCCTATTAGATATGGTCCCTCTTTAGGAAGAACTTGTGCTGACCAATATCCGACTTGCATTGCAAGGTCAGGAGTTAAAACTGTGCTGACTTTTCCCCGAATCCCATCTGTACCAAAAAGGGTATTTTTCTTAACTCCTTTTAGAGAGCCAACTTTATGCATAGCATTGCTGGCCATAAGGTCTACGCAAATCAAGGTAAATTGTCTTACGAATTTTGATTAAATCAAGGTCACAGACACTTCTTTAATGAAAATCGCTCGACTTACAGTCAAATACTAATTCCTCATGCATTAGTTCTTAGATGGAACCATAGCAATTCTTAGAGAAGCAACGGTAGTACTCAAAATATTTCTTGCATTGATCGTGACCATAGACCTTTTACGATGGCTAAATGCGGTTATTGAAAGTGAGAAAATCATCCAAGTGTTTCTCAGCACGAGTTCCTTATGAAAGATGTTGTGGAATCTGAAGCATTAGACAATTTCCAAAAGATTTTTCTTGTTCTTGCAGGATTGCTTTTGGCGAGTTTCCTCTTTTTCTTTAAAGGAGGCTTCAGTGCTAAATCACCTCTTGATCAATTAGCAAAGAATTCTCTTGACCCTGAGATTGCTTTGTCTAATGGTCGGCCGACTGTTGTTGAGTTCTATGCAGATTGGTGTGAGGCCTGTCGCAAGATGGCTCCATCAATGATTTCTATAGAGCGTGAAGTAATAAACCAAGTTGATATTGTCTTGCTAAATGTAGATAATTCTCGGTGGGAAGACTTGGTGAAGCGCTATCAAGTTAATGGAATACCTCAACTAAGCTTCTTTGACGCAGATGGTGTTTATCAAGGTCGCTCATTAGGTGTTCGCACTGAGGAAGAATTAAGTGGGTTCATTAATTCTCTTAAAGAGGAAGGAACCGTTCCTAATTCTATGACAAGTAATAAGAATAAGGATTTTGAGGTTAGCCTTTTACAGTCGGAAAGAAGAGACTTGACTGATAGCAAAACTATGCCGATGAGTCATGCGTAGTAAGTTAATGAATCCATAGATTTGTTGATAGGAAGATCAACTATATAGGAAGAAGTTTTTAGGTTAGCCATTCAAGAGCTTTTGCAACAACTGGGAAAGTTTCACAAAAGATCTGTTTACATTCTTCAGCAATACTCATATGCTCTTTCTGTGTGCCATGCCCTGTACGTAGCTTTATATAGTGAATCCAAGATCTACACGAGCCAGTCATATAAATTCTTGTAGGTGTAGCTAATGGAAGAATGAAACGTGCACATTCCTTTGCTACACCATTTGCAAGCATCTCTTGGTAAAGGTCAATGGTTTTTTGGAATTGTTCTTGAATTCTGCTTTCAAATTCTTGGCAAATCTCTTCTGGAAGATCTGCAGTTGAGTTTTGACGATTCTTGACATCTTGACGGCGTAGTTCAGGTAGTGGAATGTTCCCAAGTTGCGTGCTTTCCGCATAGCGTTGTGAAAATTCCTGAAAAGTAAACGACCTGTGCCGCAGTATTTGAGCTGCAATTCCTCTATTGGTTTCAATTTGAAGTGTCATATATGCCTGTTCAAAGACACTCCAATGTTCATGCTCTATGCAGTATTTGAGTAACTTTGCAAAATCTTGATTTTCTTGATTCTTAGGATTACTTACTCTGGCAATAAATGCCATTGTTTTCTCTGCATCAGGAGTACTGCTTATTAATTCAATATTGCTCATGTTTATACCTTTGCAAGAGTGACTCTTTCAGGTTGATGTTGGTATTTGCCTCTTCTGTCGGAATATGTGGTTTCACATGGATCACCTTCAAAGAAAAGAAGTTGACAGATACCCTCATTCGCATAAATCCTACAATCTGCGCCTGAACTATTACTAAACTCTAGAGTGAGATGTCCTTCCCAGCTTGCCTCTGCAGGTGTTGTGTTGACGATAATTCCCAAACGTGCATAAGTACTTTTTCCAAGACATATTACAGTTATGTTTGCTGGAACTTTCATTTTTTCGAGCGCAACTCCTAACCCATAAGAATGTGCAGGAAGTATGAAATATTCTCCGTCTTTATCTTTGTTTAATGGTGTTTGTTCAAGGTTGTTAGGATTAAAGTGCTTTGGATTCATAACTGTCCCAGGTACATGACGAAATATCAGAAATTCTTTTGGAGAAAGCCTTAAGTCATATCCATATGATGAGCAACCAAAGCTAAGTACAGGGTGTTCTTTGGTCTTTGGCTCTAGATGTCTCACAAGGCCATCTTGAAAAGGCTCAAGCATTCCTGCATTGGCTTGTTCTGTAATCCAGCGATCATTTTTAAGCATTAGTTGCCACAGCGGAGTTCGGTGACCTGATCAGCCATTTTCATGACTCCTGGAGGAATGGAGGGGCCTGTAAGAATGACATCAATTTTTTTTGAACGCTTTTCCAGGGTAGAAATGAAATCTTTTTCTGTTAGATATCCAAGTGCTATTGCAAGACCAATCTCATCTAGCACTACTTGGTCAAGATCACCTTTTAACAGTTGTTCCCGACATATTTCCCAAATGTCTGCAATGGCTTTTTCTGGGGTGGTTTCATCAGTCTCCTTATCTAAGAAATTTTTGCGTGCGGGTTCGGCTATGCAACTAAGTACTTCTGGTCTGAGCCATTTGAGTTTTCCACAGAGCTGAACCATCCCATTAGGACCTTGGGCAACTCCTCCTTTTAAGAATTGAACAACCATTACCTGACTCCCTAATCCGGCAGCTCTTAGAGCTTCACTTAGCACCACAGAAAAACTACCTCTGTAAGGCGCTGTGTGAACCTGTAGTTGCCCCTCTGCCCCAACAAGATGTAATTCTGCTCTTTCTTCAGGAGAAGGTACTGATTGCAAGGTTCGATGACTTTGCAATGCAGTCTTGTTAGTTGCTAGATGGCCAATGCCTAGGCTTGCAGTCATGAGGGTCTAGGAAGCTAGCAAAAAAACCATTTCTACAAATCTAGCGGCTAGATTGAGCTATACAAGTTTTATGACACTATCTATGGTGTTGAATCTGCCTCTTTGGGTTGAATTTCCTTGACATGTCTTGTGAGGTATTAATGAACTCTTCTTTGCAGCAACGTTTTAATGGGCGTATGCCGAATGATTTAAGGCCTTTCAATATTGATTGGGATCCGATGGGATTTGCGGTCAGCTCGTTAGTTGTCCACACTGGATCTACAGCGTTACTTTGTAGTGTTTCTCTTAAGGAAGGGGTGCCTCGATGGCGCGAGGGTTCTGGTTCAGGTTGGTTAAGTGCGGAATATCGCTTGCTTCCTGGGTCTACGCCTCAAAGGCAAAACCGTGAATTAATTAAACTTTCAGGAAGGACGCAAGAAGTTCAACGTCTTATAGGTAGGAGCCTGAGGGCTGTGGTTGAGTTGGAAGCTCTAGGTGAAAATACTCTGCTCATTGATTGTGATGTTATTCAGGCTGATGCCGGGACAAGAACAGCCGCAATCACTGGGTCATGGATTGCTCTTGAACGCGCCTTTAGTCGATTAATGGCGAATAAGAAGTTGGTTAAGAATCCTATGAAAGGTCAAGTTGCTGCAGTTTCTGTAGGGTTGTTGGATGGAAAAATTTTGTTGGATCTTGATTACAGTGAAGATTCAAGGGCTGATGTGGATTTAAATATTGTTATGGATTCATATGGTCGTTTTTTAGAGATACAAGGTACGGCGGAGAGAAAAGCATTCACCAGGGCAGAACTTAATAGTCTTTTAGATGTTGCAGAACCAGGAATTCGGAGCCTCCACAAGGAACAGCTCTTGGCGTTGGAGAAGGAAGTTTGAAAAACGTTGTGGTTGTTACAAGGATTTTTTTCTGCACTCTTTAAGGTCCAACTATCTATCTTGCCTCCATGGAAGGCGCGAATCGCGGCTTTAGCCGCTATGTATCCCAATCCGACCCTCAGGCGGCTGGCAATCTAATTAATGAGCAGGGTTCGACACGAAGAACCCTGATAGAGGTTATACGTGATCTTGATGGTGCAAACACCGAGCAGGTTGAGCGATCTAAAACAATTTTTTTCCCAGGTGACCCTGCTGAAAGGGTTTACTTGATTCGTCGTGGTGCCGTCCGTTTATCACGAGTGTATGAATCTGGGGAGGAAATTACTGTTGCTTTATTAAGGGAAAATAGCCTTTTTGGGGTTCTGTCTCTTCTTACAGGGCATCGATCTGATCGCTTTTATCACGCTGTTGCTTTTACCAGAGTAGAAATGATTACTGCACCTGCAGCTTCAGTGCGAAAGGCTATAGAAGACGAAACAAGTGTTGGATTGCTTCTGCTTCAAGGCCTTTCTAGTCGTATTTTGCAAACGGAAACCATGATTGAGACTCTTACTCATAGAGACATGTCATCCAGATTAGTTAGCTTTTTGCTGGTTCTGTGTAGGGATTTTGGATTGCCAGGTGATGAGGGCATAACTATTGATTTGAGGCTTTCACACCAAGCAATCGCTGAAGCTATAGGCTCTACTCGTGTAACCATTACCCGCCTGTTAGGAGATCTAAGGAACTCAGGGCTAGTGAAGATTGATCGTAAGAAAATTACGGTTTTAGATCCAATCGCTTTAGCTAAACGTTTCAATTAAGTTCACCCTTGTCTCAGAATGGTGATGTGTTTCTCTCTATCAGTGATTTCAACTGATTTCCTGTGTCTGGTTGGCTTCTAATTCTCTCGCTGCTTGTTTTAGGTGGGGTGCTTGCCACTCTTGGAGACCGCCTTGGAAGTCGAGTTGGTAAAGCTCGTCTCAGTATCTTTAATCTCAGGCCACGTAGAACTGCTGTCCTCATAACAGTTTTGACCGGAAGCTTAATTAGTTCCCTTTCTCTTGGGTTTATGTTGCTTGTCAGCAGACAATTGCGTGTTGGTCTTTTCCAATTAGATGATTTACAAAACAAGCTTAAGAACAGTCGCTTAGCACTTGCTCCATTGAAAGAGGAGAGAAAGTTACTTGAGGCAAGGATTAGTACAGGAGAAAAGGAGTTGAAACAACTTGAGGGAAATTTGATTGCATTGCGACGAGGTGATGTAGTAATTAGTAGTGGACAGTCTTTGGCGAGGGCAACAATTAAATTAGAGAGTCCTAGTCAGGCTAAAAATGTTATAGAGCGCCTCCTGCAAGAAGCTAATCTTGAGGCGTTTAGGCGTGTTAGGCCAAGAGAAAGACCTAATCGACAGATACTTTTAGTGCCAAGAGCCGATATTCAGCGACTAGATGAAATTATTAGCGAGAGAGGTACCTGGGTAGTCAATATAAGATCAGCAGCTAACGTATTGCGTGGCGAAAGATCCGTTTATGCATTTCCGGATGTTCGTCCTAATCGCAATATCGTTCGTGCTGGGGAGATAATTGCTAAGACGACTATTAAGAATAATGAGATGACAACAGAGTTAATTCGTAAGAGAATCAAGCTTCTTCTTGCATCGACTTTGGCAGAAGTCAAGCGAAGAGGATCACTTACTTCTGGTCTTCAATTTAATGCAAGTTCAATTAACAAATTAGGGAGCTCACTTCGAATGAGGAATAGTGAAAATATAGAAATTGAGGCTGTTTCTGTTCGTGATAGCGATACTGCTGACTCTGTAGTTGTGGCTTTGCAAATCAATCAGGATGAGAACAAGAAAGACTTACTAGATTGAAAGTTATGTCGAGATTTGTTGCAATAGACCCTGGCAGCAGAAAGTGTGGAGTTTTGCTTGCTGATGTTAGGAACTTGACGGTAATAGATGGCAGAGTTTTGGACAGATCTAATGCAATTAAGTTGATAATTCAATGGAATAATGAGTTTCCAATTGATAGAATCATTCTAGGTAACGGGACTTCAAGTAAAGTCTGGAACAGACTGCTAATTAATTTGCCTTCTGTTCATTTGGTAGAAGAATATGGAACTACTTTACGAGCCAGAGAAAGATATTGGGAGTTGTGGCCACCAGCCTGGTGGCTTGCATGGATTCCAAAGGGTTTCTTTTTGCCTCCAGAACCTTTAGATGCAGTCGCTGCATTGATTCTTTTGGAAGATTATCTAAATCAGAAGTTCTGTTGGCCAGGTAACAAGGAATTCAAAATTTAGCTCTAACAGTGAAATTGTAATCTCCACCAGGTTCTAGGTTGTAGTCAGCTTTTAAAAGAAACCGTAAAAGTGCATCTTGAATAAGAGCCCTCCCGAGTGATGGCTCTACACTCAGCTCACCTTTCCCAAAGAACCAGGTGAATTGCCAGTCAAACCCGCCTGCAGAAACTTCTCCATCTAAATATTGGGCAGAGAAGCTTTGGCGGTGAATTCTTAGATGTGCTGTTGTAATTGGTAATTGGCTCATATAATTCTTGATATAAACTGACTTTTATATGAGTTCAGGTGATTAGAGGCATGTGTTAAACCCTGCAACTGAATTATATCTAGACCTTTATTTACCTCATCAAGAACTTTGTTCATGATTGGTACTTCTAAGGAATTAAATTTTCCTAATACATGTGGAATTGTCATTGTTTTCCTTTCGTGTTTGATAGATGTTGGAGCTCCAATCCCAATACGCAATCTGCAAAAGTCTTGTGTTCCGAGGTGTTGGATAGTACTTTTCAAACCATTGTGACCTCCTGAGCTCCCTTCGGATCGAAGCCGGAGACGGCCAATGGGTAAATCCATATCGTCCACTAATACCAGAAGCTGATCAACTTCAATATCAAACCATTCCATTGCAGCCTTAATAGATTTCCCGCTTTCGTTCATAAATGTATTAGGCATAAGGAGCTTTAGAGCTGAACTGCCAGAGCCTATTTGAGCTAATTCTCCATATACTTTTTTATTCTTATGAAAAGAAACTGCTTTGGTTTGCGCATATTTCTCTAATGCTTTGAAACCTATGTTGTGCCTAGTTTCTTGGTATTTGGAACCAGGGTTCCCTAGACCAACGAATAAACGGAAATCCCCCTGAAACATTCAATTTAACTTCTGGGAGGATTGCTTTCTTGCAGACCTGATTGAGTCTCTTTGGAAATTTCGTTTTGATTTTCTAGCTCAGACCCAGTCAAGGTTTGAGCATCTTCAGGCTCTGAAATTGCTTTTTGAATCTCTCTTTCAAATTCTGAAGATGCTGTTTGAAGTCCTTTCAGGGTTTTGCCTAATGTTCTACCAAACTCTGGCAGACGCTTTGGGCCAAAAATTATTAGTGCCAAAGCCGCTATAACCGCAATCTCAGGCAAACCTACGCCAAAGACATTCATGAGCGATCCTCAGGCTCCAGCACTAATTTGGAATTGTCGTTCAAGCACCATTCCAGTCAGGGCTGAATCCTTGTAATAGTAGTGATTCATTGTAAATCTGAAGCATTATTACTAGGAAAAGAAGAAGCATTACTCCAACGAAAGCCATTACTGGAACAGCTCCCCAGCCTGGAACAACCTTCCCTTGGCCAGAATTGCCAATAGATTTGAGCAAACTTCCGATTGCAGTTTTTTGTCCCATGGCACTTAGTAGCTCTTAGCAGGTGAGGTAAGTGTGTCCATTGTATGAGCAATCCCCCTTCAAAGGCTGATCCTTTTCAGAGATTTGATGCAAAGTGATTGGCTTTTTTGCAAATAGCTTTTCAGTAATTGCTTTATGTGGGGTTTTGCTAGCAAAAATTTCAGGCATTCCATTCAATCCAATTGCCGAATGCCACTGGTTAATGGATTTTTATTGGTTCGATTGTGCTTGAGATTTGGCTTGACCCACTGCGAAACATTTCAATCCACCCCAATAGAAGGGATTTTCCCCCCTCTTAAGTAGATATTTCGCCTCTAAGCCTCATAAGATGTGTTCGCTTACATAGACCTGGTCGGTATCCATGCTCGCCCTCAAGATTTCCGTTTACACGGTCGTCTTCTTTTTTGTCGGAATCTTTCTATTTGGTTTCTTGGCAAGCGACCCAGGCAGAACACCTGCAAGGAAGGATCTTGAGAGCCCTCAAGATTGAAGATTGATCTAAAACAGGACTGATCAAATCAAGTCACGCCACGTACTGGACTGTGATCATCCAGTACGTGGCCTGTGCATGTCAGGATCAGCAACTTCGGCAATAGGCTTTTGGCGGCTCAGAGCCCCCACATTTGGATTGCAGGATTAATTACCGCAGGAGGGATGGGTCTAATCCATTCCTCAGTTTATGCATCAACAGAAAAAGGATACTTTCAAAGGATAATTGAGTCTTCGAGGCGTAGATATGAACGCCTTGATATTTCTCAGAACGACCATTTGTTTGCTGTTCAAGAAAGATCCAGTCCTGTTATTGAGCCTTTAAGCTCGAATGTTCAGGTACCGGCATCATTACAACTTCAGGCAGATAGACAGATTTATGACGAGCGCAAAGACCGTTTTATTGCAGACGGCAGTGCAAGTGCTGTTTTAAATGGTGCTGTTTTAAAGGCAGATCGGATTGAGTTTGATAGAGCCTTTCAAACACTTTATGCAACTGGAAGGGTTCGATTACGGAAAGGGCGACAGTATTTTCAGGCCAGCTCTTTTCGATACAACATAACGAAAAGAAAGGGCTACTTTAAAGATGTTTATGGGGTTCTTGATCTTGAGTACTTGGGTAAAGATCTAAAGCTTATTAGTCCAGGATATCTAGGGAATCTGTTCCAAAGTCCATCGTCCAGTAGTGATCTTTCTAAGCCAAATATTCCAACTTTAAAAAGTTCCAATAGCCCCCCAGAAGGAGTTAGCAAGTCAATCTGGCATGAGGCAGTTGTTAACCCACTTAATGCTTCTCCCCCAATTGAGGCTTGGTCCAACGACCACAAAACGTTGGAAGGCAAGAAGGCTGTTGAGACGGATGAATTTTCATGTCCACCAAAATTACCTTCTATTCCTGACTGGCATCCACATCCATGGGCAATAACTGCTTGGGGTGGCCAAATGACGGACTCTGAGTTTGGCGAAGCATTCTTCTTTAATGGAACTTCAAGGCCTGAATATTTGCTTGGTTTTGGAATCAGTAAAAGGATTTACCGCTCTGGCCCAGTGTCCTTAGAGCTAGAAGCTGATTGGTTTGGACATATTGCTGACAAGCAAGCTGGAGGGAAATATAACCAGTCAGTTGCATATGCAGATACAGCAGCCCAAAGTTTTGGAGAGGGCGTACTTGGCATAGGAGCGAGACTGTGGTTAAGACCTTGGTTGAATCTTGGTTTTGTTGAGGGTATTAGCTATACGACTAGCTTCAGTAATTATGAACGTACAAAGAGAGACAAATACTCGAAGCTACTTAATTACTTAGGGTTTGAAATTGAGGTTCTTCTATCAGAAAGTCTTTCCGTAGTAGGCCGGCTCCATCATCGATCTGGAGCTTTTGGAACTTTTGCGGGTGCAAAGGAAGGTAGTAATGCATACTTAGTGGGTTTTCGCTACAGGTGGGGTCAGGATAATTCCAAGCAGACTACTGACAATGAATACCCAACCCCTTCGGAATGTTTGTCAAAAGGACAAGCAATTAGGAGAACTCCTAGCCAGAGAGATGATCGGATAGAAATATATGATTTGGACTTTTTAGACACTAATTCTTCCAATAAATTACCATCAGCACTGGAAATCAAGGCCTCTTTTACTCCTAAGGAGAACTTAGTTAAAACCGCAAAATCTGACTTGTCTTTACGACAGCAGGAGTTAATTCGCGAACAGGCTATTGCTCAACTTGATCAAGCTATTTATCGAATTGAATATAGAGATAGCCTTAAAATAAAAGCTCAGATAGGTATACCAAAATCTGCAAAAAATTCAGAGCAGAGAAATAAATTTGGCGGGGGCCCTACTTCACGCTTGAGTCAATTAAGTAGAGCCAAGTTTATTACAGGATCCATTACTCGTTGGAGATTTCAATCGCCGAGATTAGTTATTAATGAAAAAGGATGGAATGCAGATAGGATGAGCTTTACAAATGATCCTTTCACACCTACTCAAACTAGAATTGAGTCTAAAGGTGTTATTGCTGTAGAGGAGGATAATGGGGATATCTTGATTTCAACTAGAAGAAGTAGGTTAATAGTCGAAGAAAGAATGAGTTTGCCAATACTCAAGTCAAGAAGAATTAGGCAGACTGAAGAGGTCGAGAACCGTTGGGTTTTTGGTATAGATGTTAAAGATCGAGACGGACTGTTTATTGGCAGAGTATTTAAACCAATTCAGATTGGATCGCAGTATCAGCTCTCACTGCAGCCACAGTTTAATATACAAAGAGCCGTAAAAGGTGAGACAAATAGTTATATATCATCAGGCTCTTCATTGACATCTGGAAGAGTTGTTAATGATGTAGATGCTTCTGATCTTTTTGGTATGAAGGCAAAATTGAGGGGTCGATCCTTTGATTGGGATGTAAAACTAAATGCTAATATCAGTACATTTAATCCTGAAAGGATTGCAAATGGTAGTAGGTACTGGGCTGGGTTGAATAGAACCTTTAATACAGATACTTTTGGCGAATTGGATTCTTCTTTTTTTGGAGCATATCGCTATAAGGCTTGGAATGGATCGTTGGGGGAAACTGACATTTATCTTGGTTATGGTGGCTACTTAGAAAAGAGTAAATCTTGGAAATGGGGCTTAATTGATAATAACTATATTGTTAGGTTGGGAGTAGCTAAATATAAGGCAGAAAGTTTAGCTGGAGATAAACTTATTGGGCTTTGGAGGTCAAACATATACTCCTCGTTAAGCAGTGAATATGTTATTTGGGAAGGTAAAGTAGCAGCGTTGAAAAGCTCTGCTGCTTATAAATATTCACCTATTCCAATTCACCCAAAACTTGCATTTAACACTAACCTTAGCGCTTCATACTTTTTGTACCAAGATGGAGCTAATCAAAGCACACTTACCCTTAGAGGCGGTCCTGAATTGACACTTGGAACTTTTAGTAAGCCATTTTTCGATTATACGAAGGTTTCTCTTTCGGCTGGAGGCACACTAAAGCAAGGTTCTAGTCCGTTTGCATTTGATAATGCTGTTGATCTTGCGACTATTGGACTTGCATTAACGCAACAGTTGGCTGGGCCATTGGTCTTCAATACTGGATTTGATTTCAATATAGATCAAGGTTCTAAATATTTTGGTAAGACGATAAATTCTAAATTTGAACTTCGTTGGCAAAGAAGATCTTATGACATAGGACTGTTTTACAGTCCAGAAACTGGTGTTGGAGGACTTAGCTTCCGTTTGAATGATTTTAATTTCGATGGGAATGGAATACCATTTGTTCCCGCTAAATCTAGTTTATAGATATTGCTTTAGAATTATGGACACTACTTAATCTCTTTATGAAACTCAGTTAGATATGGAAGACTTTCTAATTTTTGTCTAATCTTTTCACTTTTGGAAATTAATTGTGAAGTTGCGTCCCAGCGGCCTGTTATGAGCATCTCTAGAGAGCCCGGTTCGATGTTAATTTGATATAAAGTGCCTGCACTCGAGAGTGTCTCCTTTTGAATTTTAAGAGTCCAAGATGATGATTGATTTGACTGAATATGGTTTTGTAAATCATTGATGATATCAATTGATGCTGTTGCACATGGTATTCCTAAAGCTAAGCAATTGCCATAAAATATCTCTGCAAAACTTTGCCCCACGATTGCTCTGATGCCCCATCTCATTAATGCTTGGGGAGCATGTTCACGGCTAGATCCGCACCCAAAATTATCATTCACTATTAGTATAGAAGACTCTCGATTTTCTTTTAGATCAAAGGGGTGTTCGCCTTTTAGTTCTTGACGGTCATCTTGAAATAGATGTTCTCCTAGCTCATTAAAATTCACACATTTTAGGAAGCGTGCAGGAATAATCCGATCTGTATCAATATCATCGCCTTTTAAAACAATGCATTTGCCATTGATTTCTAATATGGAGCCTTGAGGAAAACTATCTTTTGAAGTCATGGTGTTTGAATTTGTTGACCTCTATGAGTATTTATGAATAACTCACGGACATCTGTAACTTTTCCTGTGATTGCGGCAGCAGCAACCATTGCAGGACTCATTAGCAAGGTTCTGCCACTTGCAGAACCTTGTCTGCCTTTGAAATTCCTATTGCTAGAGCTTGCACTGATTTGTCGACCTTCAAGCTTGTCGGGATTCATTGCTAGACACATCGAACATCCTGGCTGGCGCCATTCGAAACCTGCTTCAATAAAAATCTTGTCGAGTCCTTGTTGTACTGCTTCTTTAGCAACTTTTTCGGAGCCTGGGACTACAAATGCTTTGATGCCTTTTGCTACCTGTCTTCCTTTTGCTATTTGTGCCGCTGCATGAAGATCGCTTAAACGACCATTAGTGCAACTGCCTATAAAACAAACATCTATAGGTAGCCCTTTAATGGCAGTACCAGGTTTTAGATCCATATATAAGAAGGCTTCTTTTGCAATGGGAAGCTCATTTTGCTCAAGTGATTCGAGACTCGGCATGCATTCATGAATAGCAATTGCTTGACCTGGGGTTATGCCCCAAGTGATGGTCGGTGCTATCTCGGATGCGTCTATATGAATATCGTCATCAAATGAACAGTCTGGATCACTCGCAAGACTTTCCCACCACGAAACTGCTCTATCCCAAGCTTTTCCGGAAGGAGCTTTGGGACATCTTTTCAGATACTCGAACGTAATCTCATCAGGATTGATGTAGCCACATCGAGCTCCTCCTTCTATAGCCATATTGCATATGGTCATTCTTTCTTCCATAGAGAGATCCTCTATCGCTGGGCCTGCGAACTCATACGCATAACCGACGCCCCCTTTTACTCCAAGTATTCGAATTACATGCAGGATTAAGTCTTTTGCGTATACACCTGAATTCAGGTGTCCTTCAATCCAAATCCTCCGTACTTTCAGTTTTTTGATTGCCAGGCTTTGGCTTGCAAGGACATCTCTTACTTGACTAGTCCCTATCCCAAAGGCAATTGCTCCAAAGGCTCCATGCGTTGATGTATGTGAGTCACCGCACGCAATTGTCATGCCTGGTTGCGTTAGGCCCAGCTCCGGGGCAATTACATGAACGATTCCTTGATTGCCACTGCCAAGTGAATAAAGTGTGATGTCGTGCTTTTTGCAGTTTTTTTCCAAAGTGCTGAGCATCTCCTCAGCAAGAGAATCGGCAAATGGACGCTCTTGGTTGACTGTAGGGACAATATGATCCACTGTTGCCAATGTTCTTTGGGGACACAGGACTCGCAATCCTTTATCTTCGAGCGCAGCAAATGCTTGGGGGCTTGTTACTTCATGAATTAAGTGCAGACCAACTAGTAGTTGCGTAGCTCCACCAGGAAGTTCTGCCACCCGGTGGAGATCCCAAACTTTGTCATAGAGAGTGCCCGAACTCACTGTTTATTTGCAGTAGCCGTTATAAGAAGAAATTAGCTCTTTGCTAGTAGTAATAAACGTAGCCGATCAAGGCCTCTAATAACACTCAATGTTTGAACATAGATTCGTCCTTTACTAGGAGGAAAAATTTCAGCTCTGGAGTTGCAGAAGTTTGGCCCAGCAATCGCTATATGGACCAAGCCGACTGGCTTAGTCTCAGAGCCTCCTCCTGGCCCAGCAAGCCCCGTAATGGCAATTGACCAATCTGTTTCGAATTCTTTGCGTACTCCTAGTGCCATTGCTTCTGCAACTTCCTTCGAAACAGCACCATGTTTTTGTAGGAGCTTTTGAGATACACCTAATAGGTTTTCCTTTATTGAATTGCTGTAAGCAACTACACCTCCAATAAAGACATCTGATGCGCCTGACACTTTCGTGAGTTCGGCGCCTAGAGCTCCACCTGTGCATGATTCAGCGACTGATAGCGTCTGGTTCCTATGCCGCAAAATTCCCAATAGAACTGAAGCTAAATTTTCTTCATTTGATGCATAAAGTTTCAGCCCAGTTCTTAGGTGTAATTCATTTTCTATAGGCTCTATTAGTGTTTCTGCTTCTTTAATAGTCCTTGCTCTAGCCGTTATCCTTATTTTCACTTCTCCAATGCCTGCATATGGAGCGAGAGTGGGGTTTTTGTAGCTAAGGAGATCTTTGATGTCTTCCGAAAGTGTTGCTTCCCCAATTCCTGTAAACCTTAAGGTTTTACTTAAGAAAGTATGGGATATCTCGAGATTTTTTTTAAGCCATGGCAAAGCTGATTGGGCCCACATTTCTTTGAGTTCGGATGGCACCCCTGGGAATGTCATTATTGTGAAATCAGGTTGAGGACTCCAGACCATTCCTGCAGCTGTGCCTGTTGGGTTTGGAAGGATATTTGCTCCAAGAGGAAGAAGTGCTTGTTTGCGATTGCTTAAAACTGAATGTTCACCGATAAGATTTACTTTCGATTCAATATCCACCAATAGTTCTCGCCGCTCTTGTAGGGGTGTATTGAATGCTTTTGCGATTGCTTCTGTTGTGAGATCGTCAGGAGTTGGGCCGAGCCCACCTGTGGTAATTAGGATCCTGCTGCGCTTGGAAGCTTCTTTAACAGCTTCAATCACGCGCAGTGAATTGTCTCCTACCACTACTTGAAGATAGTGAGGGGTTCCAAGCGCAGCTAGCTCTTCGGCTAACCAGCGTGCATTGCTGTTGAGAATGTTGCCTAGAAGTAGTTCGGTTCCTATACAAAGGATTTCAACAACATTTTTGTCTCTAGAAAAATTTTCCAATAGATAACTAATGCGTGCCTTTATATAGCGGAAATGTTGAGCAAAGCCGGCTTACTTCTTCCTTGCAATTTTCTTGAATTCTTTTGTCTTCTGGATTCAGTAATCTCTCGGCTATTACATCAGCAATTTTATGGAAGGACTGTTCCGTAAATCCACGAGTTGTTAGTGCTGCTGTTCCGAGCCTTAGGCCACTAGTCACAAAGGGCGACTCTGGATCAAAGGGAACAGTATTTTTGTTAGCCGTAATGTTTACTTCACTAAGCAGAAGATCAGCAACTTTGCCCGTCATGCCAATGCTTCTTAGATCTAACAGAACTATGTGGTTGTCAGTACCTCCGCTGACAACAGCAATTCCTTGTTCCTGAATCCTTCTTGCCAAAGCTTTTGCGTTTTCCACCACTGAAAGACAGTAAGTACGGAAGTTTGGTTTGAGGGCTTCTTGAAAAGCCACAGCTTTTCCTGCTATTACATGCTCAAGAGGCCCTCCTTGAGTCCCAGGGAATACAGCTTTGTTGAATTGGAGCCCGAAGTCTTTATCTCTACAGAGGATTAATCCACCTCTTGGCCCCCTTAATGTTTTGTGAGTTGTAGTTGTAACGACATCACAATATGGAATAGGACTTTGGTGAACTCCTGTAGCAACTAATCCAGCTATATGGGCGATGTCTGCTAGCAGATAAGCACCTACTTCATCTGCAATAGCACGAAATGCTTTGAAGTCGATTGCACGAGGATAGGCTGAATAACCACAAATAATTAACTTAGGTCGATGCGTCAAAGCCTGCTGACGTATCGACTCCATATCGAGCTCTTGTGTTTCTGGATTGACTTGATATTGAACGACCTTGAACCATTTACCGCTGACGTTTACGGGTGATCCGTGAGTGAGGTGACCACCATGAGAAAGATCCATGCCCATGATGGTCTCGCCAGGTTGCAGAAGCGCAAGAAAAACAGCGAAATTGGCTTGAGCACCACTATGTGGCTGAACATTGGCCCACTCAGCATTGAACAGTAGCTTTGCTCTTTCTATGGCGAGTGCTTCTATCTCATCGATGTATTCACAACCTCCGTAGTAACGCTTCTTTGGTAGACCCTCTGCATATTTGTTGGTCAGGACAGAACCTTGAGCTTCCATAACTGCTAGGGAAGCGAAATTTTCACTTGCTATTAGTTCAAGATGGTTTTCCTGACGGTTTTTTTCTTTCTCAATTAGCTTGGCTATCGCTGGATCTGCTTCCGAAAGAGCAGCTTTAATCGGGAGCATGGACTGATCCTTCATTTGAATTTACTAGAAGCTTTTGAATCGTAGGCATTCGGAGACCATGCAGATGGAATTCTCAAATTCTGCATTTCATTTAGGGCAGGTAAGAATTTCCTTGATTAGATGAGAAAGCGCGCCTGGAGAGATTCGAACTCCCGACCCTCTGATCCGTAGTCAGATGCTCTAATCCGCTGAGCTACAGGCGCTTGTCTGAGTCAATAACACTCCATTAAGGGGGACTTCGTCAACTAACACTTTTCATTGACGTCAGAATTAAGGACGTCGCGAACAATCTTATGACCCTTGATGCTGCTGAATTGCAAGACCTAAAAGGTTTAATAGCTGATCGGCTTTACATCCAAGTAGCAAGTTGGCATCTGTATTTAGGTGATGCTGGGTTGGCTGAAAACCTGGCTCTTGAATGCAATGCGTATCTTGATCAAGGTGTGAGTGTTGCAGCTAGGAAGGCACTGGAATCAGTTCAGGTGGAATTAGCTGGAGGAACGACTCGATTACCACTTGCAAGATTGATGCCTTCCGGACAGATTTATGATTTGGAAGATATCTTGGATTCCTATTGCAGATAGGGTTGCTCTTATGAGGGAGATGGCGTGCTGATTATTCAGGTAACTAATGCGCGTGAGGTGATGAAAAAGAGGATTGGCCCTGTAGGAGAGAGGCTGATTGGCAAGGTCGTTGATGCAGAAGAGCAGGTGGAGAAAGCTTTAATTCAACAGATGGAAACTGCTTTTCAAGAATTTGGTATTGAAGCTCGAATTCTGTCGGTTCAAGGACCACAGTTCTCAGAGGCTAATCACTTGGATTTACCTCTGAATGTGCGAGCGCAGAGAGATGTGGAACTTAAGGAGGACTAAGCTTCTTTCGAATTAATATTGACAGCTCTTGAATTTCTTTGATTTTGAGTAGGTTCCCAGTTATTCCAAAACTTAAAAGACTTGCTGAAGATGAAAAGACAACTCGTGATAGCTCCCCAATTAAATCATTTGGCCAATGAATTACTGTTCCAACAGTCCAAGAAATTGCCCCTGCAATTGAACCTGCGATTAATAGCTTTACCCCATCAAAACACCAACTTTTAATAGGTAACCCATTTAGTCGAATGTTCAACGTAAATATCAGTGCACCGCAGGTTATGAAGTTGACGGCAACAGTAGCTATTACAAGACCAGGAGCACCGAAATTAAATGGCAATTGGTTACCCCATGGGCTAGGTCCACCTATAAGAAACCAATCAAACAATGCGTTGAGTCCTATCCCAGCAGTGGATAGCCGAAAAGGGGTTTGCCCATCACCAAGTGCATAGAAAACACGAACTAGAAGATCTCTCGCAAGGTATAAAGGCATTCCAATACCATAAGCAATTAATAACCCTGAGACTAGATTTACAGCGTTCTTGTCAAAGGCTCCACGTGCATATATCAGCTCAACTATTGGTTCGCCCAGAGTTATAAAGATTGCTCCTATAGCAATCATGCTTGCTGATGACAGCATTAAACCCTGTTTAAGACGTTTTATTAGGTTTTTTTGATCGCCGGCTCGAGAAAGTTTTGCGAAAACTGGCAGTAATGGAATTATCAATGCATTTGAGATCAAACCTAAAGGGGTTTGAACAAGGAAATTTGCGTAACTCAGTCCAGCTGCGGCACCGACAAGACTAGATGCGAAGAAAAGGTCAATGAAAACATTTATTTGTAACATGCCAGATGAAAATGTGGCGGGAATAATGATCTTCCAAACATCCTTTATGCCTTGATTGCCTAAATCCCATATAAACTTTATTTTAAATAATCCCTTGCTAACTAGAGAGGGAATTTGAACAATCCATTGAGAAAATGCTCCAATTAATGTTGCCACTGCAAGAATAATCCCACCTGCCAATTGAGTGTCTATTGACTCATTGATTCCATCTTTGATTAGCCAAAAGGAACCCACAAAACTAATTAAAACTATGCTTGATAAAACTGGTGATATTGATGGAATTAGGAACTCATTATTTGCATTTAGGGCCCCAAATCCAAGACCTATTAGCCCTGAAAAGACGGCTAATGGTGCCATTATCTTAAGTTGTAAGACGGCAATGTCGTGGATCTCAGGGCTTAGAGCAGGGCCAACGAGATGGATTAGTTGCTCGGCTCCTACTACAAGGATTGCAGTGAGCAGAAGTAATGCTGACGTCACCATTGTGTTGATGGCACTTAAAATATATGAGCTTTCTCTTTCGTCTTTCCCAGTCAGACTACTGACCATTGCATTATGGAAAGGCCCATTGATCCCACCTAGAAGAATTAAAAAGAAACCAGGTATTACATATGCATAGTTGTATGCGTCGTAAGCCGCTCCTACGCCAAAAGCTCCAGCAATCACGAGTTGTCTTGCTAAACCCCCTGCTTTGCTTATGAGGGTTCCCAGGATCACAACTATTGAAATACTCTTGAGAGACTTAGTCATTTTTGTCTTGGTGATCCATTTACTTCATAGGGGGTATTGCGTGATTCCAAGGCGCTATGGCACGAGTTAGGGAGCCTTAATGCCTGGACAGCCAATCCTTACTTTTGATGAGCCCCTTCAAGAAGGAGTCTTATTGAAGCGATATAAGCGCTTTCTTGCAGATGTTGAACTCAAAAGCGGTGAAATCATCACTGCTCATTGTGCTAATACTGGGCCGATGACTGGTGTTTTGTATCCAGGAGGCCGCGTCAGAGTTAGATATGTACCTTCACCTACGCGCAAATTGTTATGGTCTTGGGATCAGGCAGAAGTGCCAGGGGAAAATGGCTCTTATTCATGGGTTGGGATAAATACTTCTTTGTCGAACAGAATTGTTCGTTCTGCTATTGAAGCTGGTTGCTTAAACGATGAGCTTGGATCTATTGCTTTAATTAAAGGAGAAGTGGCTTATGGACTAAATAAGAGAAGTCGCATAGATTTTTTACTTACTCCTAAGGAGAATGCTCCGGATTGCAGGTCTATTTACCTAGAGGTAAAAAATACAACTTGGACTGAATCTGATCTTGCGCTTTTCCCTGACACGGTTACTGAACGTGGTCAGAAGCATTTAAGGGAGATGATAGGAGTGCTACCTGAGGCAAGAGCTATTCTTGTGCCTTGTATTGGTCGAAGTGATGTAAAGGCTTTTGCGCCTGGTGATAGCGCGGATCCAACTTATGGCAAGCTTTTTCGATTGGCTTTGAAGTCAGGCGTAGAAGTGATCCCTTGTTGCTTCGGTTTCCATGTTGATTGCATTACTTGGGAAGAGAAAAGACCGATATCTCAGAAAGTAAGGGATTCTCATTCCTAGACTATTAGCAATTTATCCTCGAGTCCTTGATTGAGGATGACAGACAGTCGTAAAAGCCCTCATTCAATTGGTTTTGCTTTATTGAAGCAAAGGAGCTTACTTTTCGTCTTTTTAATTCATTGCTAGTACTTGAGCAACTACTGGTTTAGTGAGGTTGAGAATGGACGATGGTTTCTCTAGAGAAGTGGCAATTAGGTCTCTTCTGAGATCCAAGGGTTACCAATTTGACCAGGAAAATCATTGGTGGGTGAGAGAATGGACTACTAATGGTGGGCAAGAACGGGTTTTAGAAGTGGCTGCAAAGACTGATGATGGTGAATGGAATAAAATGATGATGACACCAGATGGCTTTATGTTTTACGCTGAGACAATTAGTGAGGGTTTTACGTGAATTACTTTCTACTTCAGCTGTCTTATCCCAGCGTTTGGAGTATATAGCTAATGATCTCTAGAACCTAATTCATTCTCCTGATCAATTGATACTCAAAAAAGCTTTTCGAGGCATCTTTCTAACCTCGACTCAATCTATTATTCAATTCAGGAAGGTGTTCAGAAGGAGGCAGGTTCTGCTCACTTGCTTCCCCAAGTCTGGTTCGACGTATATAAGCGGTAAACTGGCCTTAATGGATGGCTGGGAAAGGACAAGCTTTGTTCCTTATCATGGTCTTAAGGAGCAGGACATAGAAGAAGTCTCCCTGTTTAATTCCATGTTGACTGGGAGGAATATTGTTGCACAACATCATTGTAGATATTCTGAGAATACATCTCATTTGATTGAAAAGTATAATCTTCATGTGGTTTGTCTTGTTAGAGATTTAATGGATGTTTCGGTTTCAATAATTGATCATTGGGAGCGAGAATCAACTTACGGACCACAGGCTTATTTAAATATGAATTTGTTGCATAACATTGATGAATCAGGCCTTTCTAGACTTCATTTTACAGTGCTTCATTACCTCCCGTGGTATATAAGTTTTTATTTGGGTTGGCTTTCCCATGAAAAGGAACTTGAAAATGAATTAATTTGGCTTAGCTATGATCAATTCTTCGATGAACCTACTTTATCCTTCTCGAAGCTACTAAATCAGTTAGATATAAAGCTAGATATTGACTCTGTCAGAGAAATTCTAGGAAAGGAATCAGAGTCTAGATTTAATATAGGAAGAAGTGGAAGGGGATCAATTGCTTTTGATCGAGACAGAGTTGCCTATTCTGCTTTACTTGACTTACTGTCTTTTTATCCAAAAGTCGATTTCTCTGCTATTTTTAAACCCTTAGATGATTAATTAGCTGTTTTTATATATGTGGAAACTTTTCTTCTTTTTTGCGAGACAATCACAGTGTTAAATTACTGTAAAGCCTTTCCTGTTTATGACTTCTCTGCCTCTTTTGTGCAGTCTCTGACCCTCATTCTTTAGACACCAACCTGCTAGATAAATGATTATAAGAATATGGATATGACCTTCGAGGTGTAGTTGGATCGAGAGAAACCTGATTCAAAAGAGCTAGAAACTTAAAGATTTCATGCCCTAAGACTACTTTTGTATCAAAGACGACTTGGTTTTAGTCAGATTCTGTCATTTTGTACCAGTACGAACAGGACTTTGAAGTCCAGTTCACTTAGCAGCTTCAACTTTTCTATGACCACTGCTCTGCATTCGCTGCCTAGGCGACGCACGGCTCGACTTCAGGAGGCAAGTCTTCTGGATGGGCCAATGCTTCTTCTACGTAGCATCCGTGGCTTTAGCTCTCATCGTTCTTTGATGTGGCTGGCTTGCGTTCCCCTTGCTCTGTTTGGTTTAGGCATTTTTAATCTTTCTGCTCATGCAGCTGAAATGCCTGAATTGAATGCGGCTTTCTTGGCTAACAATCTCTGGCTTTTAGTTGCAACGATTCTGGTGATTTTCATGAACGCCGGTTTCGCGATGGTAGAAGCAGGGATGTGTCGTCAAAAGAACGCAGTAAACATCCTTGCTAAAAACCTTTTTGTTTTTGCTTTAGCAGTAACTGCCTATTGGATAGTCGGCTACTCGTTCATGTATGGGGATTCAGTTTGGGATGGTTTCCTTTATCTAGGTAAGGGAGGCTTCTTCGGTCTTTTCTTTGACCCATCTGTTACTGCGGAGATGATTTCTAATGGTGACTTGGTCCCAACAGTTGATTTC
Organism: Prochlorococcus sp. AG-409-P03; assembly: GCA_003215295.1. GTDB lineage: Bacteria > Cyanobacteriota > Cyanobacteriia > PCC-6307 > Cyanobiaceae > AG-409-P03. Next base: position 39,586 of record QCKN01000002.1, on the reverse strand, counting down.
CTTTTCCAGGCTGCATTTGCTGGTACAGCTGCAACCATTGTTTCTGGATTGGTTGCTGAACGTGTGAAGTTTGGAGAATTCATTGTTTTCTCCTTAGTTCTTACTGCTTTTATCTATCCAGTTGCTGGCAGTTGGGAATGGAATGGAGGCTGGTTAAACACCTTCTCAGATGTTGAGTTTATTGATTTCGCTGGCTCTTCGATTGTTCACTCAGTAGGAGCCTGGGCTGGTTTAGTCGGGGCGATGTTGCTTGGTCCGAGGATTGGCAAGTTTGTTAATGGCAAGGCTCAGGCAATGCCTGGACACAACATGTCTATTGCAACTCTAGGAGCTCTCATCCTCTGGATTGGTTGGTATGGCTTCAACCCTGGCTCCCAGTTGGCAATGGATCAGTGGGTTCCATATGTAGCTGTAACCACAACACTTGCAGCTGCTGGTGGTGCTATTGGGGCAACAGTTATTTCAACTTGGACTTCAGGGAAGCCCGATTTGACCATGATTATTAATGGAATTCTTGCTGGTTTAGTTAGTGTTACAGCAGGTTGTGGAAATCTCACCTTGGCGGGTGCTTGGGTTGCAGGCTTGGTTGGTGGCGTAATCGTCGTTTACTCGGTTTCTGCTCTTGATTCATTTGGCATAGATGACCCTGTTGGAGCTTTCTCCGTACACGGTGTATGTGGCATTTGGGGCACCTTAGTTATAGGTTTATGGGGGTATGACATTCAGGGTTCTGGAGCAGGCATCGGATTGTTTACTGGAGGTGGCTTTAGTCAACTCTGGGTTCAGTTCGTTGGGTGCGCTGCCTACGCAATTTGGACAGTTCTTACTTGCTGGATAGCGTGGAAGGTTATTGGCAGTTTCTTTGGAGGTATCCGTGTCTCTGAAGATGAAGAAATCGCTGGTCTCGACATTGGAGAGCATGGTATGGAGGCATACCCTGACTTCGCTTCTGCTGGGAATTGATTTCAGCGCAGATTTGATTTCTCGGCCTGGCTTTTGCCAGGCTTTTTTTTTGTTCTATTTAATTCCTAATAAATTCCAGGGATATAGATGTAAAGTTCATGCTTATGGATACGCAAGCTTTTAAGCGCTCGTTGCATCATTCTGAGCGTTATAACAGAAGGGGGTTTGGATCGCCCACAAAACGAGCACAAGCCCTTGAAAAGGCTTATCAAAGCTCACTAATTGGTTCAATTCGCGATAATGGCTATTTGTTAGAACATGGTCGATTGCGAGTAAAGCTGGCTGAGGCCTTTGGCTTTTGCTGGGGCGTAGAGCGCGCTGTGGCGATGGCGTATGAAACTAGGCGACATTATCCTCTCGAAAATATATGGATTACTAATGAGATCATTCACAATCCCTCAGTAAATGATCATCTTCGCAATATGAATGTCAGGTTCATATCTGCAGAGAATGGGGCTAAGGATTTTTCTTCCGTAGGTGAGGGAGATGTAGTTATTTTGCCGGCATTTGGTGCAACAGTTCAAGAGATGCAGCTGCTTCATGAGAGGGGTTGCCACATTATTGATACCACTTGCCCATGGGTCTCAAAAGTTTGGCACACCGTAGAGAAGCATAAAAAACATACTTTTACTTCTATTATTCATGGAAAAGTAAAGCATGAGGAGACCCTTGCAACAAGTTCTTTTGCAGGGACTTACCTTGTTGTACTTGATCTAGAGGAAGCTCAATATGTGGCTGATTACATTCTTGGGAAAGGGAATAGAGAAGATTTCTTAAGGCATTTTTCGAAAGCATCGTCTCCAGGGTTTGACCCAGATCAAGATCTACAGCGAATTGGAGTAGCTAATCAGACAACAATGTTGAAGAGTGAAACTGAAGAGATTGGAAGGCTCTTTGAGCGCACAATGCTTAAAAAATATGGGCCAGCTGTTTTAAGTGAGCATTTTCTTGCGTTTAACACTATTTGTGATGCAACTGAAGAAAGGCAAGATGCAATGTTTTCTTTGGTTGATGAGCCTCTAGATATGCTTGTTGTAATAGGTGGGTTTAATTCTTCTAATACCACGCATCTCCAGGAGATAGCAATCAGTAGAGGCATTCGTTCTTTTCATATAGATACACCCGAGAGAATTGGAGAAGAAGATAACACTATTACCCATAAGCCATTGGGAGAAGACTTGATTGAGGAGAAGAACTTTCTACCAGATGGTCCGATCAGTGTAGGAATTACTTCTGGGGCTTCTACTCCAGATAGAGTGGTAGAGCACGTGATCCAAAAGTTAATGAAGCTGAGTGACCAGAAATCAGAAAGCATTTAGCAATTGATACTTTCATATAGTGCTTTCTTGGATTGTTGTTCAAACTATTAGTTTTCTGAGAGGGTTGGCCAATTTAATCACCTTTCACAATAGGTTTTAATTTCAATGATTCCAGATTTAAAATCCTTTTATTTCTGATCAGGAACTAATATAACTTTATTAATACTTAGAGATGATGTCTGAAGCTGAAATCCCCAAGCCTCTGGAATCTCAACCTGAGGTAGCTCCGAAGCTAAATGCTGCTTCTGCTCCTCAGAAGGTTGAGGTTGTTGTAGAAAGCCCATCCTCTCAGGGGGAAATCAATATTACGGCTGAGTTGGCAATTTTTCTACTTCGTGTTGGCGTTAGTGTGATGATGATTCACCATGGACTAGAGAAATTTCAAGATCCAGAGGGGTTTGCTGAGTTTGTTGTTGGGAAATACTTTGCTTTCCTTCCTGGAAGCCCCGTCCTATGGACATTTGCAGCTGCTGCTACACAAATAGTCTGCCCTATAGGACTAGCTTTAGGCATCTTTGCGCGATTTTCCGCACTGGGTCTTTTATCTACAATGCTTTTCGCAGTATATTTTCATCTATTGGACACTGGATTAGAGGGATTCCCTCTGGCTGTAGTTCAGAACCACAACTATACTTTTGAATTATCTGCTGTATATGCAGCCATATTCTTTTATTTCGTATGTGCAGGCCCAGGGCGACTATCTGCCTTCCGAAAGACAAATAAAATCACCTACTACCCAAAGACAAATAGTTAGCAAAAAGTTGATCAATATGTCTAAAGAAGAAATAATTTAAGAATGAACGTATTTGAATCATAAGGATATTTTTTGACGAATAAATCTATTACCATTAGTGGAGAAAATGTCTTTTCCCTGTCATGACCATAGATATATCTAATTCATCACATGCCTTTATAGAATCTTTATCTCGAATGCTACCTCCAGGCTGAATAATTGCTTTAATTCCATATTCTGCGGCTAGTCGTACTGTGTCATCAAATGGGAAGAACCCATCACTAGCTAAAGTTGCACCTTTGGCTTTTTCTCCAGCTGCTTCAAGGGCTAATTTGGCTGAACCAACTCTATTCATTTGCCCAGCACCTATTCCTAATGTTTGTTGACCTGATACAACTACGATTGCATTAGAACGGACATGTTTTACAACTCTCCAAGCGAAGTCTAGGTCTAGTCTCTCCAGGTTTGAAGGATAACGTTTTGTAGCCTGTAGCCAATCATTGGTATTAACTTCTTCATCATCTTGATCTTGAACTAGTATTCCTCCTAATATGCTACGAATATTCTTCCGCTCTGCACTATTTATTGCTGTTGAATTAAGTTGAATAAGACGTAGATTGCTCTTTTCAGAGAGTATTTCGATGGCTTCGGTATCAAAATTGGGAGCAACTACGCATTCTAGAAAAAGAGTTTTTAACTCTATTGCTGTTTCTGAATCTACTGCTCTATTTAATGCAACTATCCCGCCAAAGGCGCTTACTCGATCAGCATCCAATGCAGATTTCAATGCTTGCTTCAGAGAATTGCCGGTTGCAACTCCACAAGGGTTGGTGTGTTTAACAACTACTGCTGCTGCTTTCGATTGCTTGCTATTTACTCCGTCTATTGCATAGCCAAACTCTCGAATAGTGCCAAGAGCTGCTTCAAGGTCAAGCAGATTATTTGTGCTTAATTCTTTCCCTAGTAATTGCTTGGCAGCACCCCAACCCTCATTCGGGTGGCTAAACCAAGAGGCTTTCTGATGCGGGTTTTCTCCATATCGAAGGCTTTGTTTGAGAGCTAGGGAGCTAAGCCATGGGGAGTCGTTTGATTGCTTTCTTTCTGCAATCCACTTACTAATAGCGATGTCATAACTAGCAGTATGTTCAAAGGCTTGAAGCGCAAATTGACAGCGCTTTTCTTCATTCAGAGTTTTATCATTTAGTGCTTTTATATAGTCTTCGTATTGATTTGGATTGGTTAAGATAGTCACAAATGCATGATTTTTTGCCGCTGCACGAACCATTGTTGGCCCTCCAATATCAATTTTTTCGATAGCTGATTCCCAGCTCACATTTGGATTGACTACTGTCTCTTGAAATGGGTAGAGATTTACTACAACTAAATCAATTTCGTTGATTTTTAAAGTTTCTAGTTCTGATTGATGTTTCGGGTCTTTTCTTTTTGCAAGTATGCCTCCGTGGATTCGTGGGTGGAGGGTCTTTACTCTCCCTCCAAGAATTTCTGGAGCACCCGTGTAGTCCGCAACCCTAGTTACTGGAATAGAGGCTTCTTCTAGTAACTGAGCAGTCCCCCCACTAGAAATCAGTTTGAAACCATGGTTGTTTGTTAGGGCTTTTGCTAAAGGCAGCAACCCCTCCTTGTTTGAAACGCTGAGTAGCGCGGTTGGAGCCATGACAGATTAGTAAAGGCATTCACTGGGCCAACTTACGTAGCAGCGAACCAAATTGCGAATATGAATGATCAATTTCTTTGTTTCCAATCCAATAATGCTTCTCATCGTTTGATATTGCTTCATGGATGGGGAGCAGATGCTGAGGATTTAATTCCTCTTGGCAAAGCTTTGCAGGAAGTTCATGATAAAAGATTTGATTTAATTGCCTTACGTGCCCCTGAGATGCATCCTCAGGGTTTTGGTAGGCAATGGTATGGCCTCTTCCCTCCTGATTGGTCTGCTGTTCCAGGAGCGATTCTTTCCCTTAAAAGGCGTCTGCAAAAAATAGCGACTAGAGAAATACCCTTAGAGAAAACAGTTTTATTTGGTTTTTCTCAAGGTGGTGCTATGGCTTTGGGTGGCGGTTGTGATTTGCCCTTAGCAGGAATAATTGGGTGCAGTGCTTACGCGCATCCTGAGTGGATCCCACCACAAAAAAGACCACCGGTTTTTTTGACTCATGGAACAAATGATGATGTTGTCCCATTGGCAGGATCCGAGCAGTTATTTGAGTCCTTAACTAGCAGTGAGTTCGAGGTAGAGCTGAAAACCTTTAAAGGTGGACACCAGGTACCTAATGAAATGATGCCTTACTTTCTGCATGCTCTTTCGAGTTGGTTTGTCTAACTAGTTTGGAATAGCTCAGATTTAAACAAAGGCATATTCATATTCTTCTATTTCTTCCCAGTCGTCTGCGGTTAGCTCGAGCCCTTCGAACATTGCATCTTCGCCAACATAGTCAACGATAGTTCTGAGGGAAGGGAATAAAAAATGGTTCTCTTCAGCATATTGAGCACTGAAGAGGCCTTTCTCTCCCCAGAAAAATCGATCTGTAGTGTGTTCATTACGTCTCACATTTAAAATCGCTGGGGAAGTGAGACCCTCCTCAGCTATATAGCGTCGAGCGGCCGTTACAGGCTTATGGTTGCCGGTCTCCAGGTGGAATGTTGCTACATGTGCTAATACTCTTTGGCCAGCTAGACGTCTGCGGCTGATCCGCTTGCGCTTCTTAGACATAAAAGGAAGCTCCTTAGGGAGTGGTGTGAGGGAAGGATTTGATTGGCTTAGAGCCTTTTTTGTCGGAGTCTCGAGCGAATAGCGCGAGCATTGAGAAGCCCAAACGGTTACTGGCTGGGAGTCAAAGACTGCTGTAGTCAAACCACGACAATCTTTGAAGCTCTGAATCAACTCAGCAGATTAAAAAACAGGAGGCTTAGCTAACTCTGCTGTAGCTTTGGTTGCACTTTTGTGCAACCCTGCTGAGTCGACCTTGCGAGCTGCTCACTGAGAAGCATTGGACTGGTCGATAAAAACCATCTTAATACTTTTTTTTGAATTATCAAGTTTTTTACTCACGGCATTCTCCCTTCTGGTCTATAAAACGATAATTATGCAGTTGTCGCAACGGTTTCTCAATTTGGTTCAACAGCAGCTGGATAGCTTTGCTGCTGAGTCGGTTCTTCAGCTTCTAGTTGTTTATGTTGCTCAATCTGAAGATGGAGCTCCTCCTGGTTTAGAGGCAGTAGGGCATTGGCCATCAAATGGCAAGGCCCTTCCGGCAGTAGAAGCGGATCCTGATTTGAGAACACCTTCTGCCCATAGGCGGTGGTACCCCTTGCAAGAAGGATCCATTTTGATAGGAGTATTACGAGCTGAGCGCTTTACTACAAATGAAGCTTGGCCAGAGTCACTTGATCAACGATTACAAGCAACTGCAGGAGCTCTTGCCCAATGCTTGGGATTAGAAGTTGATCGTGGCAGATTGCTTAATCAACTAAGTGAACAGCGTGAGCAGATAGGACTCATGGTTCATCAATTGAGGAACCCCCTTACAGCTCTTAGAACATACGCGCAACTTCTGCTCAGAAAACTTGACCCTGAAAGTACTCAAAGATCTTTAGTAGAGGGGTTGATGAATGAGCAGGATCAGTTGACTAGATATATTTCTGCTCTTGATGATTTGACTCAGGCAAAATTACCTGCCTTGTCAGAAACTACTGCTCCACTTTTGTTGCCTCCAGTTGTCTCGAAGGTCGCATCAAGAAATGTTCGCTCTCTTTTAGAGCCTCTTATTGAGCGAGCTGCTGCAACTGCAACCTTGCAAGGTAGGCAATGGCATAGCCCATCTGCTTGGCCTGAGTGGACTAATGAATTAAGACCCAATAGTTATGGAGTTATTGCAGAGATAGTTGCTAATCTTTTGGAAAATGCATTTCGTTACAGCCCTCCTAAAAGCTCAATAGGGCTAGATTTAAATAATTTAGGACTTTGTGTTTGGGATGGAGGTGATGAGATTACACTTGAAGAAAGTGAAAGGATTTTTCAAAAGGGTTTTCGTGGTTTGAAAAGTTCTGGTAAGACTTCAGGTAGTGGGATAGGTTTATATATAGGAAGGCAATTGGCTAAAGAATTGGAAGGGGATCTGGAACTGATTATTCCGCCCTGTAGTTTCGATAATCACCTTCCTAAGAAAGGTAATGCATTTGTTCTCAGGCTTCCGGCAAAATCATTGAAAGAAGTAGAAGCATAATTGTTTCTACTAAGACTAATGAGGCTCCATAGGAATCTCCACTGTGACCTTTCAGGTATCTTCCTATTAGTTCTGGTATTGCTAAGGCTGGAACTATTCCTATTCCGATACCAATCATGAGAGGTATTTGTTTGTTAGTGAGCATAAGAAATAAGAAAGTTATAACGAGAATTGCTAAAGCTGGTTGAAGATCACTAAGGCCTTTCCAATGCATTCGGTGAAAAGCTGCGCTGCCATCTTTTTTGATATAAGGGAACTTTTCTATAGCCCATAAAGGTGCACATCTAGCCCAAAAGAGTGCAATTGGGAAAGCTATAGGAGCTGATGAACCTAGTTTAATTATGGCTGCAACTTGAATGCAAATAATGATAAGTAATGCTTGTAAAGCGCTTGCTCCGACTCGACTGTCTTCCATTGCTTCGAAACATTTCTTTCTGCCGGCTCCTATGCCATCAGCAGTATCCATTAATCCATCAAGATGGATCCCCCCTGTGATTAAAGCCCCTGCTGAGATTGTCAGTAGCGCTAAGGACTCTTTTGGCCAGTCAAATTGTGTTAGGTAAATCCATAAGCTTGATTGTATTGTCCCGATAAAAATCCCAATTAAAGGAGCAAATCGAGCTATTCGTTGAAAAGTTGGGCGAGGCCAGGGGCAGCCAGGTAGCAATGTATAAAAGATCCAGGCTCCGTTGAGGTCTCTTAGCCACGTTGGGGTTCGTCGGTTAAGTAGCCTCATAGTCAAGGAAAAGCCACGGTGGGGTTGCAGAAGCTTAGATTTTTAAACACCTCTTGCTTATACCAGCCTTGAGTTCCTGTGTTTAGTTTTCAGATCAACGCTCATTGCCCAAACACTCGCGCTCGAGTGGGATCTTTTAATACCCCTCACGGCAAGGTAATTACGCCGAGGTTTATGCCGGTTGGCACATTGGCGACCGTCAAAGGAGTGACCACTCAACAATTACAGAGAACTGGTGCTCAGATGATTCTTGCAAATACTTTTCATCTGCACCTACAACCTGGAGAGCAGGTTGTAGGTGCAGCAGGCGGATTGCATTCTTTTATGGGTTGGCACGATCCAATTCTTACTGATTCTGGGGGCTTTCAAGTTTTCAGTTTAGCGAAGTTAAGTAGGGTTGATGAAGATGGTGTTTCTTTTAAAAACCCTAGAAATGGTAGCCCAGTAGAACTAACGCCTGAGCGTTCTATGCATATTCAAATGGCTCTAGGGGCAGATATTGCAATGGCTTTTGATCATTGTCCTCCCTATCAAGCAAGTGAAAGTGAGGTTGAAGATGCTTGTAGGCGCACCCATAAATGGCTTGAGAAGTGTGTAGCTGTTCATGACATGTCAGATCAGGCTCTTTTTGGAATTGTTCAAGGGGGGTGCTTTTCACGATTAAGAGAAGAAAGTGCAAGATTTGTGTCGACTTTTAATCTCCCAGGCATTGCTATTGGCGGTGTAAGCGTTGGTGAACCAGTTGAAGAGATGCACAAGATCGTTCGTCAGTTAGGCCCTCTGCTTCCAGAGAATTGCCCCAAGTATTTGATGGGAATAGGTACTCTCCGTGAAATAGCGATTGCGGTTGCTAATGGAATAGATCTTTTTGATTGTGTTTTACCTACTCGCTTAGGTCGCCATGGCACGGCTTTGATTCGAGACGAACGGTGGAATTTGAGGAATGCACGCTTTAAAAACGATTATGAGCCTTTAGATGCCACCTGTCTTTGCGAGACCTGCCGAAATCACACTAGGGCTTATTTACATCACCTCATAAGGAGTGAAGAGCTTCTTGGGTTGACTCTTTTAAGTATTCACAACATTACTCATCTCATGCGTTTTACTCAGTCAATTGGACAAGCTATTGCTGAAGGATGTTTTTCAGAGGATTTCGCTCCTTGGCTGAGAAACTCTCAGGCGCGCCACACGTGGTAGCGTCCTTGGAACGTCCATAAATTTTCTCTAGGGATGACATCCTTAACTTTTGACTTGCTGGCTGAATTACCTGAGGCATACAGGGTGTTTGCTCCAACTGTGGACGTGCTTCCACTGATTCCAATCTTCTTCTTCTTGCTTGTTTTTGTATGGCAAGCAGCTGTAGGCTTCCGCTAAATCTTTTCAAAACACTCTATTGATTCATGCTGCTTGCAATCGGCGGAATCAGTTGGTAGCAGTGATTTTTAACTTGGCCTAGCCAGGCCAAGTTAAATTTTTTTCTGCAAATAAATGTTATTTTTTAATTCAGATTGGTTCGGCCAAGGATATTCCTTGTCCGGGATGTTCAACTGCCCGCTCAATTAGATCTGCTAGGCGTAATGCTCTAGATGCTTGCTGGCCATCAACGGCAGGTGTCTCTCTCCCGCGGACACATTGAAGAAAGTGTTCTAGTTCTGCGTAGAGAGGCTCAATGGAGGTTGTGCTGACTTCTTCAACAAAACCATCATTGCGATAGAGCAATTCTCCATGATCTGCTGAGTACCATTCATGAGCGCGTCGATGGATATGAAGAGTGTGATTCAGAAAGTCGGTTTCAACAAGGCTGTCTCTGCAATGTGCGCTCAGACTTCTTATTTTCCTATGACTCATTTTGCTAGCCGAAAGGCTTGCGATAACACCATTATTGAATCCAAGAGTTGCATTTACATAATCGATCGGACCTTGTGCAGTTCTGCCACCTACTGCCCCTAATCTAACCACTGGTGCTTGGGCTAACTCGAGAACAAGATCTAAATCATGAATCATTAGATCTAAGACTACTGACACGTCGTTTGCCCTATCTGCATGAGGGCTGTGACGACGTGCTTCGAGCACTACAACCTCTTCATTCTCTACAACTTTAATTAATTCTCTAAACGCAGGATTGAACCTTTCAATATGTCCAACTTGTAATAATCGACTTGCTTTATTGGCTGCTGATATCAGTGCTGAAGCTTCATCTTGGCAAGCAGCAATAGGTTTCTCAATTAATACGTGTTTTCCTGCGACAAGGCAATCAAGTCCTACTTGATGGTGGAGCAATGTTGGTACGGCTATACATACTGCTTCGACGTTTGTTAAGAGGTCTTGGTAGCTTGAAAACCACTGACAATTAAATTGCTCCGTTGCTAGGCGGCCACGTTCCTGGTCAGGGTCTGCGACTCCAACAAGTTCTGCATCTTTTAGCAGGCTTAACACTCTGGCGTGATGCCAGCCCATGTTGCCTATGCCTATTACCCCAACCTTCACTGGAATCATTGGGGCGATCATGGGAGTGTCATTAATGGTTGAAAGTGATTATCGGTTATAGATCCTAAGGATGGTTATCTCTTGAAAAGATCATTCGTACGCGATCGATGCGTGGCCCTTTCATAGAGGTTATTTCAAATGTAATACCTTCATGGAGAAGTGATTCCCCAGAAGAGGGAATGTGTTGGAGTTGTTCTAGGAGAAATCCAGCGAGTGTGTGGTGATCATCAGCTTCAGGTAACTCAAGATTGAGTTGACGATTTAGCTCAATAATTTCTAGATCACCAGCTGCCATCCAAGTTGGAGGCTCATTCTCAACTTGTTTAAGATCAGGCTCTTTACTTTCTGGTTGAATTTCGTCACCTACAATTTCCCCAGTCAGATCTGCCGCAGTAACTAGTCCTTCTGTTCCTCCATGCTCATCGACAACTAGAAGTAACGGGTTGCCATTTCTTATAAGAGGGAGCAATTCTGCCAATCTGCTTGTTTCAAGGACTCTGGGTGCGGGCCGAAGATAGGGTTCAAGAGCAGTATCTGCGGTCATTGTCCCTCTAGATATGGGCTCTGCAAGTTCTCTAAGGTCTAACAACCCTCGAACATCATCTAGAGATTCACCAATAACCAAGAATCGAGCATGACGGGTTTGGTGCACTTCTTTCATTAACTCTGCAAAACGAACAGAGATTGGGAGTGTCACCATCCCTGATCGTGGAACCATTACTTCGCGAACCTGGGTATCTCTTAGAGCAAAGACACCTTCAAGGATATTTCTTTCGTCTGGCCTGAGGCCTGTTACCCCTCCTGTTTCGATAAGTGTTTCTAATTCTCCTGCAGATAAGACTGGGACTAGAGAGTCCCACTTCGTATTTAATCTAACTAGTCGCAATAAAAGTGATGCCAGACTCTCTAAGAGTGCTAACAAGGGAGCTAATACTTTCATGACAACTTCCAAGAGCGGCGCCAAGCGAAGTGCTGAGGCTTCTGGACGGTTCAGCACCAAAGCTTTTGGAAGGATTCCTGCAAGAAGAGTCGCAAGTAGAACAATTATGAGAAAAAGGGCGATATCCCAAATTCGATTGGATGATTGTGGATCAGGCCAAAGACTCTCTCCCAGTCCTTTCCCAAGCCATCCCAGAGCTACAAGAGCAATTGTGACTCCTAGCTGAGAGACCATTAAGGCCCTTCTCAATCTGCGTTGTAAGCGATGGATCGATTCAGCACCTGCTTGTCTTTCTTCGACTAATCGTTGTACTCGACTTGGCCGCAGCCTCAAGATAGATATTTCTCCAGCCGCAAAAAAGGCTGGAGAGGCAAACAATATTAAGAGAATGAACAGTCGCATTAACTGGATTTAGTGGGGGTCGCGAGGATCGAACTCGCCTTAGGCGAATTATGAGTTCGCTGCATTCACCAGATTGCTAGACCCCCCCCTGTTTGTTGGATCTAATCGTCACCTTGGATGATAGTGAAGACCTTAAGAGGAATAATAGTCAAAGGAATTAACTCCAAGCAGGAAAATTATTCGCGATGGAACAGTCACTATGAAGCCTCCTCGATCATCTAAGGAGTCTTCAGAAGGAAACCTTCTCAATCTTCTTGCCTTGCAGGCCTATCGCTATGGGAGCTTCACATTATCTTCAGGTCGTAAGAGCAATCATTATGTGAATTGCAAGCCTGTGACATTAAGTGGGCGAGGCTTGGCTTTGTTAGGTGTTTCATTGTTGGATCATGTTGATAAAGAAGCAGTTGCAGTCGCAGGGATGACTCTTGGAGCAGATCCACTGGTAAGTGCAGTGGCGATGGCTGCAGCGCAAGCTAATCGTGATTTAGATGCACTAATAGTTAGAAAGGAGGCTAAGGGGCATGGCACTGCCTCTTGGCTTGAGGGGCCTTTGCCTCCTAAAAAATCTCTGATCACAGTTTTAGAAGATGTAGTAACGACTGGGGGGTCTTCTTTAAAGGCTATTAATCAGCTTCGTCAGGCTGGATACGTTATACGTCGTGTAGTAACTATCGTTGACCGTGAAGAGGGGGCTGATTCTGCGATTAAGGATTCAGGGTTGGAGCTCATTAGCCTTTTTAAGATGAATGACCTGGTATCTCGTGCGAATCAGCTCACTCAATGACTGTAGAAAAAAAACTGTTTTGGGATGCAACTTTTCCTGGACTTACTCTCCGCGGATTAGGTGTTAGATCATTCCTGAATGGCCAAACGACGTCAAATATTTTGGAGCTTGAAGAAAATAAAAATATTTGCACTTGTTGGCTTAATGCAAATGGTAATGTTCAAGCAATTCTGGAAATTAAATTAACAGATTGTACTGCAGAAATTCTGCTTCTTTCAGGAGATATAAATGCTTTGGAAGCAGGTTTCGATAAGGTTATATTCCCTTCTGATAATGTTCAAATCGACTCTAGTTGGACAATCCGAAGAGTTCAATTACTTTCCTCTAATAGATGGGGAGGAGATGATGAAGTCTTTTGGATATCGCCGCATGAAACCCTTCCTGAGAACCTAGTTGATAGTGAAGGTGCGACCCTTGAAGAACTGCAGAGATGGTTTTTCTTGCAAGAGTTGGGGTTGGGGGGTAATGAGGTGAATGGACAGAATAATCCTTTTGAGCTTAGGTTATTAGATTTGATTGACCCTGATAAGGGCTGCTATTTAGGTCAGGAGGTAATTGCGAAACTTTTTAGAGCCAAGTTATTAAGAAAGCAGCTTATGTTTTGGCGATCAAACCTAAGAATTCAAGAGGGAGAAGAAATCTTTCTTAATCCTGAAAAGAAGAAAATTGTTGGTTTAATTACTTCCTCCTTTGTACTTCAAGGTGATAAGACTTATATTGGATTTGCAATAATCTATAGAGGTAAATTTTCTGAGAAAGACTTTTATGTAGGAGAGACACTGAGAAGAATTGATCTTTATGAAAATGCTAATTTATGTCAATTTGGCTGATTAATTTATGGCTTAATTTTTTCCTGGTCTAAAAGCCATTTGGTTGCGGCCCATGTTGCCATGCAGTCATCCTTATTGTATTGAAAGATAAGCTTCAATTTGTTCTTGTTTGGTTTGTTATTCTTCATGCCTAATTCCCATTGACGCCACCAAAGTAATGCCTTTGAGCCATCAGATCCTTTGTGGCTCCAGTTGAATCCAGTCCAAAGAGCAACTGCTTTTAATCCATAGCTATTAATAGGAAGAAGCCAATGACTACGTATTCGCGAGTGAACATCAATCATCCGGTTAAGTAATAGGTTTATCTCTTTTTCTAGTGCTCCTTCCTGTTTGGCGAGCTTGCTTAAAGTTAATCTTTCAGTCTCTCCGTAATGAAGAATAGGCCAATCACTGTGGAACTCTAACTTTCGTTTTATCTGTTTCCAGCATAGACTTTTCTTGTCATGATTGATACTCAGGATCGGTTGATATTTTGCACCTTTTAAGTCCCATTGATTATTGACTTTTCGATTAATGCGTACAAATCCATGCAGGAAATCTTTTCGAGCATCTGTATCCGATTCAATGTCATAGATCAAGACTCCTTTAGCAGAATCAAGTTCTGGTATCGCCTCCGATGCTTGTAATCGTTTTTCAATTCCTGTGATCTGTGATTTTGCCTGGGCTATTAGTTGCTCTGCAATACCACTATGTTGCTCTCCAAAAGTTTCAAGGCGCTTACCTAAGTTGCTGGAATTACTTTTGGCTAGATCATGAATTGTTTGTATGCCTAATTCCTGAAAAATCTTTCTGCGAGCAGTTCCAATACCAAGAACTTCACTGAGATGCCCTTCCCTTTTGGCCTCTGCGTTGCATAGGCTCTTCCAGGAGCACAGTAAACATTTTCGACGATCGGAGGTTAGTGGTGGTGGATCAGCTGCTCGGATGTCATTGCTTAGTTTCTCTAGGGAAATGAGGAGTTCTTTTTTTAATTTCTCATTGAGTGAGATTTGTTGAACCTCAAGGCCAGAAAAAGACTCGTAAACAACAAGCCCCTCCTTGACAGGGGCTTGTTGTTCTTTTGTTAAGAGCAAGCCTGTCATTGCTAATGCAAGGCGGTGTTCTCTTGTGAGCTTTTTCCCTTGACGAGCTAGTACAGGCTTATAAGCAAAATTGCCCCAGATGCTTGATCCGTCAACTCTTTGGAGTAGAGGTGGATGAACCTCAAGAAGATTGTTCTTAGGCCCTTGGCCTTTAAGCCGTAATCCGACTACTCCATATTCACCTTTTTTGCAGGCTTCGACTCCTCTGCCAGGCGAGGTGGAAAGTAGTGCCATAAAACTACGCTGTTGATGATCTAATTGCAGAGTCCTATGAGCAATCCATACTCTTTCGGTCTCATCACCATGAAGATCAAGCCAGGCCTTCCTTCTGCAACGCACCCAACTTCTTAATAGTCGGGCAGTAAGCACTTTTGTTTTGCGATTGGGTTCTCTCATGTAAAGACGTTACGGTGCTTGGCTTTTATTTTCAGATCGTCTATCTCTTGTTAATGGTGTCTAACCCACTGCGACTGAGTCCCGCACCTATTAAGTTTGGCACAGATGGATGGCGCGGGATTTTGGGTGTTGATATCACCCTTGAACGCTTGCTTTTGGTGGCAACCGCGGCTGCTCAAGAGTTGGCTTTTCGTGCTCCTGCGAGCTTGATAGGTCGCAAGGTTGTGATTGGCTATGACCGTCGTTTTCTTGCACCTGAACTCGCAGAAGCTGTTGCTTCTGCAGTTCGGGGGTGTGAACTAGATCCTCTTTTGACCTTGACTCCAGTCACAACCCCAGCTTGTAGTTGGGCAGTTTCGCAACATAAGGCGTTGGGTGCATTAGTAATCACTGCTAGTCATAATCCACCCGAGTGGTTAGGGTTGAAAATTAAAGGGCCCTGGGGAGGTTCAGTAGAGGCTGATTTCACCGAAGCTGTTGAGAAGAGGCTTGCTGCAGGTGGAGTAACTATTCCCATTAGTTCGGCGGTTGAGTTGTTTGATGGTAGAAGTGAGCATCTTGAAGGACTTCGCAGGAAATTCGATATAACGGCACTAACTAGTGGTCTCAATCAAATGGGACTAAAGGTAATTGTTGATCCTATGCATGGTTCTGCGGCAGGTTGTGTTGGGGAGTTATTGGATCATGGATCTAATTCATGCCTTAAAGAGATTCGAAGTCAAAGAGATCCTTTGTTTGGAGGTAACCCGCCTGAGCCCCTAGAGCGGTATCTGCAAGACTTGATTGGGGAAGTGCGCGAATCTACTGCTGCTGGCCAAATGGCTTTAGGCCTTGTCTTTGATGGAGATGGAGATCGAATTGCAGCTGTCGATGAAAAGGGCCGATTTTGTAGTACTCAACAACTGATACCTTTGTTGATTGATCACTTGGCACGAATGAGGTCGTTGCCTGGGTGCGTGATTAAGACTGTGAGTGGGTCGGACTTGATGGCATTGATTGCAGCCGATCTGGGGAGAGAAGTTTTGGAATTACCCGTTGGTTTCAAGCACATAGCAGCAGAGATGCTTTCCAGAGAGGTGCTTATAGGGGGTGAAGAGTCGGGTGGGGTTGGTTTTGGCTGTCATTTGCCTGAGCGAGATGCACTATTTGCGGCTTTGCTTTTGCTTGAAGCTATAACTACATGTCACAAACCTTTAGGTCAAAGTCTTGATGAGTTGGCTCAAAGATTTGGGGTTAGCCATTATGACCGTATTGATATCAGGCTGGCGAATATGGCTTCTAGGGAAAGACTAGAAAATCTTTTGCAAGAAACACCTCCTGATTGGATACTTACAAAACAGGTAAAAGAAATAACTTCTATTGATGGAGTCAAATTCCGCTTAGGAAGTAGGCATTGGCTTATGTTTCGTTTTTCTGGAACTGAACCACTTTTGAGGATTTATTGCGAGGCTCCAACTAAGAAGATTGTGGAAATGACTCTAAAATGGGCCAAAGAGTTTGCTGAGGATATATGACATCGAAAGAGTCCGTTTTGATTATCGCTAGTAGCAACTATGGCAAGGTTAAAGAATTTCGAGATCTTCTTAAAGATTTTCCATTTACTGTGCGCGAGCAACCTGATAGTTTCTTTATTGAAGAAACTGGAGTTTCCTTTAAGGAGAATGCTCGCATTAAGGCTTTGGCCGTGGCAGAAGCAACAGGAGAGTTGTCTTTGGCTGATGATTCTGGCTTGAGCGTTGTAGCGTTGGCCGGTGCGCCTGGAGTTTATTCTGCGCGTTACGCAAAGAACGACAATCAACGCATAAATCGTTTGTTGCGGGAATTAGATCATGTGACAAATCGGCGTGCTTATTTCAGTGCAGCCCTTTGTCTCGCTTCTCCTCTGAAAGGAGTCCTTCTTGAGGTGGAAGGTAGATGTGAAGGAGTTATTACTCAGTCGCCGAGAGGGAATGGAGGCTTTGGATATGACCCTGTTTTTGAGGTGTTAGATACAGGAAGTACTTTTGCTGAAATGGAGCCATCTCAAAAAAAGGCTGTAGGTCATCGAGGTCGAGCTTTTGCGCTTTTGAGGCCTCGTCTTCAAAAACTTTTTCTATAAAGCGTTTGAAGAGATTTCATTGCTGAGGGAACCAGCTCCCATGTAGTCCATGAGGTATAGGGGTTGGGAGCTCTAAAACCGCTTCTTCACTCAGATCATTTGCTTGAAGGATCACTAAATCTGTCCCTGACCTTGCAGCATTCCATACCAGTACAAATACCCAGCCTTCATCTTCAGAAGTGGAGTTCGTCTTAGGAACCATTAAGGGTTCGCTGACGAATCCCCGAGGTGCCGCACTCCAAATACATGTTTTGCCGTTAAATAGATCTAGCTTTTTTATTGCTTGAAGAGGCGCATTTCCTTTTTCCCTTGTTGAAGTAGCCATCCAACTATGACGAGCAGATAGACCTTGAAGTCTCGGGTTGACCATTGCAAATTCGCAGCATTGATCACTTAAGGTAGTTGTTGAAGAGGTGTTATTCGAGAGGTTAATGTGGCATCTTTTAAGAACTCCTTCTGGGATTGAATCAAAGTCTATATCTTTAAAATTTTCATTAGGTTTTATGGATGGGAAGTCTTTGTAATAAATGCTTTCGACGATTATTTCTTCCTCTTTCTCCCATGCATTTAAGTGGTGAAATACAAAGCCATCTGATGCCTCAATTGTTTTTGGAGACTGCCCTGAGAAGATTCCTTGCTGGCGTGGAATTAACCAGAATTTTGCTTTACCTTGTTTCTGAGATGATAAACATTGGGCAGCTCCTTTCTGGCCAAGAATGAAAGGTAATGGATTGAAGCTGATTGCATTTTGTAGGAAAATTGCCCAATTTGGTGTAATGGCAAAGTCATGAAGGAATGCGAACCCTGGCAAGCTTTCTTTGCGGTCATGAATTAAGTCGCCACTATTAGGGCCATCAGTAGCGAATTCCATCAACCTTATTGTGCTTTTGACCCCTGTTTTGACTCCAAATGTCACCAAGCAGGGATTTCCATGATGGCCCGGATCAAATTTTGGGTGTGCACTAAATGCTTCGCCAGGATCTAAAACCCCATTTAGATTACTAAGCCCAAAAGTTTCTAACGTTTCGGGATCTAGAGCATGAGGCTCTGCTGCTTCCCATAGTGCAAGGAGTTGATTGCCCAGCTTGATGACATTTGTATTTGCAATGTTCTTGAGACGTAGATCAAAGGCATTAGCTATTGCTCCGCCAGCTCTTTGGGTTCCAAATACTCCTCGATAAAGGAAACGATTTGCCTTCTCTTCTTCTTCCCAGGCTTTTGTGCGAATAAAGCGGTTTCGAAAAATTACTTTTCCGTTTGAGAAGTTAAAGGAAGCAATCATTCCATCTCCATCAAATGGATGATGTACCCATTGCCCACTGCGTTCTAGTCTTCCAGGACCATTGCGATAAAGAGTTCCTGTCAAATCTTTTGGAACTTTGCCTTTGCTGACTTCTAATGGAAAGTCATTAAATTCGTGCTCTACATTGCAGTAGGCACCTGCCCAATCGGCACGGTCAAAATGCCCAGGTGCCTTCTTGGAGGATGTGTTCAAGGCGAATTGGGTCACGGTAACCCTGTGATGAAGATTGTGTAATTTTCGCGTAAAGATTTCTAAGTCGCGAGAGAGGGCATCGCTTTTGCAGCGAGCAGATCGAGATTATTTATTCGTTCCTGCTTGCTCAAGAACACCTTTGCTGCTTGGAATAGCCCCTGCTCTACGGGGATCTTGTTCAGTCGCCATTCTTAGTGCACGAGCGAATGCCTTAAAACAAGCTTCAACGAGATGGTGAGAATTTGAGCCTTCTAATTGGCGAATGTGCATAGTTAGCCCAGAGTTATTTACAACAGCAACGAAGAACTCCTTGACTAGTTCTGTGTCATAGCTCCCTATCCGCTCGGCCGGGATTGCTAGGCCATAACTGAGATGCGGCCTCCCAGAACAATCAAGAACAACCTGCACTAATGCTTCGTCTAGTGGGGCCAAGAAATGACCGAAACGATTAATGCCGCTACGATCTCCAAGTGCTTGTGCCAGCGCTTGGCCTACAGCGATGCCAACGTCCTCATTAGTGTGATGATCATCAATATGGGTATCTCCTTTGGCTGTGATTTCTAGATCGAGTAACCCATGACTTGAAAGTTGGTGAAGCATGTGATCAAGAAAGGCCACACCTGTAGCGACCTTGCACTTCCCAGAACCATCAAGATTCAAACGCACTAAGACATTTGTTTCGCCGGTTACTCGATGTATTTGTCCTTCTCTTAAAGAATTCATATTGGTAGTCCAATAGAAGAAATGTTGATAGGAAATTACATTCCGTTGATGCAATATCCAGCATCAACATAAATGGTTTGTCCTGAGATACCGCTAGACAGATCACTTAGTAGAAATGCAGCAGTATTACCAACCTCAGTTTGCGATACGGTTCGTCTTAATGGGGCTTTTTCTTCAACATTGTGGATCATGTCAAGAATTCCTCCTATGGCAGAACTAGCCAAAGTTCTTATTGGACCAGCGCTGATAGCATTTACTCTTACTTGACTTTCAGGCCCCAGCTCTGCAGATAGGTATCGGACTGAGGCTTCTAAAGCTGCTTTCGCTACTCCCATAACGTTGTAATTGGGGATTGCTCTTTCCGCGCCTAGATACGTGAGAGTAACCACTCCTGCGCCTTTACTGAAAAGAGGTTTTGCTTGATTGCAGAGAGGAGCTAATGAGTATGCACTGATTTCTAGTGCACGAGCAAATCCCTCAGCGGTGGTAGCGCTGTAGTCCCCAATTAATTCTTCTTTGCCTGCAAAAGCGAGGCAATGGACAAGTCCATCCAACTGCCCCCATTGGTTCTCGATAGAAGTGAAAACCTCTTTGATTTGGTTTTTATCCTGAACGTTGAGAGGAAGAAACAGCGTTGGTTGCAGTGGCTCGGTTAGTTCCCGAACCTTAGATTCGAATCTACCCTTTTCATCTGGGAGATAGGTAATGCCAAGCTCGGCTCCTGCTGCGTTTAGTTGCTGAGCAATGCCCCAGGCAATGGAACGATTGTTGGCGATGCCTGTGACAAGGATCTTTTTGCCGCTGAGATCAAGAAGCATCTGCCGAAAAATGAAAGGAACATTTGCATGATTCTCTCCCAAATAGTGCCTGGTTCGAACTCATTGCTGATAGATCGCGACCAAGATTGCTATTAAGAAGGGTTAGGGAGACTCTTGTGATCAATGGTCCGAACTAACTCAACCATGTTGCCACTTGGTACTGCATTGCCCAAATTTGATTTGGCTGTTGTTCCAGGGACTTACTTAAAAGTTGATGGCAAGAAGGTGTATTTTGATCGTTTTTCTAGCGATGCGCTTTTAGAAAAACCTCTCTTATTGATGTTCCTTTGTGCGCATTGCCCTTTTGTGAAGCATCTTGAAGAAGAGCTGGCTCGTTTGGGGCAAGACTATGCAGATAGGGTGCAAATTCTTGCTATAGCAAGTAATAGTTTGATTTCTCACCCTCAAGATGGCTCTGAAAATTTAGCTGCTCAGGCCAAGAAGTTTTCTTGGTCGTTCCCTTATCTACTTGATGTTGATCAGAGCCTGGCTAAATCGATGAAGGCTGCTTGCACTCCTGACTTCTTTTTATTTTCTCCCTCTTCAGGGGGCAAACAGTTCTTGCAATATCGAGGACAGCTGGATAGCAGTAGACCTGGTAACACTATCCCTGTCAATGGATGTGATTTGCGTAGAGCGTTGGATTGTGTGTTAAATGCTCAGGTGCCTCCTATTCATCAGATTCCATCAATTGGGTGCAATATCAAATGGCATCCAGGGGAAGAACCCTCTTGGTTTGGATGATAAGCATGTCTTTAATTTGTGATGTCTGATACAACAAGTCTTAAGGTGATTTGTATGCAGGTTCCTCCTTTCAGCCTTAAAAAACAATTATCCGAACTTGGCCCGGATCTTGAAGCGGCTGTATCCAAAGTGTTGCGTAGTGGTCAGTTCATCGGGGGTAAAGAGGTTGAGGCTTTTGAAGAGGCCTTTGCTGACTTAATAGAAGTCCCTTTTGCAGTTGGTTGTAATAGTGGAACCGATGCATTGGTTCTTGCATTAAGAGCACTGGATATAGGTCCCGGAGATGAAGTTATTACTTCCTCATTTAGCTTTTTTGCTACAGCCGAGGCAATAAGTAGCGTAGGAGCCGTTCCTGTTTTTGTTGATGTACAGCCGGAGACTTTTTTAATAGATCTTGATGCTGTACACAAGTCAATCAATCCTGCGACAAAGGCGATTTTGCCTGTACACCTTTTTGGGTGTCCAACTGCTATGGATGAATTGATGATTCTTGCAGATCAATATGGGCTAAAGGTTATTGAAGATTGTGCGCAGGCGACAGGAGCTTCCTGGAAGGGTAGGCCTTTGGGTGGTTGGGGAGATATCGGATGCTTTAGTTTTTTCCCTACAAAAAATCTTGGAGCTGCAGGGGATGGGGGTGCTATTACCACCAAAGACTCAAACCTTGCTGAGCGCATTAGACAGCTCGCTATTCATGGAATGCCCCGAAGATATCTACACACTCAACTTGGATATAACAGTCGTTTAGATGCCATTCAGGCATCTATCTTGAATATAAAATTGCCAAAACTACCTGGGTGGGTAAAACAACGACAAGTAATTGCTTCGAAATATCAAAAATTATTGCATGATTTGCCTGGACTGGAGTTACCTTTCTTGCCAACTGATGGACATATGATTCATGCGTGGAATCAATTTGTTGTAAAGGTTAAGGCTTCCCCAATGGAAGAAGAATCAAACTCTGATGATTCAACTGAATCATGTAATTACGTTGATAGATTTTGCCGTGACTGGCTTAAAAAGAGCCTCCATGATTTAGGCATTAATACTATTATTTATTATCCGATACCTATACATCTTCAGCCTGCATATAGGCATCTTAATTACAAGGTTGGCAGCTTGCCAATTACGGAACGGATTTGTAACGAGGTTTTAAGCCTTCCTATATTCCCTGAAATAACTATTCAGGAGCAAGAATATGTTTGTAATTCTCTGCGGGAACTGTGTACATAGTTCCCGCAGAGCCAGTCCATATACCCGCCTAAAAAACCATAACTTTTTTCTCCTTTGTATTTGTAAGTGTAAGTGCTATTAAAGTAAAATAGTTGGGTAGAGGAGCTTCGTTTTCCCTTAAAGTTCTATCATTTGGCACGCTCTGAACCAGGCGGCGATACTTTTGCCATCTAATGCTTCTTCTCTACTTGTTAACGCCTGCTCTAGTTCATTCTTAGTCATATGAAGCACCTCTAAATCTTCATCAGCATCTCCGGCAGGGCGTTGTTCATTTAGAGGAGTGAGATCTCTAGCAAGGAATAGGTGAATAGTTTCGTCTGAATACCCAGGGCAAGGAATCATTTCTCCAAGGGAATCCCACCTGGAGGCTTTGTAGCCAGCTTCCTCTGCAAGTTCTCTTTGCATAGTCATAAGAGGCTCTTCACCTTCTTCTAAGGTTCCAGCAGGAAACTCGAGTATTCGTCTTGAGACTGCAAAACGATATTGGCGCAAAATTACAACTCTTCCATCTTCTGTGATTGGTACAGCTAGGGCTGCTCCAGGGTGGCGGATAACACCAAAACGCCCCTCTATACCCATAGGAAGCAAAATTCGATTAATTTCAAAACGAATTTTTTTTGCGTTAATAGAGGCTTCTGTTTCTAAATGCACTGATGGTTCGAGCGGAGGCAAAGAGGACATGGAAGAAATTTCTGACAGATATCTTTCCAGCATGACTCCCGATGAAAATCAGGTGACTGGTCTGGTTTTCAGATGCTCATTCTTTCCAGTTGATTTGAGGAGGAAGTCTTCTTGGCTTTTTAGACCCAATACTTAAAGCTTCGCCTAGAGGAACTACAACAAAATTTCTTTCTATGATTCGAGGATGCGGAAGAGTTAGATTTTTTTGTTGTACTTGAAGGTCTCCCCAAGCAAGTAGATCAATATCCAGGCATCTAGGTTCCCATCTTGGTGAGGCGCTTGGACGATATCGACCAAAGCTTTTTTCTATGGCTAAGAGTCTTCCTAATAAATTTATTGCTGCCAACTTATTTGGAGAGAGAGCCGATAATTTCGCCCCGTCTACTACTACCACTGAGTTTATATATTGAGGCTGATTCGCTGATCCTCCTATTGGTTCGGTTTCATATAATGGTGACCATCTCCAACGTAAATCTTTAATTCTCTTTTTTGGGGTGGAGTCTTCCCCGAGGGATTCCTGAAGCCAGTTTTCAACTTCTTTCTCTAAAAGTGGTCTGACCGCTATGAGTGTTGATTCAGGAGATCCAGCTTTGCTATGGAGATTTGCTCCTAATGCAATTGCAAGAGTTTTTGGTTTCGGTGGTTTATATAGATCCATGAGTTGATCAGCCAGACTAGAGCACAAGTTAGGGTTTAGGGAGCTTTTATGTTTTCAAGCGGATTGAACCCAAAGTCAATTAAACCAAGGCATGTTGATAGACAATCTCAAGAGATAGCTAATCGTGCCTTTCCTCTAGCTGCCATCACAGGACATGGAACTTTAAAGCTGGCATTAATGCTTGCAGCTGTTGATCCTGGTTTGGGAGGTGTGATTATTGCTGGTGGTCGTGGGACGGGTAAGTCGGTTTTAGCTCGAGGCCTACATGCTCTTTTGCCTCCAATTGAGATTCTCGATTTGGATGCAGAAGGTTCAATTCAAGCAGCCGAAGATTCACCACCTTCAGTGGCGTTTAATTTGGATCCACGTCAGCCTGATGATTGGGATGATGCAACTAAGCAATTAGTTAAAGATAGATTTGGCGTTCAAGGTGATGAAAACTTTTTTTCATCATTGCCTTCTAGAGTTATCCCTGCTCCTTTTATTCAAATCCCCTTAGGAGTTACTGAAGATAGGCTTGTAGGGGCAGTTGATGTAACCGCTTCTCTTGCAACTGGGAAGGCAGTTTTTCAACCAGGTCTACTAGCAGAAGCTCATCGCGGAGTTCTTTATGTCGATGAACTGAATCTTTTAGATGAAGGAATTGTTAATCTGATGCTTGCATCAGTTGGGGCTGGAGAGAATCGTGTTGAACGAGAGGGGTTAAGTCTTTCGCACCCATGTCGCCCTTTGCTTATTGCTACTTACAACCCTGAAGAGGGGGCAGTGAGAGATCATCTGTTAGATCGATTTGCAATAGTTCTTTCGGCCAATCAAATAGTAACTTATCAACAAAGGGTTGAAATAACAGAGGCAGTTTTATTACATGGTCAATCCAGTGAAGGCTTTGCAAAGACTTGGTCTGAACAAACTGAGGCTCTTGCAACTCAGTTGCTATTAGCTAGACAGTGGCTTCCTGATGTGGCAATTACGCAAGAGCAGATCGAATATTTAGTTAAGGAAGCCATTCGAGGGGGTGTGGAAGGACACCGATCAGAATTGTATGCAGTGCGTGTAGCTAAAGCCCATGCAGCTCTTAGCGGCAGAGATAAGGTTGATGCTGATGATCTGCAGATAGCTGTTCGGTTGGTAATCGCACCACGTGCTTTGCAGTTGCCACCGCAAGATGAACAAATTGAGCCTCCTCCTCCAGAAGATCAACCGCCGCCTCCAGAACAGTCTCAAGATGAATCCTCTGAAGAAGAAGAGTCCAATGAAGACGAAGAAGACGATCAGATAGAAGAGCAATCTCCTCCTATCCCAGAGGAGTTCATGCTGGATCCCGAGGCATGTGCGATTGATCCAGACCTTCTTCTTTTCGCTTCTGCCAAGTCCAAAAGTGGGAATAGCGGTAGTCGTTCAGCGGTTTTAAGCGATAGCAGAGGACGTTACGTTAAGCCAATCATGCCGAGAGGCCCTGTTCGTCGCATTGCTGTGGATGCGACCTTGAGAGCGGCTGCCCCTTATCAGAAAGCCCGTCGTGCAAGAAAGCCAGAAAAGAAGGTGATTGTTGAGGAGGGAGATTTGCGAGCAAAGCTTTTGCAAAGAAAGGCAGGTGCCTTGGTGATTTTTCTTGTAGATGCGAGTGGATCTATGGCGCTTAACCGCATGCAGAGTGCAAAAGGAGCCGTTATTCGTCTGTTAACGGAAGCTTATGAGAATCGAGATGAGGTCTCACTGATTCCATTCCGAGGTGATCATGCAGAGGTTTTGCTTCCTCCCACAAGGTCAATTACTGCAGCTAAAAGAAGACTTGAAACTATGCCTTGCGGAGGAGGTTCGCCATTGGCTCATGGTCTGACACAGGCAGCAAGGGTGGGGGCTAATGCTTTGGCTACTGGAGATTTGGGTCAGGTGGTTGTAGTTGCAATTACAGATGGTCGAGGCAATGTCCCCCTGGGTAAGTCTCTTGGGCAACCTGAGCTTGAAGGGGACGAGCCAGTCGACTTAAAGCAGGAGGTATTAGATGTAGCCTCTCGCTATAGAAATATCGGGGTCAAGCTTCTTGTGATTGATACTGAGCGTAAGTTTATTGGGAGTGGAATGGGTAAGGAATTAGCAGAAGCAGCAGGGGGAAAATATGTGCAACTTCCAAAGGCAAGTGATCAGGCAATTGCTGCTATTGCAATGGATGCAATTACTTCTGTCACTTAATGGTGCTTAGGCAGGTTAACGATATGAACTTTGAGTCTTTGGGGGGTAGAGCTCATTAAAGAGCTCACCAAGCCCAATAGTTACATTTCTGACGGCATTCATTAGTTCTTCGTCATTCATCATTTTGTTGACCTCTTCCCCAATTGAATCAATTTGTTTGGTTAGCGATCTTGTAGAGCTCGCAGTTTCTTGTATGTCATTGAGAGTTGTCGGATTGTCTATAGCAGCAAGGATGTTTTTGATATGAATGCTTGCTTGAGTGATTTCACTGATTATTGGCTGCACTCGATTCATTTCTAACTTTGCCTGAAGGATTAGATCTTCAAGCTCTTTCTGAGTACGGTCAAATTGCTTTGTTGAATCGACAAGGTGTGTCACCATGCCTTCATTTTCTGCAGAGCTAATAAGCTTTTCGATTGCTGCTGTAAGGCTGGAGATGCTTGTTAGAGATAGGCCGTCAATTACATCTCCTCTACAGAGAACCCCTTGACCTGAACAATTTTCGGCTTGAGGCATAGGGGCATTGACCTGGAGAGGATCTCCCTTGCTTTCAAGAGCTACTTGTACGTCCCCTCCTAGGAGAGAGCTTTTCACCACTTTTGCGATAACAGGATTAGTCAGGCGCAGATCACTCTTATCAATCTCTAAAGTTGCTTGGACTGTATCTGGCTTAATAGTTATTTCACTTACAGATCCAATAAGGATTCCTCGATACACAACTGGTGACCGCTCTGCTAATCCACTGGCGTCTGAGAAATTTGCTTTGATACTCCATGAACGGGAATTTAGTCTGACTCCTCGGAGCCAAAGCATTGAACCTCCAAAAAGAACTATCCCTCCAATAATGGAAAAGCCAACAAGGGCATCACGGAAACTGCGACGCATATCAGTCAATGGTCTGCAGGTTGCATGGGCCCTTGAAGACTACCTGTACGAAACTGTTTGACATAGGGATTATCACTTTCTTTGAATTCTTTAATTGATCCTTCCCATTGGAATTTGCCTGCATAAAGTATTAAAACCCTATTGGCAGAACGTTCGATAGTGCTCAGAACGTGGCTGACTACAATTGAGGAGCCATTGACTAGCTTGGTGGTTTTAACAATTAGGTCTTCAATTCGAGTACATGCGACAGGGTCAAGACCTGCCGTAGGTTCGTCATAGAGAAGTAATGGCATATCGTTTTTGTTAGCTCTACTGGGTTCGTTTATTAATGCCCTAGCAAAACTCACTCTCTTTTGCATTCCGCCGCTGAGCTGACCTGGGAATTTATCTGCTACGTCATATAGGCCGACTTCTTCCAGAGACGACATCACTCGGTCGTGAATATTTTTATCACTAAGTTGGCCGCTTTGCCGTAACAGAAAACCTACATTTTCTTCAACGGTTAAGGATCCTAGGAGTGCGGGGTTTTGAAAAACCAGACGGACATCTGGAGGGTGGCCTTGATCCAGTCGAAGATAGGTTTGACTTTCTCCAAATAAACGTATTTCTCCTTGGGTTGGAAGCAGCAATCCCGCTAAAAGCCTCAGGACAGTTGACTTGCCAGACCCTGATGGTCCTACCACTGCAAGCCGCTCGCCTGGCTGCATGTTTAAGTTGATTTTGTCTAAGACTGGGAAACCTCCCCATTGCATAGACAGATCTTTCATCTCTACTATTGGCATCATTTCGGCACTGGCCACATCCAATTTGCATTTCTTTTGCTCATATTGCCTTGGATGTCCTAGTTAGGAAGGATACTTAGAGTTCTTAAACGACATTAGGGCGAGCTCCCCTCGCATAGTTGACCTCTCTGAACAAAACTTCAGCTCAACGTCGCTTAAAGAGGCGCATAGCTTTGAGGCGCCGTAACAGATCCCTAAGAGGGGCGCATCAAAGGGATTTGATGATGCGTTCTAGGAGGGCGGTGCGTTGGCTATTGCCAGGCCTAGTTGTTAAACGATGGATGGTTACATCTGGTTTGGGCTTATTGCTAGCTCTTCTAGGTGCTGCAATTTGGGCTGACTTAGGACCAATTTATTGGAGTATTGAGACACTGTTCTGGCTCTTAGGTGCCATAACCACTTTTTTACCGAGGAGCATTACAGGCCCTTTGGTTTTGTTAATTGGATTAGGGCTTTTGCTGTGGGGGCAAAGCAGAAGTTTTGGATCTATTCAGCAGGCTTTGGCTCCGGATAAAGACACTGTTTTAGTAGATGCACTTCGAGCGCAGAGCAAACTAAATCGAGGCCCAAATATTGTTGCTATCGGCGGAGGTACAGGGCTTTCAAGTCTCCTGAGTGGTCTGAAGCGTTATAGCAGTCGTATTACGGCCATTGTCACAGTGGCTGATGATGGTGGTAGTAGTGGAATTCTTCGCAGAGAACTAGGTGTTCAGCCCCCTGGGGACATTCGTAATTGCCTTGCAGCACTTTCAACAGAAGAGCCTTTGTTAACAAGGCTTTTTCAGTATCGCTTTTCATCTGGCAGTGGGCTTGAAGGCCACAGCTTTGGCAACCTTTTTTTGTCGGCTTTAACAGCTATAACTGGGAACTTTGACACTGCTATCACTGCCTCGAGTCGAGTATTGGCAGTTCAGGGTCAGGTAGTTCCAGCAACGAATGTAGATGTTCGTCTTTGGGCAGAATTGGAAAATGGACAACGAATTGAAGGTGAATCAGCTATTGGTAAGGCACCTAGTCCCATCGTTAGGATTGGCTGTTTCCCTCCACAGCCACCTGCTCCACCTAGGGCCCTGGAAGCTATAGCTAATGCAGATTTAATTCTGCTTGGCCCTGGCAGCTTATATACCTCTTTATTGCCTAATCTGCTAGTCCCCGAACTTGTGGGAGCAATCCAAAGGAGTAATGCTCCAAAGCTTTATATATGTAACTTGATGACTCAGCCTGGGGAAACCGATGGCCTCGATGTAGCAGGGCATTTAAGAGCTATAGAGGCTCAACTGGCGAGCTTGGGAATTAGCAAAAGAATTTTTTCTGCAGTTTTAGCTCAGGACGATATAGAACCATCTCCTTTAGTTTCTTACTACCAAACCAGAGGCGCTCATCCTGTGACCTGTGATGAAAGGTCGCTAAAAGACCATGGATATGAAGTTATGCAGGCTCCGCTTCAAGGGGGGAGACCAACAGAGACATTGCGTCATGATCCGAGGCGGCTTTCCCTCGCAATTATGCGCTTTTATAGGAAATACAAAAGAGATATTTAGTAAGCATCTTGTAACTCATAAAACTCTGGCTGAACGTAATCTTTCCGTAAAGGCCAACCTTTCCAGTCTTCAGGCATTAATAATCTTTTTGGGTGTGGGTGCCCATCGAAGTGAATTCCAAACATGTCGTAGGTTTCCCTTTCTTGCCAGTCCGAGCCTCTGTAGTGAGGGTAAAGGCTTGGAACTTTCAGGTCTCCATCTCGGGCCAGAAAAACTTTTAATCGAACCTCACGAGGTTTTTTATCATTCACCGATTGAGTTTGATCTGTAATTTCAGTCATGGCAACCAGGTGGTAGAAGCAAACCAAGTGCTGACCAGGCCCTTCGTCGTATCCACCTTGGCATTGGAGATAATCAAACCCATATCGCTTCAGTGCTGATGCGACCTCAGATAGAGAACTTGGCTCAATAGCTAAGATCTCAACGCCTAAATGATCTGGCTCCAGGACTTTGTGATCAAAACTTTGCTCTGTTAGCCACTGACTCACTGGCCCGGCTTTAGCTTTTAGAGCAACGCTAGATTGATCCTCTTCAGTAGGTAAAGGGTTTTCTGTGGGTTTGTTTGCAGAGTTTTCTTCGGTCATGAGTCAACTATTTCTTTTGTGAGATTTTTGGATTTTTGGTCACCATTTTCGATTACTACATTGTCTGTTGATGCTTGGAGAGCAGTTTTTTGGGTCTCAGCTCTTAAGTAAGAGCCAGTAATAGCAGGCTCCACTCTTGTCATTTGATGAGTTACTGTGCAGTATCTATGGGTTTGAGTGATTTTCTGACGTTCAACAACAGATTCATTCCCAACTTTTTTTCTTAGTTTGATTACTGCATCAAAAATTGCTTCTGGCCTTGGAGGACAACCGGGAAGATACAGATCAACTGGAATTAGCTTATCTACACCCCTAACCGCAGTTGTTGAATCAGCGCTAAACATCCCGCCAGTGATTGTGCACGCACCCATTGCGATTACGTATTTTGGTTCAGGCATTTGTTCGTATAGCCTAACTAACGCAGGTGCCATCTTCATTGTTACTGTTCCTGCCACAATTAAAAGGTCTGCTTGTCGAGGCGAGCTGCGTGGAACTAACCCAAATCGATCAAAGTCAAATCTTGAGCCGATGAGGGCAGCGAATTCAATAAAGCAGCACGCTGTTCCATATAGGAGTGGCCACAAACTACTTAGTCGAGCCCAATTATGTAGATCATCTAGACTCGTGAGAATAATGTTCTCGCTAAGGTCGTTTGTGACTGTCGGAGCACCTATTGGCCCACATGTGGCAGCACGCAGATCTCGAATTGTGTTTTTAGAGGGTGACTCAGTCAACGAATTAACTCCATTCAAGTGCGCCTTTGCGCCATGCATAGGCTAGTGCAACAACAAGGATTGCTATAAAAATAAGGGCTTCTATGAATGCCAACAAACCAAGTCGGTGAAAAGTAACCGCCCATGGATAAAGGAAAACTGTTTCAACATCGAAAATGACGAATACAAGAGCGAACATGTAGTAGCGGATATTGAATTGAATCCACGCGCCTCCAATAGGCTCCATCCCAGATTCATAGGTCAGTTCTCTCTCCCCTTGACTACTCCTGGGAGAAAGGAGCTTGTTGGTAATTAGTGCGAGGGCGGGGACAGCTGATGCGATTATGAGGAAACCCAGGAAAGCGTCGTAACCAGGCAGAGAAAACATACTTATTAATTTATTGCCTATAAGTTTGCCATCTGCTGACAGGATATTCCCTAGATAGAGTTAGAAAGAATTGGACAACGTCTTGAACGACGAACTTAAACCTGATTTAGACCCGCAAGACTCCCCTGCTAGTGGGCAAGATGATTCTGAATTGCTTTCTCCACAAGCAAATGGGAGCGTAGATGTTCTGGATTTGAGAAGCCACCGCCATGAATGTCGGGGTTGTGGCTTCATATTTGACCCAATGGAAGGTGTGAAGAAGTTTGGTATTGAAAAAGGTACAGCTTTTTTAGATCTTGATAGGTCTACTTTTCGTTGTCCTGTATGCAGAGCAGGTATAGATGCTTTCAGGGACATTGGCCCTGCTTCTCAAGTCAGTGGTTTTAAAGAGAACCTCAATTATGGTTTTGGAATAAATACACTGACTCCTGGACAGAAAAATGTTTTGATTTTTGGGGGCCTTGCATTTGCTGTGGCCTGTTTCCTTTCCTTGTATTCATTGAATTGATCGTTTTAAAGCTATGAATCGCGTCTTTACTACATTCTTGAACTTGTCTCTTGTGGTCTGCTTAGGCCTTGGTCTTGGTGGCTGTGTTTCAACGACTTTGCCAATGGCTACTACGAGTCCTTGGAGTGAAGTTTCACTGAACACCGAAGCAAATCCACTGGATATTGGTTTTGTTGACGAAAACCGTGGATTCCTCATTGGCACCAATCGCATGATCATGGAGACTAATGATGGAGGGGATACTTGGAATGAACGTAATCTTGATATTCCTAGTGAAGAAAACTTCCGCTTAATAAGTATTGACTTCCTTGGGGAGGAAGGATGGATTGCTGGGCAGCCAGGCTTGGTAATGCACACTAATGACGGTGGTCAAAATTGGATGCGTCTCTTGATAGGTAGCAAATTACCGGGTGACCCTTATCTCATAACCACTTTGGGGAATGATTCGGCAGAGCTAGCCACTACTGCAGGGGCTGTGTATACAACAAAAGACGGCGGTGCTAATTGGGAAGGTAAGGTCAGCGAGGCGTCAGGAGGGATTAGAGATTTAAGGCGATCCAAGGATGGTGGTTATGTGAGTGTCTCGAGCTTGGGAAATTTCTTTGCCACTCTTGAAGCTGATGAAGACGCGTGGCAGCCCCATCAGAGAGCAAGTAGTAAGAGAGTTCAAACAATTGGTTACCAACCTAGTGGCAAGTTGTGGATGCTTTCTAGGGGCGCCGAGATTCGTTTTAATGATGAGGATGGAGATATAGAAAGTTGGAGAAAGCCAATAGTTCCTATAACCAATGGATATAACTATTTGGATTTGGCATGGGATCCTGCAGGACAAATTTGGGCTGCAGGGGGAAATGGAACCCTTTTGGTCAGTAAAGACGGTGGTCAGAAATGGCAAGTAGATCCTGTTGGGGACAGGCAGCCATCCAACCTCATAAGAATTTTGTTTACTGAAGCAAATGGTACTGATAGCTCTAAAGGCTTTGTCTTAGGAGAGCGTGGAACATTGCTCAGATGGGCAGGCAAAACCCCCGGATTAGATGTAGATGCACAACGCTCTGTAACCATGCCTGTATTGGATGTACAAAGTTGAGGCGGAACCTTGATAAGATCTACAGGCTGATACGCATTAGGCTATGGCTGCCGGCTCAACCGGGGAACGCCCGTTTTTTGAAATTGTCACTGACATCAAGTTTTGGGTTATACAAATTGTGACCCTTCCGGCGATTTTCGTCTCAGGATTCTTGTTTGTGTCAACTGGCCTTGCTTACGACACCTTCGGGACTCCTAGACCAGATGCCTATTTTCAGGCTTCTGAGACAAAGGCTCCTGTTGTAAGCCAGCGCTTTGAATCCAAGTCACAACTCGACCTGCGCTTGAAATAAACCATGACACAATCCACTGCACCACTCCAATCAGAACGCGTCTATCCGATTTTTACGGTTAGATTTTTTGCCGTTCACGCCCTGGGTGTTCCCACGGTGTTTTTCTTAGGCGCTATAGCTGCTATGCAGTTCATACGTCGCTGATTGCTCACCTTTATTAGCTATGCAAGTCAACCCGAACCCCAACAAACTGCCGGTTGAGCTGAACCGCACAAGCCTTTACTTAGGCCTATTGCTGGTTTTTGTGATGGGGATTTTGTTTTCCAGCTATTTCTTTAATTGAGCCTTTTGAATCATGAGCAAACTTAAGGGACCAGACGGACGCATACCTGACCGCCTGCCAGATGGACGTCCAGCAGTTTCATGGGAACGTCGTTGGACTGAAGGGTCACTGCCCTTGTGGGTTGTGGCAACAGCAGGTGGAATAGCTGTAATTTTTGTTCTGGGTATCTTCTTTTACGGTTCCTATACAGGAATTGGTAACGCAACCTATTAAATCCACTTTGCTTTAGTGACTCCTTAGCGAGTTTCTAACAATGGGTTCCCAGTTATTTAAATAAAGGCCTTGCTTGTTTACTAAGCAAGGCCTTTATTTTGTACTTTTTTTAGACATTAGAAAAAGTCTTAAACCTTTCCCCAGTAGGGCCTTGTAAACAAGTCAACTTTTTCTCTGGTTTTAATAGGGACTCGTTCTTTTGCAGTCATGAGTCCATCTTTCAGCGCAGAATGAGCAGTGCTTGCTGGCCTTAATGCCGAGATTTGTTTAGATGTCTCTGAGATGATTTTGCAGGCCAATTTTGCATTCGAATGAAGGTTTTCGATGATCATTTCGACAGTTACATTTTCATGCCCTTCATGCCAGCAATCATAATCAGTTGCCATTGAAAGAGATGCATATGCAATTTCTGCTTCTCTTGCAAGCCTTGCTTCTGTATGATTTGTCATACCAATGACGGTGCAGCCCCAGTTTCTGTATAGATTTGATTCTGCGCGTGTAGAAAATGCCGGCCCTTCCATGGCCAGATATGTACCGCCTCTATGTAATTGGCGTCCTTCTGGCATGAGTTTTTCCCCTACATCGGCTAATAATCGGGAAAGATTTGGGCAAAAAGGATCTGCCATAGTTACATGAGCTACCGCACCATCTGAGAAGAATGTAAGTGGTCGCTGATGTGTCCGATCAATGAATTGATCGGGTACAACCATGTCAAGTGGACGCACCTGCTCTTGAAGAGAACCAACTGCGGATGGAGATAAAATCCATCGTACGCCTAATGATCTAAGGGCCCATATATTTGCTCGGTAGGGAACTTCAGTTGGAGTAAATGTATGATGCCTGCCATGACGAGCAAGGAAAACAACTTCCATTCCTCCTAATTTGCCGACGCGTAATTTATCTGAAGGCAGGCCAAAAGGAGTCTCGATTGTGACTTCTTCTACCTCTTTGAGGTCTTCTATGGAGTACAGCCCGCTGCCTCCTAAGACCCCAAGTCTCGAATTATTAAGTATCGAGTGATCTGATTCTGGCAATTAATCCTTTTCAACTCACCAATATAATAGCTGCTTGACTATTGATGTAGTTTCTTTGATAGACATAAAGACCAAAACCATATTAGTGATTGATATGTTGGATTAAATATGAAAGTAAAGATCTAAGGAGAATTTAAAGATATATCCCTTGATAGCATTCGCGATGTATAGAATTCTAATTCTAGTTTGTATTCTAAGATTGCTATGTCCTTGGTTTATTTTGTTTTGATAGCTTACCTTGAAGACCTAGGTAATCATTGATAATGAACTTTAGGTTTCTTTGTTTCAAAATGAATTATAAATACACTCTTTAGCTTTATATAGTTCAAGTAATCATTGTCTTTTCATTTCGATTCATTATGAATATTGATGGTAATCCATGGAGAACAATTTGGCTTGAACGTGATGGCTCGTCGGTTGGGGTGATTGACCAAACCAAGCTGCCACATGTATTTACTACGATTTCTTTGAGCACATGTAAAGAGGCTGCAGATGCAATTAGCTCAATGGTAGTTCGAGGTGCTCCATTGATAGGTGTTACTGGTGCATATGGATTGATGCTGGCTTTACAAGAAGATCCGAGTCAAAGCGCTCTGGAAAGGGCATACCGTTTATTGATTTCAACTCGACCTACAGCAATAAACCTTCGTTGGGCGCTGGATCGCGTTTCATTAAGGGTTGGAGCAGTTAAGGAATCAGAGCGTGTCGCCGTTGCGAGGGAGGAAGCTTCTTTGATAGCAATGGAAGATGTTGCGATGTGTGAGTCGATTGCTAGCTATGGATTTGATATTTTCAAGAAACTCATTAAAGAGAGACCTGCTGGCCAAGAGTTAGAGCCGTTGAATGTTTTGACCCATTGCAATGCTGGTTGGTTGGCGGCAGTGGATTGGGGTACAGCTCTTGCTCCGATTTATAAAGCACATCGTTCTGACATGCAGTTACATGTCTGGGTAGATGAAACTAGGCCAAGGAATCAAGGAGCAAGTCTTACTACATTTGAATTGTCACGAGAGGGTGTTCCCCATACCTTGGTTGTTGATAATGCAGGAGGACATTTGATGCAGCATGGCAAGGTAGATGCTGTGATTGTTGGAGCAGATAGGGTTACGAAGTCTGGAGATGTTTGCAATAAGATTGGTACATATCTGAAGGCATTGGCTGCTAGGGACAATGGAGTTCCTTTTTATGTAGCAGTACCTTCGTCAACTATTGATTGGTCTATTGCTGATGGACTGTCAGAAATCCCTATTGAGAGTCGTTCAGAACGAGAAGTTAATGAAATCCAAGGGGCATTAATATCTAGTAATTCAAATGTATGCCGGTCAGAATTAGTAGGTGTTCAACTTAGTCCTTTTGAGACCAGGGCACATAACCCTGCCTTTGATGTCACACCTGCAGAGTTAGTTACTGGTCTTATCACAGAAAGGGGATTGGCACTGGCTAATTATGAAAGTTTAAAACGGCTATTTCCAGAAGAAAATTAGCTCAACGAACACTTCTGACTGTATCTAAAAAGAGTCTTTTGATTTGCTATTAAGCTATAACTTTTATGCCGCGTATAGGAATACATCACATAGTGTTCAATTCACATCAAAATAATGTTGGCTGACCATCATCTAGTCCTTGCTGGCGGAGGGCATACTCATGCCCTCCTTTTGTTGCGCTGGGCCATGAAACCCAATTTGCGGCCTCAAGGCTTCATAACTGTTGTTAGTAGAGACAGTGGAACGCTTTATTCAGGAATGCTTCCTGGTTTGATTTCCGGAAAATATAAAAGGGATGAGGTTTGTTTGAATATACGTCGATTGTCTGACAGGATTGGCGCTTCTTTTATTGCTTCAGAAATCGTAGGCATTGATTGTCAAAGCAATCACCTTTACTTGAATAATAGGCCGGCCATTCATTTCGATCGAGTTAGCATAGATGTGGGTTCGGAAACTTTTTATGAAGAAAAGAACTTTCAATTTGCTTGTAAAGACCTAGTTGCTCCGATTAGGCCTCTTGACCACTCTTTATCTTTAATAGAAAGTTTAGATAGACAACCTTTTTCTTTAAGCTTAGAACCATTGACTGTTGTCGGTGATGGCTTGGCTGGCTTAGAGATTGCTTTTGCTTTGCGAAAGCGATGGCCACAACGTCCACTGCATTTAAATGCTCGTACCGATCGTTTGAGACCTGAGTTGAAACGCGCAATTGTGGATGCAAATATCAAATTGGTTGTAGGTAAAACCTTGATTCCAGGTCCAGCACTTTTGTGCACTGGAAACAGAGGTCCTAAATGGTTAGGGGAAAACAATTTGCCAGTTGATGAATGTGGCAGAGTTATAACTATCGACACGCTTCAAGTCGTTGGACACAGCAATGTTTTTGCAGTAGGAGATTGTGCTGTCTTAGCCAATCACTTTCGTCCTCCTTCAGGAGTTTGGGCTGTGCGGGCAGCAAAACCATTAGCACGAAACATTGAGCGAATTCTTAGAGGTTTGGAACCACTCTCTTGGCGGCCTCAGCGTCGCGCAATGCAGTTATTAGGGGGACATACTGAAGAAACTTCGGTTGCTTGGCTGTTTTTTGGGAATGTCTTTCTTGGTCCTAATCGTTGGTTGTGGTGGATAAAAGAGGCTATTGACCGACAATTTGTTGAAAAATTTCGACTTTTGCCAAGTATGTCGAATGCGTTTGGGTTAGATGAAGCTTGTAGAGGTTGTGCGGCAAAACTTGGAGCCCAACCGCTCAAAGAAGCACTGGAGGAAGTGGAACTGAACTTGTTGGGAAGTGAACCAGAAGATGCTGTTTGTATAAGTAGGTTTTCTAAAGAGCGGAATTTGCTGCAGAGTGTTGATGGATTTCCTGCTTTGGTAAGTGACCCTTGGCTCAATGGTCGTTTAACAGCATTGCACTCTTGCTCTGATCTTTGGGCAAGTGGTGCTCCTGTCGATACTGCTCAGGTTGTTATTACTCTCCCTGCAATTGCAGAGAAGCTACAAAAGGAATTACTGGTTCAGGCACTTTCAGGAGTTCAATCAGCATTGAAGGAGCAGGGGGCAGAACTGATTGGGGGGCACACGCTTGAGTCCAGAAGTGTCTCTCCTGAACCCAGTAGCCTTGGGCTGCAAATAGCTGTGACTGTTAATGGTTTTTTACCTCTAGGCCAGCCCCCCTGGAGGAAAGGTGGGCTTCAGCCAGGAGATGTTTTACTTATTAGCAAGGAGTTAGGCAGTGGTGTGATTTTTGCAGGGGCAATGAAGGGCCTGGTAAATCTAGAAGACCTTGATCTTGCTATTGCAAAACTTTCTGAAAGTCAGCATTATCTTTTGGATTCTCTATTGCAGAAATGTCAAGAGAGTCCAGAGACTAATTGTATACATGCTTGCACTGATGTTACTGGATTCGGTTTACTTGGTCACCTAGGTGAAATGTTAAAGATGAGCAATTCTGGTCGTGCAGCAAAGGGTTTGATCCCTTTAAATGTAAAGCTTTATGCTGATAAGATTCCTTCATTAAATGGTGCGCTTGAGTTGCTTTCATGTGGCTGTTTTAGTACTCTTGCGCCTTCCAATAGAAAAGCTTGGGAGTTGCTTAGCCCAAATGGTGTTAATCAGCCACTTGTGAAATTAAATTTTGAAGATATCCCTTTTTGTGACTCATCCTATAAAGCGATTTTAGAGCTAATAGTAGACCCTCAGACATGTGGGCCTTTATTAATTTCATGCCCAGCTGAATTTGCATTTGGACTTGTAAAGAATGGGCCATGGAAGCCGATAGGAGAGGTTGTCTTGGGCAATAAGAAATAAAGTAATTACTTGCTAATTTCTTTATTTAATTTCTCTTCATTATTTGCTTGAGTTGTACTTCTCTAAGTCTCTTTAATTCTGCTCCTAATAGTGGTCCAGGTTGCCAGCCACTTGCAATTAAATCTTTGCCTGAGATTGGAGACTTTATTAGTCTCCAATGCCCTAACCAACGAAGTAGTGACTTCCACTCTGGTACACCAATGGATATTGCCAGAGCTATTGCTTCAGTGCTCCAATTCTTGCTTTCTATCTCTTGGCACCATTTTAATGGAGTCCACTTAGAACATTCATCATTAATATTTTTCTGCTTAAGAAAATTCTCTATAGTAATAGCCTCACTGATTAACTTTTGTTCTTTGAGAGTTACTTTTAATCTTTTCCCAACTAGTTCTGGATTCTCAAATAGTAAGATTAGAGCTATTAACCTATTTGCTTTCAACTTTGTGGCCCAACTTAACTTTCGTCTATAGCTTCTTTTGAAACAGAATTTTTTATCAATTAAAGAAAA
The DNA here is from genome assembly GCA_003215295.1 of Prochlorococcus sp. AG-409-P03. Classification (GTDB taxonomy): domain Bacteria; phylum Cyanobacteriota; class Cyanobacteriia; order PCC-6307; family Cyanobiaceae; genus AG-409-P03. Next base: position 1,415 of record QCKN01000002.1, on the reverse strand, counting down.
AGCTCCCCAATTATTGAGATGGTTGAGTGCTTCCCAAATGGGCTCTTTTTCGATTAATAGAGTAAGTTCAAGTCTTAATCTGGTCGAGAGAGAAGTTGGTACAAGGGATTCATTGTCTTTAAAATGCCAAGACCAAGGCCAATCCTGAATTGTTGATTTAACTTGGTTTAGTGCTTCTGTAGACAAATCAAAGTTTAATCTAGCTGCATACCTTGCTCCTCTTATTACTCTAGTAGGATCTTGAGATACACTCATCTTACTTAGGAAATTAAGCTTTTTCTCTTTGAGATCTTTTATGCCATTGTATGGATCTATTAACGTCAAATCTGATATATCTATTGCAATTGCATTTACTGTAAAATCTCTTCTTGCAAGATCTTTCTCTATTGAGCAAGGTGAGATTGCCGGATTCTCTCCTAGTACTGAGTAAGTTTCTCTTCTGGATGTTGCTATATCTACTGCAACACCATCAATTTTCATTTCAACAGTGTCAAAATCTTTGTAGATTTTCCATTTAGAAAGTCGACAATGATCGATATAATTCTTGATTTCTTTTGCTAATCTTGATGCAGAACCTTCCACTATAAAGTCTAAATCTTGTAGTTCTGGTAAAGGGCCATTAAAAAAGATATGAAAACATAAATCTCTTACTGCTCCTCCAACTAGCGCAACACGACTTATGCCTGCCTTTGAACTGGCTTTATTAAGAATGTCAAATAAGTTCTTTGGTAAATCTGGAAGTCGGAGACAATTTCCAGGTTCAAAGGTAACCATTATGGCTTTGATGACTGAGACTTTTTGTGAAGGACTCTTAATTGCATATCTTTATGTTTTAATTAACTCCTAATGCTTTGATTGGAGCAAGCCTTGGGTCAAGAATTTTAGAACCCATTCCTTGGAACTTGACAGCTATAGAGATTTTTTCCCCTGAACCAAAAGTATGTGTTATTTCTCCCTCTCCAAAGCTTGAATGAATGACTTTGTCTCCTATCGCCCATTCTTTTGATTGTGTTGGATTTGTATATCTACGTCTTACAGCATTACTTGGATTAGGTGATACGGCGTTGCTACCTCCACTATGTGCATTATTTCGATCTAGTCTTGAAAGTCGTTCAAGGTGATGATCTCTTCTTAATGCTGTACCACCAGTTAATGGAGGGTCACCTTTTAACAGATCCGCAGGGATTTCAGAAAGGAAGATAGAAGGTATGGCTGCTTCTCTCATACCTCCCCATACCCTTCTTTCAGTCGCATGCGAAAGGAATAACTGCTCTTTGGCCCTTGTCAGTCCTACGTAGCAGAGTCGTCGTTCTTCCTCTAATGCTGAAGGATTATCCAAAGAACGGTAACTTGGGAATAGCCCTTGCTCCATACCAGTAAGAAATACCACTGGGAATTCGAGCCCTTTACTGCTA
>QCKN01000001.1 GCA_003215295.1 Prochlorococcus sp. AG-409-P03 | reverse complement strand
GGCTGAGTAATCAGAATGCCTTTGCCATCAAGGGCTTTGTGAGTTAAATCAGAGGTTTCCAGTGTGCTCATGATCGTCAATGGCAAATGCCTAAGAGCACTTTATGTAAGGAAATTGATTTTTGTCGTATGGGAATTTGTACGTCATATTCATATAGTCATTAAAATCTGATTTTTAAGCGGGTGCAGATCGCAATCGTTGGAGCGGGGCTAGCAGGGCTTACAGCAGCTGTAGACCTTGTTGATGCAGGTCACAAAGTGGATTTATATGACGCAAGGCCTTTTGCAGGAGGCAAAGTTGCGAGTTGGGAAGACGAGGAAGGAAACCATATTGAAATGGGACTACATGTTTTCTTTTTCAACTACGCCAATCTCTTTGCTCTAATGAGAAAAGTTGGGGCATTCGATAATTTATTGGCAAAAAATCACACGCATTTATTCGTCAACCTTGGAGGAGACCTTCGATCACTTGACTTTCGTTTTGCTCTAGGAGCCCCGTTCAACGGCCTCAAGGCATTCTTCACAACTCCTCAACTGGATTGGATAGACAAATTACGCAATGCATTGGCTCTTGGAACAAGCCCAATTGTTCAGGGTTTAGTTGATTACGAAGGCGCCATGAAAACAATCCGAGCTCTCGATGCCATTAGCTTTCAACAATGGTTTCTTAATCATGGAGGAAGCCTCAACAGCATTAGGCGCATGTGGAATCCAATAGCCTATGCACTTGGATTTATCGACTGTGAATCGATTTCTGCACGATGCATGCTCACTATTTTCATGATGTTTGCATCGCGAACAGAAGCATCAAAATTAAATATGCTTAAAGGCTCTCCACATAAATGGCTAACTAAGCCAATACTGGATTACATCCAAGCAAAAGGAGGAACACTCCATTTACGCCATCGTGTACGACAAGTTCAATTTGAAGATGGCAAATTCCCTAAAGTTACAGGCTTAAAACTTCAAACTCCGAAAGGTGACATAGATATAACAGCAGATAAATATCTGGCAGCATGCGACGTTCCTGGCATACAAAAGCTAATTCCTAGGCAATGGAGGCGCTTCCCAGAATTCGCTGGGATCTTCAAGCTTCAAACTGTTCCAGTCGCCACGGTTCAACTAAGGTATGACGGATGGATCACAGAGCTAAGAGACACTACTGCGAGAAATAATCTTGACCATCCCTGTGGTTTAGATAATTTGCTTTATACGGCCGATGCAGACTTCAGCTGTTTTTCAGATCTAGCTTTAAGCAGCCCCGAGGACTATCAAATCAAAGGCCTAGGATCATTACTTCAATGTGTCCTAACACCTGGGGATCCCTGGATTCCAAAGCCAGTGAACCAAATCGTTGAACATACAGATGCTCAAGTTCGAAAACTTTTCCCATCTTCTGACAACCTTAATTTAATTTGGAGCAACGTAGTCAAACTTGCGCACTCTCTATACAGAGAAGCCCCAGGTATGGAACCTTATAGACCCCGCCAGGTAACACCTGTAAGTAACTTCTTCTTAGCGGGGAGTTATACACGCCAGGATTACATTGACTCAATGGAAGGAGCAACTATGAGTGGGCACCTAGCAGCCGCTGAAATACTGAGCAGAGCTGCTGCTCTTGCAAAGAATTCATCGGTTGCCTGATATGGGACGCTGGCTCGAACATACAGTAATTAGCCAAATCAAGGCCCCGGTTAATGAGGTCTGGTTTGTTTGGAGTGATCTAGAAGCAATGCCTCTGTGGATGAGCTGGATTGAATCAGTTAAAACTCTTGATGCCACAGAAACAACCTTGCCTGATCTAACAGAATGGACATTGGCCGCAAATGGCTTCAGATTCAAATGGAAAGCCCAAATTAATGAACGTATTGAGGCAGAAAGATTACAATGGGAATCTATAGGAGGACTCCCAACCAAAGGATCTGTTCGTTTCTATTCAGAAGAAGACAATCTTACTAGTGTCAAATTAACTGTCTCCTATGAGTTACCCAAAGTTTTAGCTCCGTTAATGGAGGCAAATATTTTGGGTGGAATGGTCACTAAAGAACTTCAAGCAAACATAAATAGGTTTAGAGACCTAGTCGAAAGTGGCTACGCAACAAATAAAGGCAACAATCAATAGCTTTCTATTAAGAACTTTCCATAAAGCAGTTAATACAAGCCTGCACCAAACCCTCCAAATCATGAGTATCTGCCTCCTTATCTAACCTATTAAAATATTTATGGCAGCTAATGCTTGTCTGAGGGCCTATAGAGATTAGCTTAACTCCATCAAGGAAAATGTTTAAAGAGCTCCCTAAACTTTTTGAAAGCAACTGGTAACTGTGGGCTACTGTTTTACCACTTGTAAACACAAAAGCATCGACTTCAGAATCAATCAGAGCTTGAACTGTTCTTTCTGGGATTGTACCTGGACAGCAAGATTGATAAGCCGCAACTTCAACAACCTCAGAGCCAGATGCAAGAAAACTTTCTGCGAGAATTGTTCTTCCTCCAGACTGCACCCTTGGTATTAAGATTCTTAGGCCGCTTCCTGAAATAGGAAAATTCGCTATTAAGCTATCGGCTACAAAATTAGGAGGAACGAAATCAACAAAGGCTCCTAATTTTGTCAGTGTTTGAGCAGTCTTTCGACCTACAGCTGCAATCTTTAGAGTAGCTGGTGAAGAAGCAAGGCTTTTGGAAACTCTTTGCAATCTTTCCTCGAATGCAAGCACACCATTACTGCTAGAAAAGATAATCCAATGAAATGTGTCCAAAGCTGAGATAGACTCGTCAAGCTCATCCCATCGATCTGGAGGGGTAATTACCAATGCAGGTAAGTCTAAGACTTTTGCTCCCTCCGCAAGGAACAATTTCTTAGCTTCAGCCTGCTTATCTTGGGCTCTGGTAACTATTACCTGCTTACCTTCAAGTGGTAAATGCATCTCAGTCATCCCAATCTAGTTTCAAGATTCCACGAATTTTCTCAGAAAGTATATTTCCCTCAGTTGTCCGACTCTGCTGCTTATACATTAATAGTGCTCTCTGGAAATACTCTCGAGCAGAAACAATATCTCCATTTAAAAGTTTAGCTAGTGCAAGGTTCTGCAAAGTTTCAGGGTGAGAAGGGTCTATAGATATAGCACGAGAATAAGCCTTGATTGCCTGATCTAAACTGCCTTTCATGCGATGCATCAGCCCCAAATTATACCAAGCCAAAGCTATCTCTGGAGCCCTAATGGTTACATGGGAAGTTAATACTATTGCCTCATCGACATCACCTTGATTCATAAGTAAAGCAGCAAGATTAAGTTCAGCTCCTATTTGAATTCTGTCATCCATTTCTAAAGAAATAGCCTCTCGATATGCAGCGATTGCAGCTGAAGTATCTATACCTGAAAGTGCGATTCCTAAATTCAAGAGAAGTTCATAACGTTGAACAGAATTCTCCCTTCTTTTTCCAACCTTCACTAAACCTTTTTTTAAAAGATTCAGTCCTTTATCTATTGCACCTTCTGAGACCTCTAATGCCCCCAACTTAGCTGATGCGTAAGGATCATCTGGGTTATCAGCTAACCAATCTTCCATTGCTTCTCGTAAACGATTTGCTTTATTCCTATTTGCAATAATGTCTGGTTGATAACCATAATGAATCAAGGCAGGTTCCTTACAGTTTACGACCCGCCAATATGGCTCTTCTTTCAAAATCTGATTCACACTATCATCCACTATGGAATGATAAGGACGATCCCATTTAACAGAAGGATGTCTTCTAAATAAACGACTAACATTTGAGTAAGGAGTCATCGTAGAGCCTTGCTCATAACGAAGTAAATTCACCAGTAAAATATCCTGCATTAACATATAAGACTTCAACTCTGGTATACATCTTGGTAATAATTGTTCGTCAGCGTCTAAGACCAAAACCCAATCACCATTAACAAACTTCAATGCAGCATTACGAGCAGGAGCAAAGTCACCAGGCCAAGGTAATTTCTCCACTCGCGCCCCAGCTGCTTCAGCAATAGCAACTGTTCCATCACTTGACCCTGTATCCAAAACCACTATTTCATCAACGAAGTCCTTAACTGAGTCAAGGCAAGCCATTAAGCGCTTCTCCTCATTACGAACAATCATCGAGAGACTAAGCATTCTCAATGAACAGACTTCGTTGAGAATAGATCTATTAATCCATAAACTGAACAAAAGTTGATAGGTGACAATCTTTCTCAAAGTCCAAGTAGGAAAACAAAGACGAAAGAACCATTGATTGAGCCCTAGGAGTTTGTCCAGGACAATAAGCAGTTGGAATAGAAGACGGCATAGCTTGAAGTAACTCCTCCCATAAATAATGACTTCCATAAACAATCAGCCCAGCCAAACGATCTTTACGGGTTAATTGCTTAACAACTGTCAGCCAACGCTTCTTTTCATCAATACTGCCTTGGAAAGGGTTGCCTCTTAGAAAAAGTTGAAGCAAAAAAGCCCCTTGCCCAAAGCGTTCAAGAGCCAATGGTTCCGTGTCATCATCCTGCCAAGGAGAAACACCGAATTTGTGACACAGAACTGGTTCATAGCCAGCTTTCTGTGGAAGACATATTGCAGGAGAAGTATTTGATAAAAAGGAAGAGTTAAAGACACCATCAAATCGTAAAAGATTTACTCCACATTGCTCATGAGGAATCTCGCTTGGATTCCTAATCTCTATACAGCGCCTCAAAAGATCATCTGAAAAAGCACACTCTTCAGGGCTCTCAAAAGAAGCATGGTTATCAATCAATAACGTGAAGTTTGAACTATTAGTCAACACCTTAGGCTTTGCTAATGCTTTTTCTCGCCGAGATAAAGCTTCTTCAAGCCTTTGCATAGGAACCCTTCCAGAGAGCAATCCTTCGCAAATTGCATTAATAGCGCCTAGGGGATCCTTAGGCATCATTATCAAGTCTGCCCCAGCTTCAAATGCCATAAGGGCAGCCTCATTAGAACCAAACTGATCACTGATAGCTTTCATGACTAACGCATCAGTAACCAAAAGGCCATCAAAACCTATCTTTTCTCGCAAAATCTTCGTCAAAACTTTTGAAGAGAGAGTTGCTGGATAACTCTCATCAATCTTGGATAAGAGAATATGAGCTGTCATAACGCTGCTCACTCCAGATGAGATCGCAGCCTTGAAAGGCAAAAATTCAAACAATTCCAATCGTGCCAGTTCGTGATCTACAACGGGCAACTGCAAATGTGAGTCAATTGCGGTGTCACCATGTCCAGGAAAATGTTTTGCACATGTCAAAACCCCTTCAGAAGCAACTCCCTTATTAAACGCACAAACTAACTTTGAAACAGCAACAGGATCCTCACCCCAGGCCCTCATATTGATCACAGGATTTGAAGGATTGCTATTCACATCGCAAACAGGAGCTAACACCCAATTCAGTCCACATCGTCTAGCCTGTGCTCCTATACAGCGACCATATTGCTCTGCATACAAAAGAGCATTGTGAGGATCCTGAAGATAAAGACGTCCAACTGCCATTGGAGGTGCCAACCAAGTTCCTCCTTGGAAACGTTGCCCCACTCCCTCTTCAATGTCCGCACATAAAAGCAAAGGAGTTTCTGCCCATTCTCTAAGTGTTTGACAACGATGCTGCAGCTCTTTAGTACATCCGCCAAAAAGAATTACTCCCCCAATCCCCATACCAAGGCAAGCTTGCAAATCATCATTAGATAGTTCCCATAAGGGGTATTCACGTTGAGAGTCGTAGAGGTGGCCACTCGCGCGAACAACTAACAGTTCTGCAACTTGCTTGTGCAAAGAATCTTGCTTCAAAAAAGTCACTTCTCCTCAAAGTTCTTAGTAGATGGTTCCTCGCTTGAGTGACGTTCTTTCTCAAGCCGCTCGAGAAGAGTTAAGACTTCAATCCCCTTAGCTAACCCTTGATCTAATTTGAAAACAATCTCTGGAGCACGTCGCAAATTCAACTTTCTACCAAGCTCACCTCTTACAAAACCCTTTGCCGCATTTAACCCAGCCAAAACAATATCTTTTTGGCTTTCATCACCGTAAACACTTAAAAATACTTTGCAATGTTGCAAATCTCCCGACACCTCAACATCCGTAATCGTGACCATCCCATGACGAACTCTTTCATCACGTATTCCATTAAGCAAAAGCTGACTCATTTCTCTACGAATGAGTGCGGCCACTCTCTCTACTCGACGTCCATGTGCCATAGCTATTTCATGCTGTTGGGAAAACCATTGCTCTTAGAACAAATGACAGAGTAATCAAACCGCTTAGTAACGCGCCTATCAGAGCAATGGCTGTTATGGGATTACTACTTCGTTGTACCAAAGGCTGTAATGCCGAGGCAAAAACTCCCAAAATGATGGTTATTAGGTATTTGGGATACCTCGAAACATTTGTGAAAAACTCACCCATGGCATCAGATGACTAACTTGTTGTACTACCTACTCTGCCTGTCTTTTGGCTGAGCATGTCATGTTAGAACTGAACCAATTCCGCCATTCAGCTTTTTGTCTAAAAGTAAAAATGGTTTTAGAAGCTAAGCAACTTAGTTACAAAGTTAAGGAAATTACGCCTGGGATAGGTCAAATAGCCATCTTCAGGTTATCTGGGCAAAAACAATTGCCAGTTCTTGTAGATGGAAGCAAAGTAATTAATGATTCCAGTGCAATTGTGCGATATCTCGAAAATCTCAAACCAGAACCCTCTCTCATTCCTGAAGATCCCAAACATGCAGCGCAGGCACATCTCATAGAAGACTGGGCAGACACAACACTCGCACGCTCAGCTCAATTAGAGCTCCTTAAAGCAACCACATTAGATGCCGAACTCAGAAATAATCTGTTTACAGATGTAGTCCCCAAGCCTTTGCAAACAATACTTCAAGGATTGCCTATAGAGTTTCTTACTAATACCAAAGGACTTCTCAACATTGAGCGCTCAGAAAATCTACTCACGAGTCTGGAGCAATTAGCAATAATTTTGGAATCCAGTGAATGGCTCATAGGGAGAAAGATGAGTATTGCCGACATAGCCGTCGCGGCTCAACTGTCATTACTACGTTTTCCACCTTCAGCTGGATCAGAATTAGCTAGAAAGGGGTGCCCTGCATTTAGCAATCATCCTGACCTTCAGCCTCTCTTTCAGTGGAGAGATCAATTAGAAGTAGCGATTGGAATATGAGATATGAGGTGCAGAAATACTTCTTGAAAGATCCAATTAAGAAGAATTTCTTGAGAATTCAAAAGTAATATTGAAGCAAGCTCACCACCTTAGAAAATCGTTTTAACTAGCTAATGTACGCAGCTCCAAATACAAAACAAAAATTAGAAATTTCATGTCTGATCCTCTAATTCGTGCCTGCGAGAATTACATAGTCATTGAGCCAGGAAAACAAGAAAAATTTTTGAATGCAGAAGAAACCCTGATTTGGTTAGAAAGCTGGCTAGATCGCCTAGAAAATCTCCCAGATGATCTTCGCTCAATTTCCTGTAGAGCCTCAGCAGCTCAACATTTAATAGATACAGCTTGTGAGCTAGAAATTAGCCCTGGATTCACTCTTCAATGGTTTGCGGTGCGCCTGGAGCCGCGGGGTCACTAAGAATTGATGGAAGCGACTCAATAATCTTCATGGCCACTTCCTTCTCAGAAACCTCACCTACATGCAAATGCATATCCGCTTCTGCATAAAATTGTTGTCGGGCAGTATGGAGCTCATCAAAACTTGTTACAGGACTCTGAGTTTCAAGTAAGGGTCTTTTGCCAGCATCAGCTTGAATCCTTGCCAACAGTCTTTCTCTACCAGGATCTATCCAAATCACAATGCCCTGATGGAGGATGCCCCAATTTTCAGGAATAGTGACCAAACCACCTCCAGTCGCAACTACTAAAGAATGTCGCTGACCAATAACATTTAAAACCTGTTTCTCAAGATTCCGGAACTCAATTTCACCATCTTCTTGAAAGATTTCAGGAATTGATCTCCCTGAAACCTTTTCTATCAATTGATCCGAGTCAATAAAGGCATAACCCAGCAGATCTGCAAGATGAGGGCCTGTAGAACTCTTGCCACACCCCATCATCCCAATCAAATACAAATTGCGTCCTGCCAGTCTTTGCTTTAGTGAAGAAACACGATTCGATTGATCCATAAAGACAGAAGTTCTAAAAAATCATTAGGATGCCAACTAATCAAAGCTGGCCATGACTGAGACCCCCACCAAGGCACAGCATGGTGAAGGTCGGATGTGTGTTATCACCAGGCGTGCATGTTTTAGTGCAAGTCATCGTTATTGGCTGCCAGAGTTGTCAGGAGATGACAATGCTGCTCGTTTTGGTGCCTGTTCTCTAGCTCCAGGACATGGCCATAACTACGAGCTAATCGTAGGTATGGCTGGGGCGCTAAATGCAGAGGGAATGGTGCTAAACCTTTCTGAAGTGAAGCAATCCATTCACCAAGAGGTTACAAGTCAACTGGACTTTCGCTTCCTAAATGAAGCTTGGCCCGAGTTCGACCTTTCACAACCCAAAGGGTGCCTTCCAACAACTGAAGCTCTGGTGAAAGTGATTTGGACTCGTCTAAAACCACATTTGCCACTTATTTCACTACGTTTGTATGAACACTCACGCCTTTGGGCTGATTATCTAGGAAATGCCATGGATGCCTTCGTCACAATTCGCACTCACTTTGCAGCCGCACATCGCTTAGCCAAGGAGGATCTGTCCCAAGAAGAAAATGAAAAAATATATGGAAAATGTGCAAGACCCAACGGACATGGACATAACTATCTAGTAGATATAACCGTGCGTGGATCAATTAATGAAAGAACAGGCATGCTATGTGACCTTGCAGCTCTGCAATGCTTGATTGATGATTTAGTAATCGAGCCTTTTGATCACACACACCTCAACAAAGATATCCCTCACTTCAAAACTTGTGTTCCCACAGCAGAGAACATCGCTTTACATATCGCCGATCGTCTATCAAAACCAATCAAAGCAACAGGCGCTCACCTTCATAAAGTCCGCCTCCAAGAAAGTCCTAACAATGCAGCTGAAGTATATGCAGAATCCCAATACCTAGATCGTGCACCAGAAGCTATAGAAACTATTGCCACTCACTGAATCCAAAACTTGAAAACACCATGGCTTCGGCTTGTATTAGCAATTAGCCTTGATGGCCGCCTAGCTCTTCCAAATGGCAGTGCAGCACCCATTGGTGGGAAAGGAGACAAAAGAGTTCTAGAAAAAGCACTTGCATGGGCTGACGGAGCTCTCATTGGGGGCAAGACCCTTCTTACTCATCGCTCAACATGCCTGATACATAATCACCACTTACTTCAACAGCGGCGAATGGAAGGCAGAAGTGCCCAACCTCTCGCTTTAGTGGTCAGCAAAAAGAAAAATTTCTCTCCAGAGTGGCCTTTCTTTCGACAACCAATCCATCGTTGGCTTCTTACCCCAAATAACCTTCAAGAATCTAATGCTCGATCTCCAAATGGGTTTGAAAGAACAATCAATCTGCATCCACAATGGTCAGATACACTCAAAGCTCTTAAAAAAGAAGGGCTGTCTCGCCTTTTGGTGCTAGGCGGAGCACATCTAGCGACTTCTCTACTAGAAGCAGATCAAATAGACGAGTTACAACTAACTCTCACACCCAAAGTTATAGGAGGCAAGCACACCTGGATTCCAAGTAATTCAAATAGTTTACCCAAACAGCTCTCAGACAGTGAGGCTTGGAAGCTAAAAGATACTCATCAATTAATTAACAATGAATTAATGTTGAACTATGAGCGCAATCGTTAATACCAATCCATTATGAAGAAAACCAAAATGGCAATATTCGAAAAGTATCTAAGTTCAACAATAGGAGAACCTAGTGTAAAGTCGGAACCTAACTGTTAAGTGATAAAATGAAACTAAAACTTACTTTCTTAATACACATAATTGCAGATGCATGACGAATTTGATAACCAAATGGCATAAGGCAACGAATGAAATTAATCAAGGTGATTGGACAAAAGTATTAGGTATTGACAAAATTCCTTTTTATGAATGGCAATGGCTTAACGCTCTTGAGGAATCGGAAAGCGTTGCACAATCAACAGGTTGGCAACCTCTACATTTATCTGTATGGAGAGGCAAATCCCTAATAGCCATAGCCCCTCTATACCTTAAAGGTCACAGCTATGGTGAGTTTATCTTCGATCAGGTTTTCCTACAATTAGCCATAGATCTTAATCTCAACTACTACCCAAAGCTGATAGGAATGAGCCCGTTCAGCCCAGTGGAAGGTTATCGTTTCTTCTGTGCTCCTGGAGAAAATGAGGAAGAACTAACAAGTTTAATGTTAGAAATAATTGATAATTTTGCTATTTCCAATGGAATACTTAGTTGTAATTTCTTATATGTGGATCCCAAGTGGTCTTCTATTGCAGAGAAATTCGGTTGTGGAAAATGGTTAAATGAACAAAGTCTTTGGTCTGCAAAAGGAGCAAATACCTTCCAAGATTACATGAACAATTTTAATTCAAATCAACGCAGAAATATACAAAGAGAACGAGATCATATAAAGAAAAATGGCATCAAAGTATCAGCCATGACAGGGACAGAAATCAATTCAAAGATGATGCACCTTATGTATAATTTCTATTCAGATCATTGTGCAAGGTGGGGGGTGTGGGGTAGCAAATACCTCACAGATATATTTTTCGAGAGTCTTTGTCAGAAAGATAATAAAAAGAAAATAGTGTTATTCAATGCACATCGTATAGATCCAGAAGACCCTCTAGCAATGTCTCTATGTATAAAAAATAACAACATGCTCTGGGGAAGATATTGGGGAAGCAAAGAGGAAATCAAGAACCTCCACTTCGAAACCTGCTATTACTCGCCGATTGCATGGGCTCTGGAGAATAGAATTAATTATTTTGACCCTGGGGCTGGTGGAAATCACAAGCGCAGGCGAGGCTTTATAGCAAAGCAAAATGTCAGTCTCCACCGTTGGTATAACAGAACAATGAACAACCTCATTAGAAGCTGGTTACCTCAGGCCAACAAAATGATGATTGACAAAATAGAAGCTACAAATAATGACTTGCCGTTTAAAATCAAACAAGAACCAATACGACTCTAGGTGGAAGGAAATGGCCTCGAGCATCATCAGCCAAGATGTTGTTCAAAGGATTGCAATCCTTGATGAAACCCTTTCTAAACGATTTATTGCGCTTGATCCAAAAGGCTATTTCCTTATCAAAGTAGATCAGGAGAACAAAGAAATAGTCGTGGAGCATTACAGCAATGATATAGATGCGCAAGGGAGAGCAATTGACCCCGAAACCGGCAAACCACTGGGATGTAGAGGCTCAGGCCAACGTGTACCTTTAAAAATTTATCGAGGTCAGAGCGCTAAAGAATTAGGAATCCAGCTTACCGAAAAAGGCGAGCCACAACCAATCAGCAAGCTAGATCATGCCCTCTATCTCGGCAGAGAGCTTCAGCGAGCAGAACAAAGCCTCATACATGATGAGCTTTACATCCAGGATTAAATGAAATAAGCAAATATTTGCTTATTGACCAAAAGGTGATCTGATCTGATCTAATAGGTATGAACTACAGCTTATGAGATGGGAGTCATTTTTTATTTAGGAATCGTGGCCAGTGGTCTCGCTGCAGCTTTTCTATTAAACAAACTGCTACGAGGAATAAAATTAATCTGACCTCGCACCAACATCTGAACCATTCAACATATCGCTCAGATCTGAAAAGGAAATAGCTCTAAGGCTCTGAATATTGAGTATCGATGAGACTTCAATGAATTCAACCAAGACAAGTCTTGATATCTTTAGTCCGCTCTTGCCTGGGTCACCATTGAGTGAGCGCCAACCATCTCTGCACTGAGATCATACAAATCAGCCCCAGTGATTAGCGCAGGCACCATCATCCCTACATGAACATCCAGTTTGGTACAACCAGGTCTCAAAATTACTTGCCCATCGACTTCCGGCGCAAATCTTGAACACCTTCCAAGCATATAGCCATTCTTCTCATCTATTTCCTCAATCAAGACGTCCACTGTGCGACCTACCCAATTACGATTTTTTTCAGTTGCGATAGGTTGCTGAATAACCATCAATTTATCTTTTCGTGCATTAGCCAACTCAGGATCCACTCTGTTAGGCAAAGTGGCAGCTTGGGTTCCTTCTTCCGAGGAAAATGTAAAGATTCCAACATGATCAAAGCGCTCCTTTTCTACAAAAGAAACAAGATGTTCAAATTGAGCTTCCGTTTCACCTGGAAAACCAACAATCAAAGTTGTCCTCAGCACAGCATCAGGTAATTGAGTTCTTATTTGCTCAAGAAGCAGTGAATTAACATCAGCCTGCCATGGACGATTCATTGCTCTTAACACATCGGGGTGACTGTGCTGCAATGGCAGATCAAGGTATGGCAAAACATTAGGTACTTCTCTATAAGCTGATAAAACATCAGGAGTTAACCCTGTCGGATAAGCATAATGAACTCGAATCCATGGAATCTGTACTTCGCCAAGAGCCAGCAAAAGCTCTGAAAGAGAAGGGCGTCCATAAATATCCAAGCCATAATTAGTTGTTATCTGACTAATAAGAATGAGTTCCTTAACACCCTGTTTAGCAAGCATATGGGCCTCAGCAACTATTGACTCAATCGATCGACTACGTTGATCACCTCGAAGTTTAGGAATAATACAAAATGAACATCGATAATCACAGCCCTCTGCAACTTTTAAATACGCAACTGCACTCCCTGTAGTTCGATATCGAGGTAAATTCTCATCTCCTAAAAATGTAGGTTTATTACTTACCTGATTTACTGTTTCTCCAACCTCAACCCTTTTTAAAACATCAACAATATGGTGGTAATCACCAGTACCAACTATTGCTTTAGCTTCAGGTAATGACTCAAGTAACTCTTCTTGAAAGTGTTGGGCCAAGCATCCCGCAATAATTAATTCCTTGCCTTGGTTTGCAAGCTCAACCAACTTACGAACAGACTCAGCACGTGCCTCCTGAATAAAGCTACAAGTATTGACTACAACAACTGCGGCTTCCTCTTCATTGTTACTCACGCAATACCCTGCTTCGGCTAACAAGCCAAGCATATGTTCAGTATCGACACGGTTTTTCTCACAACCTAAATGAGCAAAAGCTACAGATGGCTTTCCTACAGATTCCGCGGGAGACTTCGCTAATAATTCCAAACCAGCATCAAGGTGAGTCATATTTTAAACACTAATAAAAAACATTAATACAAACCTGAATATGCCTTCTCCAATCTTAGACATCATTATTGAAGAACCAAACCTGCAACAATTGGAAGGTCTAACCAACAACAATGGGGAAAACACGCCTACAAAGTCGCCGTCGCCAAGATCAAGGTTTCAAATGGGCCAGAGTAAGTATGGCGATCCTTGCCACCATAGGCGCTATTGATACTGGCTCAATCACCCTAAGCAGATGGGGGTTAATCCAATCACTTTCATGTCCAGGTGGCATGGAAGGATGCGACAAAGTACTCAATAGTGTCTGGGGGACAATCCTGCTTGGAGACAACTTTTCAATTCCTTTGTCTTTTCTGGGACTATTGAGCTATGTAGCCATATTAACTATGGCAATCCTCCCCCTTCTTCCAGGTTTATCTAAAAATAAAACTAATCTCTCAAGAAGCACTTGGTGGGGATTATTTGTTGTTTCTTGCTGCATGACCGTCTTTAGCCTATTGCTAATAGGGCTAATGGTTTTCAAAATCAAAGCCTTTTGCTTCTTCTGCTTACTCTCGGCATGCATTTCAGTAGCACTATTGGTATTAACCTTCTTAGGAGGCGGTTGGGAAAATATTGGAGACCTAATATTTCGAGGAATTCTTATAGCAATAGTTATTCTGCTAGGTGGATTAATGTGGGCATCAGCAGTTGATCCAAGTACTAAAAGTAGTGAAGTTAAGATTAAAGGAGCACCACCAATAGTGAGAGGTGCAAGTACCCAAGATAATATTTCATTAGCAAAGTATCTGCGAGAAAAAGGTGTAGTTATGTATAGCGCATATTGGTGCCCTCATTGTCACGAGCAAAAAGAAATGTTTGGGAAGGAAGCAAGTGCAGAATTAGTAGTAGTTGAATGCGCTAGTGATGGGGCTAATAGTCAGGCCTCACTTTGCGAAGAAAAAGGTATCACTGGATATCCTTCCTGGGAAATTAATGGGGAAATCGAATCAGGCGTAAGATCATTAAAGGATTTAGCAGATCTAAGTGGATACAAGTAATAATCTCAAGTTCTCACAGGTCTTGTAAACAATTCTTTCCCAAGAGTCTGGCAGGAATGGGCTTGCCAGAATGGCATCTGAGAAGGAGCATCGATTCTAAAATGTCCTCCTCTACTTTCACACCTAAATAAGCATGCCTTAAACAATAGTAGACTAACCAAAAGTCTATTGCTCAGATCCAATAGAAGGTTTAGACTTCTTCGAGAATTTTCACTGAGTCTATGCAACTTTTCTTTTGGCTGATTATTGGCAAATACTAGTAAAGGTTCCTCACTAATTAAAGCCAAATCTGACTTAATTAAAGTAAGTGCATCCTGCATCTGTCTAGGTGAACGTTGAACTCCAGCCTCCAACCAACACAATTTTCGAAGTTTATCAATAGCCCGTATCAAAGCACTGGAAGTATAAGAACTGCTCAGATCCAAAGAGCAATCGACAGGAGACATATCTACCTTGCAATTCTTATCTAACAAATCAGAAACATTAGTCAATTCAATAAAGGCCATTTGTCTAGCAAAAACAAGGCACTCCATCAATGAGTTGCTTGCAAGTCTATTAGCTCCATGCAAGCCCGTACAGGCGACTTCTCCAACAGCAAAAAGCCCTTTCAAGGATGTTGCAGCATTCAAGTCTGTAGCAATGCCACCCATCCAATAATGAGCTGCAGGAGCAACTGGAATGGGGTTAGTGAAAGGGTCTAGTCCAAATTCCCTACAACGTTGAAGGATCATAGGGAAACGAAGCTCTACAGATTCACGAGGAATGGTTCGCAAATCAAGTCCCATATGAGTCGCGTTTTGAAGTCGCATTGCATGAAGCAATGCCCTACTCACTTGATCCCTGGGCGCAAGATCTCTGCCGCCTAAATGCTCTACAGGGCTTCTGCTATCTCCATCCACCAATAATGCCCCCTCACCACGTAAGGCTTCGGAAAGAAGAAAACAAGGCGCCCCTTCAAGCTTTAGGGCTGTTGGGTGAAATTGAACAAATTCAAGATCTTCTATAAGTGCTCCTGCTTCCCAAGCCAATGCAATTCCCTCACCGCATGCTTGAGCAGGGTTCGTCGTGTTAGCAAATAAGTGTCCCCCTCCTCCAGTCGCCAAAACTACTGCTCGTGCAGAAATCCAATGCAAATGGGGGCCATCAAGAACTTGCACACCACAGCATCGCTTGTTCTCAACCCAAAGCTGCGTCACACGCACCCCACGGCGATGCACAAGATTTGAGCGTTGATCAACCTGATCCTCAAGCACCTCGACTAGAGCTCGCCCAGTTTGGTCTTGAACATGTAAAACCCGTCTATGAGTATGAGCTGCCTCCAAAGTTGTAGCAAGAACCTCACTCTCACGATCAAATTGCATTCCCAAGCCCTGAAGGTGCTCGACACACTTAGGCGCTCTTTCAACTAGAAATCTGACAGCACCTCCATCACAGAGACCCGCTCCAGCAGAAATTGTGTCGTGCGCATGACTTTGAATGCTGTCTTCTGGACGAGTAACTGAAGCAATGCCTCCCTGTGCCCAACGACTAGAAGAACTCCTACTCGTATTGCGATTGAGCAACAAAACCTTCAATGTCCCAGGCAGCTCTAGACAAGCCATCAAGCCTGCTGCACCTGCACCTACAACGACCACGTCCCAAGGTTGTCCTGATATTTGACCTGAAGAATTAGAAGGCCTCATATCATTTAAATGAGCCCACTAAGTTTTGGTTCAACAAGGGCAGTTAAAAGAAATAGGCCATCAATCCAAAGTGTTGTAAAAAGTGCTGCGCTTGCGACTAGCCAAGTACTGCCAGAGGTGGAGTTCAATGTAGCCCTCTCCTTCATAAGATGCGCAAGCAACCCAATCAAACCCGCAGCAATTAAAACCAAAAGAATGGATTGAGGATTCAATAGTGCCTGGGCTGTTTCATGCAAAATCAAAGGCGCTGTATCCAACGATGCACTCACTACAGCTGGCCATGAGTGCATAACTCCAGTTAGCACCATGACCAAATCTGTAAATGCAGTCCCAAGTAAACATGACAAATAAAAGCCCGCTCCAACTCTCCAACGAGTTGCAAGTCCGACAAAGGCCAAAGGAGAAGCAATTGCTTCAACAGGAAGGTGCAAAACAGGATGAGCTCGTAACCAACCCCAAAACAGACACCCTCCTAGCCAGCTTCCACTAACTCCAACTAATAAAGAACCAGCCACACCCCATTTATTTCCTCCAAACTGCACTAAAGCAAAGCCAAATCCCAACAGAACAAATGTAAACAAACAAGCTGAAAAGGGAGACACATGAACCCAGGGTGCCTGGAGAAAGACGGGCAAAATAACCATGGCACTCGCCCAAAATTGCAAGCTCCTAGGAGTTGCAAGATATGCCTTTGAAATTTCAGAAGGCTCTTTAGATGGAAAAAAGTTGCTCAGGGCGCGCTTAGATGTAAAAGTTCCTTTTTCAGAAGAGGCTGTTCTGATTGAAAGGGCTACTACCAAATATCACCTTATTGCAGTCAAAGACCAAGAACTCTAAAGAAAGGCGATTCTTCAGTAGCTCTTCTATTAGCAGTTCATGGTCTGAAATAGCGTCCTTGAGATGGTGCCCACCAGCATGACTGACTTTATAACTACTGATTCAGGGTTCTTGGAAAATTGCTGGCGGTATTTAGTGCTTGGAATTATTCAAGGGATAACTGAATTTCTCCCTATTAGCAGCACTGCACACTTGAAGGTTTTACCAATACTTTTTGGATGGGGCGACCCTGGCATCTCGATTAGTGCAGTGCTGCAAATAGGCAGCGTCTTAGCAGTTTTTCTCTACTTCCGAAGCGACTTGAAGGCAATATTTCGGAGCGTAGCTTTAAAAGTAAAAAAAAGGGAACTACACAATGAACAATCTCGTTTAGGTTTTGGAATTTGCCTTGGCACTATTCCAATACTTACGGCTGGAATAATTATCAAAGTCTTTTGGGCCGGGTTCGAAGACTCTTTTTTAAGAAGTATCCCTTCAATTGCGTTAATTTCAATTTTAATGTCGGTACTTCTTGGCCTTGCTGAAAAAAATGGAATGAGATGGAAATCTCTAGATAGGCTTTCTAAAACTGACAGTCTCCTCATAGGTTTAGGGCAAGTTCTTGCCTTAATACCAGGGGTGTCCAGATCAGGAATCACATTAACCACTGCACTCCTTTGTGGCTGGAAGCGGCAAGATGCCGCAAGATTTTCTTTTCTGCTTGGTATACCAGCAATTTTATTTGCAGGTCTAGTTGAAACTAAAGCAGCATTGGCAACTCAAGTAGAAGTTACAAATTTTCTGCCTCTTATATGTGGGATAGTGGCCTCTGCAGTAACTTCGTGGATTGCCATTGACTGGTTTCTTGGATATTTACAAAAGCACAGCACATGGAATTTTGTTATCTATAGATTATTTTTTGGAATATCCCTGCTTAGTTGGTGGTGGAGTATTCAGTGAACTTTCAACAACCATCCTTTTGATCTGTGTGGAATGAAACTTCTATCGAGTTGGCAGAATCAAAGCTAACTAGCGATTCTGTAGGTACTCAACCAAAACCTGCGGTCATTGAATGCGTAGAACCTCATTCAATCGGAGATGAGCTAGGGTTTGAACCTGGTGACCAATTAATAAAAATCAATGGAGTAAAGCCAAGGGATTTAATTGATTACAACTTTCTTATTGTTGAAGAAGAGCTAACCATAGAATTAATGGATAAAGAAGGAAAACTACATAAGATAAGCTTTGAAAAAGATCTGGATGATTCCCTGGGACTTAGTTTCACTGAATCATTATTTGATGGCCTAAAGCAGTGCAACAACCACTGTCCCTTTTGCTTTATTGATCAACAACCACCAGGAAAAAGAAACAGTCTTTATCTCAAAGACGATGACTATCGTCTCAGCTTTCTTTATGGATCTTATTTAACTCTTACGAACCTCACATCATCAGATTGGCGCAGAATTGAAAAGCAGCGTCTTTCCCCGTTATTTGTCTCCGTTCATGCCACTGACCCCACACTCCGAGTTGAGTTACTCAAAAACCCACGAGCAGGACAATTATTAGAGCAATTAAAATGGTTCTGTGAACGAGACCTACAAATTCATGCACAAGTCGTTGTTTGTCCAGGTATCAATGATGGAGAAGTGCTAGATCAAACCTTGCAAGATCTTGCATCACATAGCAAGGGACAATGGCCCGTTGTTCTGTCAGTTGCTGTTGTCCCAGTTGGGCTAACCCGTTTTCGCCCACCAGAAGATGGCTTAAAGCCTGTTGATCTCAATTGCGCCAAACAAGTCATAAATCAAGTTGAACAATTACAAACTCAATTCTTACAAGATCTGGACTCACGTTTTGTCTGGCTCTCAGATGAGTGGTATCTGCTTGCAAAACAACCGCTTCCAACTCGACAGGCCTACGAAGATCTACCCCAACAAGAAAATGGGGTCGGGAGTATCCAAGCATTTTTAGAAACTCTAGATATAGCCACTAAGAACCTGCCTGTGAAAATAGATCAACCAAGAAAATGCAGTTGGGTGGTTGGGAAACTAGTGAAGGAGGCCCTAACTCCAGCCTGTAATCGATTAAACAAAGTTGAAGGGCTCACATTGCTCTTACATGGAATCCGTAGCACGTATTGGGGACAAGAAGAAGTGGTCACAGGCCTACTCACTGGAGCGGATCTCATCAAAGAATTAAAAGAACGAGAGCTCGGGGATCACTTACTCATCCCATCAATCATGCTGAAGCAGAATCAAGACGTTTTTCTTGATGACATGACATTAGGAGAAGTGAGTCAGAGGCTAAGTATTTCAGTCAAAGTCGTCCATGGAGCGGATGACATCGTGGCTGCTGCTATAGGAGATAGTAGGAAAAATTCTCTAAGCTCCGCTCAGTTCTAAAATTTCTGTGGAGAGGAGTACTGCCCAAATTTTCTTAGTCGCAAGACTATTGATTCACTCAGCTAGTCCTGCTCTAGCAACTGACGTGAGTTTTAGTCACTTGCAGACATCTCTTCCTGACACTAGTGGTTTCAACTTGAATCAATATTCTTTAGTCTCTACTAATCTGCAAAGTCGCCCTGACTCTCTACAGCTAAAAGCCAATACTCCTAATAGGGAAAACCCTACCTCAACTAGAGACAAGACTCCTCTAACAGGAAAACTTTCAAAGCTAAAAGCCTTAGAGACCCTTAGTTTGCCTAGGACTCCAGCCGAAGTAACCATAACTGAATTTCGTCCAATAACAATTAAAGATCTAGAAGAATTGATAGCAACAAATAATCCAGAACTAGAAGCCGCTCAAAGACAAGTAAATCAATCAAAAGCTCTCCTTCTAGAAGCTATTTCACGCTGGTATCCAACTATTAACCTGACAGCAAATGGATTGCCTCAATATTTACAAGGTGAACAATTAAATAACCCCGAAT
This sequence comes from Prochlorococcus sp. AG-409-P03, assembly GCA_003215295.1. Lineage (GTDB taxonomy): Bacteria > Cyanobacteriota > Cyanobacteriia > PCC-6307 > Cyanobiaceae > AG-409-P03. The sequence continues at coordinate 213,333 of QCKN01000001.1, read as the reverse complement.
TTGCATCTGATACCTCTAGTGAACAGTGGAAAGCATCTGCATCAGTGAAAATTCAATGGAATCTAATAGATCCAGGTAGGGTTCCAGAGATTGCCGCAGCTCGTGATAACTACGAACGTTCTAAAAATACTTTTTTAATCAAACAAAGAGAACTGCGCTTAAACGCATTAACTCGATACTTTCTGCTTCAAAAGTCAAATGAAGGAGTTCGGATTGGGAAAAAATCAGTTCAAGCGTCTCTTATTAGTTTAAAGGATGCAAAAACACGATTTAATGCTGGAGTAGCAACGAAACTTGAAGTTTTGGAGGCCGAAACTCAACTGGCAAGAGATAAACAATTACTCACAGGTAAATTAGGAGATCAAAGTATTAATCGAAGATCACTTGCTGAGATCTTAAACTTACCTCCAACTGTTACTCCTACCATAGCATCACCAACACAAATGGTAGGAGTTTGGGGTGAGTCATTACAAGCAAGTATTATTTCAGCATATACATTTAGAGAAGAATTAAAAAAGGCATTGCTAGATGTATCATTAAACAATAATAAGGCCAACTCTGCTCTGGCTTCCAGTCAACCAACAGTCAGTATCTTCAATACCCTAAGTGGCTCTTATGCAGAAGGACAATTAGCTGTATCAGATCCAAGTATGCGTAACTATGGTTCGACAATAAGTAACACAGTTGGGCTAAATGCTACCTGGAGTATTTTTGACGGAGGTAGATCAAAATCCTTATATAAATATAACAAGCAAAAGGCAAAAGAAGCAGAAGCAAATTTCCAGTCTGAGCGCAGCTTAATCCGCAAACAGGTGGAGGAAAGTTACTACAAGATGATCACTGCCAAGCAAGACATATTAACCACAACACAAGCCGTAATTGCATCAAAAGAGTCGTTAAGACTAGCACGTCTAAGATTCAAAGCAGGTATAACTACACAACGTGAGGTTGTTAATAACCAGCGTGATCTAACAGAAGCAGAAGTTCGTTATACAGATGCCATTAACTCCTACAATACTAGTATTGTAGAGCTTAGGAGAAGAACTGGTATTGACAAAATACAGCCATGTTCAGGCAAGAGTTATGCTGATTCAAGGTTAGGCTCCAAGAAGTCAAATGATATACCTAGAGAGACAGTTGCTCTCACTGATTTATGTCAACCACCCCTCACAAATCAATAATGAGCTGCTCACATTTACCAGAGCCACTGAACAAGCGTCAAATGACTGCAATACATTTATTGTTGGATGAAGTCTCTCAGCGACAATGTAATGACTTTGGCAATATAAGTTCTGATACAAAAGCTGATGGAACATTAATAACAGAATGCGACCGGTGGAGTGATAAAAAAATTGTCAAGGCACTTACTGATATTGCCAATCAAGAAGGTGTATTAAGTGAAGAAGGAAACAAAAAAGTACCTGATAGTGATGCCTATTGGGTCGTAGACCCATTAGATGGAACCACAAACTTTGCAGCTGGAATACCTTATTGGGCAATTTCTGTGGCACGCTTTGTCAATGGAAAACCAGAAACAGCATTCTTAGATATTCCTGCATTAGGTAGAAGGTTTGTTGCTATTCACAAAAAGGGTGTTTGGCTCAATGACCAAGCAATAACTAGTAAAAGTAGGGAGCTCGCAACAAGCGACTGTGTTTCTCTGTGCAGTAGATCAATCCGAGTACTTCAACGAAAACCAGATCAACCTTTCCCTGGGAAGATTAGGCTACTGGGTGTGTCCAGTCTAAACATGATTAGTGTTGCCATGGGGCAAACAGTTGCAGCTCTAGAGGCTACTCCGAAAATTTGGGATATTGGTTCATCTTGGCTAATACTCTCTGAACTTAATTGTCCTATTAACTGGTTAGATCTCAATCCATCAAATCTAAATAAAGGTGAAGATTTAACATCAGTTAGCTTCCCTCTTCTAACGGCCGGATCTGAATCAACTTTGGAGAAGTTTCTACCATGGGGCGAAGCTCTAATAGCGAAGTGAGTAACAATAAATACATAGAATAACGGCAGTTATAAAAATGTTCTTCTCTAAGATATGGCAGTCTCTATACAAATTTTAGTAATTTTAATTTTGAATGTTTGAGAACCTAGGTTATAACCAGGATATTTGAGCTGCAAGTGTCATTTCGCTGGAGACGTAAAGCTCGATGGGTAATGGGGAGTTTATGGCGAGCCTACGAGCGCTGGACAAGATGTGATTGTGTGGATCTAAGCGCAGCATTTGCCTATTACACCCTGCAATCATTTTTCCCAATACTTTTGATATCTCTTTCTGTAGCCTCATGGTTTCTAGGCCAACAACAAGGATTAGATCAACAAATTATTAACTATGCCGCTCAAGTCTTACCTCCCTCAGTGGTTGGCTTAGTGGACACAACCTTAGTAAAGCTTGTAAATCAAGGCTTCGGGGCCGGGATCCTAGGTGCAATGTTTTTAATGGTCACAGCTGGTAATGCCTACCTGACCCTTCAAAGAGGCGCCGATAGGCTCTGGGAAGATGCATTCCCTAAACAAAGAGCTCCTGCACCTTGGCGAATTCAAGCCTTCAGATTCCTGCGAACTCGAATAGAAGCGTTTCTCGTCGTGTTTTTAGTTGGTCTACTTGTCGTAATTGATCAGATCAGTGCCAATGTCAGGATGATTCCAGGGGCGGTCTTAGAAGATCTGACGCAAACATTGCCATGGATAACTGAATCACTATCGCAATTCCCAGTACTGCAAGTGGGGCAATTTATGTTTCCAATGCTTGGATTTTCTGTGATGGCATTTTTACTCCAAGCTCTATTACCTAGTAGAAAAGTGCCCCTCAGACCACTCCTGCCAGGTGCACTACTTATTGGAACACTACTAACGGTTCTCAATCTCGCTGTCAGTAGAAGTATCCTGTCTCTTGGATCCCGCTTTCAAGCTTACGGCTTTATTGGAGGAGTTTTAGTTTTAACTCTATGGGTTTGGATGGTAGGTGTAATTGTCTATTTTGGCCAATGCTGGAGTGTTGTAATAGCAATTATGTCGAAAAACAGGCAGGATTCCCGAACTTAATCTAAAAGTAAATAATGAGGTTAATTAATCAGCATGACATCATTTCTAAAGTATTGAGATGAATAGACCATTTCCACTGATCTGGCTTGCTTTATTTCTATTGCTTGTAGTGCCTACAACAGCAGGGAGATTCTTTTTAGATGTTGCTGGAGGTCTAATGATTATATTTTTCACCTTGCCAATCTTACTCACTGGCTTGGGATGGATTGGGTGGAAAGTCCTTGAATCTCGGATGAACAACTGCAACACTTGTGGAGCTACATTTTTTAATGATGTCATTCAATGTCCAATCTGTGGAGGAATGGATTTCACCAAAAGGAATGGGAAAAAGTCAGAATCAAAGGATAGTGACTCAATACCTGCAAGTACAGCAACTATAGACGTAGTAGCAGAAGTTACTGATTCTGAGAATTAATTAACACCAACAATACCCTGAGTTTAGAATAGAATTAGTGGTTAAGGAGTGATCTCATCCCAAGAAGCAATATCCTTTGGGTCTAGCTCACGAACTCTTTCCTCCACATTGTTTAGAAGAGCCTCACAATGTTGAAGGTAGAGCAGACCTTGACGGTAATATTCATTTAACTCATCAATAGGGACACATTCAGTCTGTAGTTGAGAAAGTATTCGGTCCAATTCCTTCAAGCTATTTTCATAGTTTAACCCATTGATAGTATCCTTCAATTGCGATTGATCTAGCGACTTTTCATGATCAGGATGTACCTGAGAAGTATTTCTCAATTTTGAGGTCTTGAACTTAGTAGGTAAATCATTAGAAGCTTCTTTTTTGTTCATGATGTTCACCTTTTAGTTTGAGTACTATCAACATTGACTTGAATAGAGCCGTCATCTATTTGAATAATCAACTTTTGTCTAGCAGAAACCCCCTCAACACTTTTTATAACCCTCCCAGCTTGGTTTTTTACAATAGCAAAACCTCTTGAAAGAACGCTCTCTGGCGATAAAGCTTTTAAGGTCAAAGACTTTTCAAGCAACCTTTCTCGATGCCGTTGAATAAATTTCAAAGGCGATTGTGCCTTCCACAAATTGCATCTCTGTAACAATCGATTTCGTTCTCTAGAGATCGACCAATAAACATAATCATTCAAACGTTGGCGCCTTTGCAAGCACTCACCTCTTGCAGTCTCCATACTAGGCAATAAAGCATTGATTGCAGCAGTTGGAGTAGAGGCACGATAATCAGCTACAAGCTCCGCCACCATTAGATCATCCTCATGACCAAGACCAGTAACTACTGGAACTGGAAAGAATGCCAATTCTCTACAGAGTTCTTCATCATCAAAAACAACTAAATCTTCTCTATTACCTCCACCTCTAGCTAAAACGATTGCATCTATTTCTAAATGATCTTGACCGTCTGCCAAACTCTGCAAGACAGCTTTGATATCTTTTGCGACGTCCCCTTGCACTGGAATTGGAACAATAAAAAGTCGAGTAAGAGGCCAACGTTCCTTAGCAGTTCGAAGCATATCTGCTAACGCTGAACTTGGAGAGCTAGTCAAAATAGCTATCGCACCAGGATACGTAGGTAAAGACCTTCGTCTTGCTTCAGCAATCAATCCTTCTTTCAACAATAAATCTCGCACAACCTCAAACTTTCGAAGCGCAGTCGAAAGGCTGGGACGCATATCCAACACCTGAACAATTAAATTCGCCCGCGTCTCCCAAAAGTTCAACTTACCTATAACTCTGACTCCATCAGTCTCAGCTGGTTGAAAGCCAACCTTTTGCAATTGAGAGGACCAAACAACTGCCGTAATACTCGCCTCTCCATCGCTGAGAGTTAACCAAAGATGTCCTTTTTTAAGTTGAGCCTTGGAAACTATTGCATTCAAAGAAAACCTGGGTGCAAAACCCCTCTTCAAAAGAGTGCTAATAGCTTCATTTAGCTCTCGAACTGAATAACTAGGTAAAGAGTCAACGGCCAAGGCGACAGTACGCAAATCCCCAATAAAGACATAAAAGCATGCTGATCAATGCCATCCCACGACCTAGCAAATGGTCAAGCTGAGTCAATGCAATCACAAAAACAAGTATGCCACTACTAAGTAGCCTTGCCCCATCTCTTCGGTTATTGACGAAAAATAAGGTCAAATGAATCTGTAAATCTTTAACCACTTTGACTTATCAGGTAATGATCAAAACGCAAAATATCCAAGTCTTTGCAAAAAATGTTAACTATTGGATTGAGAACCATTACTTTGCAAGAAGAACTCAGCAAGAAATTCAACCAAGACCCATCTGGCCCAAAATCCCTTGTCCTGTCAAGATCTCTGTACCAAGACCAATAATAATTCCCATCATTGCTAGACGACCATTCCAAGTCTCAGCAAAGCTTACGAAACCAAATTTTGGCCGAGAAGAATCATCAGACATGACAACCATCAAATCAAAAAGGTTACCAGAGGATACCCGAAATTATGAATGCAGGACAAAGCTAATTCTGATCATCCACAGTGAGTTCTTGTCTCAAAAAACTGTTTCATATTTGGCTAGAACTCGCACTATCCAAAAGAGGAGCCTGAATGAGCCATCATTTCCGATCCAATCCAAGACGAAGAGATTTAGCGAACATGCCTAGCTCCATCAACAGGGCAATACGTGTCTCCTGTGAGTTCTTCATAAATGATTGCAGGAAGTCCGGTCTCAAACATCGTTTGCAGAGCTTCTTTAAGAAAAGGATTCCAGCCACCAGTACTTACGTCACCGTGACGGACTGTCCAATCCCAAGTTCCTTGAAGATCCCTTGGTATGCGACCTTCCCTATCACGTCTTGCAACCAAATCTAAAGATTCCACCAAACCAACTTGAATAGGTTCTTTGCCATAAGAAGGAGTAAGACTGAGTTCCAGTCGCACGGGATCTTCTTTTAAAAGTCTGAGGCGAAACCTAGGAGGCAACTTCACAGTCTTAATGACTGCTCCAACAATCCGAGTTCTTTGATCCAAAGCTAATCCCCCTTCAAGGCATATGGAGTACCGCCCATAGACAACTGCCTAGCCTCATTCAGCAGAGGTTTCAGCAGACTGGGGCGGATCAATATCTCCAGTAAACCGTACTGTAAGTAGTTCTTCATCCGTAATACGACCATCTGAGTCAAGAAGCTCGGGATGAATAGTCAAGCGACCAGTGCGATCTTCATTCTTATCTAGCTTGTTCTTATTCAATGCAGGACGGGGACCTTTATCAATAACAAAACCCCTACTCATAATTCGAAAGGCTTGCCAAAGCAAAGCTATCGCAACAGCACCGTAGAGAACTGGGAATAGTGAGCTCAACATGACTAAAAATATAAGGGAGTAAAGGCCTAAATTTTTAGGAGAAAAAAGTTATGTTCATCCTTATTTGCCTAGAGATAATCTACCGGCAAAGGAACCAATCCTCTTAAAGAAGGACTTAAAAATAAGGAAAGCCTCAAAGGGAGCGCAGGCTCCAAATCAGGGTCGTAACATTAATTAACAATGGAATTTTGGCTTGCTGCAATGTGAAATCACCTCATGGCTCAGGCATGATAGAGCCCTGAGACTCAAATGCTTTTTGGGCAAATCTTACAAAATCAAATGCCTCGCTAAATGGGCTCCCATTGCCCTAATAGGAAGCATTGGGCTCCTATACATTCCATCTCAAGAGCAATTAAGCCCTAAAGAACTACAAGCAGCACCTATTGAGTCCAATCAAGACAAGCCACTAGCAAAAAAATCTTTTGTCGCTGAAGCTGTAGCAAAAAGTGGTTCAGCAGTGGTCACGCTAGAAACTCAAAGAAGAGTTTTTGGTCGTAACGAAACAGGTATACCACCAAGATTGCTAATGGATCCCTACTTTCAACGTTTTTTTGGATTGGATGGGATACGAGCCCCACGATCCAGGATTGAGCGAGGGCAAGGGAGTGGAGTAATTTTCTCCAAAACAGGTCTTGTACTTACGAATGCCCATGTAATCGAAAACAGCGAACGTCTAATGGTTGGCATGTCAGATGGGCGAAGAATCCCTGGGCGAGTCGTAGGACAAGATTCAGTCACTGACCTAGCTGTAATTCAACTCAATGGGCCTGGTCCATGGCCTACCGCACCTTTAGGAGACTCCGACAAGCTTTCTGTAGGAGATTGGGCAATTGCAGTAGGCAATCCCTTTGGCCTAGAAAACACAGTGACACTAGGAATTATTAGCAATCTCAACAGAAACGTTGCTCAACTTGGTATTTCTGGCAAGCGCCTGGATCTCATTCAAACTGATGCAGCTATTAATCCAGGCAATTCAGGAGGCCCATTGCTAAATGCTAATGGAGAAGTGGTAGGTATAAACACACTTGTTCGTTCAGGTCCAGGAGCAGGGTTAGGGTTTGCAATCCCAATTAATCGAGCGCAAGATATTGCCAATCAGCTAATTCGCAATGGAAAAGCAAGTCATCCAATGATTGGAGTAAGTTTGTCATCCGTGCCAATACAGATAGAGCAGAAATCTAACCCGACCGAAGACAAAGTCTTAATTCGATATGTCATACCCAAAAGTCCGGCTGCATACGCAGGATTAAAAGTTGGAGATGTGATCCTTTCAATCAATGGCGAGCCCATGGGCACTCCTGCAGACGTTGTCAACACAATCAATCAAAATGGCGTCCAGACGCCACTTGACTTCATCATCAGGCGTGGTAAATATCGCCTCCAGAGGTCAATACAACCTATCGAGATGGCAAGTCTGGAAAGAGTTTAAAAGTTTGTCAAGCAGGAATAGCAGCGCTCAATAATTTTTTTGGTGGTCTCTATTTCTCTAGTCTAGACTAATAAAAATATATTAATTGACCCGGCAAATCTAAGGTTAATATTGATTTTCAAGCTTCTCAACATGAATTAAAATATAGTTAATGCTATCAATTCCTAAACTCTTTTAAGCATCAGTTTTGCGAAGCTGATCTACACATCTAGTAATGCACTCACCGTCATCCAATGAACAAGTCGTAATACATTCAAAATAGGTTTCCACAGCATCCCAGCTCTTTCCAAGATCAGACGCATGATCACTAGAGGTACTTGAAGGGAACATATCCATGTGAAGGATTGAAGACATTCAGAACTAATAGTCAGCCTATGCTGACTATTCATACAGGTAAAGAAAAATAAGTCTTCCTGCCTACACGAGTGTGAAGTTTTTTAGCTGCAGAGGAGAAAAGCAATCATTAAGTTGGCTTTTTCTTCAAACGTTTACGTTGCCGATCCCTATTAGCCAAGCGCTTGGCTTCTCTTTTAGCTAAGGCCAGAGCTTCCAAAGCAGCAGCTCGCTCTTCTGCTTTCTTATCTTGATAATAGGAGTAATCACCACGATAGAGAATCAATTCACCATCACGGATTTCTACAATACGGTTTGCTACACGAGAAATAAAGTAGCGGTCATGTGAAACAACTAATGCTGCACCAGCATAGGCATTTAATGCATCCTCCAACATCTCTTTCGCAGGGATGTCAAGATGATTAGTAGGCTCATCAAGAATTAATAGATTACATGGCTTAGTAAGCATCAATGCTAATGAAAGACGTGCCTTTTCCCCTCCACTTAACTTACCCACTTCTTTAAAAACAGATTCATTACTTAAGCAAAAAATGCCAAGTAATGAACGTACCTTTGTCTGATTCCAACCAGGGACAGATTCAAACATTGTATCAATAACAATCTTGTTAAGGTCAAGTGCTTCCGCCTGGTTCTGTTCGAAATAACCTGCTATTACATTATGTGTGCCTAATCTGGCAACTCCTTCATCTGGTTTTTCCAAGCCCATAATTAACTTTAATAATGTCGATTTACCTGATCCATTCGGGCCCAAGAATGCAATTCTGTCACCTCTCTCTACTTGCAGGTTAGCTCCTAGAAAAAGAATTTTATCGTCATAGCTGTGTGTAAGATCTTCAACTATTGCTACTTCCTTTCCTGACCTTGGTGGTTCAGGAAAATGGAAATTCGGCTTGCTTTCAGATACTTCTGGAACTTCTATTATTTCCATTTTTTCAAGTAGCTTCTCTCTGCTCTTTGCCTGAGAACTCCGAGTTGCACTTGCACGGAATCTATCTATATAAGATTGCTGTACTGATAATTCTTTCTGTTGACGGTCAAAGGCTGCCTGAGAAGCTTCCTGCTCAATTATCTTCTGCTCTACATATGAAGTATAGTTACCAAGAAAAGTTCGTGAAATGCCATTTTCAGTACTTACGATTTGAGTACATATTTTATCAAGAAATGCTCTATCATGACTTATAATTACCATGGCATTTTTCTGCTGGAGTAAATACGTCTCTAACCAACTAATAGTTTCCATATCTAAATGGTTTGTAGGTTCATCTAAAAGAAGAATATCTGGTTCCTGGAGGAGAATCTTGCCTAATGCTATTCGCATTTGCCAACCACCAGAATACGCACCGACTAGTTGGTTAGCCTCAGTCAATGAAAATCCAATTTGGGGCAAAAGTTTATCAATTTTTGCCTGAAGTTCATAACCATGCATTGCTTCAAAATGGCTCTGCAAGTCACCTAATTTTCCTATAAGAAAATCTAAATGTTTAATATCCTGTACAACCTCAGGAGACTCCATTTCCACTTCAACCATACGCAGTGCATTTAAAACTTTTGCTGCATCACCAAACGCCTGAAAAAGCTCCTCTCTTAAGGTTCGAGTGAGATCAACATCAAATTCCTGTTGCAAATAAGCAATCCGAGGATCACCTTGCCGCATGACTTTGCCACTAGTTGCCTCTTCCATCCCTGCAATAATTTTCAACTGAGTTGATTTGCCAGCACCATTTACTCCCACTAGACCTATCCGGTCTCCAGCCTTAACTTCCCAAGTGACATCTCTAAGGACTTCACTATTAGGAAAAATCTTGCTAACCCGCTCAAGTCGAAGCACTATTGAAAAGGAGTTGTAGGTTCATATCTCTCTTGTAATAAGAGCAAACTGTAAGTATCCATTCTGAAGAAATGGCCATGGTAAGACTGGAACAAATTACCGCCCTAGTTCTAGCTGCAGGCTTGGCAATACCCAGTTATTGGTTTTTTTGGAGTCTCGCAGGTGGAGGCGGCTATGACCGTCGTGGGCTGCAAACGATTCCACTCGTACCAAAAAACGGCACTCAAACCGAGCCAAGCAAAGCTAAAGACCGCCACGGGCCTTAATAAGCCACTGCTTGGTATCTGCATCATCTATGCCGGACAAATAAGACTTGATTTCTTCAGGAGTAACTGGGAGGCCAAGTTGATCTCCAAAGTCACATATAGCTTGAAGAGCGCCTTGAGGGTTCTGAAGCGCTTGCCTAAATAGAAACTGAGTATGCTCTGGATCATCTTTAATGCGTCGATACAGCTCTTCTGCATTACTGCTCATTTGCAATGATTTAGCTACTCAAACCATATTCAATCAAGCGACTTTTGACCCAACTCTAGGGTTATATATTTTTTCAGTATCTGAATCCCGCATACCTACTGCAGAGGCATCTTGCATGCTCCTAGCATCCATACAGAGCAATTTTCGTAGCTGAGCAAAATTCTCAGCTTGAGCCACACGTCCCTCCTTCATGGCACCATATTCAGCTCTTTGCAAAACATGGTGAAGGTGAGTCAACAGATAAGTACTTATTACAGCAGAAATCAAGACATCACTACTTTCATTTCTTCTACGATCTCGTCTACGGGAAACTTTTCCAGATCGAGAAGCAATCTTGCGAGATCGATCTGAACGTGAAGAAGGGGGGAGAGTCGGTTGTTTGGTCATTAGAAACTCCAATCGAATAGTTGACAGGCACTACAAGTTCAAAGAATTGCCTGAAGAAAGTGCTGGCTGGACTGACATAAAGACACTTGAATGAGCTAGGTCTACATGCTCATGACAACCGAACAAATCCGCTGCCGAAAGCTTTAGACAATCATAGTACGGGATACTACCCTTGCATACCTCTGTACACTAATTAATAACCATTACTTCTTGTTAGTCGTGGCAACCCGACAAAATTCAACCAATGGGAAGCCAAAGTCTCCAAGAGTACAAGTCGTACTGCCAGAAGACTTATGTCATCGCCTTGCAGAACTGGCAGAACAAGAGTCTCGAACAGTAAGCAATATGGCAAAAGTACTTATTCAAAAAGGAGTAATTGAATATGAAAGGAATAACCCAGCACTCTCAAAAGACACTGATCATTTAAAGAGTACCGAAGGTTTCCGCTCAGCTCTAGAAGCCCAAGCAAACAAACGGCTCCAAGGTGCACCTCGTCGAGTAAGAATCTACAGACCATGATTAACGAACATCCTTAGAAGACTGCGAACAACCTCTCTCAAGCTTTCCTATACAGGGTTAACTCTTACACCAAGTACTGCATCTCTGTCCGCTCCAGTCACTAAGGGAGAGTTTCCAGGTACATGGAGAAGATGCCACCAGGCGAGCAAGGCAAAAGACAAAGCCTCTTTTGCATTAAAGGGAATACCTTTTTCTTCAATGCTTAATACTCTTGTCCCTCGACATCGCTGCATAAGTTCGTCTATCAAAAGCCGGTTTCTACAGCCTCCACCAGAAACCAATAACTCAATCGGTCTAACCAAGTTCATCAACAACAACCTATCTAAATCCTGTGCCACAACAGCAGCAGAAAAAGCAGTCAAAGTAGCGATTAAATCGGCATCAGTAAGATTGCCAAGCTTCTCTAAACGACATTGCAAATCAACCAAACCAAACTGCTCACGGCCAGTCGATTTTGGGGGGCTTTTTTGAAAAAAAGGTTCTTCTAACCACTCTTTAATCGCTAATAAATCTGGAGAACCACTTGCACCAATTAACCCATCTCGATCAAAGGCAAGTTTTCCTTTCGTTATCTTTTGAACCGCAAAGTCAATAAGGGTATTGGCAGGCCCACAGTCCCAACCAATTACAGAATGCTGTTTGTCGAAGCCCATACAAGGCGGTATCAAACTAATATTGGCAATTCCTCCTAAATTCAAAACCGCACGCCAACCACGCAATCGGCCAAGCAAAGCTTGATCTGGGAGGGGAACCAAAGGAGCACCATGGCCTCCTAGCACCAGATCTGCAGCTCTAAAGTCATGGACGACTGGTCTATTGAGCAATTGCGCAAGTAAAGATGCTTGAAGAGTCTGAAAACTACCTCCTCTTTTTTTTTTTGAGGGCGGGCGATGCCAAAGAGTTTGTCCATGACAACCAACTACTTCTGCTGTTCCATCAGGATCACAAGCCAAAGCTGCGTGCGCATAAACTTCGGTAATCTCCTCTGCAAGTTCCAGCCATTCATAACTACTTAGTTTGAGACTTTGCCCTATCTCCACAACCTTCTTACTGAGTGAGGGAGGATAGGGGACAGAGATTAAATTGAGCAGACTCCAATTAGGTTGGCGAGGGTTCCCGCGAAACTGAGCCAAGACAGCATCAACGCCATCTGCACTGGTACCGCTCATCAGCCCAATGACGCGCATAAATTAAATATCAGTCAATTTTTGAAGGTCTTCCATTAACCCCATCACCACTAAAACATGATGTTTTTTGAGAACAAAAGTTGCAGGCGGGTTAACAGTTAGGCCCTTTGTTGGCCCTGCTGCCAAAACATTCACCAAATAATTCTTTCGAAGATTAAGGTCTCTGAGAGACCTCCCTACAAATCTCGCGGGCACTTTAATCTCATCAATTCCAGTCTGATCATCTAATTCCAAACGTTCAATCAAATTGGGTCGCACAAGCTCTAAACCCAACCTTTCTCCTTGCATCCTCGAAGGAAAAACAACTCGATCGGCTCCAACCCGAGTCAACATTTTTTCGTGTAAGTCACTAGTCGCTCTAGCAATGACCTGTTCTACCTTGCTCCCCTCACTATCTTTGGCGATTAGTGTTGTCGTAATGCTCGCTTCAATTGGTTCACTAATACCAACAACTACCGTACCCATCTCCAGAACACCTGCTTCTCGCATAGATTCTTCATCAGTGGAATCAACGACCCTCGCCTCAATTGACGGTTCGAGCTGACGTAATTCATCAATCGCTCGTTCAGAGGAATCAACAGCTAACACTTCCGCACCATTGTGAATCAGTTCTCTACAAACAGCACTTCCAAAGCGACCTATGCCCACAACAGCAAATCCGCGTTGATCAGTTTCCTTTTTAGGAGACCACTGCCACCAATCACTCATTGGATTACCTCTGCAGTAAAAAGGTTAGACATAAAGATCTTCTCGCGGATAGCCAATACGATTTTGATTACGAAGCCTACCTTTATTCAAAGCTTCCCAAATAGCGCTTAACAACAACAAAATGCCTAATCGGCCAACAAACATGCCTATTACAAGAACCGACTGTCCAAAATGGCCTAATTGCTGAACAACACCAACATCAAACCCAACCGTTGCAAAAGCGGAAATACAGGTAAAAAGTATTTCCAAAAAAGAAAAAGGTTCCTCTTGCGCGAAATTACTAGACATACTCAGCAATAAAGCCATTGTGAGCACAAACAATAATGAGCCAACCGTAATTCCAACAGCCTTCAAAACAACCTTGTCAGAAATCTGTCGATTCCTAATAACAACGTCTTGTTGTCCACGCAAAGTTGATCGTGTTGCGGCCATTAGAGCTGCGAGAGTAGTAGTTTTGATTCCACCTCCTGTCCCTCCAGGACTAGCACCTATAAACATCAATACCATTAAAAGTAATAAACCAGAATCTGAAATATTACCTATAGAAAAAGGCATGTTCGTAAAACCAGCAGTTCTTGCACTTACAGATTCAAACAATGCACTCATTAGCCGATCTTGCCACCCAATTGTAGCGAAATAATTCCCATTACCTACTGTCTCAGTAATCATCAAACCAAAGGTTCCAATAACAATAAGCAATGCAGAAGTGCGCAAAACTAAACGCGTATGGAGACTAAGATTTCTTCTATTTAAATGGTTTCGATTACTCCAAAGATCACTTGTTACTCGCCAACCCAAACCTCCAAGAATAATCAACATAATGATAACAAAATTAACTACCCAATTCGTTCGGTAAGCCTGCAAGCTGTCAGACCAAAGTCCAAAGCCTGCATTATTATATGCAGAGATACTGTGAAAAAGAGCTGCCCAAAGTCTATTGCCTGTATTAGGAATATCTGTAAACCCAAAGTAATAAAGAACTGCAGCACCAACAAAAATTAAGACGGCCGCAGTACAAGCAATGCCTCTAAAAGTTCTACCAACGCCACCCACTCCAAACTCATCAAGGGTTTTTCCTCGATCTAGACGGCAACGAAGTTCAATACCACTCATTACAAACCCTTGTAAGAAAGTCGTTATAGCCATTAATCCAAGCCCACCCACGAGAAGCATTATTGACAAAATAACTTGTCCAAATAGCGTTAAATCTTCAGCAACATTAATAACTGTTAGGCCAGTGACTGTTACTGCCGAGGTGGCGGTAAAAAGAGCTTCCCATAAACCCACGTTTGCATTTGAACAAATAGGACTTGAGATCAAAAGAGTGCCTAAAATAATCACCAAAAAACCAGTTAAAACTGTGAACTGAGGTACGGTTAGACGTCTATGCCATCCTTGTCTTTGTTGAAAAGTTTTAGTAATTGCCATGGGAGTATTTCCTCTGGTTACTAGCTAAAAGAAAAACTAAGGAGTGAATCATACGAAGCAGAAAATCCCTTAGAAATATATCTACCAGCTTCACAGAATTTTAAGACCCTGAATATTGCCAAAGAATCAACCATGGGATCATGAGAGACATTACAAACGTTAGTCCAATTCCGTATCTAGTCACATCTAAAAAGCGATAACGACCTGGCCCAAAAACCATCAAATTTGTTTGATAGCCCATTGGTGTAAGAAAAGATTGACTAGCTCCAAACAACACAGTAATCAATAGCGCTGTAGGTGGCAGATTCATGCTAGGAGCCAGTTGAACTGCAACTGGAGCAAAAAGCGCTACAGAAGCAGCATTACTAATCACCTGTGTAAAAAGAGTTGTTGCCAAGAAAATCACTAGCAAAGACGAATAAGTTGACAAGCCGTCCAAGCACAATTGAAGAAGACTTGCTAAGACATCGGCCAGACCAGTGACTTGCATCGCAACACTAAAACTAGATAAAGAGCCAAGTAAAAGAATGACATCTAAACGAATAGATCGCTGCACTTCCGCGGGTCTAATGCAACCTCCAATAACCATTGCAATGACTGCCAAAAGCACTGATGCAACAAGAGGTAATCGTGTGATTGTTGGGAGAATCAACATAACCATCGCTATTGCGATTGCTATCGGTTTACGTCGCACAGTTGGTACATCATTCTCGAGTTGATCAAGAACCAACAAATCATTACTAGCTTGTAAGCCCCGAATAGAATCCATTGGAGCTTGCAATAACAAGACATCTCCCTCACGCAAAACAACCTGCCCCAAGCGCTCTTGAACGGTCTGTTGTCCTCGCCTAAGAGCTAAAACAGTGGAGTTATGACGTTGACGAAAACGTAATTCTCGCAAACTTGCTCCTGCCAGGGTTGAACCTGCTGGAAGTAAAACCTCGACTGTTTTCTGACCTTCAACAGTATCTGCAGAAAAAAACTTTGGCACTACTGCTAAGTCACGTTTACCAAGCAGCACGGTATGTTCCTGTTGCAAGCGAAGTAAATCCGACCGGGTCACTCTTAAAAGCAACCGATCCCCAGGCTCAATTCTCCGATCTGCAAGGGGAGGGAAAAATCGCTCTTTCCCCCTCTGAAGTTCAAGCACATCTACATCAAAACGACGCTGCAACCGACTGTTATGCAAGGACTGCCCAACTAAGTTGGAATCATTTGGAATTGTGACCTCTGTGAAATAACCAGTTTGGTGAATCGTGTCTACCCGATCGGCGCTATTTCTGCCGCGGTCTGGAAGAAGAGATTGAGGTGCAAGTAATAAATAGGCAGTACCAACAAGCCAAATTGGCACTCCAATGGCAGTAAAACTAAATAGCTCAAGTGAGCCATAGCCTAGTTGTTCACTAATATCACTTACCAACAAATTCACTGAACTCCCTAATAGAGTCAATGTCCCTCCCAAAACCGTAGCGAAAGAAAGAGGTAAAAGAACTCGAGAAGGCGAGAGTCTGCGTCTAGTGCACCAAGCTTCAATGACTGGCAGTAAAGATGCAACAACAGGAGTATTCGGTACGACACCGGATATTGGACCAACAACGAGTCCCAACAAAGCAATTAGACGTCGAGGTGATCGAATACGTTCCGAAGCAATTAATTCTCTTAAGCGATCTAACGCTCCACTTCTAAACAAAGCTGCGGACACTGCAAAAAGACCCATCAAAGTGATCAAAGCAGGACTCCCAAAACCCGCTAACGCTTTTTGAGGAGTTAAAACACCACTAGCGATCAGTAATGAAACACTTAACAACCCCGTCAACTCAGGTGCCAAAACACCACTAATAAAAAGGACTACAGCCAGCAGCAACACTCCAAGGGTGACAAGCGCCTGCGGGTTCTGTAGAACAGCAGCTAACTCATCCATGTCTTTGTTCTGAGCGCTCAGTTAATTCAAATTCTGCCTCGGATCTCCAAAAGTGCTTTAAAAGCCAAAGCTTTAGACCTTCCAACCCAGCACCAGAAGTAGCAGACACGTACAAGACTTCAGGATAAAGACTGCGAATTTCTAAAAGTGCTCCACTAGCACATTGGTCAATCTGATTAGCAACTACTTGTCGCACAGACTGTGCACCTAAATCATCTAGCAGGGCATTCACAGTATCTAGTTGATTTCGCCAATCAGGGTTTGATAGATCAACCATCAGAAGTAATAGATCTGCCTCAAGTGTTTCTTCAAGAGTTGCCTGAAAAGCCTCAATTAAAGAACCAGGTAAATCACGGATAAAGCCAACTGTATCTGTAATGAGTAACTCATAAGGTGAAGATCCCACCTTAGGCAACAGTAATCGTCTCGTAGTTGTATCCAAAGTGGCAAACAATTTATCCTCAGCAACCACCCTCCTTCGAGTCTTCAGAGCACATAAAGCGTTAATTAACGACGACTTACCAACATTGGTGTAGCCAACTAATGCAACACGGGGAATATGGGTTCTACTTTTTCTAGCCAAAGCTCGTTGCTTCTTAAGTACTCTCAAGTCATTACCTAAGCGTTCTATCCGCCGAACAATTGCTCTGCGATCCTTTTCTAGCTGAGTTTCACCAGGGCCTCTTGTACCTATACCGCCTCCTTGTCGAGATAGGCTCCTCCCCCGGCCCATAAGACGAGGCATTGTGTAACGTAACTGAGCTAGTTCAACCTGGAGACGACCTGCAGCACTTAAAGCTCTTTGAGCAAAGATATCTAAAATTAATTCACTTCTATCCATAACAGGACAGTCCAAAAAACGTTCTAAATTCCTGACCTGCACTGGTGTCAACTCACGATCAGTGATTACCAAAGAAGCACCTAGACATCTAACTTTTAAGGCGACTTCTTGCAATTTTCCTTTGCCCCAAATTGTCTGAGGGTTAAAAGCACTCTTTTTTTGACTTATCACAGCTACAGTTTGCCCTCCAGCACTGCGTACCAAACCTTCTAATTCAGCAAGGTCTCTCTCAATGTCCCTTTTTGAGGGATTGAGAAGAGTTAAAAGTAATACTTTCTCTTTGGAAGCTTCAGATCGACTTGGGTGAGCCTCCACAATTGGTTCTAATGCTGAAGCAGATTTACAAAGAACAGCTAAATCGTTCGCATGAATCAAATGCCAACCTTCAGGATTTCTTCTTTCCACTCGCCATCTAGCCGCACATCTTTGCCCGTTTGCTTCCTTAGAGGCTGAGAACAATAACCAGGAAAGAGGGTTCAAATCCAAGGCAACCATCGAATCTGGTTGCTGGGGCCTTAGCTTTTTTCGATGAGAATTAAAAATACAGCTAATTAAACGCCACTTACCTTCTGCGGAGAGTCTGATGTCTGAAAGGCAATTCAAGAGCTTGCCTGACTGATCTAAAGATCCAACCCATAGCAAACGACACAAACCACGCTGATCAACAACCAAATGGAGAGAAGTTTTCAGCAGAAAAGACTCCTCTCCAAGTTTTTGTAGCGTTTGATAATC
Organism: Prochlorococcus sp. AG-409-P03; assembly: GCA_003215295.1. Lineage (GTDB taxonomy): Bacteria > Cyanobacteriota > Cyanobacteriia > PCC-6307 > Cyanobiaceae > AG-409-P03. Next base: position 195,166 of record QCKN01000001.1, on the reverse strand, counting down.
CGCACCGCAATCCTTAGGGTGCCTTCTATGAAGCAAGGATTCAAGACGACGTTTTTCGGCAGGCCTCAATCCAAACGTTCTATCTATCAGATGTGCCTGTCTCAATTACCCAGCAACCAAGCACCAGCAGATTTCAAACCTAACGAAAAACTTGGCAACTTTGTTAAGTAAGTAATTCTACGAATCTGAAATGCAAGAGATCCCGAAATAGTAAGTCCCATTCCTGTGATCGTGGCATCCCCAATCCCCAATCCAAGCATTTCACCAAAGTCAATGAAGTCAAAAGGCTCTGAACAAATCTCCGCCTGCAAATTCATCACATTCTTTGCAGCGAGTTCACCCTGTTGAATGGCAACCTGCGCAGTTGCTGGCCAAGCTTTGCGGGCGTGCACTGCTACATCCCCAAGCGCTAAAACGTTCTCGACCCCTATCACTTCCAAGCATTCATTAATAGACAAGCATCCCTGTGATAAAGATAAGTTAGGGGCAATCTCAGGTATAACTGGTTGATTACCGGCAGTCCACAGTACACCTGTATGATTCAACAATAAAGAATCATCTTTGGAGCTACTAGCAGTCTGAAGTTCCAGATGTTGACTAGATATAGAAAGAACCCTAGTTTGCATATGAACTTTCACATTCCTCTGCGACAAAGCAAGCTCAGCTTGTTCCTGATTGAAAGATTTACCCATAGGTAAAACCCGATCTGCAAGATCTATTAAATGAACTTCTGCACAGCCTCCTAATAAATCTGCAACCTTACATGCAAGTTCAACACCTGAAGCACCAGCACCAACAATCATTAAGCTATTAGAGCGCTTGTTGTCTTTACATAATTGATCAATAACCTTTTTCAATCTGTCGACATCCTGCAAACTTTTAAAAGTCATCGCATATTTAGTCACACCAGGAACACCAAAATCTGTTGTTTTCGAACCAGTCGCAAGAACCAGTTGTGAATAATTAAGTTTTAACCCTGCAGCAGTACTCACTATTTGTTCTCTAGTATCGATCTTGACAACACGATCTTGAATGAATGAAACTCCTCTTTCACTAAGTAGAGACCTATAAAAAGGAGCAATTTCCCATTCCCGAATCTCATCACTTAGAAGCTCATATAATAAAGGGAGAAAAGTAAACTTAGATCTTGGCTCTACTAAAATAATTTTAGGGCGCGGAACAGAGCGACTGAGAGCGATTGCAGTTGTTAATCCTGCAAACCCACCCCCCACTAAAACAACTTGGTTGGATTTTTGCGGAATTGAGGCCATGGAACCAGAGCCTGAGATGATTTATAGACCCTAAACAGGTAATCTTCCAACTCAACAGTGGATGATAGGAGTATGACTTATGGCTCACACAAAAAGCGAACTCAGGGTCAAGACCCTGAAAGTGTTGCTCATCTATCAAGTCTGGAGTGCTCTGTCGAAGAAGCTAATGCTCATTTGAAGAACCTTAAACCACCCGAAAGACTTTGCTGGGCCTACAATCAGTTTAAATCTAACTTTGCACTCACGACGAGTTTCGGAATTCAGTCAGCTGTTTTACTACATATGCTTCACGAGCTAAACGAGGGGGAAAATATTCCTGTCATCTGGGTTGATACGGGCTATTTACCACCCGAAACTTATGCATATGCAGAAGAACTTACGAAAACACTCAACATTAATGTTCAAGTCTCCCAAAGTTCAATCTCGCCAGCAAGAATGGAAGCCTTATATGGAAAGCTTTGGTCGACTGATCGCATAGAAGATATAGAGAAATACCACCAAATTAGAAAGATTCAACCACTTGAAAACTCTCTATCAGACTTAGGTATTTCATGTTGGGCCAGTGGAGTCAGAGGAAAACAAACTGACCATAGAAAGTCAATGAATTGGATTGACCCTATACGTGGGCGTCTGGCTCTCAGACCAATTCTAGAATGGACCACAAAAGACATTTACTATTATATGAACGATAATAAATTGCCCCAACACCCACTATTCGAAAAAGGTTACTCCACCGTTGGAGATTGGCACTCTAGTGGGCCAGATAACAATGATGTCCAAGGACGAGATACACGTTTTGGAGGACTAAAGCAAGAATGTGGAATTCATTTGCCTGGCCCAGGAATTATGGGAGATGGAATATAAAAGTGGAATCTTCAAATTGTTTGCTATTAATCGGCAATAGTCGCTGGCATTGGGCAGTAAGAAAAAACAGCCAGTGGGATTTTTTTCATACCAAGCCTGATTCCAAACACCTCACTCGTCAAGATATCTCCTCTATAACATGGGCATCAGTAGGCGCTCTACCCAATCAAAATACATTGAATGCAGCAAAACAAATTCAACTAAATGATATCCCTCTTAAAAAATTACCTAAATGGCTTGGCATTGATCGAGCCTTAGCGGGTTGGGAAGCATTTAGAAGAGCAAAGATCTCAGGGAAATATTCTTCAGGGTTACTAATAGTAGATTCGGGAACAATCTTAAGCTTGACAAGAATATCGGCCAACGGAGAATTTGCTGGCGGTCAGTTGCTTGCCGGACTACGCCTGCAGCTGTCAGCAATGTACCAGGGAGCATACAATTTAAAAAAGCTTAATCAGGAGTCAACTTTTAATATTCCAACTTCCCTTTTTCCAACAAAAACAACTGAAGCAATGAAACGAGGTAGCCTGCAAGCACTTGTCGGAGCCATCGTAGAAGCAAGTAAACAGTCGCAAATGCCTATTTGGCTATGTGGTGGCGATGCACCTATGATCCTGAATGAACTTCAAGCAAAATATCCACTTCTAGATCTAACATTTCACCCAAATCTTGTTCTAGAAGGAATGATACATGTTACAGAGCAAAATTAATTCATACCAAGGTCTTCAAGAATCTGATCAGCCATACTAGCTGCCTTAACTTTTAAATATTTAGCCTCAATCTTGCCTTGTTGATCAATCACAAACGTATGTCTCATCATTCCCATATATTCACGTCCCATAAATTTCTTTAACCCATAACTCTCATAAGCTGTTGCTACTGGACAGGGTTCAGCATCAGTCAACAAAAGAAAAGGCAAGTCATACTTATCAATGAACTTTATATGCGATGACGAAGCATCTTTGCTAATGCCAAGAACCTGGATACCATTGTTCCGAAAGAGGCTCCACCTATCTCGAAAGTTACAAGCTTCCTTAGTACATCCAGGAGTATTATCTTTAGGGTAAAAATAAATAACTACTCTTTGACCTTTGAATGATGCCAACTGCAAAGGGGTACCATCCTGTGTGGGGAGTGTGAAGTCTGGTGCTAGATCGCCAATTTGCAAAGTCATTGAACCCTCCAATAGTTAAGGGAACTAGCCTACTGTCACTTTGGCTGTGTCCAATGGCAGGCTCTATAAAACCAATAACTCTAAAAGAGAAGGAATATGCAAAGAAGTTAGCAGCAAAACGATCATATGAATATCAACATTCAAGAGGTCAGGTACGAGAAGTTCTTGCAGAGCTGTGGGGTACAGAAGCATTGCAAATTCCCTTAGATGCGAAGCCTGGGCAACCTCCGAAGCTTCGAGAAGGATGGGGTCATCTAAGCTTTAGCCATTGCGTTGATACATTGCTAATTGGTTGGTCCTCAAAGAAAATAGGCGTAGATATCGAAAGAAAAGATAGACCATTAAATGCCCTGAAATTAGCAACCCGATATTTCTCTAAAGAAGAGCAAATTAAATTAATCAACCTAGATAGCACTCTCCAAAAATCAGCCTTTCTGCAGCAATGGGTTAAGAAAGAAGCAGCTATTAAATGGCAAAGAGGAACTTTTGCCTCAGATCAAGCTCAATGGGACATTGAGAGTAATTCAAAGTATGCCTCACATAAAATACTTGATTATCAAATTAAAATTCATCAAATTGATTTTAAAGACTGGCATATCGCAATTGCTTGTGACAAAGCTCTCGTGGCAGTTGAACCAATAATCTGCACTCTTATACAACTAAACAATTAAAGAGCATCTAAGCATACAAGCAAACTTTATCCCGCTCTAAGACTTCCTATTATCCTCTTGTGATTTAATTTTTGAGGCAAGATTTTTTCTCTTAATTTAGTGAGCAATGTAGACATCAAGTCCATACCCTTCTTAGGGAAGTGCTTCTTTAACAATTCAGAGTAAAGGCTGCCCTCTCTTAACCATCGTACTTGCAACTGACTATCAATTTTTAAATCTAAAGACTCTTGCCATTCATCCCATTCTAAATCCCATCCAAGCTCCTGAAGTTTCTCTACTAAGTGACAGTCACCATAGTCAGACCTAATCCAACTTCTTTCCGCAGTTATCAAATTCATCAACAAATCACTGTCTTGTGCAGACATTTCATTTTCACTAATTATCTGATGTAGTGATTCTGCTGGGCCTAATGCTGGAGCCGTTAGCAACAATCTCAAGCCTGAATTCACCGAGCATTTTCGAGTAATCGCCATCCAGGTTCGATCAGAAATCATGTTGTTTCTATGCAACCGTCCACCAATCCATTCAAAACCCAGCTCTTCCGCAACTTGCTTAAACGCTTCTTCACTATCATCCATCAAATACGGACGATGTATCGGATCTAAGAATTCCAACTGAGATGACAAGCGTGCGAGATCATCTGGGGATTGAGTAAGAAGTGTTACGCCCCCTTCGGGAACATGACGCAGGGGATTCAAGGCCCACAGCAATGATCGTCCGCCGATCACCAAAACTCGATCATGCCGCTGCCAAGTAATTCCAGACCACAATTTCTCTTGTAATTGAGTGAGCCGATTACCTTCTAGCGCAAGCTGGCGTTGCAGCCACCTATCTAATTCAGGACTGCCTGGCCCACTCGACACCAACAAAGGGTGTTCCTCCTCTGACTCAACAACTGCAGCTAGTTGAGCAGCTCTTCTTTCCAAAATTACGAGTCGTCGTTGACCTTCCCAACCCTGATCAGTTGGTTTCCAAAAAACTTCCCCTTGTAATTCTTTAGGTAAATATTGTTGACTTACCCAATGATTAGCAAAAGCATGAGGGTAGCGGTAGCCAATACCATCTCCAAAGGCGGCGCCATCTCGATTTGCATCACGCAGATGACTAGGAACCTCCTGTCTTTGAGCCATTCGTACACTGCGTTGGGCCTCAAAGAAAGCCATAGCGCTGTTGCTCTTCTCTGTAGAAGCCAAATACAAAGCTGCCTGCGCAAGTAAATAAAGACCTTCTGGTAAACCAATACGCTCAAAAGCAGCAGCACATGCTTCCACAACAACTATTGCGTGAGGGTCTGCTAGTCCTACGTCTTCACCTGCAGCAATCAACATTCTGCGAAAAAGAAATCGAGGATTCTCTCCTGCTTCAACCATACGAGCCAACCAAAACAGCGCAGCATCAGGATCAGAACCACGCAAGGATTTAATGAAGGCACTAATCGTGTCAAAATGGGCATCGCCGTGCTTGTCATAAAGCACGGCACGTTCCTGTATAGATTCTTCAGCTATAGCGAGATCAATGTTTATTGATCCACTGTCATTTGCTGGCGTACTCTCAACCGCAAGTTCAAGAGCATTCAAGAGGCTGCGAGCATCTCCATTAGCAACATCAACTAAATGAGTAGCTGCAGTATCCGTAATCTTGACATCGGAACAGCCATAACCCCTATCTTTATCTTTCAAAGCACGCTCTAAAAGTTTATGTAAGTCATCCGCCTCCAAGTGTTGTAGGCGAAAAAGCTTAGAACGACTCACAAGGGCTTTATTTACTTCAAAATAAGGGTTTTCAGTAGTAGCACCGATCAGAGTCACAGTGCCATTCTCTACCCATGGCAATAAGGCATCTTGCTGAACACTATTAAATCGATGTACCTCATCAATAAAAAGTATCGTACGCAACCCATGACGGTCTAATCGTTGCCTAGCCTCATCTACTGCTAAACGCAATTCCTTCACTCCAGATAAAACAGCATTTAAAATAGTGAAATGAGATCGAGTGTTTGCCGCAATAATTCTCGCCAAAGTGGTTTTTCCAACTCCGGGAGGACCATGAAGCAGCAAGTTACCAACCCTGTCAGCAGCTATCGCCCTTCGTAAAAGACGCCCTTCAGCCAAAATCGCCCTCTGTCCCACAAAATCATCAAGACTTCTCGGTCTTAAGCGCTCCGCAAGCGGTGCATTGCGGTTTAGCTCTTGTTCTCCATGAAAAGTAAAAAGATCTTTTCCCAATAATGATTCACCCTCTCTTGTCATTCTCTATCAAAAAAGCTGTGATCCAAAAGCTTTTCGATGCCACGAGACACTCCAATCTGTTAAATCTAAAAAAAAATCCTTTCAAGAAACAAATTCGTAGACATTTGAAATGACAACACTTCAGGTCATGTAATCACACTAGGAGAACTCATACCAGTGCGATGAGTAATTTCAGCAAGCGAGTCAATGCTGCTAATTAAAGGTTTAAGAACTTCTTGAGGATCTTGAAATAACTGTCCGCTAGAGGGAACATAACTTTCTAAATACACACGTAAGGTTGCACCCTTGGTACCAGTACCTGATAAGCGCAAAACCACTCGACTCTGATCATCAAGAAGAATTCGCAAGCCCTGATTACTAGTTACAGAGCCATCTACTTGATCCGTATAACTAAAATCATCCGTCAAGATCACAGAACGACCTGCGAAAGACCTACCCACCAATGAAGGTAGTCTGGATTCAAGACCAGAGTAAAGGTTATGGGCAATATCACTAGAAACTGATTCATAATCATGTCGTGAATAGTAATGGCGGCCATAACGACTCCAATGTTCCGCCATTAGATTTGCGACTGAACTTTTTTTCTCTGCCAAGATCTGAAGCCAAAATAAAACAGCCCAAAGACCATCCTTTTCCCTCACATGACAGCTACCTGTACCAAAGCTTTCTTCACCGCAAAGAGTAATTTGACCAGCATCTAAAAGATTTCCGAAAAACTTCCAGCCAGTCGGAGTTTCAAAGACAGCGACATCCAAGTCCTTCGCAACAACATCAACCGCAGAACTTGTTGGCATCGAACGCGCCACACCTGCAAGACCATCACGATAAGCAGGAACACAAGTCGCATTGGCTGCTAAGACGGCAAGACTATCGCTTGGATTAACGAAGCAGCCTCGACCTAAAACCATATTGCGATCACCATCACCATCACAAGCAGCGCCGAAGGAATAATCATGGCCATTCAATAGCAAATCAGCCAAGTCCTTCGCATAAGTGAGATTCGGGTCAGGGTGACAGCCGCCAAAATCCTCTAAAGGGATACCATTACGAACTGTCCCTTTCGGAGCACCCAAAATATCTTCCAATATGCGCCTTGCATATGGGCCTGTAACAGCATTCAACGCATCAAAGGCAATGCGAAAATCGCTTGAAATATAAGAACTAATCCGATCAAAATCGAAGATTTTCTGCATCAAATCAACGTAATCTTCCAATCCGTCAACAATTTCTATTATCATTTCGCCAACTTTATGCTGGCCTGGAAGATCTAGTGGAACAGAGAAATTCTCAACGATTAAATATTCCTCAAGTCCCTTAGTACAAGAGTAAATCGCATTAGTAAGAGATTCAGGAGCAGGGCCTCCATTGGCTGCGTTCACCTTCACACCAAAGTCACCTTCTGGCCCCCCAGAGTTATGACTAGCAGAGAGAATAATTGCTCCTATGGCTTTATGTTGCCGCACGATATGTGAAGCTGCAGGGGTTGAAAGAATCCCATCAACAGTAGTAATAACCTTCCTAACTCCATGGGCTGCAGCCATGCGAAGGATCACATCAATAGCCCTGCGATTCCCATAACGACCATCACCACCCAAAACTACAATGCCACCCTTTACGCCTGGAAGAGTACGTAAAATTGCCTCTATAAAGCTTTCAAGATAATGAGGCTGCTCAAACTGCCTACTACTTTTTCTTAAACCAGAAGTCCCAGGTTTCTGGTCAGTAAACGGAGGGCTAAATCTAACCTCATTTAGATAAGGTGTTGAAGCAAATACTGAACTAGACATTTGTTAAAAAGACATCGCTAACAAACCTCTCAAAACTGAAATCAGTTTCTTCAGGCAAGGTTCAATGTGGCATCTCTGAAGTCCGAAGCATTGCCACGAACCAAAGTGTGCTCAGTGATAAAGCACACATCAGGCCTGGCCCCAAGCCAAGCCTCACCATCGTAATAGGCACTATGAGTGGGAAAGCTATAGCTCCTGCTAAAGGAGTAATTGCTACGAGATATCTCAAGATCATGGGTTAATCGAAACTCCAATCAAAACCATTCAAGTGGGTTTTGATTATTAGGGTTTGTGTTATCTACAGGAGTTGTTCGCTGAAATTGCATGGTGATATTTCTTTTCTGCAATCCATCAAGGTCGGTAGCTTCAACTGGATACTTCTGAATTCCATCACGGAAAGGTACCTGCAATCTAAAAGTGCCATCACTAGATAGAGGCACGTCTTCTCCAGCAATTGTGACAGTGGCCGAAGGATCTGTTGAACCATAAATAATCAGTTCAGCATCTGCAACCAACCAAAAGGAATTATTTTTAGGCAATACACCACCTAAACCAGATTCATTACGACCGCTTGCCCATAAGCCAGAGCCCGAATCATTAGAGCCAAGTTGTGAGCCGGCATGTTCCTGAAACTCTTCAGAACCAATTTTGATCTTGCTGTAATTCCTAGTTGCAGTCTGATAAAGACGCTCATGTAGCTGAGTATCTCCCTGTTGAGGAGAAAAAGTTTCTTCTTCAGAGAAATTGGTGGAGGTTGCTTCCAAACTAAATGGAACAAATTGATCTAATACTTGATCACTGGGATATAGAGAAGGAACTCTTGCTGAAGATGAAAATGCCAAGGATATCCATTGAGTGCCAAAGCGATAGCCAAGCTCTACTCGATAATCTCTATCACTAAGTGGAATAGACAAATACCATTCAGTGCTATGACTATCAACAGTAACTTCCTGAAGGATCTGGCGGTTAGCTGTTCCATCAGCTATACCAGTTAGGTCTGCAAGCCTTAAACAAAGTCGGCTTGCACCTTGAGTTTGAGCCTTCTTACGGTCTGTCTCGGAAATTTCCCAAAAAACATAAGCCCATTGAGGATCTCTTGGTAAAAAAACAACTCGTGTATCAGACTTAGATTCCAAACTATTCGTGACTACTGATTTTGTTTCTGGAGCTCTCCAAAACGGGTTGAGCGTTTTCTGACTTTTTTCTTGCTTCTCTTGATATAAACAAATCTCCTTGACAAGAGTAGCTTTACTTTTTCGGCTATATAACGGCACGCCCAAATCACTAGCTCTATGACGCAACTGCCGGAGTGTGAGACGTGCCAGGGAATCTTGGTCTTGGATCACGCCTAAAAAACTCCGTTTTTGTTCGGGATCAGTATGTTCTCTGATTAAGTTCGTTCTAGAACCATGTGGTCAGGATCTACTGACTCCAAAGAGATGGATAGAAGATGCCTAGTTTTGGACAATCTATTGGTGTCAAAGGCTTCTCAGCCATAGGAAGAGATATCTGCAATCAAACTATTTCCTATCAAATTTGTCTAAAGAAAGGTTTTTCAACAGGGATAAACCCACTAAAGGTTTTTCTTTGGGATCAAGCAACCCCTTCAGAGTGATCACTTGCCTTAACACTAGCCATTATCAGATGCTCCAGAGTTAACTCCATTGGAGGAATATTGAAGTTCAAGGCGATTTCTTCTAACTGCCTTGCTGCTGCTGCAAACTGCTCAAGTAAAACAGAAATAAACCTCTTTTCGCTCGATAAACCTGGCTGATCAAGGCACCATTGGAGCCATATTTTTTCGCCTGGCAAATCACTTGAGCCTTGCGCCATCGTCTGAAAACACACTAAGCAGTGAGCAAGTAATCGCAAATGATGACGCTCAAGACTAGACAAATCAGTAGCCTCTATTAGCTGAATATCATGAAGGGTCAATGGACTTTGCGGAGCCCGAAAATTACTGTCACTAACTAAGGGCATTGCTGGGAGTAAGTTTGAATCCACATGCATGTCCATCTTCTAGCCCCCACTGGACACGTTGCACTTGACAATCAGGAAAAATGTAGCGAATTAATTGCAATTCCTGTTCACAAAGAATTGGATACTCCTCCGCAACACTTCTAATTGCACAATGAAATGCATTTAAATACCAAGAAGAAATTGAACTTCCAGGTACCTTCTCTTTAGAAAACTCAGTTAAATAGCCTTCTTCATGGCGCAACTTCACGAGGTTCTCCAATCTGGTGTTCATATCTCCATTCCCAATTTTCTCTCGATAGTCAATTGCTTTCTTCTTTGCCTGATCATCAAGAAGAGTAGCTAAGGTTTCAGAAGACAAGCGTGTATCAATTAACTCCAACAACTCCAAAGCAAATCTCTGACTACCTCGATGAAAACGATTGTGGCCTTGTGTCGTTAACTCCCAAACATTTGAAGGGCGCCCGGGCCCCAATGATATTGGTCGGGATTTGACAAAACCTCGCAACTCAAGAGTTCTCAAATGGCGCCTCATGGCTTGAACCGAAATCTTCAGCAAACCTGCTAAATCTCCAGCACTAGCCTTCCCATGCCTTAACAGCAAATTAAGAGTTGCCTCACTAGTACTGCCTTGCTCCTGAGTGGTCATATTTTGGGGCTCAGTCCATCCCAATCAGATATTCCATAACTAGCAAGATTGATATTGAAATATGGAATCTCTTTCAGACTAAAACAATTTCACAAGAACTCAAGAAGCTGTGATCCAGCTGATGTCACCAAGCCGATAACCTAGTCAAAGCCAAATAGCAAGCCCAAAAGCTGCATCAGGCTGTAACGTAGAGCTAAGATACGAAACTTCCTCGTTTCGTATCTCCTGTCAATAAACGCCTGTAATCTCTCCCTGGTCATACAAAACCCCTTCACCGTCAAATCCTCTGTCCCTGATCAATGCAAGACTATCCAGCCTTAGATAATGCTCATTACTCGGCAATATGTCAGAGCAGCATCTTGTTGAGAATCAATTTTCCAAGCACAGTAAAGAAAATTTCTAGAGATATACAATCCACAGTTCTACACATAGAGAAATTTTCCTGTTTCCCATGCCCTGAGGTTGGTTAAAAGAATGGAAAGTCCAAGTTTAGTTGAAAAGATTGTAACGAAGCCCTATAAATACGGCTTCGTTACTGAGATCGAGACCGAAAAGATCTCCAAAGGTATAAACGAAGATATCGTAAGGCTTATATCCTCAAAAAAGGATGAGCCAGACTTTCTACTACATTTCAGATTAAAAGCATATCGAAAATGGTTAACTTTAAAAGAACCCAACTGGGCAGATTTACGCTACCCAAACATTGATTACCAAGATATCATTTATTATGCCGCACCAAAAACTGATAAAAAGAAACAAAGTTTAGACGAAGTCGATCCAAAACTTTTAGAAACTTTTGATAAGCTTGGAATTCCATTAAATGAACAAAAGCGTCTTTCTAATGTTGCAGTAGATGCAGTCTTTGATAGCGTATCAATAGCCACTACTTATAAAGAAAAGCTTGCTGAGCATGGAGTGATATTTTGCTCTATTAGTGAAGCAGTTAAAGAATATCCAGAGCTAGTTGAACGATATTTAGGAACAGTGGTGCCCATTGGAGATAATTTCTTTGCAGCTCTGAACTCCGCAGTCTTCAGTGATGGTTCCTTTGTATTCATCCCTAAAGGTGTTAATTGTCCTATGGAGTTATCCTCGTATTTCAGAATTAACTCAGGAGACACAGGTCAATTCGAGAGAACACTAATAGTCGCGGAAGAAGGTGCCTCCGTTAGCTATCTGGAAGGATGCACAGCCCCAATGTTCGACACCAATACTCTTCACGCAGCGGTTGTCGAGCTTATTGCTTTAGATGACTCCTCTATAAAATATTCAACAGTTCAAAATTGGTATTCAGGAAATGAAGAAGGAATTGGTGGCATCTACAATTTTGTAACTAAGCGAGGCCAATGCAGAGGTAAAAGAAGCAAGATTAGCTGGTCTCAAGTCGAAACAGGTTCTGCAATTACGTGGAAATACCCTAGTTGCATTCTCCAAGGTGATGAATCCATCGGGGAGTTTTACTCAGTTGCTTTAACTAACAATCTTCAGAAAGCTGATACAGGCACCAAGATGATTCATTTGGGTAAAAACACTCGCTCCACAATTGTGAGCAAAGGGATTAGTGCAGGACAGTCCAGCAATAGTTACAGAGGGTTAGTTCAAATAGGATCCAAAGCAATTGGTTCAAGAAATTACAGCCAATGTGATTCGATGTTGATTGGAGATCAAGCAGCAGCCAATACCTACCCTTACATCCGTTCTCAACAGGCTAAAGCAAGTATTGAGCATGAAGCAAGTACATGCAGAATCTCAGAAGATCAACTCTTCTACCTGCAAAGTAGAGGTATTGGCTGTGAACAGGCAATTTCAATGATGGTAAGTGGGTTCTGTCGAGATGTTTTTAATCAGCTGCCTATGGAGTTTGCAGCTGAAGCTGACAAACTGTTGGCATTGAAATTGGAGGGAACAGTGGGATAGTTTCTTGATGAAAAATTAATTAGCTTTTATTAGTTTCGATTTAATTTGCCTAACTACTACAGTGATTCGCCCTGAAGCTCAAACCCTACTTGAAATTTCTGATCTCCATGCCCATGTGGAAGATCAACCCATACTCAAAGGCTTAAATCTAAAAGTAAAGGCCGGAGAAATTCATGCAGTGATGGGTAGAAATGGGAGTGGGAAAAGCACTCTTTCAAAAGTCATAGCTGGTCATCCTGCATACACCGTGTGCAAAGGACAAGTACTTTTTCAAGGAGAAAATCTACTTGAAATGGAACCAGAAATCAGAGCTAGAATAGGAATATTTCTAGGGTTTCAATACCCCATTGAAATACCTGGAGTAAGCAACCTTGAGTTTCTACGTGTCGCAACAAATGCCCGTAGGGAACAAATTGGCAAAGAGGAGCTAGACACATTCGACTTTGAGGATCTAGTCAATGAAAGACTAAAAGTGGTACAAATGGATCCCTCTTTCTTAGAGCGGAGTGTAAATGAAGGGTTTTCTGGAGGCGAAAAAAAGCGAAACGAAATTCTTCAAATGGCCCTTTTAGAACCGACCATAGCGATTCTTGATGAAACCGACTCAGGACTAGATATTGATGCCCTAAGAATTGTTGCCAAAGGTGTGAATCAGCTTGCAAATGAAGACAATGCAACGCTATTAATCACTCATTATCAACGTCTTCTTAATGAAATTACTCCTGACTATGTTCATGTAATGGCAGGAGGAAAAATAGTTCGGACAGGTGGTAGTGAGTTAGCTATTGAACTAGAGAGATCTGGGTATGAATGGATAGACAGCGATAAAAATAATCAGGAGGTCAAATAATGTCCTTCGAATACAAAAATTGGATCAATGCACTGCCTGAACCAAATGGAGTACTTGCAAAAATCCAAATTGAAGGTCGATCTTTAATTCAAAATCTTGGGATTCCTTCACGTGAAATTGAGAATTGGCGCCTAACAGATCTTAAAAAACTGGAGAGTCTTTTAACTCTCCCAATTAGCAAAGAGCAAGTTCAGCAGAGAACACCATCTTCAGCTGAGCTGGCAGATCAAAATGATGCTGGCGTACGTCTGACTCTATCTCCAAATAGAAATCCTCTCCAATTAATAACACTCCCATATGGTATTAGAGAACTCTCAAAAGACGAAATCAAAGAGATTATGAAGTTCAAAATGTCAAAGATTAAATCCAAGGTAGATTGGACAAAACTTTTAAATCATGCTACTGCCAATCAAATAGTTGGATTAAATATCAAAGGAACTAACGTGCCTTCTCTGGAATTAATAATGCCTGCCAATGCAAGTGAATTTTCTTCGACCAGAATAATAATCAATGTAGAGAAAGGCTCGAAACTTGAATTACTTGAAGTTGTGATTGGAGCCAAAAAATCTGCGCAAAATCATCTGATTGAAATTAATCTAGAAGAAAGTGCAGAGCTTAAACATGGTTTGATTGGGCTTGGAGTTTCTGAGGCAAGCTTATTAGCACATTTATCTGTAACACAAAAACCTAATAGCACCTATAGCTTGTCATCAGTACAGCATGGATGGTCACTAGGGCGTTGCGAACAGCATATAAAACAAGTCGAAGGTCAGGCACAAAGTATTATTCGAGGCCTACAAATCTCCAAAGGCAACGAGCAATTAGCAACCCATTCATTAGTCAGTTTTGATGGCCCTGAAGGCTCTCTTGACCAATTGCAGAAATCTGCAGCAGCTGATCAGTCTCACTGCATTTTTAATGGTGCAATTAAAGTCCCTCAAAAAGCACAAAAAACGAATGCAGCTCAATTAAGTCGAAATCTTTTGATCTCAGAAAATGCACGTATTGACACAAAGCCTGAACTCGAAATTATTGCTGATGATGTGAGATGTACCCATGGTGCAACAGTCAGCCAACTACAAGAAGATGAAATCTTTTATCTACAAAGCAGGGGTATTACAACTGATCAAGCGACTGCTCTCCTATTAAAAGGCTATTGTCAAGAAATCCTCAAAGGCTTACCAGCAAATGCTGGTCGCTGGGGCATCCTGAAGAAGCTATTAGAAATAGTCAAAAGATGAGGGTTCCTAATCAAACCCTGGCAGAAGCTACTCGAGGGAATTTTCCTATTTTTTCTGCATTCTCAAATGAGAAGCAGAAACTTATATATCTAGACCATGCAGCAACAAGCCAAAAGCCTCAAGAAGTATTAACTGCACTAGAGAACTACTACAAGCATGACAATGCAAATGTTCATAGGGGTGCACATCAACTCAGCGCTAGGGCGACGGAAGCATTTGAAAGTGCAAGAGATTTGACAGGCAAATTTTTAAATGCCTCTTCTTCTAAAGAAATTATCTTTACCCGCAATGCCACAGAAGCTATCAACCTGGTAGCACGTACATGGGGTGATTACGAACTGAACGAAGGTGATGAAATCTTACTTACTCTTATGGAACATCACAGTAACCTAGTTCCATGGCAACAACTAGCCAAGAGAAAAGGTTGCATCCTTCGACACATTGGAATCACTGAAACTGGAGAGTTAGATCTAAAAGATCTAAAAGAAAAGCTCACAAGCCGTACTCGCTTAGTAAGTGTAGTTCATATCAGCAATACACTGGGATGCTGCAATCCAATTGCTGAAATTACAAAGCTAGCCCACCAAAAAGGCGCTCTAGTAATGGTAGATGCATGTCAGAGCCTCGCTCATCAAAAGATGGATGTAATAAAGCTGGAAATTGATTTTTTAGCTGGCTCATCACATAAGTTATGTGGGCCAACAGGCGTAGGCTTCCTCTGGGCTCGAGAAAATCTCCTCGAAACAATGCCTCCTTTCCTTGGGGGTGGAGAAATGATTCAAGACGTGTTCCTTGATCACAGTAATTGGGCAGAGTTACCTCATAAATTTGAAGCAGGAACACCTCCAATAGCAGAAGCAATCGCGATGGGAGCGGCTCTGAAGTACCTGGACTCAATAGGCCTAGATAATATCCATAAATGGGAAACAAAAGTAACTAAACATTTGTTTGAAAGCCTGAGAAACATTCAAGGCCTCACGATTCTTGGCCCTTCTCCAGAGAATCAACCTGATCGAGGCGCCCTTGCAACTTTTAATATTCAAGGGCTACATTCTAACGATATAGCAGAACTACTAGATGCCAATGGAATATGTATTCGAAGCGGGCATCATTGCTGCCAACCTCTCCACAGATATTATGGTCTCAAGTCAACCGCACGAGCAAGTCTAAGTTTCACTACAACCATTAATGAAATAGACCGTTTCACAGAAGAACTAATTTCTATCGTTGACTTTTTAAAAAGGAATATTTAAATATTCAGTTGTCTTCGAAAAAATATTTCTGTTTGCTGAAGTACTTGAACTTTCACGTTAGCATCTCGAAAACCATGAGCTTCTTCTGAAAAAGTATGAACTTGTACAGGGATATTTCTAGACCTTAAAATGTTAGCCATTCTTTCTGTCTGCTCTGGAAGAACAACCTTATCTTTCAAGCCCTGAAAGAAAATGATAGGGCAATTAATGGTTTCTGCATTTTCTATTGGTGAACGTTTTTGATAAGTTTCCATATTACTTGATACATCTCCAAGAAGATAATCTAAATAACCCGATTCAAATCGATGCGTATCTGTATTCATTTTAACTAAATCAGTTACACCATACTTACAAGCAGCTACACGAAAGATATCTGTCGAGCTTAAACATGCCAAAGCTGTAAAGCCACCTGCACTGCTTCCTTCTATTGCAATTCGCCTAGGATCTGCTTTACCTTCCGCGACTAATGCCTTTGCAACAGCTGAACAATCAGCGACATCTATTTCACCCCACCGACCCTTCAACCTTTCTCGATAACTTCGTCCAAAACCGGTAGAACCGCCATAGTTCACATCTACTACACCCCAACCTCGAGATGTCCAAAACTGTATGCCTAGTTGCAACCCCTTACATGCCATAGCAGTTGGCCCACTATGAATCTTTACCAAAAGTGGTGCAGCTTGATTAACAACATTTTGGGGAGGGTAATACCAGGAATGTGTCAATTCTCCTTGAAAACCTTTAAACCAAAATGACTGCGCATGACTAATATGATCATCTTCCAACAGTGGTAAATGAAGTGGACTGTGCATCCAAATCTCTTTTTTTACATCTATTTCAAGCAAGCCAGTCCCTTGGGCAGAATTGCTGGCTATAGCAATAGCTTTATCTCCAAATGCTTTTAAACCTGATAAATCATCAAATGGCTGATCGAACTCTCTCACATTCCCATCAAAACTAAGCAGCTTGATTGCCCAAAGTCCTTGGTTACAAATCAAGGATAAAATATTTTCCCCAGCTAAAGAGTTGGTCGACATGCCATATACCCATTGAGGCACAGCTGTTTCAGCATCCATTGGCCAATTACGCCTCCATACAGGCTGATTGCTAGGCAAATTCTCCGTAGTTGTCATCATTAAGTTCCACCATCCACTACTATCCTCAGCCACTAAAAGTTGTCGATCTGCCAACCAAATTGGTTGAAACACAGACACAGATTTATTTTCTAAAGTGGTAGTTCCGGCCAAAATCTTTGTAACTATGATATCTCCAATCTCAGTCAAACTTGCCCACCAAAGTTGACTGGAATCCCACGGCATATTGGGTTGTTGCCACTCTACCCAAGCCAATTGAGCCCCATCTGGGCTGAGGGCTAAATAACCTAGAAAATCTGTTGGCTCATAGATCACTAGTGGCTGCTGAGCTTCTTTATCAAGAGAAAAGCTGACTAAGTAATCCTTTTCCTTGTGCTCCATCACACCTAGCCAACGTCTTCGAGTGAAGTCGATTAGGCCATCAGCAAAGCAATACTCACCAGGAGAAGAAAGGCGAACAGGAGCAGACAATTGATTAAACCAAGGGACTTCTTCATCAAGGCGGGAACTTTCCTGCCAAGTTTGAAACCAAAGGCAACCATCACAATCATCAACCCAAACTAAAAAAAGCTCATTACCTGCAAAAGTCGTTGCCAAAGGACCTCCACCATATGTATGAACACGGCTACGAAGATTGATTGGGAATTTAGTCAACTCCTGTACAGGAAGATCTGGTCGCGCCCATGGTCGAATCAAAGCCGTTGTTCTGCCTCCTTCGACTGGTCGCTGCTCCAACCACAAAGCCCAGTTGCCAAGAATGCGTGGCTCCTTCAAAACTGGCTTGTCACCAACAACTTCAGCAGCCTCTAAAGGTCTCAGCACATGTTTGAACTTACTGGGATTGACTTTCATCGAAAAAAAGGATGATTTTGCCTATAACTGCCTAAACTTATGGTCTATTTATATGGAGGGTCTCCTTGGCTCGCAGCTTTGCCCAAATGGCCCGAACAGCAGAAAAGGACAAGGCTGCTATAGCAATTCCCAAGGAGCCACTAGAGACGCCCCCGCTGGAAATACATACTCTTGGCAACAAAGTCTTACGGCAACCTGCTCGGCGAATAAGCAAAGTAGACGAATCCATCAGAGAATTAGCTAGAAACATGCTCCGAAGCATGTATTCAGCAAAAGGTATAGGGTTAGCAGCACCTCAAGTAGGGATTCACAACCAACTGCTAGTAATTGATATAGATCTAGAGAATCCAGCAACACCACCATTGGTACTTATTAATCCAGAGATAGTGGCATCGAGCGCCAGTATTGAAACCTATGAAGAAGGTTGTTTAAGCATCCCAGGAGTTTACTTAGATGTTATTCGACCGTCTTCTATCAAGGTTAGCTATAGAGACGAAATGGGGAGACCAAAGAAAATGAACGCTGATGGACTCATTGCAAGATGCATTCAACATGAAATGGATCATCTTCAGGGTGTTCTATTTGTGGACAGAGTCACTAATCAAGAAGAGCTTAGCCGTGAATTAAAAGAGCATGGATTCCAAAATAAAGACGTCCGCGCCCTTGCCTAACTTAATAAGGAGATAAATCAGCCATTCACCAATCAAAGCCTTTCATATCTTATAAAAAGACGGGCTTTCCACCAATCACTTAGGTATCTGCAAGCTCTGTTGATAGAATTAATTGCTAAATTAAGTTCACTTCTAATCTATTGTCTGCATGAGCCAGGTCACTATCGGTGAAAATGAGGGTGTTGAATCAGCATTACGTAGGTTCAAACGTCAAGTCTCTAAAGCGGGGATTTTCTCTGATTTAAAACGACTGCGTCACCATGAAACACCTGTTGAGAAGTACAAAAGGAAAACCCAGCAAAGAAGAAAAGGACGCTAATTAAACTCATGTTTGTTTACTTAAATACCTGCCAAATACTTTAAAACCTATATAAGGGGACAGTCCTTGTTGCCTAACTCTTAGCAATAGCCAAACTGAAAAGCAAGTCCTCTTCTCCTACTGTTCAACATGTCTGATGAAACGATCTTTAGTCAAATCTTGCGTAAGGAAATTCCTTGCGATGAAATCTATGCTGACAAACAATGCCTAGCCTTTAGAGATATCCAACCACAAGCACCTATTCATATTCTTTTAATTCCTCGAAAAGCCATACGCAACCTCAATACAGCCAAACAAGAAGACACACAGTTACTTGGTCATCTGCTACTAGTTTCAGCAAAGATCGCTCAACAACAGGGTCTGTCCAGTTGGCGAACAGTTATCAATAATGGCGCTGAGGCTGGACAAACAGTCTTTCACCTTCATATACATATAATAGGAGGACGAACATTAAATTGGCCCCCAGGCTAGGGAAACCCCAAGGCTCACAATGTCGAGAACCTTTCTTCTTGGTTGAGAGAGAAACTCCGGTTAATTTAATAATGCACACTTGCATCTTTCTCTCCAGATGAGATCCTTAAAGAAAAGTGCCAGAAACATATGAAGATTAAAAGATCAGAAAATGAAGCTCAATTGCTTGCCACAATTCCGTCAGCTTGGTTTTCAACTAGTGAACTACTTGAATACCTAGGAATTTCACAATCAGAATTAGATGAAAAAGCAGAAAATTTAACCGAAGGCGTTCACTTTAGACTAGAGGATCCAAAGGTTAAAGATAGTCAAATTCTTTGGAGAGTGGATTTAATAGATGAAGTGTTATGCTTACCCATTGCACCATTAGAAAAGGAAGTTTTGCTTAATGCAATTAATAATCATATTACCTGCAATAAGCAAGGATCTATGCCTGCCTGAAATGACACAAAATCACTTTAACTATAGCTAAAGATTTTTTTGTTGATATTTCAAAAAGTAATCGAATATAATTAATATGGATCTCTTCTATGCGTTGACAGCATGCCAATAGACTTGACAGAAAAAGCGAGACTATATAATCTAAATCGAGAGATTATACACACCAAAATCAAAACAAATTTTCTTACAAAGCCATTATGGAGAAAACTTTTCTGGACTACTCCTCGAGACTCGGACGAATACAAAGCAGGTTGTATGGATATTTTTAAAATGCATTTCCCGGATCTGTACGATCATTTACCAAGAAGGGATTAATCAAAATTGCTCACTTCAGCAAGGCATATTTCTGGAATGTCTATCAGTAAGTATGAAAGAGCAGACAAAACAAATATGATATCAAAACCCAATCTATCTCTAAATAAAGGATTATAGTGACTTTAGTCGCTAAGAATGATTGCCTGTCATATCATTTTTCAGTTTTCTGGCCTCATCTAACAAAATAGGAAAGGAATAGGAATTTGCTATCTTTCCATTCTGATCATCAGCTTCTATAATAACGAAATTACATCTAAAATACTTAAAATTTTCAGGGTCTTCTTCATTTACTTAGATCAATTTGCATGATATCCAAATGACGAGCACAATTGCATACGACAAACAAAGTTTAAATGCGCAACTTGGAAAACTAAGACGTCTAGCTCAACCCTTCTTCTTGCCTCTGGAGCCAAATAATGGATGGCAATTCATTTGGTTACTTGTATGCTTGATATTTTGTGTTGGTGGCCTTGTCCTCTTTCTACTAACTGGGGTAATAGAAATACTTGAGAAAGTTCAACCTATTCTTACTGAAAAGTATTTTGGAGGAGTTGTTAATACTGTTGGAACAATTTGGCAAGGCAGTTTGGGTTGGCTGTTTATAAGTTTTTTCCTTATTGGTTCCTCTAGTTTCTTCGCCTTGCGCCAGCAGTTACGAAGCAAGAGATGGCTGCATTGGATATTACTTGGAATCATAGTGCTGATGCTTCTAGCAGTAAATGGTATCAATGCAGGGATTGGCTTCATTGCAAGAGACTTAACTAATGCACTGGTTGCAAAGCAACAAGATGGCTTTTACAAAATTCTAGGTATATATGCATGTTGTTTTATCGCAGCCCTTCCTATAAGAGTTTCTCAAATATTTTTCACATACAAATTAGGCATAATCTGGAGGGAATGGCTTTCTAAGAGTCTTATATCAGACTATATGAATAACAAAGCCTATTATGTCTTAAATCCCAATGATGAGCAGGCTACCGACATTGACAATCCTGATCAACGTATCACTGATGATACAAGAGCATTTACAGGTCAGAGCCTTACTTTTACATTAGGGATCTTCGATGCACTCCTAACTTTCTCATTAAATATTTTAATTCTTTGGAGCATAAGTAGAGCATTAACATGGTCATTGTTCGGTTATGCCGCATTTGCGACAACGATTTTAATTATTGCAGGAAGAAATCTAGTAAGAATTGACTTTGATCAATTGCGATATGAAGCTGACTTTAGATATGGACTTGTTCACATTCGTGACAATGCAGAATCTATAGCTTTTTATGCCGGAGAAGAACCTGAAAAAAATGAAACTCAAAGACGACTAGGGTCTGTAGTGCGAAATTTCAACCTGCTAATTATCTGGAGAGTAATTATCGATGTAATGAGAAGGTCAATCAACTATGCAGGTAATTTCTTCCCTTACTTAATCATGGCTATCCCATACTTTGCTGGTGAAATTGATTATGGAAGATTTATACAGGCAAATTTTGCATTTGGAATGGTTGAAGGCTCCCTATTCTTTGTAGTGAATCAAATTGAAGAATTGGCAAAATTTACAGCAGGTATTAGCAGGCTTGAAGGTTTCCAGTCAAAAATCGAACAAGTTAATACTCAAGTTCCCTATGAAAAAAACATAGAGCTTTCAAATGCAAATTCTATTATTATCCGAAATGCAGATCTATGCCCACCAGGAAGTAAAACACCAATCATTCATAATCTAAATATAAGTATTAATCAAAGCGACAGGTTACTTGTTGTGGGCCCATCAGGTTGCGGAAAAACATCACTATTGAGAATGATAAGTGGTTTATGGAAACCGATCCAAGGGCAGATCGAAAAGCCTGAAACTGGGGAGCTGTTATTTATACCTCAGAAACCATATATGTTGCTGGGATCTTTGAGAGAGCAGCTCTGTTATCCAACCGAGGAAACTAGATTTAGTGATGATCAACTAAGATCTGTCCTCAGTGAAGTTAAACTCTATTCCTTATTAAGTCGTTACCCTGACTTAGATGTCAAGCAAGACTGGCAAAGAATCCTCTCTCTTGGAGAACAACAACGGCTTGCATTTGGAAGACTATTATTAAATGCACCTCGATTCGCTGTTTTAGATGAGGCAACTAGTGCTTTAGATGTAAAAACAGAAGAGCACTTATATCAGCTTCTCAAAAAACGTGATCTTGCTGTAATAAGCGTTGGACATCGTCCAACCCTTATAGACTTCCATTCATCTGTACTAGAACTTGTGGGAGATGGCAGTTGGCATCTCCTACCCACAGCTAGCTATGACTTCGAGAGATCCTGAGGTGAAGCGATGACCTCATCAAAACCTGAGATTCCAGAACAAAGCAAAACCATTGCTGATGAGCCACAGCAAGCTGAAGCTGCTGTAAGGGACTCTCCAAAGCACAGTGCTACTACCTCTGACGAACCAGCCTTTGGTTGGAGTTCATATGCAGAAAGAGCAAATGGACGTTTTGCAATGATTGGTTTTGTAGCAATTTTACTTATAGAAGCTTTCAGCAATAATTCATTTCTCCACTGGGCAGGACTAATCAATTAATCACAACAAACTCCTTTAAAAAGCTGATAACCGAATCACATCCACATCCCACCCGCCATTCCTACTGACCTGAACTGCCAATATTCTCCCTGCACCATCCAAACTCACCCGTCTAGGTACTCCCTTAGGACTGACTTCCAGTCTTTGAAGAGTTCCAAGCTCTCGCCGATAAAGCAACAATTCTGTTTGATCAGCTCTCTGACGGACAAACGCCAATCGCTGTCCGTCCGCACTCACACTCACACTAATGGGTTGTGAGTCCGAACGATTAAGGCCCGGTAATCCCACTATTCTTTTGCCTCTGAGATCAACTAACTGGATCTTTTCTTTGCCCTGATGATTGACTAAAGTAGCAAGCCATTTGTTTCCAAGAGCTGGCTCTCTATAACTGCGAGTTGGTTGCGAAATTAAACCACTCAACTCTGGCATAGGCCGAATAGAACCACCCATACAACTCGCTAAACCTATACAACTGAAGAAAGAGAAAAATCTTAAAAAAGCAGGCTGTGTTAGATATCTCGTAATCATGATCATTCTCTAATATCCGAAGTTCTCCTCAAAGCTCCAGCCGGTTGATCCAATTCCAATTTCCCAGTCAAATCAATAAGTTCAACTCTCCATTGCCCATTTTCAGCAAACTGTAAGGCTAGCGATCCTGCATCAGGAGCCAAGCTCACTCGAATAGGAACGCGATGGTGAAGAGTGGGGAATTGATGGAAACGCGAAGATAGAAGATCCTCAATTACTACTTGCCTCCGATTACCTCTTTGAGTAATTACAGCCAAATAGCGTCCATTCCAGCTCAAAGAAGGTGAAGTATGAGGCTGATGACGAGACAAAAACCTTAAAGGCAGAACTCTCCCGCTCCGAAGATCAGTCAATTGAACAGTAGCTCTACCATTTCTATCAACTATCAAAGCAAGCTTTCGCCCATCTCCACTCAAAGCTGGATCTTCCTGACTGCTTATAAAGCCATTGCTTTGCACTCTGTTTCCTAGGCTCGTGCAACTACACAGACTGATGCAAGCAGTAAGCAAGGCAATTCGCTGAAGATTTTTAATGACAAAGTTCAGTTGTCAAAACGGGAACTATTATCCCTTGATCTTGCACTGCGAGAGGAAGAACGGCTAGAGGATCGCTCCGAGGAGACAGAAGGTGTTACATCCCCAGAAGATCTAGGGCTACTACCTTTACCTCTTGAAGCTCCAGGTTTTGATGGTGAAAAGGCTGCATCTTCTGCATTAGAGCGAATTGGTGCTCCCTGAGGAACGCCAGACCTACCCCTAGACGATCTAGTAGAGCCATCTCTTGCTCTTGTTGATGTTCTCGAATCTTTTTGGTCGACAACACTAGATCTTTTAAAAGTGGTTTGCTCATTAGCTGAAGGACGGCTTCCGCGTCGTTGATCCTCACGGAAATTCCTGCGGGCTCCAAAATTAGTCCGGTCATTAATTTCATCATCTTGTGTGCGCCCAAATCTGGCCATTCGTCTTGCTTGTTCTGAGTCGTTACCCAAAGACCCGTCTGGAGATCTAAAAGCTCGAGTTCTCCTGCTAGCTGCCTCTTCTGGAATGGCAGCTCTGGAGGAACGCCTTGGACGATAGAAATCCTCTTGAGTCCGCTCAGGGCTCATATCATCTCCACCAGAAAACCTTCTATTGAAAGAAGGCCTTTCATCAAAGCGATCGTATGATTCATCCCATCCTCCACTGCCCCCATTAGGGGACATACGAGATGGCTGCGTTTCTTCATCAAAATAAGAAGAGCGACGGGCTTGATCAGTAGCTACTCCTCTCAAGCGGACACTTTCATAAGCAAAGAAAACTGTTGTGCCAGCAAGTAAAAACTGACCAAATTGAAGAATAGGGTCTAAACGCCAACCCTGAAAGAAAAGTATTCCACCGCACAACAGGCCTATTGCGGCAAAAAAAACATCGTAATCCCTAGCTAAAGCTGGTTTGAATGACCGCAAGAAATAGAGTCCTGCCCCGCCAACAGCAAGGACAATGCCCACAATGCTGGCCCAATTAAGACTGGCATTGACCAAAGTTGAGCCCTCAAGAAGATCTTTAAGAGAGGTTGGTTAAAAACAACCTCTCATTAAGTTAATTCTAGATCGAACTCTAGGGTTGACTAGCGCCCGCGTTCTAGAGCATCTTTCTGGCTAACCCAAAGCAACACTGCTGCCGCAGGAACAACAATGATGAGTGCAGCTTGAATAAAGCTACCAACTGTCGCTTCTGCAGAAAGTCTCGCGACTTCCCTAGAAACACCTGCACCAAAGAGGAGACTTAACGAAGAAAATGCCATTAGAGCCGCTTACAAGGGCAAAACCATAGCAATATTAAGTACTAATGGTGACTTTCTACGATGCAAGTCTTGATGCTTTGAGCTTTGTGATGCCTTTTTTCGTCAAAATCCTTCCGAATATCCATTTGTGCCTCGGATTATTGCTTGCTGTCTTAACGCTTTTCTTCTTGATGAGGATTGTTCTGAGTTGGTACCCAAACATCAATTTGAGCACGGGGCTTTGGCCTTGGGTGGTCGTTCCCACCGAACCATTTTTAGTAATTACAAGACGTTTGGTTCCTCCAATAGGAGGGGTAGATGTAACTCCAGTGATCTGGGTGGGCTTAATAAGCCTACTTAGAGAATTAATAGTTGGTCAGCAAGGAGTACTGTCGCAAATCTTGTCTAAAACGCAAGTCCTGTCTTAAAAACAAATTCAACAGAAAAGAGCCCTTACCCAAGCATCTCTTGCTCTACGAATTTCGTATGAACATCGCCTTGCAGAAATTCCTCTCTATCAAGCAAATACAAATGAAAATCAATAGTGGTTGGTATTCCTGTCACAGCACACTCATTCAGAGCACGCTTCATTCTTGTTAAGGCTGCTTCACGGGTTTTACCCCAAACAATCACTTTGCCAATTAAAGAGTCATAAAAAGGTGGAATGTCATATCCCGTGTAAACGTGACTATCTACTCTGACCCCTGGTCCTCCTGGAGGCAGCCATCCGGTAATCCTTCCAGGTGAAGGACGAAAATTATGCGTGGAGTCCTCTGCATTAATACGACATTCAATTGCATGACCTTGCAACTGGATTTCCTCCTGCCTGAGAGTTATAGGTTGACCTCCAGCTATGAGTAATTGTTGAGCAATCAAATCAATACCAGTAACCATTTCTGTTACAGGGTGCTCAACTTGAATACGAGTATTCATTTCCATGAAATAGAAATCGCCTTGACGATCCAAAAGAAACTCAACAGTTCCAGCACCTTCATAATTAATGCTCTTAGCTGCAGCCACTGCAGCCTCACCCATTCGTAGCCTTAACGCAGGATCCAAGGCAGGACTTGGAGATTCTTCTAATAACTTTTGATGTCGTCTTTGGATGGAGCAGTCTCTCTCTCCCAGATGCACAACATTCCCAAATTGATCCGCCAAAATCTGAACTTCTACATGCCGTGGACGATCGATAAATTTCTCCATATAGAGCCCAGCATTACCAAATGCAGCTTCAGCTTCCCCTTGAGCCGCCTTAAAAAGATTCTCCAGTTGATCTGAGCTAGGGACTAATCGCATGCCTCTTCCACCGCCTCCTGCCGTCGCCTTAATCATGACCGGATAACCCATTTCACTAGCTAATTCGCGAGCCTTGTCAACGCTCTCCAAAAGTCCCGCACTGCCAGGGACAGTAGGTACCCCTACCTTCTGCATTGTGGACTTTGCCGTGGATTTATCTCCCATTGAACGAATTGCATGAGGAGATGGGCCAACAAAAACAATGCCGTGGTCTCTACAAATTTCTGCAAAGCGATCATTTTCTGCAAGAAATCCATAGCCCGGGTGAATAGCATCGACTCCTCTAGAAGTTGCTGCAGCAAGAATATTGGGGACATTCAAATAGCTTTTATTGCTGGGTGCATCACCTACACAAACTGCTTCATCTGCAAGCTGGACATGCAAAGCATTGCGATCAACAGTGCTATAAACCGCGACAGTGGCAATGCCCAATTCCCTGCAGCTGCGGAGAATACGGAGGGCAATCTCACCCCGATTTGCTATTAGGACTTTGCCTATAGGCATGCAAGATTTCTAGAGCCTAGGGCGGATCGTATCAGTGCTTCTACCCCAAACTGGTTCTTAATTAATGGAAGATTGACCGTTATGATCTCTCTCGACTAAGTCCAAGAGACTTTGTTTACTGCGCGGATGTGGTGGAATTGGTAGACACGCACGTTTGAGGGGCGTGTGGCTTCGGCCTTGCGAGTTCAAGTCTCGCCATCCGCATTCTTTTCTTAAAACTTGACTTCACCACCTCTAAGAGCCAAGCAAAATCCTTCAGTAGCAGTTGTATTTGTTTCAAATGGACCTGGAGAACTCTCAACTTGGGTAAAGCCTCTCGCAGAAAAACTGCATTCAAAAGTCCTCATGCAACCACGAGGGTTGAATGCAGCAGTCAGCCTCAGACTGGTATTAACCCCATGTCCAAATGCAACCGGGCAAGAAGAGCATGCAGCCAAAAGCTGGGGGCAATTTGAACAAATCACCCCTGCGAAGCATTTTTGGAATTGCTTGATCAATCCCAAAAAATATGGCTACTGGCCTTCCCAAGGCCTAGTGGTTTTTCTTGGTGGCGATCAATTCTGGACAGTTCTGCTATCAGCAAGGCTTGGCTATAGGCATATCACCTATGCCGAATGGGTGGCTCGCTGGCCTTTTTGGAATGATCGCATTGCTGCAATGTCATCCAAAGTACTTAAAAAAATACCGCGTAAATATAGAAATCGCTGCACTGTGGTAGGTGATCTAATGGCAGATCTAAATAACCTGGCCAAGAAAGAAGAGCCCTTACCAACAGGAACCTGGGTTGCACTGATGCCAGGCTCTAAAAGCGCAAAGCTCAGCGTTGGGGTGCCCTTCATGATCGAAACAGCGGATCACTTGAAAGAACTAAATCCAAACTGCCAATTCTTACTTCCTGTTGCACCAACGACCAGTATTCAAGCTATTAAAGATTTCATCAGCACAAAAAATCCTATTGCCGGAAAATACAAATCCGGAATCAAACTGGTGCGCCAAGCTACACAAGACCTACCATTCCAAACACTAATAACGATTTCCGGAACCAAAATACATTTACAAGAAACCACCCCAGCTCATGGGTTACTTAGCCAATGCGATCTTGCGTTAACAACAGTAGGTGCGAATACAGCCGAACTTGGAGCATTAGGGGTACCCATGATTGTCATTGTTCCAACCCAACACATCTCAGTCATGCAAGCTTGGGATGGATTACTAGGAATCATCGCAAGGCTGCCAGGGTTGAGACACTGCCTGGGTCTTTTACTTAGCGCCTGGCGACTCCGAAATCATGGTTTTCTTTCATGGCCAAATATATCTGCAGGGCGTTTAGTCGTTCCCGAAAAAGTCGGGAGAATCACTCCTGAAGAAATTGCCAATGAAGCTTCACAATGGTTAAAAGCTCCTGAGCGACTCCAGGGGCAAACAAACGACCTCAGAAGCTTGAGAGGACAACCTGGGGCAACCAGAAAAATGGCTGAGGAAATATTCAAGCTACTACCAAAAACCATAACTGAGAGCAACTAATAGCTGTCTAAAACGTAATATGCAAAAGGAAGCATCTAAACATTAAATTCATGAATAACCTAAATCAAAATGATTCAGCAGAACAAGATTGGATGGGAATTACCAATCAAGAATGGCGAAAAAGATTAACACAAGAACAATATGAAATCACAAGACTCTCTGGGACAGAAAGAGCCTTTACAGGTTCTTATTGGAATAACAAGCAGATAGGTCAATACAAATGTATTTGCTGCGGAGCAGAACTATTTAGCTCCAAGAATAAATTCAATTCAGGTACAGGCTGGCCAAGTTTCTGGGAAACAATCAGCTCAAACGCAATCATAACTAAGAGTGATAAGAGTCACGGCATGCTTCGCACTGAAATTAATTGCGCAAAATGTCATGCCCATCTGGGCCATTTGTTTAATGATGGCCCGCTACCAACTGGTAAAAGATATTGCGTAAATAGTGCGTCCTTACAGTTTATTGAACAATCAACTATCTAGTCAATATTAATCTACCAAGGATCTTCTAATTCATTCCCATCACTTGGGGGGAAAGTATCTTCTATTTTCTTCTGGGAACTATTTAAATACTCCAGAGGTTCAACATCAAGAGGATCTTGAGATTCTTGTATGGGCCTGCGAGAAGCTGGTCTTGGCTGAAGAGGCTCTGCCTCATCTAAGTCAGCAGAAATTTGATCTTTATAAGGAGATCCTTTCTCCTGGTAGTCATTATATTCAGAGGAAATCTCTTGAAAAGGCTCATCTAAATAACGACGTTGTTTATTCAAACCTTGACGATCATCTACCTCTACATATTCAAACTCTTCTTCTTGCTGCAAAGTCTCAGTAGAAGAACCCTCTAATACTCTTTGGGAGTCACCCTCATTCTCTCCTGAAGAAAGTTGATTTTCAACAGGAACAAGGTTTACTCGATAGCGCTCCCTTTCCTGCTCTTCCCAGCTAGAACCTCCTATCCCGAGTTTTTCAAGAAAACCACTATTTAATTGCTTGAGCTTGTCTTCGGCTCCCTCATAAACAATTATCCGATCTACTCCACTGCTGACAATTTCATCAACAGGAATTTCCCAAGTACTTAAAACTCCTTCTCCTAACAATGGAACTCCAAGGGCACCTGTAACAAGAGTAGTTAAATCACCAGTTTCAATATCAAAAGAAAAACCAAGAACCCTCCCTAACTGTTCTCCTGACTCTGTTATTACCTGACAATTAATTACTCGACTGTATCGCTCTGGCGTAAACCCTTCACTAAGAGAGTCAACGGAATCCACGAGTATCACATCACCAACTTGACGTATCCGATCAAGAGGCATCCAGCGCGGCAAACCGGGCAAAAACCGAGTTAAGGGATTATCTCGTAGTCCTAGAGCTACAACTTCCCTACGGTCAATATCGACCACTACTTCTCCTACCACACCTAGACGCCGCCCTGTGTCACGAGTTATCACCTGGGTGCCCATCAACTCCGAACGCAACCACAAGCGGTCGCTAGGGACTGTCTCAATTGGATCATTAGAGGATTGAGTATTAATCAAACGCGAACCTTCCTACTGGTTATGAATCGAATCATTTTGCCGCAAGGACTGCATAAAAACATTTCAAGCAGCATCAGGTAAACCCACAACCTGTGTATGAGAGCCGCGCGCTTGCGTGACGCCAATTGTGCGACTAGAAGCTCCAATCATGGGACGACGATGGCTGACCACCAAGAACTGTGCCTGATCAGCTTGTCGTGCAATCAATGCAGACAACCTTTCCACATTCACTCCATCCAAAAAGCTATCGACCTCATCTAAAGCATAAAAAGGCGACGGTCTAAAGCGTTGTAATGCAAATAAGAAGCTCAAAGCAGTTAACGACTTCTCACCACCAGACATAGCAGCCAGTCTTCTGACCGTTTTCCCCTTTGGATGAGCTACTAAGGTCAAACCCCCATCTAAGGGATCTTCAGAGTTATCCAATTGCAAGTGACCATCACCATCAGAGAGACTTGCAAATATTTCGCGAAAATGTTTATCAACGGCCTCAAACGCTTCCATAAAGGCTTCTTGGCGAAGAGTAGCAACTGTCTCAATCCGCAATAAAAGTTCAGAGCGCTCATTACTCAAAACCCCAAGTTTTTCTACTAAATCAAATAGCCTCTTTTCAAGTTCTGCTAGTTCCTCTAAGGCAAGCATATTGACAGGCTCCAATGATTCCATACGTAATTGCAGCCTCTGCAATGCAGCTTGGAGAGCTTCTAAACCTTCTTGCCGTAAGTCATCGGTTATCTCTGGCGGTGGATCTGGTAAGGAATGCTCTAGTTCCTGCAATCTCACACTCTTGCTACGAATCTCTTCTTCCAACCCTTTTACGTCATCTCGCAAACGCTGAAGTTTCCACTGATCTTCTTGCAATTGTTGTCGTTTCTTAGCCACATCCGACTCAACGGCATCACGAGCGCGACGTTCTTCTCCAAAACGATTCTGCAAATCTTGCTGTTGGTCTTGCAAATCCTTTCTGCGATTCTGATGGTTATTTTGTTGCTCACGCCAAACCCTATGCGCCTCAGCTAACGCTTTAACGGAATCCTGTAATTTCGTCTCCTCAATTACAAGGGAACTTTGCTGGTCTCTAACTCTTTCTAAAGCCAGTTGCCTTTGATGCCTTTGGTTTTGTAAACCATCTCTGTTAAGCCTCGCAAGGCCAAGGGATTTGTCAGCCTTTTCTAAGTCTTCCTGTAATCGCCGCCAAGATTTTGAGTCTCCATCTAGCTGAATAACCTGTTCCTTTTTCTCTAATGCTTCTAATGCTTCTAATGCTTGTATTAAAGGTGACACTTGCTTAGAAATGACTTGCAAGTTTTCTTGATACTGCTGTTGAGTTTGATCAAGACCTTTTAATCGTTCAGAACGCTCCTTAGAGCGCTCCAAAATAGGCTGATTTGAGCGACGGGAAGTGGTTCTCTCAGCATCCAATCCCGCCTGCCTTTGCTCAAGTTGCCTATGTGAATCGCGAGATACATCAATACTTCTAGATAATCGAGATTCCTCTTGACGTGAACTAACAAGAGCTTCTCCAAGCTCAAGCAATCTTTGACGCAATGGCTCTAATTCATCACCTTCATTGCTCCGTCCAAAACTTAAGCCAAGACTTCGACCAGAAAAGCTACCCCCAGTCATTGCCCCTGTTTTTTCTAAAAGATCACCATCCAATGTCACTGCCCTAGTTTTCGCTAACTGACTCCGTGCAGAATTCAGATCACTAAATACAAGCGTTTCTCCAAAAACATATGCAAAAACATCACTATAAATCGACTCATAATTAACTAAATCAAAGGCTTTACCTATCAGCCCTTGAGAAAGCTCAGTGTTCGAATTGGGTATCGCACGTTTAAGAGCATTTCCAACTAAAGCTCTAGTGTTATTTATCCGATTGAGAGGCAAGAAAGTTAAACGTCCAGCCCTCCGCCTTTTAAGAGTCTCAATAGCTCTTGCTGCAATTCGATCATCATCAACAACAACATGCCCCAGTCGAGCTCCTGCAGCAACTTCTAAAGCAAGGCGATACCTATCTTCTACATCACCCAATTGAGAAACTGAGCCGTGTATCCCCTCTAATCCTGCTTCTAAGAGAAGCCTTAAGGCTCCAGTTCCACGACTTTCTTGAAGAGTCTCTTTTCTACTTTCTAACCTTGCAATGTCCTTTTCAAGTCTCGCCTGCTCTTGTTCCAATCGTAAACGTGTCCTTTTCTGAATATCAAAAGCTTCAATATTCTCGTCTAACTGTTCTTTTCTACTCTTAACTTCATCTAAAAGTTTAATCCATTCTTCATCAAGAGCTTGAAGCTTTTGATGAACCTTCTGATTCTCTGAAATATCCTTCTCTTCCTCTAATTGAAGCTCCTTTTTCCTAGTCTCAACTTGTAACAACCGCTCTTCCAATTTCTGATGTTCAAGTTGCAAGGGCCTCAATCTCGCCTGCAATGTTTGGCGCTTCTGAGTCCTCTCACACTGATCCTCAAACCATGCACCTGAACGCCCCGCTACCTCACCAAGTCTGCGGCGTGAGACTTCAACAGCAGCTTCTGCATCTCGACATGTTTGTTCAGCTTCTTCAAGAGCATTGCTCTCATGGTCTTGATCTTGCGAGTGGACTTTTTCATCTGCTTGAATTGCTTGACGACGATTGATAAGAGCCTGGCGCTCTTGCTGGAGTTTTTCTCCCTCTTGTTTATGCTTACCAGCCTGTCTCTCAAGTTCTCGCGTTTGTGTTTCTAAGCCTGCAAGTTCTCCTTGAACTGCAAGCAATTTATCTTCACCTAAAGCCTTCACATTCTCTTGCAGAACCTTTAATTGCTCAACCGACTGAGCAAGTTTCTTTTCAAGCTCTTTAAGAGTGTCTGCATCTCGCAGCGATTGCTCACCCAATGACTTTTGTTTAGTCTTCAACTCAATTAAATCTTGTTGAGCAACCTCATAACTCAGAACCAATTCTTGTTTCCTACCCAATTGCAATTGGTCACGTAATTCTTGATATTTTTTCGCCTTTGCACAATCCCTTTCAAGACGTTGCTTAGAGGAAAGCAATTCTTGCTCAACAATTTGACAACGTTCTTGTCTTTCTTTTACATCATTAAGTTTGGTACGTGTCTGTTCAATTCGATTATCAAAAAGCGCGACTCCAGCCAATTCATCTATGAGTCCCCGACGATCACGATTACTCATAGAAACTATTCTCGTTACGTCACCCTGCATGACCACATTGCTACCCTCCGGATCAATTCTTAGCCGTCTTAGCTGTGTCTGAAGTTGCTGAAGGTTGCAAGTCTCACCATCTGCGCTGTAGCTTGAACTATATGAGCCACCAGGCATAACTCTTAAGCGCCTAGTTACTGTCCATTCTTTTTGATTAGCTGTAATCCAAGGCCCATCCTCTGGGGGTTCTAAGCCATCTTCTGCAGGGTCGGGCTCCCAGTCCGTCAAATCAAATCTGACACTCACAACTGTTTCTGCCGATTTCCCCGCTCGCAGAACACCACTATTAACAAGATCAGGCAATCGATCGGCCCTCATTCCCCTACTAGTAGCCAAACCAAGACAGAACAACACTCCATCAAGGATGTTGCTTTTACCGGAACCATTTGGGCCAGTGACAACAGTAAAGCCTTCTTCAAGGGGAATGGTCATAGACCCCCCAAAGGACTTGAAATGTGTTAGCCCGACCTGATTGATATGAACCAACAGGACGCCAGCTGTGATCGCATAAACATTAGCGAAAGTTCCTAGAAGCTCAAGGGCTATTTAGCTGATCGCAACTAGTTGAAGAAAAGGGTCGAAACCAGCAAGTTTGATTATTTATTTCCAAGCTTGCTTCAAACCTATCGCTTTGTAGGTAAACCTGAATGGGCTGAACATCATCGATTGGTAAAGAACCTATAAAAATACCTTTATAAACACGCCTTACCCAACCTCGCCCACCTGAAACAACATCTTCTCGCTTCTCAAGCCATGACAGCTTATGGGGAGCTAATGGAACAATGCTTAATGAGGCACCGTCTATATCTGGGATTCTATCCAAGCGCCAGGTTCTACAAGCACGGCCATCTTCTAGTAACAGATCATAGTGAATGCCCTGAGGATCCCCTGGAGCTCCAAAATGTGCCAAAAGAACCCATCTATTAATTGGAGTCATTCATCAAATAGATGACATGAAAAATCATGCGGGAAGGGTCTTCTTAAAATTAGTAGTCTATAGCTCGCTAAGAAACAAGATAGAGAGAATAATTACAGTATCCCTACAAAACAAACCAAGCAAGCAATTTCTGTTGGACTCAAAAGACCACTTCTATCGTTCGATCCTTGATAAAAGTCTTGGGGAAATGGGTCTCAAAAAATATATAAAATAATGATGAAACACTTCTGACTTTCCTTCTTAATGATAGTTATTGGATTATCTCCACCATGTTTTTTCCAAAACCGAAGATCTTGTTTACAGGAGCCGCTTCCAGCAAAACTTTCAAAAAGTATTTAACTTTTTCATGTACGACTAAAATTCTTCACCAAAAAACTTAAGTGGGAATTCAAAAAACCACAAAATAGCCCCAAGGAAGTTCATGACCAAGCAAACTCCTTGTTGGATGGATCCCAAAGCCAATCAAGCACACCAAAAATTGACGTGCCTATCGGGTTTAGATGAAAGGGGGCTTTTAATTTTCTTCTTTGGGAACAAAACGCAAAGTAATGAAAAGAAGGCTCCCAGCACCAGCAACTGCTGCAGCAACAATACCGAAAGTTGTAGGAATGGTATTGGACGCAAATAGCATTGCGGACAGGCCGACGTCCATAATCGCTTAGTAAGTAACTCAAGACGTTTAGCACTAGAAGCATTTATTAGGCAATAAATGTAAGCAAAGACGACTCTCGAATTTAAGAAAGAGCATCAAGGCACAGCCCATAGAAAAGGCTGTTTGATCGCTATGACTCAGTTTGATTTCGAAAGCCAAACAAAATCAAGGGTTTCACTGTCGCCTCTAACTCCCTAGGCTTTAACAAGCAGTCTGGGTTTTATGGAATCAGTGAATTCCGCATCCGACGAGGGACAAACCACTGTGAAGACTGCTCCAACTCCTAAAAAGGATCTGTCAGAGCAGTGGTTTAGTGATCGCTTCGAAAGCTTGCTCCCTCGGATACAAGAAAGATGGCCAGACTTGGCCAAGCAAACTCTTGAAGCCACTCGCGGGAGTTTGGATGAAGTAGTCCGCGTAATTGCTGATCACTCAGGAAAAACAACCTACGGTGTCACAGAACAACTAGAAGAATTATTCAATTCAGCTAGCGATAAAACACGAGATCTTGCTGATAGCTTGGAGCCCTTAGAAAAACAGCTGGAAGAGCTGCTAGATGAGTTAAATAGCACCCTAAGACCTCGTCTTGAAGAACCAGTCAGAAAAAGGCCCTTATTAGCAATTGGAGTTGCAGCAAGCATAGGAGTAATACTTGGAATCCTTTTAACAGGAGGTAGAAAAAACTAATGAGTAATTCATCCAGCCAAAAAGGTGTTGGTGCTGCAGCAAGAGTCACTGCGCTAGCAAGCTCAGTTATGGATCTCCATGTGCGTATTGCACTGCAAGAAATGGATAGAGAGAAACGACGCTTAATAAGTGGAGGGGTCTTTCTTGCTATGGGTGGAGTATTAATGCTCTTTGCCTTATTAGCAGTAGAAATTCTTTTTGTTCTTTGGGCGCAGAAAACATGGAATTGGAGCCTTGATTGGTCATTATTGGTTTTAATTATCATTGATATAACCCTGGCAGGTATCAGCTTGAGAGTTGGCGGAGAATTAGCAAAAGGACCTTATTTACCGGACACATGGGACGGAATCTCAAGAACTTCAAAAGCAATTTTCGGGAAAAAATAAGTAATTCAATTAATTTGGTATTTCAACCAGCGACAATCTATCCCCCCATTACTGACTGGAATTCTTTGACTAGCCTTCAATCTCAACGATCTTGTTAGCAAAGGATTTCCACTCAGTAACCATAACTGCCATCCTGAAGCATTTTGTTTAAGAAAAGAACCTAGATCGTGATAAAGATTGTTTAAGTCATCATGCGCGTTCAACCTTTTGCCATAGGGTGGATTACATAGAATAATTCCAGCTTGAGAAGGCATTTTTAATTCCCTAAAATGACTCATTTGAATCTTGATGTCATTTGCGAATCCAGCCGCCCGAATATTAATCTTGGCCTGGTTGGCAATTTCAAAGTTACTTTCACATCCAATAATTACAGGTAATTCCTTGAAAGGTAATTGAGAGTTCCGAGCACACTGAAGCTCCTTATTCCACAACTGCAAGTCAAAATCCGCCCAACCTTCAAAAAGAAAAGATCTTCCCAAGCCTGGAGCTAAAAACCGTGCAGAACTTACTGCCTCTGTTAGAAAAGTCCCACTGCCACACAATGGATCAACTAATGGACAATTACCATCCCACCCACTGATCCGAATCAAACCAGATGCCAAGTTTTCCTTCATAGGAGCAATGCCAACAGCAGAGCGATACCCCCTTTTATGCAAGCTACCGGCAGACCCATCAAGACTTAAAACTCCAACATCAGCATGCAAATGAAGATGGACACAAAGGTCTGGATTTTGAAGATCAATAGTTGATCTGTTCCCAGTTGAATGTCTTTGCAAGTCGATCACAGCATTTTTTACTTGCAATGCTGTGAAATGACTATGAGTTAATCCACTACTACTTCCAGAGACATCCACCCTAAAAGTCATTGAGGGATGCAGCCAAAGCTCCCAATCAAACGCCCTCTGAATAGCCTGATAAAGCCCGTTCGGACCATTAACACGAAATCTAGCAACTTCACGTAAGAGACGAAATGGCAACCGTGCTCGCAAGTGCAAGCGATAAAACAAGGCCATATCTGCTTTAAAAGCCACACTTCTTTTTTGAATCCTTACTGACGTTGCTCCAAGAGAAAGAAGCTCTTTAGCTCCCTCTGCTTCCAAACCTTGCGGAAATGCAGCAATTGCTTCCATTAATTTCCTTACAGTAATAGAAATAAAAAATTCAACGGGCTATGAGATGCAAGCCATAGTTACTGCCACAATAAGTATGTCCATTTTTATGGACTAGGTGATCCACACCAGTGACTCGGACAGCGGTTCGATTCCGCTCAGCTCCACTTACATCATTTCAGTATGGGGCTGCAATGGTTTCGACGGGACATCAGGAGGGTGACTGAAGCCTGCTCGGTGAGAGCAAACTCGTAACAGCGAACAAAATCGTTCGTTTCTCCCGTCAAACAGCCCCTGTTGCTGCTTGACCCTTTAAGGGAGATGGGGTCAGATCAGCCTTATCACCCAAATGATCCATCGGGGCTGAGAGGCCCCTTCACACTTTTAACGCTGTTAATAGGAACCAACAATTTCTTAAGTCTTAATAGGCTCTACAAACACTATGGGTAGTCATCTTTCAATCGAGAAAAGTATTCTATAGCTAACTGCAATCCAAACCTACCTTATACCTTTTCGACAAGTTCAAGGAAGTGATCTTAAAGGAAATTGTAGAGAACTAGATGAAGATTAACTAAAAAGTATCCAACTAGAATTCTAATAAACACATTCCAACATAAACAATAAGCCTTCTTAGAAGTAAGCAATAGTCTAGTTGATCAACGATTCCACAAACCGCTTGGGCCAACAAGAACAATGGCATTAACCACTCTACTTATTCAATTTATTTGGGAACTATATACGTTCTAGCTGAAGATCAATCCCTACAGACTTCTAACATTGGCGCCTCGATACGAACCAACTAAAAATCAACCATATGTCAATGTCAATTTTGTCACCGTCTCAAAAAGCGAGATTCAGCGGCATATCTGATGCTAATTCACTAGAGATAACTTATAACACTAATACCTAGCTTGCAGTAATCTATTCAAATTATTTGATATAATATTTCCATACAAAGAAACCAGATGACACTTAAGGTTCTATTTGTTATCTACGACAATGGATCGTTCGATAACGTTTTCCCAATGGGGTTCGGGGCACTTGGTGCTGTCCTGAAAAGAGATAACCATCAAATCTCAATTTGGAACCAAGACATATACCATTGGCCAGATGATAATCTAAGAAGCTATTTAGATGAGAATGAATTTGACGTAGTGATCTTAAGTTTGATTGCTGGTTATTATCAATATCAAAAGATGAAGAGCCTATCTAAGGCAATTAATGCATCAAAAAATCGTGACAAATTCAAATATGTAATGGGTGGTTATGGGCCAACACCTGAGCCTAAATTTTTCATTGAAAAATCTGGCTGCGATGTAGTTTGCCTAGGAGAAGGTGAAGTAACTGTTCCAGAATTAATGCGATCGTTTTCAAACAATTCACCTCTCGATAATGTCCCTGGCATTGCTTGGATGGACAAAGGCGAACTTAAGCAAACTGAAAGAGCACCTTTAATAGAGGATTTAGACTCTCTCCCCATGCCTCCATATGAATTGTTTCCTATGGACATTTATAGAATGCTAAGACAGCCTCGCATAGGCATGACAGACTTTGCCTTTCCGATGATGTCAGCAAGAGGGTGCACATTCAAATGCACTTTTTGCTACAGAATGGATCCAGGCTATAGGATGAGAAACCCAGTTCATTTATTAAATGAAGTGGAGTATCTGCATAAAGAATATGGCATCACTTATATAGCATTTCAAGACGACTTATTAATGTCTTCTGTTCATCATACTGAAGAAGTCTGTAAAGAGTTTCTGAAACGAGATCTACCTGTGAAATGGGGATGTAATGGAAGACTAAACTATACAAGTGAAGAGCTAACTATTCTGATGAGAGAAGCAGGCTGTGTTTTCATAAATTATGGAATAGAAAGTATGGATCAAACAGTTCTAAATAATATGAAGAAGGGTTTGACTCCACGTATGATTGTGAGTGGAATCGAGGCAACCTTAAAAGCTGGTATCAGCCCTGGTTTAAACTTTATTTTCGGAAACAAAGGAGATAACTGGGAAACAATCAAAAAAAGCGTCGACTTTTTGTTGAAGTATGATGATTTCAATAAAAAGAGAACTATTAGGCCTGTAACTCCATACCCAGGATCTCCGCTGTATTTCGACGCAATTAAGATGGGCCTTTTAGATCCTGAAAACCCAGCAGAGGATTTTTATGAAAGAAAGCATCTAAATTCAGATTTAATATGCTGTAATTTTACTGAGTTAAGCGATGATGAATATTATGAATGCTTAAGGTGGGCAAATACTACTCTCATGAAAAATTATTATGATAAGCAAAGAGACACAACGTTGAGACAAATCGACTACCTGTATCAAGAAAGAGATGTTACTTTCAGGGGATTTAGACATGATAGATCCTATAGCCACAGTATCGATAACAAAGAGTCCAAAAAATCACCTCATGGAAGTAATAACGTAATAGAAACCAATAGAGAATTAGCAAATAGAGGCAACCAAGTAGTCGATGGTATGACTAATTGGGAAAATACATCCGCTGATGGAGAGAGGTTTAGTCAAGTGAATGGTATTAATAGTAGCCGTAAGTCATTAAAGAGCTTTGAAAAATATCTCCAGAAAAAGGAAGCAAGAATATTGGAGCGCTCTGAAAAGTACAAAGTAAAAGATGATGCACAGAAATCATTAGTTTAGTTCCTAAATTGGCAAAGATTTTCTCTCTCATGATGGGAGGAAAGTTTTCCTATTTAAAACAACTAAAAATAACTCCCAAAAAACAAATAATAGATTTGGCAAAGACATTCGAGACGTTATTCTCTTTAAAAAAAAAGAATCTAAACTTGTCTCAAGTTAGGTATAGCAGTAAATAAGTGTCTTGATTTCATCTGTTTCTTTATCTCCTCTATAAGATTCCATGGTAAAACAAAGATTAGGTCAGGATTAAGTTCTTCTAATTCTCGTGGACTAATAATTGGTATATGACTTCCAGGTAGAAACTTACCCTGTTTACTAATCGCCATATCAGCAACAGATTCCATCAAGTCACTTTTAATCCCTGCATAATTCAATAATGTATTACCCTTAGCTGCAGCTCCATAACCAATCAGTCTCTTCCCATCTCTTTTTGCCTGAATCATAAACTCTAGTAAGTCATTCTTAATCAAATCAGCCGACTTCTGAAATTCATTATATGCTTGTATAGTTTCCAAGCCGTATTGGACTTCCTTGCGCAAAACAGTAAGGACAGATTCTTGAACTGGATATATACCATGATGTGATAGCCATACTCTTAAGCTCCCACCATGTGTATTTAAAATTTCAACATCTTCAACAAGCAAGCCAACCGATTGAGCTAGTCGATTTACGAATGAAAGACTTAAATAACTATAATGCTCATGATAAATAGTATCAAATTGTTTTTTATCTAATAAATTCAACAGATGTGGAAACTCTATTGAAACCCGTCCACCCATCTTAAGCAGCTGAGAGATGCCTTGCATAAAATCATTGATGTCAGGAACATGGGCAAGTACATTATTAGCAATAATCAAATCTGGCTTTTCAAGTTGTCTTGCAAGATCTAAACTAAAAAACTCTTTTAATGTATCGATACCTTTAGTTTCAGCAGCCTGAGCCGTCGCCTCAGTCGGTTCAATCCCTAAGCATTTAATATTATTTTTTCGCATATGTTGGAGAAGGTAACCATCATTACTGGCTATCTCAATCACAAAACTCTTTGGTCCGAGGCCTAAACGAGATATAGCCTGATTGACAAATTCTTCTGCATGCAAGCACCAACTAATGGAAGTACTTGAAAAATATGCGTAATCCGGTGTGAAGAGATCCTCTGCAGAGGCGTGATTCGGCAATTGAACTAACCAACAAGAGCTGCATACATATACTTTAAGTGGATAATAGATTTCAGGCTTAGATAATTGATCAAACAGAAGATATGCATTACTTGGAGGTTGATGGCCAAGATCTATAACCTCATCACTAAGAAGAGTTTGACAGTGTCTACATCTATAATTCATGTTTGTTCAAAAAAGGGCAGAGTACTATCACGCTCACTTAAATCAGTAACGGGTATAGGCCATTTAATGTTTAACTTAGGATCATTCCAGCGAACACCAACCTCAAAAGAAGGCTTCCAGATACCTGAATGGATATATAGAAGTCGGCTATTAGGCTCCAAGACCTGAAAACCATGGGCACATCCTTCCGGAATCAAAATTGCATTTGAATCTTTTGCAGAAAGTTCTACAGAATGCCAAAGACCATAAGTGGGAGAATCAGCTCTCAGATCAACCGCAACGTCCCAAACTTTTCCCTCCATGCAACGAATAATCTTTGCTTCACTATGTGGATGAGCTTGACTATGCAAGCCTCTAATAGCTCCATAGGCCTTTGTTGTACTTATATTAACTTGTTGAATTTCTCGAGTACCCCATGCATCTAATGAAGAAAACTCATGAGTCCGAAAGCAATTAAAAAAAGTTCCACGATGATCTATAAATGGATTAATGGCAATCTCACTTACACCTTCAATTGAAGTTGACTTAATCTGAATAGACATATCAAACCTTCTGATACTGAATAATATCGTTCATTGTGCATTGCAGTGCTGACTGACCCTCAGAAACAGATTTATACCAAAAGATTGTTTTCTCAACAGTTTCTTCAAAACACCAACGAGGTCTCCATGCAAGATAATTCCTGGCAAGTTGACTTTCTAGATGAAGTAATCCTGCTTCATGAAATTCTTCTTTGTTAGATTTTTCATACCATTCTCCTGGCCAAGATTTCAAAATAGTCTGTACTAGCTTTTTTACAGTCTGATTAGAAGATATAGAAGGTCCAAAGTTAAAAGAATCTGGAAACTCAAAAGGAGTCTCTGATGAATGCAACTTCAATTTAAAGAGTTTCTCAGCTAAAAGTTGATATCCATGCAAGGGGTCTAAAACATGTTGCCAAGGTCTCGTTGAATATGGATTCCTGACTTCGATAAGTTGATTACTCTTCAAAGCTCTGACAGTATCAGGAACAATTCGATTTTCTGCCCAATCTCCTCCACCTATAACATTTCCTGACCTTGCCGTTGCAATAGATAAATGATGAACTTGATGAGATTTCACACCTAAAAAACTATTTTTCCAACTAGCAATAGCCAGTTCCATTGCTGCCTTACTAGCACTATAGGGATCATTCCCTCCAAGTTCATCATTTTCTCGATAACCAAACATCCATTCACGATTTTTATATACCTTATCAGTTGTAATCATTACCAAAACACAAATATTGGTTAAGCTCTTGGCGCT
This sequence comes from Prochlorococcus sp. AG-409-P03, assembly GCA_003215295.1. Lineage (GTDB taxonomy): Bacteria > Cyanobacteriota > Cyanobacteriia > PCC-6307 > Cyanobiaceae > AG-409-P03. The sequence goes on along the minus strand of QCKN01000001.1, from coordinate 153,122 downwards.
CTCTAATATATTTAATGTTCCTAACACATTAGTTTGCCAGGTACCTAATGGATCAAGATAACTTTGTCTTACCAAAGGTTGAGCTGCAAGATGAAAAACTACTTCTGGCTTGGACTTAGAAAAAAATGTTCTTAGCTGAGATAAATCATTAATATTACCTTCAAAATGATGAAGTTTTCCTAATTGATCAGGAGAGCTCAAATTGAATAGATTTAAATTAGAGAATAATATATTATTGATGTTATCAACAGGTAGAGAATAGCCCCATACATCAGCACCTTGCATCATCAGCCAAAGTGTAAGCCAACTGCCCTTAAAGCCTGTATGCCCAGTTATAACAACACGACGATTAAGCCAAAAATTCTCTTGGTTATTAATATCCATCACCATAAAGACCACGGAGCTTGACCTGTGAGCCAAAGCTCTTCGAGTTTTAATCGGTCACGCAATGTGTCCATAGGCTGCCAAAAACCGCCATGCCTATAGGCACTAAGCTGACCAAGCGAGGCCAACTTAGGAAGAACATCAGACTCCCAACTTGTACTTTTAGAAGCTATTAAATCAATCACAGAAGGTTCTAAAACAAAAAAACCACCATTGACCCAAGCATTATCCCCATCAGGCTTTTCCTGGAATCTCGATACTGCATTGCCATCCAAGCTCAATGCCCCAAACCGCCCTGGGGGTTGAACTGCAGTCAAAGTCGCTTGCCTACCCTCCTTCTTATGGTGATCAATCAAAGCTGTCAGATCAATATCTGCCACTCCATCTCCATAGGTAAAACAAAAAGTATCATTACTCAAATAATCTTTTACTAGAGAAAGTCGTCCTGCTGTCTGAGAATGCTCGCCTGTATCAATCAACGTGACTTTCCAAGGATCATTTTTTACATGGTGTACTTCCATTCTATTATCTGAATCTAAATGGAACGTGACATCACTGTTATGGAGTAGATAATTTGAGAAGTATTCCTTGATCATATATCCCTTATAACCACAACAAATAATAAATTCATTAATTCCGTGATAACCATAAATCTTTAAAATATGCCATAGCAAAGGCTTTCCACCAACTTCAACCATAGGCTTAGGTCGTAAATGGGTTTCTTCGCTAAGTCTCGTACCAAGACCACCAGCAAGGATTACAGCCTTCATGCTTTGTCTGGCCAAATGGTTAATGAGTACCAATACTACAAGAGATTGGAGTAATATGTATTCGCTCTAACGTGTATCGAGCAAACAAATGAATCAATCATTACTTAGCAGTCAAAGATAAGACTTTGACTCAAGGGACAAGAAATCATGTTTATTATAATTCCCGAATCTAAGGAAATTTAAAATCCTAAGTAATTATGACAACCCACAATTTCTTCTATATCTTAACAAGCAAGAGGTACTGATAGAAAAAATATTCAAATAAATCAAAATAAAGCCATGTAGACTATAATATAAATAATCTTTTTCTCAGTCAGAAGATAGAGTTTTATTATGGCTTGCATAGATCTATGGTCAGACAAGCAAGCTGCGAAGATCGTTGAACAATATTGCTCTGAAAGCATTAACGAAGACTTGTCGCTTCGAACCTATTCAGCTCGTTTGCTAGGGCAAGATCCTGAACTAGTTTTGCATGGAGGAGGCAACACATCTGTCAAAAGCCAAGTAAAAGATCTCGTAGGAGTAGACACAAGTGTAATGTTCATAAAAGGATCTGGGTGGGATTTAGCAACGATTGAGCCTGCCGGACATCCTGGAGTAAGGCTCGAGCCTCTAAGGAGACTGAAGAGCCTTAAGGCTTTGTCAGACGAAGCCATGGTTGCGACACAGCGTATAAATTTGATAAACCCTAATTCACCAAACCCTTCTGTTGAAGCTCTTCTCCACGCCTTTTTACCACATAAATTTGTTGATCATACGCATTCAGTAGCCTTGCTTGCACTGGCAGATCAAGAAAATGCTGAAGAAATTTGTAGAGAGATCTATGGGAATAAGGTGATAATTATTCCATATGTAATGCCAGGCTTTCAACTAGCTCTTGAAGCATCAAATGCCTATGAAAAAGCTATCAGAAATACAAATATCATCGACTCCGAGATAGAGGGCATGATATTACTAAAGCATGGGATTTTTTCATTTGGGGAAACAGCTAAAGAAAGTTACAAGCGCATGATCAAGCTAGTGAATCAAGCGGAAAGGGTTCTCCCTAGAAAAATATCACTTAGTCTGTGTAAAAGTTCTCATAGAGTCAAGTCAACAAAGAACCTATATCAAGCAATAGCCTACTTAAGAGGTTTGCTCTGTAAGGAAGATTGTAGACAGTCAACAGACAACAGATGGGTTTTTGATATTCGAGTGAATAAAGATATTCTAGATCTAGTTAATTCCTCAAACCTAAAAGAGCTGTCACAGCGAGGAGTAGTCACTCCAGACCATGTGATTAGAACCAAAGCAAAACCTTGGGTTGTGGATAAATTACCAGACAGATTAGAGAATGACCAAGATAATCTTTCTATGAATAAATGGCTATCAACAGCTCAGAAAAGCTTAGAAGAATATAAGAAGGAATATATAAATTATTTCACAAGATATAACATCGATACTGGTGAACAAAAAAAACAGCTCGATCCTCTACCACGATTAATATTATTTCCTGGTGTTGGGATGATTGGAATTGGAAGGACTAAAAAATCCGCGCAAGTTACAGCAGATATAGGTGAAGCATGGGTAGCAACAATCCTCGCAGCAGAAGCTTTAGGAGCATACAAACCAGTTACTGAAAAAGAGACATTTGAGATGGAGTATTGGAGTCTTGAGCAAGCAAAATTAGGAAAAATGAAAAAGCTAAAGTTTGATGGTCAAGTTGTAATGATAACTGGAGCAGGAGGCGCTATTGGCGCAGCTATAGCAAAAGAATTCTCTTCGCTAGGTGCAGAGATTATTGCAATTGACAAAAATATCAATGCTGCTCAAAAAACCGCTGAAGCATGTGGGTCAAACTCACTTGTTATTGGATGTGATTTAACTAATCGTGAGGAAGTCAGAAAAGCATTTGAAGATACACTAGTGCACTTTGGAGGTCTAGATATTGTTATTTCAAATGCTGGTGCAGCATCATCTGGTCGAATAGCAGATTTGGATGATTCGATTTTAAAGAGAAGTATCGAACTTAATTTGATGTCTCACCAATATGTTGCTAAGCAGGCAGTCCAGATCTTTAAAGCACAAGATAAAGCAAATAATAGCAATTTAGTGCAAATTGGAGGGCAAATTCTTTTTAATATTAGCAAACAAGCTCTTAACCCTGGTCAAAATTTTGGTGCTTATGGAATTGCCAAAGCAGGTTTGCTCGCCTTAATGAAACAATATGCATTAGAAGAAGGCCAGGCAAAAATAAGATCTAATGGGATTAATGCTGACAGGATTCGTTCTGGATTGTTAAATGATGAAATGATAGCAAGCAGAGCACATGCTCGTGGCGTAAGTCAAGATGAATATATGTCAGGTAATCTTTTAAACTCTGAAGTGAAAGCTATAGATGTTGCAAAAGCCTTTGTTGCACTTGCATCAATGGATAAGACTACTGGTGCCTTGCTAACTGTTGATGGGGGAAATGTTTCTGCAATGGTAAGATGAACATTTAGAACAATCGCTGCATCGATTCTTTAGCCTATACCAAAGTATATTCCTGTCTAGTCATTCAATTAAATTTTGGCCTGGATATTTTTCCTAATAAGCTTTTTTATTTATGGCACAGGTTTAAGCCTGCGTCACTATTGGTTTCAAACTTCTGCTTGGGATCTAGGAATTTTTAATCAAGCAATTTATCTAATATCCCAAGGCTTACCAGCTCAAAGTAGCTTACTGGGTTTCCATGTTCTGGGTGATCATGGAGCAATTGTTCTCTACCCACTCGGATGGATTGCAGCATTATTTCCTTCGACAAATTTTCTTTTTTTCATTCAGGCTGGGGCTCTTGCTAGTGCAGTCTTCCCGCTGGAACGCCTGGCTCGCAAAAATGGACTAACTCGAGCCAGAACAGGAATAAGCCTTTTGGTCGTACTCCTTTATCCAGTAGTTTTTAATACTGCAATATTTGACTTCCATCCGGAGGTTCTAGCTATTCCTCTTGTAATTGAAGCCGTAGGGATTTTAGATGATTCAAAACCTCAATCTAATTGGCGTGCTATTCTTTATTTAATATTTGCCTTAACCTGTAAAGTAAGTATCGCATTCTTAGTGATAGGAATAGCTCTTTGGCTTCTAATTAAAAGGAAGCGAAAGCTCTTTATCACTCTTTCTGGAATAGGTTTCGCATGGTTAACAATTGTAGGAGGTATATTGATACCACATTTTGGTGGTGCAGATGCTCAATTAATTCGTCACGCCGATAAGTTTGGATTCGGGCAAAATGCAAATTTTGAAAGCATTAATTTAATTCAAGTGATATCTCAAATAAATCAACAATTCTTTTCAATAGAAAATCTAGAATACCTTTTTCTTCTTTTAATACCTATATTTTATCTGATCTTCCATAAGAACCGAAAAAAATTATTTCTAAGTTTTATTCCTTTTTCACCATTACTACTACTAAATCTTGCTGCATCAGAGTTACCTCTTAAAAATTTAGTTCACCATTATTCTCTTTTCTTTGTACCATTCCTAGCAATTGCGGTGCAGAAAACCCTTGCCCAAGGTTCAGAGGGAGTCGATGGATATCCACAATTGATGCGTAAGCAAATCTCTACTTTAATTCTCATATGGACTACAATCAGCTTTATTATATTTTCTCGAATAACATTCTTTTTCGGCTCATTTCAAGATCAGCTTTCCACAGCTCATGAAAGTAGAGAAGCAATTCAACTAGTCAATCCTAAGGCTGCAGTTTTGACTAGCAATAATCTTATACCTCACTTATCTCGTCGCAGAATAATTGATATAGCAACTGCGAGAAAGCTTGATAGATTAAATGACTATGACCAGATTTTGATAAATCAAGAATATCCTGGATGGAATTCATCAGCCGAAGTAATCGAAAAAATCAAACTTCGTTTAAATCAAAGCAAAAACTGGAGCGTCATTTACAGCGGAAAAGCAATCACATTATTCGAGCAATCATAAACAAGAAAGATCACCATATAATGTCCGCAAAGAAAGCAGTTATAATAGAAAAATGATTAAAAACTAATTTCATGAACCTTAGCCGTTTAATGCAATGAGGATTTGGTTTCTCCCAAAAACATCAAACAACTCGTCAATAAAACCATATAATGCCTCTGATGACGAGAAATCGCTTAGTAAGAATTTAAAAAAACACATAAGGCAACTTGAACTACAAATTTCAGAATCGACTAAAAACATTTTCGAAGCGCAATTGGTTGGACTCAGAGCAACTCTTGATAGGAATAGTGGGTTGTTACATTCAGTCAAGAAAAAATGGTACAAATCCGCCGTAGAAACATCAACCACATGGCATACAGAACGGTTGATAGCATTGTATCAAGAAAAACAATCCCTCCAGGATCAACTTGATAGATTGGAAGGTAAGTTCTGGATTAAAAGAATACGTAAATGGATACTATATCTACTTAGTGGAATTGTACTTATATTCATGATTTGGATACTTTTTATGGGTTTAATTACAGCTATTTATTTAATGCCATTGTGGATTTCTATTGTAGTTGTATACATCTTCTTACATCGTAAGGGTTGGAAACGGTTCTGAGTAGAGAGCCTTATATCAAGAAATCTTCAATCGGCAGCACAATACATGCAGACAGACTAGTGATCAGCAGCAAGCTTTCCTGCACTCTTATAGGACAAGCAGCTCTCGCGGTTTGATAAAAAATCCACTAGCTTGTCGATCCATTAAATTTCTTGAGACGTGCTAGCAGGAAGAGTTGCTCTTGATGTTGTATCTACTGTAATTGGATTTCCTTTTAGGCAGTTAGCCCTTGCATGGAGCTTTGCACCTGTTCTTGTTTCCTCTTGAAGCATGTCATAGCTGTTTGCAATTCATTAGGGCAAAGACTGCATAGATTGAAAGCCTGGCTTTAAAGGAACATGGCGAAAGCGTTATCTAAACCGTAATCCAATCCATCGTCTTTGCCAATTAGACAGATCCCTAGAACTGACCAGGTATTTTAGTGAAACAAAACATGTTTTGAAAAAACGCGTTAACTTTTCAGCAATTCTCTTACAAAAAAGTCCATTTTGAATCAAGCTCGGAAAGCAAAGGCTGCTAAATCAAATCAATGTTTTCAAGTCATCTATTTGCCATTTACGGACAACCAGGAGTCCCAATGGATTTCTGGCTTCTAACGATTGCTCATGCTGTAGTAGCGATCCCAGTCCACGTAATTATCCTACGGGCTAGATCCACAACTGGTTATACCAGCTTGTTTTCTAAAGAAGGATATGCCGTAAAAGATGCTGACGCCTAAATGGCCTAGCATCAGTTCCTCTAAAGAGGCAGGACAAAGAAACTCTCATTGACCCTGCCTTTGCCTTTCTAAGGCCTGAGACTTTAACCAAAGATCAAATAGCTGCACCCAACGACTCAGGAATCGAAAAAAGCAGCTATTTAAGCCAAGATCGGGCAATGAAGTAGCCAGCCATCATTCATATGCTCCGAATTACACAGGAGATGCAAACACTTGCCGTTATTGTCCACTTGACATATCGGCGCATTTTCTAAGCAAGAGTTACAAGTAGCTTGTAGGAGCCGTGTAATTTTGGTGTTTCCTGTAAAGTCCCGGGATTCAAATAATGAATCTTGGAATTCGATTTTATCGCAATTGGCTTTTCCGCTGTATTAGCCCTTGGAGGGATCAAAGTAATTTTCTCAAGCTTTGATGATGATGATGATGATGAAAACGGTGGTACAGGATCTCCTGTTGTGCATAAAAATGCAATAGCCACTGCAGCAGCGTAAATCCCTCTTCGGCTATTTTCAAAAATCATCAATGCTCAAAGTAAAGCCTCAGACATTCCAAAAGAAAATTCTATTCTTTCGCAATCATTAATATGACAATTTGAAGCCACTATTACTCCAAACAGGTAAAGACTACCTTTGTATAGCCATAACAATACCTTATGTCTCACTCTATAAAGGTCATTTCTCCTACTTAAAGGTGAATGCCAAGCAAATACTAGAGCTACGTCGTATAAAGAAGGAAGTGAAGCTACAAAGCCCATCTCAATACAGATGCACTAGTTGCTTGGACTTTCATTAGTAATGGGTAAAGGCTATTGTTAATTCCTAAATCAAAGTCTAATGCAGCAAATCATAACGCTTGCACTTTCTACGATGCTGATTGCCTACGGCAATAATGCATTGTTTAGCAATGTTCTCATTGCCGAGCTCCCGGAATGTGTCGTAACTACCCATTGTGTTCGTGTGAATTGGGTAACCAATGACCCAAAATTGTTATTCAACAATGCTGTGGAAGCAGTTACTAAGACTCCTAGAACCAAAATAGTGGAACAAAGCGATTCATATCTACATGCAGAAGCTACGAGCAAATGGATGCACTACGTTGATGATCTAGAAATACAAGTAATCTCAAATAAGAAAATACTCCAAATTAGATCTGAATCTAGAGTTGGGGTTGGTGATAAAGGAGTAAACAAAAAACGGGTTGAAGCTTTAGAAGCCAAGCTTAGAATCAATCACAATGAGCAATGAATTTCAAAAAGCGCATAAAATATTCTCATATTATCTCAATATAGAGAGTTACTAGAAACTATTAAAGATATTTTTCAAGTTAATAATAGAAATTGAGAGCCCTAAAAGACTCGACATAGGAATGCATTAGTTGCTTTTAATTTATAGATCTCAAGTAATCAATAAACTATGTTTCATAACTACGTAAATATAAATAGACTTTGCATTTTTATCGCATAGTCTATGGTATTGATCAATTGGATTCATCAAAATCTAAAAGTATTTCCTTACAAGTTAAAAACTACTTGGACAATCTTTCAAAATAATTTTCTCCTAAGCAGTGATCAAGCATTTTCCTATTATAGATACCTAAAGGTTCTTCTTGAAGTTCAAAGAAGTGCTGATCATAATCAGCAGAATAGCAATACGCCCATCTTCTCTGAAGATTAGAAGCTAAGAATCTTGCATTAGCAGTTCGGCCATCGATGATAATCAAAGTTCCTGGCTGTAGAAAGTGCTCAAAAGCAAGGATATCGCCTGACATAGGCATTCTATCTTGATGATTCGTAGTCAAACCACGAATATCACCATTTGGGGAGAATTGGTCGGGCCCATCAAGATAAATTAAGTCCGGGCAAAGATTGGGCAGTGGATCATAAAAAGTACAAACTCTTCCACAAAAATCTGAAACATTTAATTTTGCAAGGTGAAAGTTAATCGTCTTATTATCCATTATCTCATTAGGAATTATTTTGCTACATTCCTTGATCCAAAATGGAGAGTTGTCAATAGAATGGCATTCATAAAGATTCCCTCTTCGTAGCTCTCGAGAAGTTAAGTCATAATAACTCTGCCTATTCAGAGCAAGTGCATTCCCAAAAATTGCTGTGCTCTTACCAACTCCAAACTCGAGAATAGTAGTAACTTTTCTAGAACATGCTATGTAATGCAGTCTGCTCAGATCCTCTAGGTCTGCAGAAAGCGGAATCTCATTACTTGGGTCAACAGTAAAGGAATGTGAGCTTGTCTTTTTGACTTTAGAGCTTGAGGGGAAAGCCTTAAGTCCCAAGATAGCGAGAAGATTATTTTCAGCAATGTACTCCTCGTAATTAATAGCTCTAGGGACTAGATCATTAATCTTTAGCATAATTAGATACTAACATAAAAGCTTCTTAAAAGGAGACTTCATCAAAATCTAATCCCGGATTTAAATAAGTCAATCATCTTTATTAACAGTTTTTATAGTTATCTCTCGTCAACAAAGAGCCAAGTTCAAAACAAGACGAAAACTTAACCTGTATAAATTATCAATATCTATAATATTCGATGTCCAAGTTGTAGGATCGGCATTAATACACACCTTGTGATTGTGTAATACAAACCTTTTTAGAGATCAGTAGTAAGAACTAATTTGAAGCGCTAAAATAAGGGGTAGTTTCCTACAATTATCACAAGCGGGCTGCAGAGTTATCACATTTTCAAAGGTGCGTATAAAAAATAAGCAACTATTTAGTCCTGTCAATGCTTTTGATTTATCACAAAATCAGGTGGTGTAATCGGCATTTATGCGGACATATCGATCTGAAAGGTCACACCCCCATGCAAAGCCCAGTGAAGGTTCTTCTCCCACATTTAAACGAATGCATACAGAATCATCAACCATATAGTCTCCATGAAGTCGTTGTTTCATATAAGTAGAAACAGCTTGTCGATCAAAATCCAAAGGTGCTCCTTGACTCATCAATTGATAATGACCAATCCAAAGTGATAAGCGTTTCAAATCCAAAGCAATTCCAGCTCGTCCTGCCGCTGCAACGATGCGGCCCCAGTTCGGATCCGCCCCGTGTACAGCAGTTTTAACAAGTGAAGACCCACAAATAGTGCGTGCAATCTGGCGCGCTTCACCATCAGTACCTGTTCCTTCCACTTGAACCTCAATCAACGCATTAGCACCCTCGCCATCTCGTGCAATCGCCTTGGCTAAATGCTGAGCGACAAGTCGTAATCCAATCTCTAAATCATGATAAGAGGCTTTCTGAAGTGGCTCACCAGCTGACAATGCAAGAAAGGCATCATTAGTACTGGTATCTCCATCAACCGTAATCGAGTTAAAGGAACAATCAACTACTTTTCCAATCATCCGCCGCCAGGTATCTATAGGCACACCTGCATCACAAGTTAGATAACCCAACATAGTAGACATATTCGGATGAATCATGCCTGAGCCTTTGGCCATTCCACCAATACGTACACGTCGTCCCTCCAAGTAGCCTTCAACGGCTATTTGCTTCTCGACTAAATCCGTGGTCAAAATTGCTTGTGCTGCTGCTGAACCACCGCCATCGCTTAAAGATTCCACTAAAGGGTCTAAACCGGCAAGCAACTTGTCCATCGGAATCAATTCGCCTATTACACCGGTAGAACACATCAAGACTTGTTCAGGATTGATTCCTAAACGCTCTGATAAAGCTTTAGTAGCCAATAAGCTATCTCCTAAACCATGATCTCCAGTACATGCATTTGCGTGGCCTGAATTAATAAGCAGAGCCCGAACTTTGCCATCACTCAGCCTCAAACGATCGACACACAGATCAATACATGCAGCCCTAACATACGATTTAGTAAAAGTGCCTGAGCATATTGCCCCTTGAGGTGCAACCAACAGAGCAAGGTCGGGCTTTCCTGAAGACTTTAAGCCTGCTTTAATGCCAGATGCCCTAAATCCCTTAGGTCTAGTGATCCCACCAGATATCAAAGACCATTTTGAAGACGTCGAGTAAACCACAACCTTGAATAAACGACTAAAACCATCCTTATCTTGCGACATGAACGGCGAACTTCATAGCCAAATTTCATTGTTTAGCAAGAAGGGCGTACACCGACGTGTCGGTTTAACCGGTGGCATTGCTAGCGGCAAAAGCAGTGTTGGTACATTTCTGCAAGCAGAAAAAAAAATACCAGTCCTCGATGCTGACGTCTACTCACACGAAGCACTTAGTCCAGGACAACCATCCCATGCAGCAATACTAAAACGTTATGGAAATAGAGTCGTGAGTTCAACAGCCGCACTAGAAAATGTTATAGACCGATCAGCCTTAGGAAAAATAGTTTTTTCCAGTCAAAGTGAGCGACAATGGCTTGAAAAGCTAACTCACCCAATTATTCTCAATCGTTTCATTCAAGAACTAAATGTAATAAAAGATTCACCTCTCGTAATTCTCGTCATACCACTCTTATTTGAAGCCAACTTTACTGAACTTTGTACAGAGATTTGGGTGGTTAATTGTCAGCCTGAGCAACAATTACAACGGCTTATAGCAAGAGATGGTCTGACCAGAGTAGAGGCTGTAAGGAGAGTAAAATCACAATGGACACTGGAGAAAAAAGCTAACCTCGCTGACGTAATCATTGACAACAGTAAAGAGAAAGGCTCATGGCGGAAGCACATTGAAAAGCTCTTATAAATAGAACTATCCCTGAAGTTTGCGGCTAATAATTTGATTAGCCAATTTGGGATCTGCTTTGCCGCCTGTCTTCTTCATCAGCTGACCTACAAAAAACCCTTGCAGCTTTTTCTTTCCTGCACGAAATGCTTGCACTTCAGCTGGATGAGCAGCCATCAACTCATCAACCATTGCTTCAATTGCAGAAGAGTCGCTAATCATTCCTAGTCCACGTTGTTCAACAATTGCCTTTGGAGAACCTCCATCCTTAAGTAATTCAGGCAAAATCTCTTTGGCAATTTTCCCGCTTATCTTTCCATTAGCGATCATTTGAAGCATCTCAGCCAATTGAACAGGCTGAAAAGGTATATCGGAATAGATCAACTTATTTGCATTCACATAGGCAGCGATATCTCCTGTAATCCAGTTAGAAGCAACTTTGGGATCTGCTCCTGCTGCTACTGCAGTCTCAAAGTAAAAAGCCATGGATATCTCATCGGTTAATACGCGTGCATCATATGCTGAAAGACCAAACTGTTCAGCATATCTATGTCTCTTCGAGGCCGCCAACTCAGGCAGTTGAGAATACCAGTAATCTAATACTGACTGGCTAACTTCAATCGGCCCTAAATCAGGGTCAGGAAAATAACGATAATCACTACTACCTTCTTTCATGCGCATGCTTTTCGTTAACTGTTTACCTTCATCCCACAAACGGGTTTCTTGTACAACTTTGTCACCAGACTCATAAGCTTGAATCTGTCGTTGAATCTCATAATCACACGCCTTCTGAATAGCAGAAAATGAATTCATATTTTTTATCTCTACCTTTGTACCAAAGGGGGCATCAGGCCCTCTCCTCACAGAGATGTTAACGTCGCATCGTAAAGAACCCTCTTGCATATTTCCATCAGATACCCCTAGGTAACGCATAATTCGCCGAATTTCCGAAGCATATTCAGCAGCCTCTCTCCCAGTTCTCAAATCTGGTTTACTAACTATCTCAGCCAGAGCCACACCAGCCCGGTTGTAATCAACAAGAGAATGAGTAGAACCAGCAAGACTGTCACTACCAGCGTGTACCAACTTGCCTGCATCCTCCTCCATATGGAGACGCTCTATTCCAACTTTTTTGAGGTATGTATCCTTTCCTTTCTCCGCAACCTCAACCTCAATCCATCCATCTTGAGCTATTGGCTCATCAAATTGTGAAATCTGATAGTTCTTTGGTAAATCAGGATAAAAGTATTGTTTTCTATCAAACTTACTATGCTTGGCAATCTTCAAATTTAATGCCATTGCTGCTTTCACTGCATATTCCAAAACCTTTATATTCAATACTGGAAGGGTTCCAGGTAAACCACACACCACAGGATCAATATGTGTGTTTGGTGCATCTCCAAAAGCTGTAGAAGCTGCTGTAAAAATCTTGCTCTCTGTTCCCAACTGAACATGGGTCTCCAACCCAATCACAGCTTCCCATGGTTCCTGCATTTCAGCCATCACAATCCATTTAAGAATCCTATGAGAAACAGAATAACTAGCTAGCTATCCATTGATCAAAAGCCACACGTCAGCAAGACAACCATTAGTGCCAATGGCTGAATCAGCCAAAGAAACATTGCTAATACTCGGCGGAGGCCTTATAGGGCTTTCTATTGCATATGAATTAGCCGAACAAGGTCTCAAGGTAGAAGTATTAAGTCGTCAAAGGAGTGAAGCCGCAGGTTTTGTAGCAGCTGGGATGCTTGCCCCCCATGCAGAAGGTCTAACTGAGAATCTTCTTACACTCGGGCAACTAAGCCTTAGTCGAATACCTACGTGGGTTAACAAGATACAGTCTCATAGTGGGATCAATTGCGGTCTCAGGCACTGTGGAATAGTTGTTCCATTTTTAAATACCTCCACTAGAGACTCTTATCCCACAGCACCTTTTGGCCAAAAGCTGAATCGAATTCAACTTGAAAAAGAAATCCCTGGAATCGCTCCTCAATGGCAGTGTGGACTCCTTTTTGAGCAAGATGGACAAATTGACAATCGTCGTCGACTGATGAGAGCTCTTGAAAAAGCTTGCGTTGGCTTAGGCGTCCAGTTTCAAGAAGGCGTGGAAGTCCTAGAGCTAATCCATAGCTCTAAAAAATTTCAAGGAGTAATCATCCGCACTGCTCAAGGAGAGATCAAGGAGCTTGAACGCAAGCAAGCCGTCCTCTGCTCAGGTGCGTGGAGTAACACATTGCTGCAAGAGCTACCGATCTTTCCTGTGAAAGGGCAAATGCTTTCTCTTCAAGGTCCAAAAGACGCGCTGCAAAGAGTAGTCTTTGGACCAGGCACGTACCTAGTACCACGAGAAGATGGACTAATAATTGTAGGAGCAACTAGTGAACAAAATGCTGGCTTTACAGAAGGACTGACGCCACTAGGTCAAAGACAACTGCAAAATGGGATAAATGACTTGCTTCCTATTGCTAACCAATGGCCTCCAATGGAGCGTTGGTGGGGTTTTAGGCCCTGTTCGCCCGACGAAGCCCCTCTGCTAGGGATATCATCACTCAAAGGCCTCTGGTTAGCCACTGGCCATCACCGTAATGGGGTTCTGTTGGCGGCAATAACTGCTGAGTTAATGAAAAAATGTATATTAAATCAACCTATAAGCAACTCAGAGAATCAAATATTAATTGCTTTCCAATGGAATCGATTTACGAAGAGCAAAAAAAACGCAAAGGTGATGAATGAGTAAGAGGAAATGAACTGCAAACCGAAAATTGGCCCAGAACATACCTGTTCCCGTCAGCAAACCAAATAGGTCTGATCAACTCTCAACACGCCAAACATAATCAGATGGTTGCCAATTATTAAGTTCAGTTGAATTAAACCAAAGTCCAATCTCAAACGCTGCTGTTTCACAACCATCCGAACCATGAATCACATTACGACCAATATTTACAGCTAAATCTCCACGAATCGTCCCTGGTTCCGCATCAAGTGGTTTCGTTGCCCCAATGAGCTTACGGGCACTAGCAATGACCCCATCCCCTTCCCAAACCATTGCTACAACAGGACCACTAGTAATAAACGCGACCAAACCTTCGAAAAAAGGACGTTCTCTATGAACCCCATAATGCTTTTCTGCGAGTTCGCGAGTTGGAGTCAGTTGTTTTAAAGCGACCAATTTAAATCCTTTACGCTCAAAGCGGCCCAAAATTTCACCCACTAAACCCCTTTGTACTCCATCCGGCTTAATAGCAATAAAAGTTCTTTCAGCAGCCATCATGAAAAAAACAAACTCATAATTAAGCCATCGTCATAGGCAGACTGCCCTCTTGGCAAGTACAAGATGCTACGAATTTCACGGAAGCTTAGATTCCCTTTACTGCTACTGCAGTAAATCAAAAAAGTGATCTTGAGCCTCAGTCCTTGACATCAGCCGACCACACCTCACAAACAAGACAATGGGCTGTCTCAGACAGTTCAGCCCTTTATGGTCTGGAGCAATGGGGAGATGGATATTTTTCTATAAACAAACATGGCAATGTAACCGTTCATCCAAAGGGCTCAGCCAATCAAGGTCTAGATCTACTTGATCTCATTGAAGAGCTTGAAGGACGTAACCTTAAACTCCCTTTAATCATTCGGTTTGACGACATTTTAAAACACAGATTAGAGAAATTACATACTGCATTTTCACAGGCTATCCAACATTACCAATACAGAGGTAGCTATCAAGGTGTATTCCCAATCAAATGCAACCAACAACGCCATATTCTAGAAGAGCTACTTGAAAGTGGACGTCGTTGGCATTTCGGATTAGAGGCGGGAAGTAAGGCTGAACTTCTAATAGCGCTATCACTGATCAATGATCCTCAAGCTTTACTTATTTGTAACGGTTACAAAGACCAACGCTATATAGAAACAGCTATTCTGGCACGCCAACTAGGTCGTCAACCCATAGTAGTTATTGAGCAAGTAGATGAAGTTGAGCGAATCATCACTGCCAGCAGTGAGCTTGGTGCAGCCCCACTCATAGGGATTAGAGCAAAATTGTCTAGTCGAAGTAGTGGTCGATGGAGTAACTCAATAGGTGAGAAGTCCAAGTTTGGTCTTTCAATTCCAGACATTCTTCTAACAGTTGAGAAATTAGAATCTGCTGACCTACTCAAGGAGCTACGGTTACTTCACTTCCATGTTGGTAGTCAAATAAATGACATAGCTATTCTTAAGGATGCTTTACAAGAAGCCGGCCAAATCTACATTGAGCTAAATCATTTAGGAGCCCCTATGGGCTTCTTAGATGTAGGTGGTGGTCTAGGAGTGGACTATGACGGTAGTCGTACGGCCACAACAGCATCCACAAACTACTCCCTACAAAATTATGCAAATGATGTAGTTGCAACCATACAAGAATGCTGTGCTGCCCATAAATTAACAATGCCTACATTAATCAGCGAAAGCGGTCGAGCAATTACTAGCCACTTCTCAGTGCTTGTCTTCAATGTCCTTGGTAGCAGCTCCATTGCTACAAAAATCCCAGATCGAGAAAAGCAGGAATGTCTCACTATCCGAAATCTCCGTGAGACCTTAAAGTCGATTCAAACTATCCCAAAAAATTCCCCTGTAGATAGCTACAAACTTCAAGAAGCATGGAACGACGCAATTAAATTTAAAGAAGACTCATTAGCAGCATTCAGGCTTGGCTACCTGGGATTACCAGAAAGAGGAAAGGCCGAGCAATTAACATGGGCATGCGCAAAAGAAGTAGTAGAGCGCATATCCAAAGATGGTTTCATCCCCAAAGAGCTTGCGAATTTGCAATCAACTTTGGCAGGAACCTACTATGCAAATTTATCGATATTTCGCTCGGCTCCTGATACCTGGGCGATAGCTCAAACATTTCCGGTTATGCCGATACATAGACTCCAAGAAGAACCTACTGAACTTGGACATTTCGCTGACCTTACATGTGATTCAGATGGCAAACTATCCAGATTCATCGATAATGGTCGAGTTAAGCCACTGCTTGAACTTCATAAAATAAAGAGTAGCGAAAATTATCTAATAGGAATGTTTCTTGGGGGGGCCTATCAGGAAGTAATGGGCAATCTTCATAACCTATTCGGCAAAACTAATGCAGTGCACGTAAAATTAAATTCCAAAAATGGTTATAACTTAGATCACGTCGTTAGAGGTAACACAAAATCAGATGTTATTCAGGCAATGGAGCATGATCCAGAGCAGCTTCTGGAGCGACTGCGCATAGCCAGTGAAAATGCCATCCAACAAGGAGGGTTAGAAATTGAGACGGCTCAAAAACTAATGGATCACCTTGAGACAAGTCTCCGGCAAAGTACCTATCTTCATCAATAAAGATTATGCTAAAAGCAGGCGAAGCTTATTGCGCGCCTCATCTAGTGCTCCATCAAGTGCCTTGGCATCACGCCCACCTGCTTGAGCAATATTCGGCCGACCACCGCCACCACCTCCACAGATTTTAGCGATATCTCCAATAAAGCTACCTGCCTTCAAACCACGTGAAATAATATGAGATCCAAAAGCAGCCACAAGAATTACCTTTGATTGATTTTGAAGTTCAGGGGCTCCGGCTAAAATGACAACTGAAGATGCACCTAATTGATCTAGAAGACTCTTAGCAGCTGACTGGAGTGAATCACCATTCAAACCATCAAGACGCTCCACCAAATATTGGCTCTCTCCAATCGCAACAGTTTGAGTTACAAGTCCTAACGCTTTTGCAATAGCCAATTCGCTCCTGGTTAAGAGCAAAGTTTTTTCTAGAGATTTGAGTTCATCTTGCAAAGTTAATACACGTTGAACAATCTCATTTGGTTGCGCCTTAAACCGCCTTCCCAACTCTTTAACAACAACATCTCTCTCATTGAGATAGTCAAGTACTGCTGGACCAGCAACAGCTTCAATCCTTCGAATTCCTGAAGCAATGCCTGTTTCACTAACCACTTTAAATGCGCCTAACTCTGCAGTGTTTGCAACATGTGTGCCACCGCATAGTTCCATAGAAACTCCAGGTATATCTACAACACGTACATCAGCACCATATTTCTCACCAAACATGGCAACAGCACCTGCATTTTTAGCATCCTCAATAGGCATCTCATGTACTTCAAGTCTATGAGATTGAACAATCCAAGTATTGATCAACTCTTCAACTTTCTTCAAGTCAAGAGAGCTCACTGCACAAGGAGAATGAAAATCAAAGCGCATACGCTCAAAGCTCACTAAAGAGCCAGCTTGATGAATCCCAGAATCGACAACTAGCTTCAGCGCTGATTGCAAAAGATGAGTGGCCGTGTGATGTGCCTGAGCTCGTCTCCTAGAAGTCTGGTGAACAAGTCCATGTAGTGAGTCTCCTACTTCAACTGAACCAGTTCTAATTCGTCCATAATGAACAAAAACATCTCTACTACGGCTAACTCTGTCAATTTCAACTAAGACTTCTTTTGCGTCACTATCCTTACTGATCAACACACCACGATCTCCAACTTGACCACCACCCTCACCATAAAAAGATGTGCTATCAAGAATTATTTGGACTTCATCTCCACTCTCAACTCTCATAGCAGTCTCACCATGAACGACTAAAGCCTGTACTGAACTAGTATGTTCTAATTTTGTATATCCTAAAAAGCTAGTTGGTCGCAACTCATTACCTAATCGGTCGATAGTGTCTTGTAGTGTTACATCAATACTAAGGCTCGCATCTTTAGCCCTTTTTCTCTGAACATCCATCGCCTTTTCAAACTCTTTAATATCAACATTGATTCCATGCTCTTGAGCAATTTCTTCTGTGAGCTCCCATGGAAACCCATATGTATCATAAAGTTCAAAAGCCTGTTCCCCAGTTATTTTTTTAGGTTTTCCAGCCAATACATCAGCTAACAACTTTTCTCCTCGTTCCAGAGTATCCATAAAGCGAGATTCCTCGCGTTCTAATTCACGCAAAATCACCTGACGCCGCTCTAGTAGTTGAGGGAAAGAAGGCTTCATTAAGTCAATAGCTGTATCAGCCATGTCAACCAAAAAAGGATTCGTCAAACCAATCAAACGACCATGACGTACCACTCGTCTAATTAGTCGGCGTAACACATAGCCTCGACCCAAATTACTTGTAGTCACACCATCACAAATCAACTGAGTGACAGCACGTCCATGATCAGCAATCACCTTCAGAGATGTCTTTGCTTTTTCATCAAGTTCCTCATAATCAATTTTGGCAAGAGATGCAGCTTTCTCAATCAAGGGATAAATTAAATCAGTCTCATAGTTATTAGGAACTCCTTGCAAAATTTGAGCCATTCTTTCTAATCCCATACCAGTGTCGATATTGCAATTCGCTAATGGAGTCAGGTTGCCCTCAGAATCACGGTTGTACTGCATAAAAACGAGGTTATAAAACTCGATAAATCGAGTGTCGTCCTCAAGATCAATTCCTACATCTCCTAATTCAGCTTTGAAGTCGAAATACAACTCAGAGCAAGGACCACAAGGACCCGTGGGACCAGAAGCCCAAAAGTTGTCTCTTTCATCCATGCGAATAATCCTCTGAGGGTTCACCCCCACGACATCACGCCAAATCTCTTCCGCCTCATCATCTTCACGATAAACACTTACTACTAAACTTCTTGGGTCTAAACCAAATACATCTGTACTTAACTCCCACGCCCATTGAATTGCTTCACGCTTGAAATAATCCCCAAAAGAAAAATTCCCGAGCATCTCGAAAAAAGTGTGATGCCGAGCAGTACGTCCAACATTTTCAATATCATTTGTTCTAATGCACTTCTGACTGCTCGTTGCTCTAGGCGCTGGAGGTCTTCGATGACCGAGAAAAACCGGCTTAAATGGCAACATCCCTGCAATTGTCAATAAGACCGTTGGGTCATCGGGGATTAATGACGCACTAGGAACTACCTCATGACCGCGTTCCGCAAAAAAAGTGAGAAAGGCCTTACGTATCTCCTCCCCACTCCGAGGCTGAGATATCCCACTAAATGACGATCGATCAACAGCCATAGGAATACTGAATTCTATAAAGAAGCCTGATACCAATAATCAACTTTAAAGGGTTAATGTAATTAACCATCAGTCAAAATAAATTCAACCTTTAAGATCCAAGTTAATGGCCTCTGAATAGAGGCATAGATAATTGAAAGGTTTGATGCTGTTTTGCCAAAAGCTTTCATGGCACTAAATATAAAATTTATAAGGCTGATGCAGCAGCTTTATAGCCTAAAAGTTACGTATTTCGGACTATAGGATCACGAAAAACCTAAATCGTGCTGACGATCGCACCCACAAACTGGCATCATTAGTAGTGGAACTCCACTGATTGTTGCTGCTGGTGATCAGCAGCACTATCCAACTGCAAGGGAACCAAGTCATGATTTCCGCGTCGCGGCCATGAGCCTGCTGCACGCCACCTGGCTGCCAGCCATCAGAACACCAACCAGTTCTGGACGTCCAGCTCTTCTTGTGTGGGCAGATACCTGGAGAGTTGCTTGTCCCGCTGGACCAGGAAGCACACCAGCAGTACATCCTTTTACCCTTCAACCAGAAGAACTACGCAACTGGCTGAATGAAAAAAATATGATGCCAAATGGAATCATTGATGCAACGGCTTGCCTCACACTACCTAGCCGACGTGCGAAACCTATCAACAAAAGGAAAGCTCAAAGCACAAACACGCAAACTAAAGAAGAAAATGAGTCTCAGTGGACAGGACTTCCCTTACAAGCTGGAGAGCCAATCCCACAAGCATGTGAATGGTGGCCGTGGCAAGTTCAAGGCCTCGCTATTGAACCTGGCGCCGCAACAGCATGGCTTTCAACCCTGCCACTCTCTGGAGAAAATCCCGATTTAGGAGACGAATTACGATGGTGGAGCCATCTCCAACGATGGGCTCTTAGCATTATTGCCCGTGGCAGATGGCTACCACAAGTTGAACTCAGTAAAGGAGAAGGCTATCCGCATCGAGCTCGTTGGGTACCGCTCCTAAATCGTGAGGATGATCGAAGACGGTTAGAAGAGCTAGCTGCACAGCTTCCGTTGGTGGCAACATGTGCTCTGCCATGGCGAGAGCCCACTGGCAAAAGAAGTAATCGCACAACACGACTTCGTCCCGAAGCAATGCGTGCTTCCAACCCAGTGGCCTCGTGTCGTCCACGCAGTGGCCGTCTGCGAGTGGCCAATCTTCTGGGGAATCTTGTAGATGCACAACTCCGACAAGGGTTTACACCCAACACTGAGGGCCTTGACCCTCTGTTAGCAACTTGGCAGAAAGCACTTGGCTCAGAAACAGGAGTTATAACGCTTCAGGATGAAGAAGTAGAGCGACTTGCAAAAGCAAGCAGTCACTGGCGAGAAGGTATCTCTGGGAGTGTAGCTCCAGCAAGAACTTGTCTTGAATTATTTACTCCGCTGGAAGGAGATGATTTATGGGAGCTGCGTTTTTCCTTACAAGCAGAGGCAGACCCAACACTAAAAGTTCCTGCATCCACCGCCTGGGCTTCAGGCTCTCAAGTTCTACAACTGGGAGAAGTCAGAGTAGAACATGCTGGTGAAGTTCTTTTAGAAGGCTTAGGAAGAGCACTAACGGTTTTTGAGCCAATAGAGAGAGGCCTAAATACTGCCACTCCCGAGTCAATGCAACTAACACCAGCAGAGGCATTTGTTCTCGTGCGTACTGCCTCCAATCAACTACGAGATGTTGGTGTTGGAGTAGAATTACCACCAAGTCTCTCAGGAGGCTTAGCAAGTCGCCTTGGCATAGCTATTAAAGCAGAGCTTTCCAGTACCTCTAGAGGCATTACTCTCGGAGAAAGTCTTGATTGGGAGTGGGAGTTAATGATTGGTGGGGTGACATTAACTCTACGGGAACTCGAGCAACTTGCAGGGAAGAGAAGCCCGCTAGTCCGCCATAAAGATGCTTGGATTGAATTAAGACCCAATGATCTCAAAAATGCTGAACGCTTTTGTAGTACGAATCCAAATCTCAGTCTGGATGACGCTCTGAGATTAACCGCAGCGGAAGGGGATACTCTAATGAAACTTCCAGTTCATAGCTTTCAGCCAGGGCCAAGACTTCACAGTGTTCTAGAGCAATATCACCAACAAAAAGCACCTGACCCACTACCTGCACCAGATGGGTTTGTTGGACAACTAAGACCTTATCAAGAAAGAGGCTTGGGTTGGTTGGCCTTCCTTCATAGATTTGACCAGGGTGCCTGTCTTGCAGATGACATGGGTCTTGGCAAGACTATCCAACTTCTTGCCTTCCTGCAGCATCTCAAGGCTGAACAGGAACTCAAGCGGCCTGTAATGCTCATTGCACCAACCTCAGTACTAACCAACTGGAAAAGAGAAGCACAGGCATTTACTCCTGAGTTGGATGTTTTTGAGCACTACGGCCCAAAACGCCCATCCACTCCATCAGAATTAAAGCAAGCATTAAAAAAAATAGATCTCGTGCTCACTAGCTATGGTCTAATGCAACGCGATATCGAGCTATTAGAAACAATCGACTGGCAAGGGATAGTAATTGACGAAGCACAAGCAATTAAAAATCCAAATGCAAAACAAAGTCAGGCAACCCGCGACATAGCAAGGCCAAATAAAAGTAACCGGTTTAGGATTGCGTTAACTGGAACACCGGTAGAAAATCGCGTTAGCGAACTTTGGGCACTGATGGATTTTCTCAATCCAAAAGTGTTAGGAGAGGAAGACTTTTTTCGTCAAAGATATCGACTACCTATTGAACGATATGGAGATATGTCATCTCTTAAAGATTTAAAATCACGTGTAAGTCCCTTCCTCTTGCGAAGATTAAAAACTGATAAAGCAATTATCTCGGATCTTCCTGAAAAAATTGAACTCAGTGAATGGGTAAGCCTGAGCAAAGAACAAAACAGTCTTTACCGAAAAACTGTTGAAGATACGTTAGATGCAATTGCACGAGCACCCAAAGGACAACGACACGGCAAAGTTCTTGGACTATTAACCCGTCTCAAACAAATCTGTAATCACCCCGCCCTTGCACTAAAAGAAAGTGTTATTGATGAGGGTTTTATTAAACGTTCAGCGAAACTGCAAAGGTTAGAAGAGATTCTCGAAGAAATAGTTGAGGCAGGTGATAGAGGGCTTCTCTTCACCCAATTCGCTGAATGGGGGCACCTCCTCCAAGCCTATTTACAAAAAAGATGGGGGTTTGACGTTCCATTTCTACACGGCGGCACAACTAAAACGGAAAGACAAGCAATGGTAGACCGTTTTCAAGAAGACCCTCGAGGGCCACAAATTTTTCTGCTATCGCTGAAAGCTGGTGGCGTCGGCCTCAACTTAACAAGAGCAAGTCATGTTTTTCATGTGGATCGATGGTGGAATCCTGCTGTAGAAAATCAAGCTACCGATCGTGCATATCGCATTGGCCAGTCGAATCGTGTAATGGTTCATAAATTTATTACAAGCGGATCAGTAGAAGAGAAAATCGACCGGATGATTCGTGAAAAGTCGAGACTGGCTGAAGATATAATTGGATCAGGAGAAGACTGGTTAGGAGGTCTGGGTGTAAGTGAGCTACGCGACTTAGTCGCACTCGAAGATACCTAACTGACTGTTCAAATCATGACTAACACATCTCCCAATAGTACTGAGATCACAACTGCATTGAGTGAGGATGGTCTTGCTCAACAACCTTGGTGGGTAGAACAATGGATGGAACTCATTAATTCCTACCGCTTTAAAAAGCGGCTGGAGAGAGCATGGACTTATGCAAGAGAAGGAAATGTGACATCAATAAGATTTGAAGGAAGACGAGTTCATGCGCGTGTACAAGGCACTGGAGAAGATCCTTATAAAGTCAAGCTCTGGCTTGATGTCTTAAATGACGAGGATTGGCAATATGTTCTTGAAGCATTAACTCAAAAAGCACGTTGGTCAGCACAACTATTAGCTGGAATCATGCCAGCAGACATCGAAAGAGCTTTTGCAGCAAGTGGACGTAGACTTTTTCCATTCAAACTACAAGAAGTACGAAGCGAATGTAATTGTCCGGATAAAGCCAACCCCTGTAAGCACATCAGCGCAATCTATTATCTGATGGGTGATCGCTTCAGTGAAGACCCATTTGTCCTCTTCCAACTCAGAGGCAGAACAAGAACAAAATTATTGGCAGATCTAGCAGAACAACGTCGTGAAGTGCTTGCAGAACTTGCTAAGGCTGCAAAACAAGAAAGTCAATCTCCTATAAATCATGATTTACCCGCCGTTCCTCATCCAGCCGTGGCAGACCCAAGTCTTTGGTGGAAATATGAAGGGAATCTCAACTCTGATTTAGTTGTCATCACGCCAGCAATGGATGGAGACACAGGACTACATTCCGCCGGTGATTTACCCCTAGCCGAAGAGCCGCGTTTTCCCGAAGCTCGTCAGAAATTCTTATCCCACCTACACCGAGAAGGTCAAGCCCTTGCCCAAAAAGCAATGATGCAAGCGATGGCAGCAGGTGAATAAAAGCCCCTGGCTAACGGACAAAACCCTGAGAGTCATACGTCTACTATTAGCGTCATATAGCAGTGCTTTTTGTCAACCACTAATAAAGTTCCAAGAAATATCTATATCTGAACAAGAGCAAGCTCATAACCTCTATCTCCTAAAAAGCCCCGTGCTATCGCATAACAATGAAGATGACCCTACTTTAACTTATGCAAATGCATCTGCCCTCAAGCTTTGGCACAGATGCTGGGAGGAAATGATCGGAATGCCATCACGTCTAACAGCGCCAGTTCAGGAACGCAAGCAACGCGAAATTAGCTTGCAAGGACTCTCCAAAAACAACTCAATAGAAAACTATGAGGGAATCAGGGTTAACAGTAAAGGAGAGTGTTTCATGATCAAAAATGCAAAAATATGGACTATTTGGGATGAACAAGGAGATGTATATGGGCAAGCCGCCACTTTTAATCACTGGCGGAGTCTCTCAAAACCATGCAAAACTAATTATTAAGAGAACAAAATAACTAATTAATCTTCTAGCGAAAACTATTCAAAGTTTGAAATAACTTAAAGTATAAAGTGCCTATCACCTTAAGATTCAATGAAACGAGGAAGGTATGCAACGTAGAAAACTTCTAGGCACTAGTGCTATAGCAATTACTAGTGCAGTAAGTGCAGGCTTAATTAGTTCCTGCACCATCCGTCAAGAAAGTGAGGCAACCACGAGTGCACTGCCAAAAGTCCGCTGGCGAATGGCCACAAGCTGGCCTCCCTCATTAGACACAATTTATGGTGGTGCAGAAACCATTTGCCAAAGAGTTCAATCCCTTAGTGGAGGAAACTTCCAAATCAAATCTTACGCAGGTGGAGAATTAGTTCCTGGATTAGAAGTATTAGATGCCGTACAAGCTGGGTCAGTAGAGTGTGGGCATACAGCTAGTTACTACTACAAAGGTAAGAATCCATCTTTTTCTTTTGGAACCTCTCTTCCTTTCGGACTATCGGCGCAACAACAAAATGCATGGCTCTATGAAGGTGGTGGAAATGAAGCACTAAATCGTATTTATGGAGACTTTGGAGTCATTAGTTTTCCAGCAGGTAACACAGGAGCCCAAATGGGTGGGTGGTTCAAACAAAAAATAGAAAGCCTGAACTCCCTGCAAGGCCTAAAAATGCGTATTCCAGGGTTGGGAGGCGATGTCATGGCTCAGTTAGGTGTCAATGTGCAGCAAATCGCTGCAGGTGAGATCTACTTAGCACTTGAAAGAGGAGCAATTGATGCCGCCGAATGGACAGGGCCCTACGACGACGAAAAACTAGGTCTCCATCGAGCTGCAAATTTCTACTACTACCCAGGATGGTGGGAACCAGGCCCTACTCTCACGGCACTGGTCAACCAAAAAGCCTGGAATAAACTGCCAAATGAATACAAAGCCATCTTTACTACAGCCTGTTATGAAGCAAATCTGACTATGCTTAATCGTTATGACAACCTCAATGGAGCTGCTTTACAGAGACTTTCCAAAGGAGACACAACGCTAGTTCCTTACTCAGACAATATCCTGAAATCAGCCCAAGAAGCAGCATTCCAACTTTATGCTGATTACTCCACGAAAGATAGGGAATTTCGCCAGCTCTTTAACAATTGGATGACTTTCCGTACAGAAGTTTATGCATGGAACAAGGTCAATCAATTCTCCCTCTCTCGCTTTAACTACTAACAAATAGGAGAGTTCTATATGAAGCAATGGCTTGTGCTAGCAAATCAACTAGACAAAATCAACCACTTCAGTGCATTAATAGGTCGTTGGGCTGTGTTATTGATGCTTGGATTAGGCTTTTGGAATGTCCTCGGGAGGTATTTAGGAGTCGCCATTGGTACGAACCTAAGCTCCAATGCTCTCATAGAAGGGCAATGGTATCTTTTTGATGTTGTTTTCTTGGTAGGGCTAGGTTGGACATTGCAGCGTCAAGGTCATGTAAGAGTTGACGTACTCCAAGGGAGATGGAGCACAAAACGCAAAATACTTATCGAACTAATCGGAGCAATCTTTCTGTTGTTACCATTTGCACTAGGGGTGATGGCTATTTCAATAGAACCAGCTATTCAATCTTGGAAAATCAATGAAGCCTCTCCAGATGCTTATGGGTTGCCACGCTACTGGATAAAATCACTTATTCCAATAGGGTTCCTACTTTTAAGTCTTCAAGGAACGTCAGACGTAATTCGAAATGTAATTAGACTGAAAAGTGCCGCACCAAAAAAATCAAATAGAAATACAGGTGAATAGATTTGGTTGATATAGAATTACTTGGTTATGTCATTAGCTTTAATGCAGGAGTCATTCTAGGGCCAGGGATGTTTATAGGTCTAATATTTGTACTTTTAAGTGGATATCCAGTAGCCTTCTGTTTAGGTGGCATCGCACTTATTTTCTCATTAATAGGGATGGCATTAGGTGTCATTGAACCTCTATTTGTAACTGCACTGCCCCAAAGAATTCTAGGAATAATGAGCAACTTTACGTTATTAGCTATACCTGCATTTATTTTTATGGGAGCAATGCTAGAGACATCTGGGATAGCAGAACGTCTCCTCGACAGCATGGCGAAACTTCTCGGTCGGGTTCGAGGCGGATTGGCTTTAGCAGTTGTTTTAGTCGGGTCATTACTTGCAGCAACCACCGGAGTGGTTGCTGCAACCGTCACAACTATGGGTTTGATATCTCTTCCTGCAATGGTTCGTTCAGGGTATAACCGCTCTCTAGCTACAGGTGTAATTGCAGCATCAGGAACACTCGGTCAGATTATTCCTCCAAGTATTGTACTTGTAGTTCTAGGAGATCAACTAGGAATCTCAGTAGGTGACTTGTTTCTTGGATCTCTAATACCTGGAATATTAATGGCAGGTGCATTCGCACTTTATGTCCTCGTAATTAGCAGAGTCAAGCCAGAACTAACCCCTAGGCAAGAATCGATAAGTTTCTCACCACGTCAACTATTACAACTATTGAGCGTAATGATGCCTCCTCTTGGATTAATTCTAATAGTTCTAGGAAGCATATTTTTTGGAATCGCAACACCTACAGAAGCAGGAACACTCGGTGCAATAGGAGCAATGGGACTTGCTGCTATTAATAGAGGGTTTAGCCGAAAAGCACTTTCAAAAGTATGTGATGAAACTCTTCGCACAACATCGATGGTAATGGCAATATTGCTTGGCTCAACAGCCTTTAGCTTGGTTTTTCGCGGTGTAGGTGGCGATGAGTTGATTGCAAACATTTTACTTAATTTGCCAGGAGGAAAGCTTGGATTCATGGCATTCAGCATGCTAATTATTTTCTTCTTAGGGTTTTTCATAGATTTTTTCGAAATCGCTTTTATTGCGGTTCCACTACTCCTACCAGCCGCACGCGAACTACTTGGTCAAGATGCACTCTTATGGTTTGGGGTAGTAATAGGAGCCAACCTACAAACTTCTTTTCTCACTCCTCCATTTGGATTCGCACTGTTTTATCTACGTGGCGTTGCTCCAAACACAATTTCAACCAAAGAAATCTATTGGGGTGCTTTGCCGTTTGTAATTCTACAAATTAGTGTCTTGTTACTAATTATCATGGTGCCTGAACTAGTAAATTGGTTACCAAGAGTGTCTTGGGGATGAAAAAATCAACGGTTCATCTTTATATCAAAAGAGAAAGCGATTTCCCCATATCCCCACTTCATAGCAATTCTTCGTAGAGTCTTAGCATGGCTCACATGAAGGTTCCATGACAACGATAAACACACCATCAAATTGCTCGTCAAGCACTAAGACACAAAGACTATCCCTGCAATGCGAGCAAATTGATCGTGATACAACTACTATCCGCTCATTAGACTGGGATCGCAGTCGTTTTGATATTGAATTTGGTCTCCGAAATGGAACTACTTACAATAGCTTTCTGATAAGAGGGGCTAAAACAGCACTAGTTGATACCAGTCATAGCAAGTTTCACAGCGACTGGTTCAGTATCTTGCATAAAGAAATTGAACCCAAGGCAATTGATTATCTAATTGTGAGTCATACAGAGCCAGATCACTCAGGCTTAATTGGTGCACTAATAGAGCTAAATCCCGAAATTGAGATAATAGCTTCCAAAGTAGCAATCAAATTTCTAGAAAACCAAATACATCGTCCCTTTCGCAGTAAGGCAGTAAAAAGTGGCGAGGAACTAGATCTAGGTACTAACCCAGTTAGTCAAACTGCGCATCGTTTGGAATTTATCAGTGCACCAAATCTACATTGGCCGGACACTATTTTCTCCTTCGACCATGGAACATCTATTCTGTACACATGTGATGCCTTTGGACTTCACTATTGCTCTAATGATGTTTTCGATAGAGATAGCAGGGCAATAGCAGCAGATTTCCGTTTTTATTATGACTGTCTAATGGGACCTAATGCACGTAGCGTACTTCAAGCCCTCAAGCGAATCGATAGTCTACCTTCAATCAAAACAATTGCAGTAGGTCACGGCCCAATACTTCGAGAACATCTAAGCCTGTGGCTAAATAATTATCGTGAATGGAGCAGTAAGCGAAGCCAAGGAGATAAGTATGCAGTTGTATGCTACCTCAGTCAATATGGATATTGTGATCAATTAAGTCAGGCTATTGCTCATGGTGTCAGCAAAGCTGAAACCCAAGTCCAGTTAATCGATCTCCAATCAACAGATGCTCAAGAACTCAGTGCAATCATTGGAGAAGCAAATGCCGTCGTAGTACCTACATGGCCTAGTAATTTAAATATTGAACTGCAAAGCTCAATTGGAACTCTCATGGCTGCATTAAACCAAAAGCAATGGATAGCCGTTTATGATGCATATGGCGGTAATGATGAGCCAATTGATGTTGTAGTAAGCCAATTGCAAAGTCTTGGACAAAAAGAGGCCTTTGCTCCCCTAAGAGTCAAGTGTGAACCTGATGGGAATACATACCAGCAATTCGAAGAAGCCGGCACTGATCTTGGTCAATTACTTAATCGGAAAAAAAATATAGCGAGCATAAAAAGCTTGGATGGAGATCTCATGAAAGCATTAGGGAGGCTAAGTGGGGGCCTTTATGTAGTTACAGCAAGCCAGGGAGAAGGTAATGGAAGACGCAGAAGTGCAATGATTGCAAGCTGGATTAGTCAAGCCAGTTTCCAACCACCTGGTTTAACAGTGGCTGTCGCCAAAGATCGAGCTATAGAAGCCTTCCTACAAGTAGGCGATAAATTTATTATCAATATCCTCCGAGAGGATAACTATAAGGGTTTATTTCGTCAATTTCTAAAACGATTTCCACCTGGAGCCGATCGTTTTGCAGGCGTAGGGTTGTTGGAAGATGTTGCTACAGGAGGGCCTGTGCTAATAGATGCCTTAGCATTTTTAAGTTGTACCGTTAAACAAAGACTAGAGACTCCAGATCACTGGGTCATTTACGCAATCGTCGAGCAAGGAAATGTAGCCGATACGGAAGTAAAAACAGCAATACATCACCGCAAAGTAGGCAGTAATTACTAAGCCACAAATGACTCCAAATACTCATTAAGGTCACATTCAAGCTCTGAAAGCTCAACCTGCATCTTATGTTTCATCTAAACCGATCAAACAAAGTCGATAAAAATTTTCTTCCATCCTAGGAGTTAACTCCGAATGTCAAAATCATTTCAATCAATGACACAACTTTCAAATGAGAAACGACAAATAATTTCTATTCCAATTGAGGACGGCTTAATTAGCCTTAGAGGCCTAAGTCCTAAAAGGCTCCGATTTGAAATCGAATATGCCTTGGAAAGAGGGAGCACAGCAAACTCCTTTCTCTTTTCACAGCGTGATCAATTGGTTGGGGAAACTAAGGCTGCAATACTAATTCATCCCCCTGGTGACAACTACGCAAACGCTTTCTTAACTGAACTCAAGAAGTCTCTAGATCCAAATGCAAAGAAACTGATAGTCGTTATTGGTCATGTCAACCCAAATAGAGTTTCTTTCTTACATAAGCTAGTTGATGCCTATAGCGAAGTAACACTGATTTGTTCCAACCCAGGCACTAAACTACTCCGAGAGCTATGGCACCAGAAAAAGCCAAGTAAAACGACAGGCAATCAAGAAGTAAACAAAAATCTTCCTAAATTACCCAAGATCCATACTGTCAAAGATCAAGAAGTTATCAGTATTGAAAATAAATATGAGTTGCAATTAATTCCTGCTCCAACCGCAAGGTGGCCAGGTGGGCTCTTGGTTTTTGAAAAGAATTTAGGTCTTCTAATGAGTAATAAATTTTTTGCTGCTCACCTATGCACAACTGAATGGGCAGAAGCAAATCGAAGCAGTACAGAAGAAGAACGTCGTCATTATTTTGACTGCTTAATGGCATCAATGTCGAATCAAGTAGATGCTTTAGTCGACCGACTTCAAGAGCTTGATATCCGCACCATTGCACCCGGACATGGTCCGGCGATTGAAGCAAGTTGGCGTAGCCTCATGAATGACTATCAAAGATGGGGCGAAGGACAACAAAAATCGGCTTTAAAAGTAATTTTATTATTTGCCAGTGCGTATGGGAATACTGCAGCAATTGCTGATGCACTAGCTAAAGGTATTAGTCGCACAGGTGTGCAAGTACAAAGCCACAATTGTGAATTCACCCCTGCTGATGAGTTAATAAGCACTATACGGAATGCAGATGCCTATCTAATCGGTTCACCAACCCTCGGTGGGCATGCCCCAACACCTATTGTTTCCGCTCTAGGCACACTCCTTGCCGAAGGCGATCGAGAGAAACCTGTAGGGGTTTTTGGAAGTTATGGCTGGAGTGGAGAAGCTCTCGAGCTTCTAGAAAACAAACTACGCGATGGAGGGTTCAAGTTTGGATTTGAACCAATCAAAGTGAAATTCAGTCCCAATGCCGCAATGATAAAAATGCTAGAAGAAACAGGAACACTCTTTGGAAGAAATCTCTTCGCAGTACAAAAACGCAATCTTCGTCGTACAACTGGTGGGTTAAGTACAAGTAAAAGTGACCCAAAAATTCTAGCTCTTGGAAGAATTGTAGGTTCACTCTGTGTCTTAACAGCTCGAAAAGGTAACGAATCAGAAGAGCTTAGTGGGGCAATGGTTGCAAGTTGGGTAAGTCAAGCAAGCTTTTCTCCACCTGGAATAACTATTGCCGTTGCCAAAGATAGAGCTGTAGAAGCACTCCTACATAAAGGAGACCACTTCACACTCAATGTACTAGCTGCGGGGAGACAGCATGAACTCATGAGGCAATTCCTACAACCTTTTCCAGCAGGTGCAAACAGATTTGCAAATCTTCAGTTAAATGCCAGTCCATCTAACCAACCAATCCTTCCAGATGCTTTGGCATGGATAGAAGGATGTGTGAAGCAGCGCATGGAGTGTGGTGATCACTGGCTGATATATGCAGAAATCCACCACGGTAAAGTTCTAGATCAGGAAGGAACGACAGCTGTCCACTATCGCCGTACTGGAGCTACCTATTAACAACATGCTCTGATAGGAATAGCCAAGCATCACTCAAAAAACCATGAGCTCATCCAAAGATCTACTTGTCATCACTGCAAGCAATGGGGAAAACCTAAAGCTGGCAAAAAGATTTGTACAACTAGCAAAGCCTCTATCTGCCAAATCAGAGTTATTAGATCTCACAACTCTTGAGCTGCCACTTTATAATCCAAGAACACATGCAAGCAAAGGAATACCAAAAGATATCAAGCCCTTAAATCAACAGCTGGCATCAATACCCCGCTGGGTAATCTGCGCACCAGAATATAACGGATCCATACCTCCTGTACTAACTAGTGCAATTGCTTGGTTATCAGTAGAAAATGAAGACTTCCGAAACTTGTTTAATGGCAGGCCTATCGCTATCGCAAGTTTTTCTGGAGGAGGAGGCATGGAATTGCTGCTTTCATTACGAATACAACTGACCCATCTCGGAGCACAGGTAGTAGGTCGTCAGCTA
Source organism: Prochlorococcus sp. AG-409-P03 (assembly GCA_003215295.1). Lineage (GTDB taxonomy): Bacteria > Cyanobacteriota > Cyanobacteriia > PCC-6307 > Cyanobiaceae > AG-409-P03. The sequence continues at coordinate 121,491 of QCKN01000001.1, read as the reverse complement.
CTAAGTAACTCAACTAAACCAGCCAAAGATGAATCAATTGTCGATCTTTTACATCGTTTAATGCAAATGCAACCCCTACGGTTCTAAACAAGCATTATCTGTATAAATAGCTAATTACTCCTTAATCCATACTCTGCAAAAATCAACACCCCAACCGCAATGGAATAATCACATACATAAATACGTAGCAGGTGAAGCACCATATATAGGCAAAATTTTCACCCTTTCAACCTAGGAGAGCGAGAGCATCAACACTAGCTGCGGGGAAATGCCATTTGCATATCATCATTCTGAAACAATTCACTCGAAAAAGCCAAGAACATTGTCCAAATTCTAAAAAATCCAAGAAATTAGCCCACACACCATATATAGTGGTGACAAGGAAAATAAATTTCTGGTTGTTCTTCCCTCCTAAATGGGATTTCATCAAGATCAAAATACGGTTTTTCGATATAGAGGTTTTTTACTGCTCAAACAACCGAATCGGACTTGGTTAGTCAGACCAGAAAGAAGTCCAATGGTTTTACTACCGTTTAGAACTGGAATGTGCTCGCTTTTAGAAGTGAAAATTCTCTTAGATAGAAAGCTGTCTGAAGAAAACATAATTGATCAAGCAGCATGATTTTTGAAAGGGAGCTTATGAATTTGAATTGTCACCTACCTTGACTTGTAGATGATTCCATTCTTTTAGAATTTGTCGTGCCATAGGTAAAGCATGAACTGAGCCTCCACCAGGAGTATTTTGAGCAAATGCTACTACTACTATTTCAGGCTGCTCATAAGGAGCAAAACAAACAAACCAAGCATGATCTGAGCCTCCAGAACTATCCTCAGCAGTACCGGTTTTTCCAGCAACTGGTGGGAGGTTAGGCAAATTTAAATTGACTCTTGATCCAGTGCCAGATTGAACAACCTTTCTTAAACCTCTTCTAATAGTAGCCAAGGTAGATGGTTGAATGTCTACTTTTTGTCGATAATTCGATGCAGTCCAATCAATATTCATATCAGCCAAATGAGGAGTCACTAAATAACCACCATTTGCAAAAACTGCATAAGCCCTAGCCAATTGGAGGGGAGTAATCTGAACAACAGCCTGTCCAATAGAGGCACTAGCTATATCCTCCGGTATCCATGGAGTTGTCCCAGGCTTGCCCCATCCACGTCCCTTTGCTGCCCATGCTTCATTGCCTACAATTCCTTTACTTTCCTCATAACTAATTTCAATTCCAGTAAGCGAATCAAAACCTAATGCAGTAGCGGCAGAATATAAAGCCTTAGCTCCCACCCCTACTCCAACCTGATAGAAAAAAGTATTACTGGAAACACGAAGAGCATCCTCATAACCAATCGTGCCAAAACCTTCTCCATTATGTTCGCGAAAACAATGCCCCCCATACTTCAAACAAGAAGTAGTTTTAAGCCTGACATCAGCTGGAAACATGCCAGTCTCCATCCCAGCCATAGCCGTCACTGGTTTCCAAGTACTACCAGGGTCGTAAGCATTTACAGCTCTACTAAATAACGGCATACGTGGCGACAGAAATAAGTCGTCGTACTCCTTTTGCCGTGTAAAGGTTTTAGAAAAGAAATTAGGATCAAACGTTGGTCTGCTCGCCATCGCCTTAATGGCACCATTACGCGGATCAAGAACAACAATCGCTCCTGCTTTTTTACCCAAGAGGGCTTTTTCCGCTGCGACCTGTAAATTCCAATCCAGTGTCAAAACCAAATCCCTGCCAGCTTCCTCAGGCTTAACACCCAAACTTCGTTGCACTGTGCCAGCAGCATCCACCTCAAGCATCTCGCCCCCCCATTGACCTCGTAAATAAGGCTCATATGCTGCTTCGACTCCTGTTCTGCCAATACGATCTCTAATTTGATAACCTTTCTCATCTAAAACCTTATATTCATCTTGCGTAATTGCCTGGGTATACCCCAACACATGAGAGGCAAGGGTTCCATAAGGATAAAAGCGAACTAACTCAATATCAATTTGTGCTCCTTTTAAAGTGCGATCACGTTCCTTAAAGCGCAATACCTGTTCTGGAGTGAGATCTCTAGCCAGAGTTATTCGAAATGGGTCTCTATTTATACCTTTTGTAAAGCGGTCATTTAGCGACTCCTCAGAAATATCCAGTAGTTGGGATAGTTTCTCTCGCAACAAAGGCCATTGTTCCTTACTAACCAATCGTGGCTGTATTGACAATGCATAGGTAAGCCGATTATCTGCAAGGATCTTCCCAGTTCGATCTAATAAACGGCCACGAATTGGTGGACGGGATACCAAGCGAATACGATTTTCATCTGATAGTTTGCGATAGAAAGTACCTTGTAGTACCTGCAGCCAAAAAAGCCGCACTCCCATTGCACTAAAGAAACATAAAACAAGAAGCAGTAAGACTAACGGCTGATTCAGTAAGCCAATTTGACCTTGTTTGTTGGCTGAAAACTGAGATTTACGAGCCGTCATCAATTTATTAGCTATCTACTGTTGACGATGAAGTCCTATCACTGAGATCTGCCAGCTCATTCTCTAGTGCATCAAACCGAGCTTCCACACTGCTTAAAAACTTTAATAAGATTTCCTTGTCAACCATCTCATCATCATCAGTTTTCTCATCAACATCTACCTCTACAGAGACAATAGGATTCCCCAAACCAGGACTCACTTTATCAAGCTGTTCACGTAAGGAACTAGCAGCAGATTCCCCTTCTAGCCGTAATTCTTTAAGGGGGTCAGAAGATGACGTAAAAACCTCAGCTACTTTACTCGCTCCGCCTCGCCTTGCACGCTCAAACATAGCTATCCCAACCGGAAGTAAGTCCTGCATTAGTGAAAGACGAAGATTTTCCAGTGGATCCTGAGCCATAGCCAATGCAAATGTACTACATCACTCCAGTTTGCTCGGCAGGCATCACAAATGGAGTGCAACTGTTATTAGCAATACCCAATGACCACCCGCCAAAACCTGCTAACACTACGACTGTAAACAAAGGAACAACTGCCTGATGAGTCGTTTCATTACTTAGCCACTCTATCCAAGATCTACAAAAACGCTCTCTCGCAAATCGCTGACGCTCTCTGGCTTCTTGTTTAAAGCGTCTGCGAAATGACTTCTCAACCCAACGTTCAAACGAACGCTTTTTCGTGACTGCCATCTTTCTCTCAACTTCAAGAAGGTGAGCCGAATTCAATTCCGGATGAAATGTGCCAATCAACTCAAGGCTCTTCAAAAACATTTCTACTGCGGCATCCTTTATCAGGCTTTCTTCTTGATCTAACTCATCCCAGTCTAATTCAGGATAAAACCTCTTTCTATTCATACAAATTTGCTCCTCTCCCAATTGTCCTGGCTCTCTAAGCCATCGATCAGTATTGCTATCGAAACGTCTCCAATAGAGAAAAGGGTTGATATATATGATTTTTCCTGCAAGCTGGATACTGTCCTGCTGAAGCCGACGATGCAGCGGTGAATCAGGCTGTTGGACGATGGTCAATGCAGTGAATGCTAGTGACCCAGGATATCGAGTATTACTACTTTAAACCAGCCCTAGTAGACAAGTATATAGACTTCAGCGCAAAAAGTTATTACTCAACTCTTGAAATCCTGAAATACCAAAACAACACAATTGTTAACTCTAAAAAGAACTAAAGAATTCTTCGAATCTCAATGCTTGTAATCTTATAATTGCTGTTGACACCATACAGAGCTTTCTTCCATAACTTCTATAGCAATAGTGCGAGAGCCAAACTCAGCTGCCTTTTCATAATCACTACAAGCTAGTGCTTTCTGACCCAATTCTTCGCGTACAATACCTCTATTATAATAAGCTAAAGCATAATTAGGATCCAAACTAATTGCTCGATCAAAATCTGCTATTGCTCCAGTCAAATCGCCTAATTGTTTTTTAATATTGCCACGATTGTTGTACGCTCGAGAATAATTAGGATCAAGACTAATTGCCATATTAAAATCCGCTAATGCTCCCTTCCAATCATTAAACGCAAAATTCCTCACACTGCCACGATTATAATAAGCAACTGAATCCTTTGGTGATACTTCTATTATCTTATTAAATGCAGCGATAGCACCAGAATAGTCTTCCAATTGATTCTTTGCACTACCGATATTATGGTAAATATCGAGTATTTGAGGATTTAATGCAATCACTTTCTGATAGTCAAGTATAGCAAATCGATACTTACCGGTCAGATAATACGCATTTCCTCTATCTTGATATGAATAAACGCTTTTGGGATTAAGTTCGATTGCCTTATTAAGGCTTTTAATAGCTAATTTATAATTACCTAAAATATTATTTGTAGCGCCTGAATTATAATGTGCTCTAGCATAGTTTGGTTGATAAAATAAGGCTTTTTTGTAATCAGATAAAGCTCCTAAATAATCTCCAATCTGTTTTCTTGCGTTACCACGATTATTATACGCAATTGCATAGGATGGATTCAACTGAATAGCTTTTGTAAAATCAGAGATTGCTCCATTGATATCATTTAATGCCTGTCCCTTAATTGTGCCTCGATTAAAGTAAATCAAAGGATTATCAGGACTTAATTGCAAAGCCTGGTTAAATTCTGAAATTGCTGGTTGAAAATCTCCGTTCTCTGCCATTGAGATGCCACGATCTAAGTGGTATCTATAAGTTTCCGCCCTAACGGGGAAAGGTAATATAGAAGAACAAGCAAGCGCGAACGAAAAAATTAACCGTTTAAATTGAACGGTCGATAGGAATCGAAAATAGCTTTGAGAAAAGAGATTCAAGGGTATCAGGGATCTTAGGAATCTAACGCTCAAGAACAAGAAGCAAGGGATTGAAAACGAAAACGAAAGAATCTATTGACTAATATTATAGTAAAAGAAAGTTCAGAAGCAGTCTATTTCTAATTATCTAGGCTGAATTGTTAAAATTGGAGGTCTAATCAGCCATCTATCTACACAAAAGTAACATGTAATGAGTGAAGGATTACTCTTTATAGCCTATTGCAACCCAGAATGGAGTTCGATTACTGAAGGTGATGGAAGTTAATCCAGCATCAGTCATCATTGAAAAAATTTCTTTTTTAGTAAACCTTTTTTCAAGTCTAGTTCCGAACCTATCTAAAGAGTCAGTAGCCATATAATAAAAAGCCTTATTTCTATAGTCCGATAAAGGGATATTGGATACATCAAGTCCAAAGATGGCAAGAAGATAAGATAATCTTGCTAAAGGAAAATAAACTACTAAAGCAATGCATTTAGTAATGAATAATTTAATTGAAAAAGGTAGAATTGATATAACTTTTCTTAATGAATCTGATAATCTCCAAATAAACTTAAACCAAATTGGCTTATTGTCAAATCTATAATAAAGATAAACTAACAGTGGAGAGCCTTTCTTGAGTTTAGAAACACAAGCAGAAAGGGCCCTTTTAGTATCTGGAATGTGATGTAAAACTCCTAAGCAATAGCCAAAATCCATGGAGTTTTCAGTAATTGAAACCTGATTAATAGATGAACATTCAAAAAAGCAATTTTTATATTGAGAAAGGTTCTGCTTGGCAATGTCTAATGCTTTAGAACTTGGGTCAAAACAATATAAGTACTTCACTTTTGGAGCTATATATTTTGCCCATCTTCCACTACCACAGCCTGCATCAAAACCCACAGACTGATCATGTAATACATGTTTGGGGAAAATTGAAAAATATTGTTCAAATGCTTTCTCTAGATTTAAATCAGATTTACTTTGATTATATTCACTCCATTCATTACCAAAGTCATTAACAACAGAAGAATCTATATTTTGCATACCTCGAATGTATAATCTATGATTATACGATATTAGAACAATCAGTGGATGACCCAATTATTAATCCTAGTTAAAGAATTCACAGAGCAGTGAATATGCATCATGCACTCTTATGAAGTTTAGTGTAGTTAGCGATCAGTTGGTTTTGTGAATAGTTATTCAGTCAAAAGCTTTCAAGGTAGCTAAGAACTGTTAAGTTGATACCAATTCTCATCTGAAGTATTTTTATACCTTGAATATGGAAAATTTTTAAACTTGTTCAGATTAAACTCTTCACCTTTTGAATGTTGGATTATATGTTTACCAATTAACCTTCCAAACCCAACTGGCACAGCGTTACCCAATTGTTTATATTTTTGCAAAGTATTACCGAATAAAAGAAAATCATCAGGAAATTCTTGAACCCTTTTGTATTCCTGAACTGACAAAGGACGAATAATATCTGGATGACATAAATCAGTAGCAGGCATTGCAGGATGAGTAACTAATGTAGGAGTAGGTTTATCCCAAGATATTCTTCTATAAAAACCTGTTTTACCTCCACCAGAGTATAAGCTTTTGCCCATGGCTTTTTGTTTGATTTCATCAGGTAAATTTCGCCAATATTGACCTTCTTTCAAAAACTCATAAAATTTAATTCGGTTTTTTGAAAAATTGATAAATTCCGCTTCTGATTCTTTTAAACCCCTTACAACTTCTCTGAAAGTTTTCCATGGTGGCAATCCATAAACCTCTTTATCTGAATTAGTAGGTATAAGATATGGCACTTTCCTACTATTTAAAGTTCCAATAATTATTACTCTTTCTCTTTTTTGAGGAACTCCAAAATTTGCAGTATTGTACAAATTAAAAGAAATTTGATAACCCTCATTTGATAAGACCTTTAAGATTTCTGCTAATGCACCTCCTGGCATCTCATCTGATGTTAATGGAGGTTTATCAATGCCTCTTTCAGAATGAGGTCTATGCCTTAGAGCAGCAGACAATAGTCCCCTTACATTCTCAATTACAAAATATCTTGGTTTGAGTTGAGAGATAATATCAATAAAATGTAAAAACACATTACCTCTAGGATCTTGAAAGCTTGCTCTTTTCCCTGCTGTTGAAAATGCTTGACAAGGAGGGCCACCAACAATTAAATCAATATTCTCTTCAGAAGTAAGACCTGCAATCTTTCTAATTTCTACTGCATCGAAATCTAAAATATTTTGAATTAATGGGACGTCTGGATTATTTAACTTGATAGTACTACTAGCAAATTTATCTATTTCACAAAATAATAAATGATCAATGCCGGCAAGCTTTAATCCGGTATCTAACCCCAAACATCCACTAAAAAAGGATAAACAATTCATTTACATATCCTAGTTAAGTATTTAAATGATTTAAGTAAGAAAAAATAAAATTTCTAAAATCTTTTTCACTGAAAAGTTTAGATTCTTGTTTATCAGGTAAATTTTTATCTGGGAACACAGACCAATTATCTGTTCCGTCCCTATTAGTCCTAAACCATTTTTTGATTTCAATTCCATACTCTTTTTTAAAAGTTTTTCTTATTCGTGCCGATGAAGAATTTTCAGAGTTATATCTATTTTTTATTTGTAGGAATTGCCACTCTTCATTATCATATTTGACAAAATCTGTTCCTTTTACAAGGCTATCTACACAATGCACCCAACTTCTATTTTTATGCGTTTTACTTGAAATATATAACTCTAAATACTCACCAACAATATTTTCAGATGCCATAGATAATTTATGCTGATAAGCAACTTTTTCTAGATTTTTCTTTTCTATTTTGTAATAGCCCTCTAAAATTACAGAAACCAAAGGATCTGAAACTGTTAATGGAATTGATGGAATAATATCCTTATTGAAAGAAATTTTGACTCTAGTTTCTAAATCATCCGAATTATGATTAATCAACTCTGGATATTTAGCAGAAAAATTTTCTAACGTCTTAATAACATAATTAATATCTGAATTGTCAAATTTTTGAGACATAACAGTATGTCAATTAAATTGATACTAGCTTGCATTTTTAAAAGATCCTGAAAATTATTTGTTTTTAAAATATAAAAACCAAAACAAGAATTACGCCTCTCTTAATTATTTATCCCATAATATGGGACACGACATACAATACGATGTCTACGTAGAGACGCAGAATAGTCCAACGTGAGATGTACGTGAGATGTTTGCGTGAAAATCCTTACAAACAGGTAATCAAAAACTGACGTGAGATTAACGTGAGATGTAGTTTTTTTAAGATATAACTAGGTTTCTTCTCTCTTGATTACTCCCACTCAATGGTTCCAGGTGGCTTACTAGTTATATCAAAAACCACTCGATTAACTTCTTTAACCTCATTGACTATTCGATTAGAAATACATTCTAAAACCTCATGAGGCAAGCGTGACCAATCAGCAGTCATCCCATCCTCACTAGAAACACAGCGCAAAACAATTGGCCAGGCATATGTGCGCTGATCGCCCATCACACCTACCGAGCAAACGGGAAGTAAAACAGCAAAAGCCTGCCACACATCATGATATAAACCCGCATTACGAATTTCCTCACGAACTATTAAATCTGCATCCCTCAAGCAATTAAGTTTTTGATTAGTAACCTCCCCCAAAATACGAATTGCCAAACCAGGTCCAGGGAAAGGGTGTCTCCTAACAATTTCCTCAGGTAATCCTAGAGACCTTCCCAACTTACGAACTTCGTCTTTGAAAAGTCGTCTTAGAGGCTCAACTAATTTAAATTGTAGATCTTTTGGTAAGCCTCCAACATTATGATGACTTTTGATTTTCACCGCTACCCGCTCTCCTTTTTTCGGATCCACATTAGTTGCAGCACTTTCAATCACGTCGGGATAAAGAGTGCCTTGTGCAAGGTAATCAAACGGTCCTAATCGAATACTCTCTTCCTCAAAAACACGAATAAATTCATTACCAATAATCTTTCTTTTTTCTTCTGGGTCTGTAATAGCACAAAGCTTTTCTATAAAGCGTTCACGGGCATTAATATATACAACGTTAATATGAAATTCTTTGTCGAAAAAGTCCATCAAAAATTCCGGTTCACCTTTTCTCATAAATCCCTGATCTATAAACATACATGTCAACTGATCTCCAATGGCTCTATGCAGCAAGAATGCAAGTGTTGATGAATCAACCCCACCAGACAATGCAAGCAAAACTCTCTTATCACCAACCTGATCTCTTACTTGTGCGATAGCTTCATCAATAAATGCTGTTGTCGTCCAATTGGCTTCACAACCACAAATGTGATAAACAAAATTTCTAATCATAACCATCCCATGAGTTGAATGGATAACTTCTGGATGAAACTGAACCCCATAAAGTTTCCTAGAATGATCAGCAATAGCAGCTTCTGGAGAATTGGATGTATGTGCTAATCGCACAAAGTGCTCAGGCAACCGATTAACGGAATCTCCATGACTCATCCACATCGTGGATTCATTCGCAACATTAGTCAGCAATGCAGTGGGGTCATCTACGTGTAGCGGTGCCTTCCCATATTCAGCCTTTCCAGTCGCCAACTCCACTTGACCACCCAACTGATGAACCATCAATTGCATGCCATAACAAACCCCCAGAACAGGTATACCTAAATTCCAAATTTCCGGATCACAAAGAGGAGCTCCATCTGCATATACGGAATTGGGGCCCCCACTAAGAATGATTCCTTTTGGAGATAGCTCGCGTAGCTCTCTGGCCGAAGTGCGGAAACTCTGAACTAGTGAGTAAACCTCAGTTTCTCGAACCCTTCGCGCTATTAACTCAGAATACTGTGATCCAAAGTCAAGAATGACAATGGCTGGCTTTCGTTGACCATCGGATTGAGAAGCAGGCATATGTCGAAAATACAGTTAAAGCAAACTGCTAGTACTGAGGCTAGATATCCCTACTTATTTAAGGATCCAGCGTCACCCCTAGTAATCTCAAATGTTGTAGAGCTGACGATCCTGCCCAACGCAGTCGACGCTGACGATCAAACAAAGTTGCACCTATTTGCATCGACCAAGTTCCGTAACGACTGAGATACGAATTAGTTCGATGCTCAACTGCATTAGCGAGACTAAACCAAAGTTTCGTCGCCAAACTAGAATCTATCTCTTCTAACGTATTTAAAGCTGCCTCCATTGAAGTGGATTGACTGAGGGCTTGAATAACTGACAGAGGTAAGCCTTCTCTTACAGCCAAAGCCGTCAATACCTCTAATCTAGCGTCAGCTAAATGATGGTGAGTATGAAATATGCTTCCCGCAAGCTTAACTAGTTTTCCATGATAACCAAACAATAAAAGTCTTTCGACACCACACTTTGCTGCCTCAACTATTACCGGTCCTAACCAATTGCCAGCCTTTATAATAGATTGATCTTTTAGTCCTAACCTTAATGCAAATTCCAAGCCATTTTCACCTATAACTAAAGTCAAATGTCGATTAGAATCATTATCCTTAGTTATGCTGCGTAATCTCTCAAGAGTCTGTTGGAGTTGGTCAGGAGAAGCACTAGATTGAGTTTCAGGTTGAGTTCCAATTAATGCTAGGCCGTCAACAACTCCAAATGCTTCATTACTAGTTCGCTTCGCTAATTCTGTACCGAAAGGGAAAACGATCTCAAGCCTTAAGTAATGTGCAGGTGGAACTAACTTTCCGAGATTAAGCCAAAGTAAGTCATTAGCAAAAGAAGAAATACAAATCTCCCCAGTAGAAGCAAACTTACCTACTCCATTTCCTGCTACAACATCTATCCATAAATTTAAATTGACATCGTTAGGTTTATTACTAGTTAAAGGCTTCTTTAAAAACTCAACAAAAGTCCATATTTCCAAGTCTCTCGTTAAATCAAGCCCTACACCAGGTTGGCAATGTGTAATTCCTAAAGCCTTCTGACCATCCCCAAATAATGAAGCAGACGTTACTGGAACCACAAATGGCTCATCTCGATCAGAGCAGCAAATCAATTGCTCAGACAGAAACGGCCTACCAAGCAAGACTGTCAGGGCAGCCCTAGCAGAAGCAACAACCCATACTGGAAGAGTTAAGCCATGAGAAGTAGGAGCAGAATTAGCGATAAATGAAACCTGTCTCGTTTATTTTTTAGGATGGCCAATTGTTGATCTGCTGACCATGCAGGAAAAACTCACCCTGATGATTCCAGGGCCTACTCCTGTACCCGAAAAAGTACTCAAAGCCTTAGGGAAGCATCCCATTGGCCATCGCAGTCCTGAATTTCAAGGAATAGTAAAGCGAACTACAGCTCAACTCAAATGGCTCCATCAAACAACAGGAGATGTCCTCGCAATAACGGGCAGCGGAACTGCTGCAATGGAAGCAGGAATAATTAATACTTTGAGTCGTGGCGACCAAGTTCTCTGTGGAGAAAACGGCAAGTTTGGACAACGTTGGGTCAAACTTGCAAAAGCATTCGGATTAGAAGTCAAAACGATACAAGCAAGCTGGGGCTCCCCTCTAGATCCAGAAGCCTTTCGCAAGGCGCTAGAAGCTGATTCAAATAAACAGATCCGAGCAGTAATCCTTACTCACTCAGAAACCTCTACAGGTGTAATTAATGACCTTCAATCTATAAGTGAATATGTTCGTGCTCATGGACAAGCAATAACAATTGCGGATTGCGTCACGAGTCTAGGAGCAACGAACGTTCCAATGGATGAATGGGGTATCGATGTAATCGCCTCAGGGTCACAAAAGGGTTACATGATTCCACCTGGATTGAGCTTTATTGCACTGAGTGAAAAGGCATGGATAGCCCAACAAAGATCCGACCTGCCAAAGTTTTATCTTGACCTCGCTCAATACCGTAAGACCTCCTATAAAGACAGCAACCCTTTTACTCCAGCTGTCAATCTTTATTTTGCTCTTGAAGCAGCATTGCAAATGATGCAAGCAGAAGGTCTGGAAAATATTTTTAATCGGCATGCTCGACATAAAGCAGCAACTCAGGCAGGAATGCAAGCAATAGGACTAAATCTTTTTGCAGAAGCTGAACATGGCAGTCCCGCAATTACCGCAGTGGCACCAGAGAATATCGATGCTGAACAACTTAGAAAAGTTGTGAAAGAGAAATTCGATATTCTTCTGGCTGGCGGGCAAGATCACCTAAAGGGCAAGATCTTCAGGATTGGACATCTTGGATTCGTTAATGATCGAGATGTTCTGACAGTCGTCGCATCCATAGAAGCTAGCCTCCAGCATCTAGGATTCTTAAAAACGGAAATGGGCAAAGGGGTTGCAGCAGCTTCCTTAGCGTTGAGATGAAATAATGAATTCACCAGTTATTATCACTAAACTGGATTTAGCCAAATGCGGGTGTAATTCAGCGGTAGAATGTCAGCTTCCCAAGCTGAACGTCGCCGGTTCGAGTCCGGTCACCCGCTTAAACAAAAACAAAACTCATAGTTGAGATAGACAGTCTGTTCGAGGAATATTTACATATAACAGAGAAATCACTCATGCTTAATTGATGTGAGATAAGGAAGTACTATTTTCTAGGTTTTATTAGTTGCAAAACCTGGGGCCCAACTGCACCTGCACGCCTCTCTTGATCCAAAGCTTGAAGAATTAAAGTTCCAGCGGCTTGCAAATTTCCAGCCTCAGCATGTGCAGAGGCTGAATCAAAAAAGTTAACCGCTGCTTTTAAGCATGCATCACGTTTACTTTGAGACGCACTAATTACCGATGGTGATCTCACAAGGGTAGAAGATGTCAAAACTAACTGTGAAAAGCCCTTTAATTAAAGGTTAACGTAAATAGTGATTCACTAGCAAATTATAAAGCATCATCAATACTGATCATTCTGCTAAGAAGAACTTAACGCCTTAGATTTAGTAAACCATGTTAAGCACCTGAATCCTCAGTTCTTCACATCAGATCGGCAATATGAAAAGCTAATGATGGGTGCAGGAATTAGTAATGATGTAAAGGCTTGTTAGCAGATATTTGTAGTACTCCATAGCCAAATAGCTTCTTAAGCAGCTAGCTCATCTTGCTTATCATCCTGCGAACAAAAGTCGTTACCATTATCAACTGGAAGGGAAATGCCCAGAAGCTCTTGACATTCCTTTAAAAGTTCATCAATTCCATCAAGCATTACAAACTCCTCTTCAGCTGGTTCGGATTGAGACTGAATTAACTGCATCTCAATAGATTGCTGACGCTGTTCTAGTTTCACCAACCTTTGCGAAATAGCAGTAATAGTCTGAGCAAGGTCTTCTGCCGTCCTAGTAATTCTGAAAGAACAAGAGGACGCAGAAGAGGAGGGAGTCATTCAAAAATTAAAACTTTCTCTGATAACAGCACATAGATCAGAAAGACTCAAGTAGCTAAAGAAATCTCATTCAACCAAATCTCGTATCAGACTAATCAACAACTACACAAAACCTCGAATGCATTCACTTGCAACTTTGTTGATATACCTCATAGGAGGGACTGCAATAGGACTACTGATGCTCCTTACTGGGATACCAGCTGCTCCCATCGCCGGGGCTCTTCTTGGGGCGGGCCTACTCAGCATGAGCGGTCACTTCGAACCTGTGCAATGGCCACCTGGTACAAAGACTGTTCTCCAAATAGGAATTGGCACAGTTATAGGAACTGGGTTAACAAAAGAATCATTGGTGCAATTACAAAACCTTTGGCAACCAGCAATCCTAATCACAACCACACTCGTATTAACAGGCATCGTGATCGGCTTATGGAGCAGTCGATTACTAGGAATTGATCCATTAATTGCCCTGCTAGGCGCAGCACCTGGTGGCATCAGTGGCATGAGCTTAGTTGGAGCTGAATTTGGGGTAGGAGCTGCCGTCGCGGCCTTGCATGCAGTCAGACTAATCACAGTGCTCTTAATACTTCCCATCTTGGTTAAATTATTAGCACCCCTAGGCCTAATTAATTCCTAATAAAACCTGGACAGATAGCTATCAATAGATACTTTACTAAGGGTACTTATGCTGAAACCATGGCGAAAAAATACCAAAAGGTTTTACTCCCTATAACCGGACTAATCTTGCTTGGCGCGCACCTACTAGGGAGCACTGGTCATGCAGGTATGAATGAGAGCCAAGCCAAAGGAGCACAAATATATTGCTTTATGCGAATAACGGGAAATGATCATGAAGTCAGTTTTAATGCTTCCTATGAAGTGATAAAACGCCAAAAAAGCAGCATATTTAAGACTTCACCCAAACATGCTGCTGTCATGATAATTGAAGCAGTGGTTGAAAATCCAACTGAATATGAAAATTGCGGAGGCTACCTTGGAGATTTATTTGGAACAAGAAGACTTGAGCCAATAGAGATCAACAAAGGTTCAACAACGAAGTCATCCCCTAAAGAAATCAATAATGATCGCTATGTTTATTGATTCACAATTAATTCTTTAGGGATCTCATAAAATTAACTTTTAGAAATCGTATCCTCAAAAGCTTCCACACATTTATCTAGCATCAGACTTAAATTTCCACACTTCAATAAGATTTTACGAGATCCAAAAAGTACTTCAATATTGCCAGATTTACTTGTTAAAATTCCATCTACCAGTTGATCTACAAAGCCCAATTTGAACCAATGGCTTGTCATCGAGTCCTGCATCCCAATTCGATGGCATCTCCCCTCTGCCTGTGCAACATCTCCAGGAGTCCAAGGGCGGTCAAGGAGAAAAACATGACGGGCTCGATGCAAAGTAAAACCAAGGCCACCAGATCCATAAGTAGCTAATAACAAATCAGACTGTCTTTGTTGGAATCTAAGCACCGCTTTATCTCTTTCCTTAGGTGACTGTAATCCAGTTAACAAATCACCACCTACATATTTTTTGATTAAGCAAAGTGGGTTGATAAAGCTGCTGAAAACAACTATTCCTTGTTGCTTATTGATAAAATGATTAAGGAGTTTACTAGCAGCCTGCAACTTAAACTCTGTTGAAATTTGGCGCAAATAATTTAATGTCACAAGAGATTCAGCTTGTGAGCTAACTAGTCCCTGTTGAACACGTTCTCTATAGTCTTCAAGCACTAATGACAATCTATGATCAAAACCACGCTGCTCTAGATCTGTTAAATGAACCAAATGTTCCTTACGAGAATTTAATGGTAAATCTAATAATTCTTGTTTAGAGCGGTGCAACATCACAGGCTTAATTAAGCGATGCAGTTTATATAAAGTATTAGTTTCCGAAGATCTCAAACTAAGTTTCTTATTCAAATCTGTAAAATGACATCTACAGAAATCAGCCTCAAATCGTCCTTTATCAATTCCTAAAGGATGGCCAATAGCAGCCAAGAGTGGATATAACTCTTTAGGTCGGCCATTCTTCATAGGAGTTCCTGAAATCATCCAAATGGCCCGCAATCGTGGATGACGAGCCAAGCGCAATAAAGATTGCGTTCTTTTTGCCTTCAAAGACTGTGCAAAATGTGCCTCATCAACAATTAACAAGGCTCCACATGAAGGCAGTTCCTTAGGAAGTCTTGACCAGCTTTGAAGATCAATCTGTAATCGAAGAGAACTAGCTTCTCGATACCAATGGGAATGTAAAGAAACTGGAGCAACAACTATGACTTTCATAAATCTCGCACCAACCATTGCTCTCGCAGCCAAAAGAGCAGTCAGTGTTTTCCCTAAACCCATCTCATCAGCAAGAATTGCTCCTCGACGTTGCAGCAACCAACAAGCTCCTACCTTTTGATGAGGCAAAGGCTTGCGGATATCATCAACTTGATCAAAGTCACTAGAAGCAATTATTTCTTTATAAGAAGGCAAAGAAGGCAGTGGGTCTCTAAACCAAGTCACCCATTGAGAAAGTTCCTCGTGAATTGCAAAACGCTTACCTAATTGTTTCTGCAATATTTCAAATGCTGAAAAGGGGAAATACCAAGTTTTACTAGCTACATCCCAAGAACCGCGAGGCCTAACCTTGCGGAGCTGAGCTTGAGTCACAGCGTCAAACGGGAACGAAACTGTTACTAGCCCAGCAGGACTCAAGCCAAGTAAGCACAATGGTAATGAGTGGGACGTGGAGAACGTACGTAATCTTGAAAGTAAACCGAACTTAAAACAAAAAAAATTGCAATAGCTCTATCTAGCAACAAAAGCTTTTAAAAAGTCAAAAGATAAGCTGAATGAGATATTGACGAGCTCAACTATCACGGCACACTGCCCGTAACCGATGAACTCGGATGCAAAATCGGGATGCGGTTTTCCTCGAAGATCTATGCCCTAAATCACGTATAAAAAGATGGCGCAAATCAATCCATACATTTACCGGCCAAAGTTGTATATATTGTGGAAAGCCTTCTGAGTCGATTGATCATATTCACCCGCGAAGTCTAGGCGGATTAAGTGTTACCGAGAATTGTGTTCCAGCATGTCTTTCTTGCAATGGACACAAATCCGATGCTGAAGCTTTTGATTGGTATAGACGTCAACGTTTTTATGATCCACGTCGTGCAATGGCACTCCGAGCCTGGGTAGATGGCGATCTTCGTCTAGCACTTCGTTTACTTCAATGGGCCCAACCCAACCAAATAACTCCAAACCAAGAGGATACAAAATCCTTTGGGAAAGACTTATTTTTACAAGCTGCGTAAAAAGTTCACCACACTCTGCATGCATCAACAGAATGATGTTTTTCGCATATTGACGCCAACTGCTCAGGTCTTTCCGGAGCTACTGCAATTGCAAAAGTAACCAGTCCCAAAAATATCCCAAATTTTATAGCTCTAATACGTTGAAGTTCAGAAATTAAGCAACGGAAAGTTGCACGAGGCAAGATGATACGAGAAGCACTAGAGATGTACAAAGAATCAGCAGCCATGACAAAAAGCACTCTGTAATACATTTGTACTCATGCTAGAAGCTCTTGTCAAGCAATCAGTGCCTCTGCCTGCGAGCTCAAAGATGTTGATTTTGGGAGGCGGGTTTAGCGGGCAGCGAGTAGCTGCGCTAGCTCGAAAGCTGGGAGTTCAAGTAATTTGCAGCAGAAGGGATCTCACAAAAGTTGGAGCAGATGTAATCTTTAACACCAATCCAGAAATTCTTCCTCCGCTCGAAGCTCTTGAAAACGTTACTCATCTGCTGAGCTGTATACCGCCTAGCGAAACAGGTACAGACCCAGTTCTTACAGCGTTGTTACCTCAGCTCAAAGAAATGCCATTGCAATGGGCAGGATATCTATCAACAACTGGTGTATATGGTGATTGTCAAGGGGAATGGGTCTCAGAGGTCTCGTCGCCAAACCCTCAACAACCTCGCAGCCAAAGACGTTTTGCTTGCGAGTCAGCATGGCTTTCCTCGGGCCTACCTGTTCAAATAATCAGACTTCCAGGCATATATGGGCCTGGCAGATCAGCTCTTGAAAGTATTACATCTGGAAAATGCACACCAATACATAAGCCAGGACAAATATTTTCCAGAATCCATATTGATGATATTGCTGGAGCGACGTTTCACTTAATTCATTTAGCAGCGAAAGGCAAAAAACCTCGCATTGTGAACGTTGCTGATAACTATCCGAGTACAAATATAGAAGTTCTGTATTATGCAGCCTCGCTTCTAGGTGTCACCTTGCCACCTGTCGAAGCATTTGCAGTAGCTGAAAAAAGGATGAGTCCAATGGCGCTCTCTTTTTGGCAAGAGAATAGAAAAGTAAGTAATAAAATGCTCTGCGAGGAAATGGGCTATTCATTACTCCATCCCGACTATCATTCAGGTCTACAAGATTGCCTACAAGCAATGGGTAACTAGAAACCTATTCCTGCAAAGGCTTTGCCTCGTCTAGCTTGATCCAATCCTGAATAAACTTTGACCAATCCATAGGTTTGTGCGGATCAACAGAAGTAAATCCCACTTCATGCAAGAACTGACTCCACTTGATAACCAACCATCCAGAACGCAGTCCAGTTCCAATGCCATAAATCAAAACAGCCAAGAGCAACCAACGAAGCATGACTAACTTAAATAGATACTCCGAAGATAATCACACTGTTGTAATTGCGTTAGGGGATCCAGCCGGAATAGGAATTGAAATCACACTGAAAGCCCTTACTAACAAATCACTACCATATGGAATAAAACCAGTGTTGGTAGGATGCGAAAAGACTCTTAAACAGACATATATAAAACTAATAGAAAAAACTACGGCATCCCAAATAGCCAATCCAAGTAACTATGAAATTGTAGATATTCCAACCTTAGGCAAAATAAATCCTGGACAACCTAATTCAATATCTGGTGACGCAAGTTTTCGTTCGCTAACAACGGCAACAAAATTAGTAATGAACAACCATAGAAAAGCACTGGTAACTGCTCCAATAGCCAAAAAAGCTTGGGCTCAAGCTGGTCATATTTATCCAGGGCAAACAGAAAGGCTGGCAGAGCTGGCAGGAGCTAAAAATCCCGGAATGCTGTTCACCGCTGTTTCTCCTCATAATGGATGGCGCCTAAACACATTGCTAGCAACAACTCACATCCCTTTGTATGAATTAAATAAAGCACTAACGCCTGAGCTTATTTATACAAAACTCAACTCGCTTTTCGAATTTTGTAATCGTTTCAAAGATCTACCAACTATTGCAATTGCAGGCATTAATCCCCATGCCGGAGAGGCCGGCCATATCGGTTCTGAAGAGATCGAATGGCTGATCCCACTTATAAAGCAATGGCAAAAGATTCATCCACAAATCAAATTAATAGGCCCCTTACCCCCAGACACATGCTGGTTATCTAGCGCAAAGGCTTGGAGAGCTAGCAAACAAGTTGACAGCCCAGATGGAATCCTTGCCATGTATCACGATCAAGGTCTAACACCAGTCAAATTGATTGCATTTGAAGAGGCTGTAAATACAACATTAGGCCTACCGTTTATTCGAACATCACCTGATCATGGAACGGCTTTTGATATAGCAGGCAAAGGCCTAGCGCGACCAACAAGCATGCTTGCAGCCATTCAAACAGCTTGGGACTTAAGCAAATCAAATACTCAAGACGGCTTAACACGCATCAATACCTGACCAAACTCAACAGGAGTTCCATTTTCTATAAGAATTTCAAGAATCTCCCCACTTACTTCTGATTCCAACTCATTCATTAACTTCATAGCTTCCAAAATGCAGACAGTCTGACCAACCCCAATTCGAGTCCCAACTTCCACAAAAGAAGGTTCACCAGGCGCTGGAGCTCTATAAAAGGTTCCTACCATAGGAGCTGTTATATCAACAACATCTGCACGGGTCGCGGGGACAGCTGGAGGAGGGTTTCCAGGCGTCGGAGGGGTGTCAACAATTAACTGAGGCGGATTGCTCGCAACAGTCTCTTCCAATGGCTGGGAAGAACTAGAAGCAATAACTCCAGGAGAATGCAGATTCCGCCTGACCTCCAAACGGAAATCCTCTCCTTCTAGGCGAAACTCTTGAATATCACTGTCAGCCAAAGCAGCTAACAAGCGATGAAGTTCATCGTGATCAAGCTGAATAGTCATTAGTTCTCTCGGCCAAGGTAACTGTCATTACGGGTATCAACTTTGATTTTCTCACCTACAGAAATGAATAACGGCACCATTACCTGAGCACCAGTTTCAAGGATGGCAGGTTTTGTCCCACCAGTAGCTGTATCTCCTTTCACACCAGGATCAGTCTCCTTAATTGCGAGAACAACAGAATTAGGAAGCTCCACTTCAAGAGGAGTCCCATTCCAGGAAACCACATTGACCTCCATACCCTCTTTGAGATACTTACGACTTATACCAATTTGTTGCGCCGTAAGCCTCGTTTCCTCATAGGTAGACATATCCATAAATACATAATCTCCTGCTTCCATGTAAGTGTGCTGCAAAGTGGATTTCTCAAGCAATGCCTGAGGCACCATTTCACCAGCACGGAAGGTTTTTTCAACCACATTCCCTCCCTGTACCGATTTCAACTTTGTACGTACAAAGGCTGAGCCTTTGCCTGGCTTGACATGCAAAAACTCAATCACTCGCCATACTGCACCATCCAGCTCAATGGTCGTGCCAGTCCGGAAGTCGTTACTGGAGATCATTCCTATGACACATATCACGCGATCATAAGTCTGTGCGAAAGTCCTGCATCCACCATTGATCCCTATGACATATTCCCAATTCCTAAAATTCCTTCTTACAACAGCCTTTACCGTCTTCTTCCTACCCCTTGGGAACCCTGCAATCGCAGCCCTACCTCCTGGAAATGCAGTGAAGGATCCCTATGCAATCCTCCGAAATGCACTCCCTATAGAACAAAAAGATCTTCGAGAGATACAACATAAACTAGAAGACACAAGTGACCTAGTGCGAAGTAATCGATGGCCGGCAGTCAATAAAGCAGCATCATCGAGTGAGTTTCTTGTCAGCAATAGGAAGAATCAAATACTCGAATCTTTACCTGAGGCACGAAGGAATGAAGCTGAGACAATCTTGGGCACGTTAAAAATAGATCTTGAAATACTGAGCGAGCTAGCCACAAAAAAAGACAAACTTAGCTTCATTGAGAAGCGTCGTGAATGTTTAAAGCAAGTTGGTGAACTAGAAGCATTACTCTTATCGGATGAATTCCCTTATCTAATTCCTGAAGAATTCAACTCTCTCCCTAGATTGCTAGGAAGAGCAACTGTCTTAATAGAAACAACTCAAGGCAATCTGAATGCAATTATAGATGGATATAATGCACCATTAACAGCAGGTGCATTTATAGATTTAGCTCTGAAAGGTTTTTATGATGGCCTTCCAATCTCTAGAGCTGAAGAATTTTATGTACTAGAAACAGGAGACCCGAAAGGGCCAGAAGTTGGATATATAGATCCAGAAACAAAACAAGAGCGCCATGTACCATTAGAAATCCGCCTTCCAGGGAAAGGAGAAACTATTTATAATCAAACCTTCGAAGAGCTTGGTTTATATACTGAAACTTCTATCCTTCCTTTCGCCACAGTTGGAACCATGGGATGGGCTCATTCGAGCCAAGCAGTAGATGACGGATCATCACAGTTCTTCTTCTTCCTATATGAAGCAGAACTCAATCCAGCGGGAAGAAACCTAATCGATGGAAGGAATGCAGCTTTTGGCTATGTAGTTGAAGGCAATGAAATTCTGCAAGAACTAGGCGTTGATGACCAAATTAAGGCAATCAAAGTCATAGACGGTGCAGACCGATTACTTCCACACGCGTAGTTTCTAGAGTGGAAGAAACCCTATCTCAGCTTGGTGAAAGAGAAGTTCTTGATCGCCTTCGAAAATTTATGCCGCCTGGACAGATTGATGATGACACTGCATTAATACGTGAAAAAAATAAAGAGCTAATCGTCAATACAGATCTACTCGTAGATGGCACCCACTTCAGCCAAATCACAACATCACCTGAAGATGTTGGCTGGAAAGCAATCGCAACCAACCTCTCAGATCTTGCCTCTAGTGGAGTAGATGAAATCTTAGGCATCACAGTGGGACTGGTCGCGCCAGCTTCAACCGAATGGAGTTGGGTAGAAGGTGTCTATTCTGGGATGAAAGAGGCTCTTGATTTCTATGGTGGCCAGCTAATTGGAGGAGACTGTTCTCAAGGAAAAGAAAAAGTGTTAGCAATTACAGCAATCGGAAGTCAAGGGAAAATAAGACTTCATCGAGGCAATGCTTTACCAGGTGACTGGCTCATAGCTACGGGATCTCATGGGCTGAGTCGACTAGGACTAGCTCTCCTGCAATCAGAGACCATGATTGATAACCGACTCATTCCAAGCGAATTGAAATCCCTAGCAATCAAAGCTCATCAAAGACCTGAGCCTCCACTTGAAGCAATCAAAGCTCTCAAAAACTGCAAACCTAGCAACATCTCATCCAGAGCAGCAGGAACTGACAGTAGTGATGGCCTCTTACGAGCCATCGAAAGCATTTGCGATAGCAGCAATTGCCAAGCTGTTATCGAAGAAACCCAGCTCCCTAGACATAAGGATTGGCCTTCAGGTTCTCAATGGAACTCGTGGTGCCTCAATGGTGGAGAAGACTTCGAACTCGTTGTAAGTCTTCCTGCAAGTTGGGCAAAAGCATTTCTCAGATGCTGGCCTTCAAGCAAATGCATTGGGAAAATGGAAAACGGATCATCAAAAGTCCTTTGGGGTAACAAAAATGAAATAAAAGAAGACAATGAATTTCATCACTTTTCAAGCTAATCTTATGAAAAGAAAAATATGAATTAATCCATCACTTTAAAATGATTGAATAACCGCTATCTCCACTGCTTAGAAACAATCTCTGCAAGATCAACTACTCTTTGGCTATAACCCCATTCGTTGTCATACCAAGCAAGGACTTTAATCATGTTATCCCCAATAGCCATCGTTAATGCTTCATCAACAATCGTAGATTCATTAGTCCCTGCATAATCAGTAGAAACCAAGGGTAAATCCCCGTATTTAATAATCCCCTTCATTGAGCCTTCAGAGGCTTTCTTGAGGGCTCCATTTACCTCTTCCGCTGTTGTACTACGACCGGACTCAAAAACTAAATCGACTGCTGAAACATTTGGAGTTGGAACACGCATAGCAATACCAGTCAGTTTGCCCTTCATCTGTGGATATACAAGAGCAACAGCCTTTGCTGCACCAGTAGAAGTGGGAACAATGTTCATTGCTGCGGCACGAGCGCGTCGCAAATCTCGATGACTATTATCTAAAATCCTTTGATCTCCCGTATAACTATGAATAGTTGTCATTAGACCTTTATTAATTCCAAAAGTCTGATCAAGAACTTTGACTATTGGAGCCAAGCAATTTGTTGTACAACTTGCATTACTAAGAATGTTGAAATCATCATGTCGATATTGATCCGCATTTACACCAACTACGTATGTACCAACACCATCTCCTTTACCAGGTGCAGTCAAAATTACTTTCCTCGCACCTGCTTCAAGATGCTTACTGGCTCCTACATCAGTATTAAAGACACCCGTCGACTCAATCACCAAATCTATTCCCCACTCTTTCCAAGGTAGATTCAAAGGATTCCGATCAGAAAAACACTTAATCTTCTTGCCATTGATAATGAAAGTGTCATCGGTATGACTAATCTCAGCATCTTTGATCTGCCCAAGAATCGAGTCATATTTCAAAAGGTGTGCACAGGTCTTGGGGTCAGACGTCACATTGATGCCGACAACTTCAATCCCAGTGTTTGAGCCTCTACTCAACCAACAACGCATGAAGTTGCGACCAATCCGGCCGAATCCATTGATCGCAACACGCAGGGTCATTTCAAAAGCGGCTTACCGCAAACTCATTGGGCGCTGATCATACAGAAATGCGGTTCATTTCCCCATTTTGCAAAGCAACAAAAGTGACTCGCCAGTGCAAAAAGCTTTTCACCACATGAATTTGACTGAAAAAAAATTAAGCTGTCAAGCCGATACATGAAGACTGACCTATCTTTCACTCTTCTAGAAGAACGTTAATTGCCAAGTTTGATAGCCAGTCAGGATCACATTCACTTCATAGGGGTTGGGGGCATTGGAATGTCAGCATTAGCCCGGATAATGGCTAAGCGCGGCTTCTCCGTATCTGGATCAGACCACAGAGCAAGTACAAACCTGCACTCGTTAATGGATGAAGGGATAGAAGTCTTTACAAAGCAAACAGCAGGAAATTTACAGACCATCCTCCAACGCAGCACTAAGAAACCTCTGATAGTGACTAGCTCAGCTATTGGAAGTAGCAATCCAGAGCTACAAGCGGCAAAAAAAGCACAAATAAAAATATGGCATCGTTCAGATCTTCTATCGACCCTTATTCAAGAACAACCAAGCATTGTTGTCGCAGGCAGTCATGGGAAAACCACAACAAGCACCTTTATCTCAACCTTATTAGCTCTGACTAATCAAGACCCGACAGCAGTGGTTGGAGGAGTAATTCCTTACTTCAACTCAAATGCGCACGCAGGCCAAGGAAGATTTCTAGTAGCAGAAGCTGATGAATCGGACGGAAGTCTTATCAAATTCAAAGCAAAGCTGGGATTAATTACAAACATAGAGCTAGATCACACAGATCACTATCCAAACCTTGAGGCATTAATAGAAACAATGCAAATCTTTGCCAAAAACTGTGAGGTGTTACTAGCAAATTACGATTCTTCGGTTATCAAAAAACACATAAAGGCTTCAATCTCCTGGTCCACCAAAACCTCTGAAGGTGTAGATTTTGCTGCTTTACCAATTAGTGTTAGCGGAAGCAAAACTATTGCCAAGGTCTACGAAAATGGACACCTTACTGGTTCAATAAAACTACCAATGCCGGGCATACATAACCTGAACAACACTATTGCTGCAATATCTGTCTGTCGAGTTTCCGGGATGCCTTTTAAGAAGCTACAGCAAGCTGTCTCTTTGCTCAAATCACCTGAAAGGAGATTCGACTTCAGAGGGACATGGAAAGGACGTCACATAGTTGATGATTATGCACATCATCCAACCGAAGTTAATGCAACAATTAGTATGGCAAGGCTAATTGTTGCTACTGGTGAAACTCTACTCCCGAGTCATCCAAAACGACTTGTAGTTGCATTCCAACCACATCGCTACAGTCGAACAGCCCAATTTATAGAAGAGTTTGCTATTGAGCTATCTAAAGCAGACTGTGTTCTGATTGCACCAATTTACAGTGCTCAAGAAGAACCTATAAAAGGAATTAACAACAAAACCCTTGCCTCGAGCATCCGTAAATACAACTCAAAAATCCCTATCTACACAACATCATCACTAGATGAATTGACAGCTCTGATAGAGACTAATACCAATATAGATGATCTGATTATAACAATGGGTGCAGGAAATATAAATCGCATCTGGGATAAACTTAGAGAGAAAGCTAGTGCATTCAAGATGCAAAAAAGCATGGATAGATAAAATTGAAGAATATCAGATTAAGTAAATCATTAACACTTTCAAACTTTACAACATTAAGAGTTGGTGGACTTGCTGAGTTACTATCAGAACCAAAAAATGAAAGTGAAGTCAAAGAATTAATTAGATGGAGTCAAAGCAACAACGTTCAATGTCAAATTTTAGGGGCAGGGTCAAATCTTTTAATCAATGACTCTGGACTTGAAGGCTTAAGTGTTTGCCTAAGAAGATTACAAGGGAGTTCTATCAATACCAAAACTGGAATAATTCAAGCCTTAGCTGGTGAATCGATACCAACCTTAGCCAGAAGAGCCGCAAAGGAAGGATTGCATGGACTAGAGTGGGCAGTAGGCATCCCAGGTACGGTTGGAGGAGCAATCGTAATGAATGCAGGAGCTCAAGGGGGATGCATAGCAAATTGCCTAAAAGCAATAAAAGTCATTCCAATAAGGGGTGGTAAATCTTTCGAACTAACCAACAAAGATCTTCACTTTGCATATAGATATAGTAAACTTCAGGATGAAGAGTTAGTTGTTTTATCAGCTCAATTTCAACTAGAGCCAGGACACGATCCTATTCAAGTAATAAAATTAACTAACGAAAACCTTCACCACCGCATCAGCACTCAGCCCTATCATTTGCCTAGTTGTGGAAGTATTTTTCGCAACCCAGAGCCTCTAAAAGCAGGGAAATTAATAGAAAATGTAGGTCTAAAAGGTTACAAAATCGGTGGAGCAGAGATCTCCAAAATTCATGCAAACTTTATTGTTAACCAAAAAGCAGCGAAGGCATCACATATAAAAGAGTTAATAGAATTAGTACAGACAGAGGTACATAAAGCTTATGGTGTAGTACTGCACCCTGAAGTCAAAAAACTTGGCTTCTAACACAACTTTATCCTGGTTACCTGCACCCCAAATTCATGGCAGCATTCGGACTCCCAAATTTCGGACAACTAACCGATGCCTTTCGGAAAGCTCAGCAAATTCAACAAGATGCACAAAAATTACAAGAAGAGCTGGAAGCAATGGAGATCAAAGGTAGTAATGAAGATGGGAGAGCAAACATCTGGCTATCTGGAAATCAAGAACCGTTAAAAGTCAGTCTTGACCCTTCTTTATTCGTAGAAGGTCAAACTGTAACTGAAAAAGCCATAATAGATGCACTTAAAGCTGCTTATAATCAATCCACAGAAACGATGAAAGAGCGAATGGAAGAACTTACCGGAGGGCTTAATTTTAATCTTCCAGGTATTAATGAGGAGAGCTAATTATTTCATCCAAGCATTGTCTATAATATAAATACCTTTCCCAATCCTTACTAACTACACACCCTGGTTCATCACGGTGTAAACAATTGCGAAACTTACAGGAATTACCCTTAATCTGATTTCTCATTTCAGGGAATAATGTTGCAAGACCACTTGGCTTAATATTTAACTCAGGCCTATTAAAACCTGGAGAATCTGCTACAAGAGTGCCATTACCTAATGAAAACAATTCAACATGCCTAGTGGTATGTCTTCCTCTTTTTAAACGGCCAGATAGCTCACCGACTGCTAAAGAATTGTTAGGGAGTAAATAATTTAATAAGCTACTTTTTCCGACGCCAGACGGCCCACAAAATACTGCTATCTTACAACTCCTAAGATGTTCCAAAAAAGCAGGTATCCCATATCCGTTTTTTATGGATACACTATGTGGTTGATAACCCCAATTTTGAAGCCGGTCTAGCTGATTCTTAAGCTCTATAGATTTAATCAAATCTCTTTTAGTTAAAACCAAACTTACATTCAATGTGCTCTGTTCCGCGGTCAATAAAAATCTATTAGCCTGATCAAAGTTAAATTCTGGCTCCACAACCGATAGCAAAATAATTACATCTGTTACGTTTGCCACTGGAGGACGTAAGAGCAAAGTTTCCCGAGGTAGTACGTCACTAACAACGGCTTTTCTATTTATCCAGTCCACTGATTCAAGAGAAACCTTATCTCCTACATTTATTGTAATTCCATGATGAACTAGTCGATTACGTCGAGTACATAGCAATAACTTTACTTCTTTATCTTGGTGAATAAACTGACTGCTCTTTTCTACTTGCTGACCATGAATATTCACAAGAATATAATTGGCTTTTATAGCTACAACTATTCCTTCAAGTCCAGAAGCTTTACCTGGCACCACACACCACCAAAAACTTTATCCATGTCGAATCTTCATGTATAATTTGCACATGATGGCCTGCTTCTTTTAAACCAGGTAAAACCATATTCTCTGGCTCACCTTTATCTATTTCTATCTCCAAATATTCATTGGGCTGCAAATGTTCAAGTGCTAACTTACACCGAATAAAGTTAAGTGGGCAGGGAGTACCTCTCAAATCAATATGTTGCGAACCAGATGGAGTATTTTCCATCATTGTTGGCCAAATAACCGAGAAAATAGTCCGCTATTATGATGATGGTGTTGAGGACCTTTGGCGGAGTGGTGACTAGCTAATTCTTCAAGTAAAGAACGTTCTTTATCTGACAGACGAGTAGGTAATTTTATATTAACTGAAACACAATGATTACCTCTAGCTACAGGATTTCCCAGCTTGGGAATACCTTTATTCTCCAAAGTCAAAGTAGCGTTGGGTTGAGTGCCAACTGGAATTTCCAAACTGGAAACTCCATCAACTGTTTCCACCTCAATAGTATCTCCTAGAATCGCCTGTAAGTAACTTACATTAATCTCAGAATGTACAGTCAAACCATCACGATGTAACTTAGGGTGAGCTTTAACCTTTAGAAAGACATATAAATCACCTGCAGCCCCTCCGCGAAGGCCTGCATTCCCCTCACCAGAAACACGTAAACGAGTCCCAGTATCAACACCAGCTGGAATATTTATCCGTAATTTTTTTCGAACTTGCCTAACTCCTTGCCCCCCACACGTAGAACAAGGATCAGAAATCACTTGTCCTGATCCACTGCATGAAGGGCATTCGGCAACCTGCGTAAAGCTTCCAAAAGGAGTTCTAGTAGCACGTCTCACTTGACCAGCGCCTCCACAAGTAGAGCAACTGGTCGGGCCACTCCCGGCCCTTGCTCCACTTCCTCTACAAGTATCACAACTCTCTAAATGAGGAATTTTTATCTCTCGTTCCTGTCCAAAGACTGCCTGCTGAAAATCAACTGTGAGGTCATAGCGAAGATCATCTCCTTGCTGAGGTCCACTACGCTGAGAACGACCAGCGGACGAAGGGCTGCCTCCAAAACCACTAAAGAAAGTCTCGAAAAGATCAGCAAAACCACCCATATCTCCCATATCAGGCATTCCACTGCCACCTAAACCAGCCTCACCAAATTGGTCGTAACGCGCACGTTGCTGTGGATCTCCAAGGACTTCATAAGCACGTCCTATTTCCTTAAATCGATCTTCAGCGCCTGGATCTTTATTGATATCAGGATGGTATTGACGTGCTAAACGCCGATAGGCTCTTTTCAGAGTGTCGCCATCAGCATCTCTACTGACCCCTAACAAGTCGTAATAGTCAGACATCAGCTTTCATGGTTAGAAGTTTGAGAAGTTTCCTCAGGTGAATCAGAATCAGAGATTGGTTGATCTGGGTGATCCAGTACATCTTTCTGAGGACCTGGCCCCATAGAAACTTTCACTAGAGCATGGCGTAAAACGCGACCATTCAGGTGATAACCACGTTGTAATTCCTCTACAACTATGTCTTCAGGCTGGTCATTACTAGGCTCTCGTAAAACTGCCTCATGAAGAGTGGGATCAAAACTTTGTCCTACGACCCTCATAGGAGCCACTCCTAACTGTTTTAAAACATCCACAAGTTGCTTATAAAGACCTTGATAGCTTCGATGAAGAGCTTGAGCCTCTTCTCCCTGCGGGTCTAATTGTTGACGAGCTCTCTCAAAATTATCAACAACTGGGAGTATTTCACTAAGGGTATTACAAGTTAATTGCAACCGTAAATCATCTTGATCACGGGTTTGACGCTTGCGAAAGTTATCAAAATCAGCAGCAATTCTCATATACTGAGTCCGCAATGTCTCGTGTTCTTTTTCGAGCTGCTCTAAGCGAGCTTCATTGTCTACAGGTTGCTTTGACTCAGGTGGATGAATTTCCTCTTCCTGATCATAATTTCTTTCTGAAGAAAGCTCCTCCCCTTCCACACTGTCTTCATTGACAGGAAGGTCTTGATTCTTTGATACAGAGCTCGCTAAACCATCATTAGCCGGATCGGTTGATGTGACAGGAACTTCTTCACTCATCTGAGCAAGTTAACCGTGCAATTGTTCTATGTTGAATGGCAAAGCGTTAATTACACAAGCTGCGGAAGCCCGCACCTTCTTAAAACGTAGTTGATTGAAAGGCAAGATTTGACTGCCAAAAACATCTTGGCCTGACTTGAGGAATCCAAACGGAATCAACGAGAAAGCAGGAAAGTCACAAAAAAGATTTGGCAATTGCAGTACCTGCAAGCCAACCGCTAGTCCAACAATGCTGAAAATTAAACCCTCCTGTCACACCATCAACATCTAATACTTCACCTGCAAAATATAATCCTGGAACCAGTCGACTCTCCATAGTCAACAAATTAACCTCCTCTAATGTAATCCCTCCTGCTGTGACAAACTCTTCACCAAAAGGACCACGAGCCAAAACAGGATAGTCACTAGAAATTAATGATTGAATTAAATTTCTTTCATATTGAGAATTGAATTCAGCCCATCTAATACGAGGATTAATTTTTGCCTGATGAAGAAGAGCTAACCATAAACGTTTAGGTAAATCTTTAAAAGGCTTTGTCGAGGCTATAGAGCTGCGAGCAGCAATATATCGAAAGTCTCTAAAAAGATTCTTCAGTTCTTCAGTATCACTTCCTATCCAATTTACAATTAAAGATCCTTTATATTTGTTATGGTTCAGAACTCTTGCAGAAAAAGCAGACACTTTAAGTACAGCAGGTCCACTCAATCCCCAATGAGTCAGCAATATTGAACCCTTTTCCTCAAAACATTTTCCATTAATAAATAACTTCAAGTGTATGTTTTCTAAAGCTATCCCAGCACAAGATTTAAGAGAAGGAGCATCCAATGAAAACGAGAAAAGAGATGGAACAGGAGGAACAATTTTATGTCCTAAGGAAGAAGCAATTTTTCTACCACTAGGGTTAGCTCCAGTGGCTAGTACAATTTTTTTAGCAGACAATTTATAACCACCGCGACAATTCACTTGGAAAATTTTTTTAGGCTCTAAAATATCAATCTTATCAACCATATGACTCTTATGAACATGAACTCCAAGCTTATTTGCAGTTGTTCTCAAGCATTGAATAACTTCAGAGGATGAATTCGACTTAGGAAACATTCTTCCGTCTGCCTCAACAACTAAATCCAAGCCGTTCTCTGCAAACCAAGAAACTGCATCACCAGCCGCAAAACGACTAAAAGATCCAAGTAAAGTATTCTTCCCTCTTGGATAATTAATAACTAAATCTCTTGGGTTCCAACAGGCATTAGTAACATTACATCGTCCTCCACCACTAATACGTACTTTCTCTAGAGGCTTGGAAGTAGCCTCCAACAAAACAACTGATCGAACACCTTGCTCTGCAGCAACAATTGCTGACATAAAGCCTGCAGCACCACCACCAATAACTATTAAGTCAGCTATTTGTCTTAAATGTAAGGGCAACTCCGTTGTTGCAATAACGCTTCCCAGTAGGTTGAGGGCCATCATTAAAAACATGACCTTGATGCCCCCCACATGAACTGCAGTGATACTCGGTTCTAGGGATGATCAACTGATAGTCAACTTTAGTATTAACTGCCTCTTCTAAAGGCTGCCAAAAACTAGGCCATCCAGTACCACTATCAAATTTTGTAGAAGAAGAAAATAAAGGGTGGTCACAACCAGCACAACAAAAGGTTCCTTCACGTTTTTCGTTGTTAATAGCACTAGAAAAGGGCCTCTCAGTAGCCTCTTCTCTTAAAACCTTATAAGCCTCTAAAGAAAGTCGGCTACGCCACTCTTCCTTCGTCAATCTCCATTTAGGATCCAGACTAGTTACAGCTGCGAAGACATCCGTGGAACGAGAAAAAAAACCAACTACAGCGCTAATTAATCCCATTAAAAATGTACGACGCGAAGGAAACAAAAAAGGGCGTTTCATTGGAAGATAAATTCTGTTGAAGCTCTATGTCAAAGAGCATTTCATCACATAGATGCATGATGAATGAATGATTGGGAAACCCTCACCTCATATTGAAGGATCTTATCGATTCAGTATCGCTCCAATGATGGACTGTACTGATCGACACTTCAGAGTACTAATGCGACAAATTACTCGAAGGTCGCTGCTATATACCGAAATGGTTGTAGCAAATGCACTACATCACACTGTCTCTCGTAAAAAAATCCTAGATTTTGATCCAGTAGAACATCCTCTCGCCCTTCAAATTGGCGGCGATGATCCAAAACTGTTGGCCGAGGCAACTCGATTGGCAGAAAGTTGGGGTTACGACGAAGTCAACCTCAATATTGGCTGTCCCAGCCCCAGAGTTCAATCGGGAAACTTTGGTGCATGCCTGATGGCAAACCCTGATCAAGTTGCACGTTGCATTGAAGCGATGAGGGAAGCAAGTACGCTTCCAATAACCATAAAACATCGAATAGGAATAGATAATCTCGATAGCAAAGAGTTCCTAAAAGCCTTTATTGATCAAGTAGCAAAAGCTGGTGCAAAACGATTTATAGTGCATGCCAGGAAAGCAATTTTAGAAGGTCTCAATCCAAAGCAAAATAGAACAATCCCTCCATTAGAATATGAAAAGGTTGCTTATATCAAAGAAGAACTGCCGAATTTAATTATTGAATTAAATGGAGGTCTAAATACTCCTCAAGATTGCCTAGAAGCTCTAACAATTTTTGATGGAGTAATGGTTGGAAGAGCTGCTTACTCACACCCTCTACGTTGGCAAGCTATAGATGAATTAATTTACGGAGACAATCCAAGATCAATCTGTGCATCTTCTATAATAAATAGACTAATTCCTTACGCTGAAAAACACTTAAATCAGGGAGGAAAAATTTGGGATATCGGAAGACATTTATTAAACTTAGTAGAAGGAGTACCTGGCGCTAAAGCATGGAGAAAACAGCTAACTTTGCAAGCACAAAAATCCAATGCCGAAATAAAAGTGCTTGAGAACGCTGCCCAAGCACTCAAAGAAGCAGGACTCTAAAAAGTCAGGTCAGTCTTAACCCTCTGCACCGCCGTAATCAGTGTTTTCATCTGTTGAAAATTCTCCACCTCCGTCAGGTGCAGTCCCCCTTCTCCTACGACTACGACCGTCATCATGAGCTGAAGGTTCCGAAGAAGCTCCGCCATAACTGCGATCCTCCCATCCTTTAGCGCCAGAGCTTCGTTCACCACTACCACTACCGCCAGCGCCGCCGCCGCCATAGCCGCCGCCACCTCTACGAGGAGCGCTGCCACGAGGCTCGGCTTTATTAATCCTTAATGGTCGACCCATCAGCTCAGCACCTTGCAATGCCTCAATGGCGGCAGACTCAGCAGCCTCATCAGCCATTTCAACAAAAGCAAAGCCCCTTTTACGGCCTGTATCGCGTTCTAAGGGGAGAGAACAGTTTGCCACCTCTCCAAAGGATGCAAACAACTCAACGACATCTTCCTGCTCAGCGCGGAAGGGCAAATTGCCAACAAAAATACTCACTTGACTTTTGGACCGAAAAATAAATGAACCTTTGTAGTTCAGAAGTAGAAATTAGCTTATGACCCTAAAAAGAATCATTCCTACGTCTGACATTGCCAGATTAAACCCAAAGAAGAATTTAAATCACTAGTTAGGTGCACCAAGACGACTGTGCCAATAAGACAATTGCTCTTTTACCAACTCAAAGGCTGTTCCTCCTTCACTCAACCGAGACGCCACAACCTGCTTTGGAACTAGTTTTTCATGGAGATCTGCATCAATTGAAGGCGATACTTCTCTCCATTGGGCAAGGTTTAAATCCCTCAATAAAATCCCATCTTGGATACAACGTTTAACAACGCCTCCAACCATTTGATACGCCTCTCGAAAAGGAATGCCTTTCGCAACCAAATAATCAGCGACATCAGTAGCATTGGAAAAATCTGATTCGACTGCAGAAGCCAACCTCTCTGGACAAAACTCCAAGCCCTCTTCCAAAAGAATGGACATTGCTTCTAAAGACGCTTGAACTGTGGAAACAGTGTCAAAGAGGGCTTCTTTATCCTCTTGCAAATCCTTGTTATAAGCCAAAGGGAGCCCCTTCACCATTGTCAAAAGTCCTTGAAGGTGCCCAAAAACACGACCACATTTTCCCCGCACCAACTCCGGCACATCAGGATTCTTCTTCTGCGGCATCAAACTGCTCCCAGTAGCGCATCTATCAGTAAGCCGCACGAAAGAAAATTCTTCAGAAGCCCAAAAAATTACTTCTTCAGATAAGCGGCTTAAATGCACCATTATCAAAGAAGCTGCTCCGACAAATTCCACAGCAAAATCACGATCACTGACTGCATCTATGCTGTTTGCATAAATATCATCAAAAGCCAACGCCTGTGCAGTTTGACGACGATTAATAGGCACTGACGTTCCTGCAAGAGCAGCAGCTCCCAATGGAGAAATATTTACACGGCTGCGTACATCTATTAAACGCTCTCTATCCCTTTGAATCATTTCAACATAGGCAAGAAGGTGATGGGCGAGTGAAACAGGCTGCGCCCTTTGAAGATGCGTATACCCAGGAATAAGTGTATAAACATTGGCTTGAGAATGAGTCAACAAAGCCCTCTGAAAACGTTCTAAAAAGTCGTCTAATTCATCAATACGACGACGTAGCCATAAACGCAAATCAGTCCCCACTTGATCATTTCTACTACGTCCGGTATGTAACTTCTTACCAAGGGAGCCAATAATAGCTATTAAACGTTTCTCAACAGCAAAATGAATATCTTCGTCTTTTACATCTGGTTGAAAAGTACCTTCAGCCGACTCTGTACGAATTTGTTCAAGACCAATCTCAATCTGAGCAGCTTCTTGGGCCGTAAGCAATCCACAGTCTCTAAGCATCTTGGAATGGGCTATGGAACCATCTAAATCTTCTTGTAAAAGAGTTATATCAAACCCAATCGAGGCATTAAAGCACTCAATAGCAGGATTCAGGCCCTGCTCAAAACGATTACTCCAAGCGCTTGACAATGTTATTTATCGAACTTCTCCTCTAAATTAAACAGGTAGTGGACTTCTTGTCAGGTCATTGATGAACTCATTGAAGGCAACATCAACTCTTCATTGACCTTTAGTAAAACCATTGAAGCGTCATCTTCTAGCTGATGATCCCTACCTACAAAACCATCTAAGCGTGCAAAAAGCTGGTTTAAACTTTTTTGTGCATCAAGACCTTTACGACAAAATTCTTCAAGCAATTTAATCAACCGAGTTTCACCAAAGCGCTCACCAGCTATCCCTGGCGCTTCAGTTACTCCATCAGTGTAATAAAGAAGAACATCCCCAGGCTCTAAAACCATAGAAACACAGCCATACTCTGCCTCTGCTTGTAAGCCTATTAAAAGACCAGGGGCATCTAATCGAGAAACTGACCTTTCTGCCGCTCTCCACAACAAAGGTGGATTATGTGCAGCATTTGCAAACCGTAATCGACGTGTTTTTGGGTCATAATCTGAATAAAAAAGAGTTACAAACCTATGCGAATGTGCAAGATCTTCTTGCGCCAATTGGTTTAAATCATGAAGTATTCGGTCTGGAGGTAAACCACTTAAGACTTCAGCCCGCAACATGCCACGAAGCATGGTCATTAACAAACTCGCAGGGACACCTTTGCCCATCACATCACCAATAACAAGTGCCCATCGACCCTTTTCTCTACGTTTGCCAAATAGCTCAGGTCTAGTGGGCATAAAATCATAATAATCTCCCCCAACTTGAAAGGCTGGGCGACAACATGCAGCTAATTCAACTCCTTCAATAATTGGACAATGATCTGGTAATAATTGTGCCTGAATTTCAGCTCCAATACTTAACTGGCGATCCACTCTCTCGTGCCGTCTTACTTCTTTAAGGGTCAAATCATTTTCTATTGCTACAGCTGTCAAATCTGCCACTAATTGCAAATGACGAAGATGAATATCAGTCCAAACGAAAGAAGCCTTAGGATTAAAAACATATAAACGAGCACGTTGCTGACCCCGCGCAACTACTGAGGTAGCAAAAATCCCCTTACTAGCCATTTGACGTTGCACAATTTGATCCATTGCCAACAATTGATCCTGATCACTTGCAAAACCAACACTGTGTCCCATTTCAAAGGAAGCCAATTGGCGCAACAACTCCTGACAATCATCAAAAGGAGCTGCTTGCAGTTGCTCACGCCAAACCCGCCCATCCGCCTGAAAAGGAACTAATAAAGCTCCATCCATCTGAACCAACCGAGACGCTACAACTGGAACCAATTCAAGAAAGCGATGGAGGTTCGTAAAGCTTCTAAGAGCAAATGCCAAAGCAATCAGCAAATCCTGATTGCGACGTTGTTCGCTGGAAAGGCTATCTAATAATTCTCGTAATGAAGCTGCCGCCGCAGGAGATGGAGACGACGAATGCACTGAGGTCTTGTGATGTCTTCTTGGTGGTTTATTACTCACCGCATCACCACTACAGATTTAAAAAGGTAGCAAGATATTTGACATCAAACAGCAGTCTCAACGATTTGCCAAAAGAGCTTCTACAAACTCAAAACTATTAAAAGGTCTTAAATCGCGAATGCCTTCTCCAGCCCCTATAAAGCGAATCGGTAAATTCGCTTCTGATGAAACAGCCATAGCAACCCCTCCTCTAGAGGTACCATCAAGTTTAGTAATAACAACCCCAGTCAAACTAGCTGATTTAGCAAAAGCCATAGCCTGTCGTAAACCATTTTGTCCTTGACTCGCATCAAGAACTAACAAGGACTCAACGCTTGCTTCTGGTGCAAGCTTGTCAATAATCCGCCTAACTTTTGCCAGTTCTTCCATTAAGTTATTCTTTGTCTGCAAGCGTCCAGCGGTATCAACTAATAATAAATCAATACCCTTAGATTTCGCTGCACCTATTGCATCAAAAACAACAGCAGCAGGGTCAGCATTTGCACTTGGGTTTGATATAACAGAAACATTACTTCTCTCACCCCAGATTTTCACTTGTTCTACAGCAGCAGCTCTAAAAGTATCGGCAGCTGCTATTAAACATGAATAACCACTTCTAACCGCTAAATTAGCCAACTTACCAAGCGTCGTAGTTTTACCGACGCCATTCACACCAACTAAAAGCCAAATATTTAAAGAGCCTCTCCTAGGTGCTAATTGCTCTTTTTGACTTGCTTCAATAGGAGAGTCAAGAATCTTGGAAAGTTGCTCTTTTAAGAAACGTAATCCTTCACGAGAATCAAGTACTTCCTCATTTAAGCGTCTTCGTAACGCCTCTAAAATCTGATCAGTTGCCTCAACACCTGCATCTGCACGTAATAACAATGTTTCAAGGTCATCAACAACTTCTGGAGTTAAAGGGTCATCGCCAAGTCTTTCAAGTAACTCAGTAACAAATCCTTGACGAGACTTCTCCAAACCTCGTCTCAATCTACCCAACCAATCTATTTCCTCAACAGAAACTTCTTCAACTTTCTTGCCTTGTGCGGCGAGAACTTCCGCTGACCAAGCAAAGGTTTCATCAAACTCACCCAATTTTGGTTCTGAGGAATCTGAATCTAAAGAATTAATATGAATTGTATTTCTAGATTCTTGATGATCTATGCCTACTAAGTTTAATTCCTGATTTGAAACATTTATATTTGATACATCAATACCATCAATTGGTTTTACTTCATTTTGATTACGCTCACTTCTTAATTCCTCCTGCTTCTTCTTAAGACTTTCAAAGGCTTGCTTAGCCCATTCTAAAGATTCACTCTCAGTCAACTTTGACGAAGTGCTAGAAGAGCCAGAATCTAATCCTTCGCTTTTTTTAGAATCTGAACTTTCCACCTTCAAATCCTGATCATCCACTATCTTTCGTTTGAATTCGTCGTAAGTCATTTAAATAGTAGTTGTTGTTGAAGAGTTTTGTAATCTACGTAAAATGCCGTTGATCATACGTCGACCTTGTTCATCACTATATCGATTAGCAAGAGAAACTGCTTCATTACATGCAACCGCAGGAGGTGTATCTAGATTAATCAAGTCTATAACAGCTAATCTCAATATATCTCGATCAATTCTCGGCAATCTCTTTAACCTCCAACCTTCCATAACCGAATCTAATTTCTCATCAATAGTTTTCCTTTGCTCTAAAACCAAAGAGACTCGCTTCATTACACCTTGACGAACCAACTTTTGATCGCTTAAAAATAATAACTGTGGCAACTCTAAGCTAGAGGATAAGCTATTCAATAAAGACTCAGTTGTTGATAAACAACTAGTTAAATGATCTCTGACTAAACTCTTAGAGTTTTTATCAGAGTTTTCTAATTCACTTTCAAGCAAATGTTGCTGTGCTATTTCAAGCTCACTAGCCGAATCATCTAAAACCTCTCTCCAATGATCAAGAAGACTATCTAAAGCCTTTTGTAGAATAACCTCAATAGATGTTGCCTCCAAAGCACTTATAGTCTCCTGCTCTGAAACTTGGGAAAGCACCAAAAGTGCCAATTCTCGGGCAATTGAGCGAGACTGCATAATGTGCACGAGAGAGCGTAAAGTCTTTTAATTATCCCTATGAAGAGCTGGAAGTGGAGGCAGTGGTTGCTCTCAACTGAGCAAATAAACTAGAAAAACTCCGATTAACAGGAACCTCTCGGTCATCTGGATTAACAATCCCTGCAGAAATAATAGTTCTGAAAGCATCCTCAACAGAAATATTCAAGTCCTTCACAGAGGACTCGGGAACAAGGGTATACCATCCTGTGGTCGGATTAGGTGCAGTAGGAATAAAGACACTGAGCAAAGGCTCATTTAATTCAGGCTGCAAAGAAGGACCGACCAAACCAGTAACAAATCCAACACTAAATAATCCCTCACGAGGATATTCAACCAAAACAACTCTTCTAAACCTGGTGGAATTATCTCTAAGAAAAGTCTCTAAAAGTTGTTTTAATGTTTTGTAAACTGAGCCAGCAAGCGGAATCTTAGAAAGGGTGCCTTCACCAAATTCCAACAACCAGCGCCCAACAATATTTCTTGCCATCAAACCAATTAAAAGAATTCCCAGCAAAGGGACAGTTAATCCCAAAGCAAGGTTAATCAAATCTTGCAGCAACGGATTAAGGGTAATAAAAGGATTTAACTGCTTAGGTACGGAAGTGAGAAATGCCAAAACAAAGCGACTGACAACCGTGGACAACCAAATTGTTGTAGCCAATGGAATAACCACCAACAAACCGGCTATAAGGTCATTCTTGAGATCTTGCTGAAGCCTTGAGGCTAAAGGAAGATCAGGTCTAGGAGTGGACTGCACCAATGGACTTCGTCTACCTTTTAGCTAGTTTATTTACTAAGTTAACGAATTTTATTTCCAAGAGAAGTTTCATAGCAAAACTGTGAAAGCAAGAAACAAAAACCAAACAAACAAACTCAATCACCATAGAACTCTCTATGGCATAGAGGGTTGAGCTCAAAAAATCTTTCTTTTTCTAGCCGTTCTAGTGAGAGCCATCGATAACAACCAAAAACTCAGCCAAGAACTCAAAAAAGTCGCTCAGGAGCAAGGTTTTAATCCTGTAGGGATTGCAAGAGTACCCGGTAGTCACCGTCTCCAATTAAGAACGGCTGCTCTTCAAAGATGGCTCGAGGTTGGCTACCAAGCAGAAATGAAGTGGATGGCAGCACCAAGGCGACAAATGACAACAGAACTTCTTGAAGGAGTTAATAGTGTTTTAGCGGTAGGACTGAACTACTACATAAATAAACCGAAAAACCCGGGGACTCTATCTGTCGCACGTTATGCCTGGGGAAAGGACTATCACAAAGTAATTAAACAGCGTTTAAAACATGTTGGAAATTGGTTAGAGGAAAAGAGGCCAGGATGTCGCTGGAAAATCTGCGTGGACTCAACTCCACTAATGGATAAAGCTTGGGCGGAAGAAGCAGGCCTAGGATGGATTGGAAAACACAGCAACTTAATCAATCAACATCAAGGCTCATGGATGGCAATAGGTCATCTACTTTGTACGGAGCCGCTGATACCAGACACACCTGCCAAGCCACTATGTGGACGATGTCAAGAGTGTATAAAAGCCTGTCCTACACAAGCAATTACAGAACCATTCGTCGTGAACTCAAAGCGTTGCCTGGCGTATCACACTATCGAAAATCGTAATCCTGAGTTACCACAAGAAATAACCTCTGCAATTGGCTCTTGGATTGCAGGATGCGACATCTGTCAGGAAATCTGTCCTTGGAATCTGAAAACAATCCCCAGCAGTGATGATCCAGAAATGCAACCCAACAATTGGTTGCTGGAATTAACAAAAGTCCAAGCACTTTCTCTCACAGATGAAGAATGGGCCACAAAACTAGGAAATTCTGCCCTAAAAAGAATTAAGCCTTGGATGTGGCGCCGCAATGCATCTGCTATACAAGATCAGCAAACTCCTACCCTGCATAAGCACTAAATGAGGCACAATCAAAAAGCGATTGGTATGCCTCTGAAGGTTTTCATAGCAACAACACTTGGTTTAACCACTCTGGCAACTCCCAATTCAGCCTGGGGCTTGATTCCATATATCTATGAACCCAGTAAAAAAGAACTTAATGAAACTGGAATCAGTATTGGTAAAACAGCCGCACAGTTAATTCATCTTGGCCAAACCAAAGAAGCATTACGACTCGCAGAAGTAGCTGTGAGACTGAACCCAAAGGATGATCGGCTTTGGTTAGTTCTCGCAGAAGCTCAGATAAGAAACGGTGATATTGGAATCGCAATTGAATCACTTAATAAAGCCAAACAAATCAATCCCAAAAAAGCAGGGTTGTGGTTTGCAGAAGCTTCTCTAGTACTTCAACAAAAAAAACCTAAAAAAGCACAGCTTCTCCTTGAACAAGGCTTATCCCTAGATCCTAAAAACGCCAATGCTTACTTTCAATTAGGAAATACTCAAATCATGCAACGTAAACTCCCACTAGCATTAAAGGCCTTCGAAAAGGCAACGCAGTTAAAAGCAAGCTTTTGGGAAGCTTTAAACAATCAAGGACTTGTGCTCTTTGAGCTAGGAAAAACAAAACAGTCAATCACCCTCTGGAGACGAGTGCTAACTATCAACAAAAATGCTGAACCTATGCTTGCACTAGCAGCTGCTCTTCACAAAACACAGCAAAACAAAAATGAAGCTATAGCACTTGCAAAAGAAGCCTTGACTCAAAACCCGAGTTACATTTCATCAAAGCATCAAAAAGAGCAACTATGGGGGGAAAAACTCTTAGAGGCGACTAAGGAACTTTTAAAACATCCTAGTTTGCGTAATACGGTAGAAAATGCTTTAACTAACTCTGACGAAACAAGTGGATCATGATCAATCAAGCAATAGATCTGTAGGCTGTGCGCTACACGCCCTCTAATCCCTAACCTGGATGGCCGAGGAGCGCCTGGAACTAATTTCGCTGCATCAAGAAATGCAGCGCTCTTACCTCGAATACGCGATGAGCGTAATCGTAGGTAGAGCGCTGCCAGATGCTCGTGATGGCCTTAAACCAGTGCAAAGGCGAATTCTGTTCGCAATGCATGAATTAGGACTAACTCCTGATAGGCCATATAGAAAATGTGCTCGTGTAGTAGGAGATGTTTTAGGTAAATATCATCCTCATGGGGATCAAGCGGTTTATGACGCATTGGTTCGCCTCGTCCAAAACTTTGCCAGTAGATATCCAATATTGGATGGACATGGAAACTTTGGCTCAGTAGATGACGATCCACCAGCAGCAATGAGATATACAGAAACAAGGCTTGCACAAATAGCCCATGAAGCAATGCTCGATGAAATCGGGTCTGAAACAGTTGACTTTTTACCTAATTTTGACGGTTCTAATCAAGAACCAAGTGTTTTACCAGCACAATTGCCATTTTTACTCCTAAATGGTTGTTCAGGAATTGCAGTCGGAATGGCTACCAGCATTCCACCTCACAATCTGAATGAAGTTGTTGATGCTTTAATCAATCTTTTGAAAAAACCAGATTTAAGCGACGATAAATTATTAAAATTAATTCCTGGTCCTGATTTTCCAACAGGAGGACAAGTCCTTTTAGGAAGTGGTGTTCGAGAAACATACTTGAAAGGTCGAGGAAGTATTCCAATGCGAGGTGTTGGTCATATTGAAGAGACCCAACCAGGCAAGGGTAAGCATCGAAGAACTGCAGTAGTTATTACCGAATTGCCTTATCAAGTGAGTAAAGCTGGTTGGATAGAAAAGTTAGCTGAACAAGTAAATGACGGAAAAATTGGCGGTGTATCAGATATACGTGATGAAAGCGACAGAGATGGTATGAGAATAATCGTGGAATTAAGAAGAGATGCAGACCCAGACAAGCTAATCAAAGAATTACATAGAAAAACACAACTTCAAAATAACTTTGGAGCAATTTTACTAGCCTTAGTTAATGGTCAACCTAAACAACTACCTTTAAGAGAGCTCTTAAATACATTTCTAGAGTACCGTGAATCTACACTAATAAGAAGAACAAAATATCATTTAAAAAAGACATCTAATAGGTTAGAGACAATCCTTGGCCTAATAAAAGCATTAAAGAATGTAAAGATAGTAATTGAAATGATAGAAAGTGCAAAAGATGCGATGGAAGCGCAAGCAAAACTTATGGTTCATTTAGAACTAAACGAAAGCCAAGCAGATTCCGTTCTAGCAATGCCTTTGAGAAGGCTAACAACATTAGAGCAAACTAGCTTACATAAAGAAGTTGATGAACTAGAACTTAGAAAAAAAGAATTAGAACTATTACTTAATAGTAGAGAGAAATTACTAGAAGAAATGAGCAAAGAGCTTAGAGCTCTAAAAAAAAGATATGGAAATCCCAGAAGAACTCAATTAGTAGATGGTGGTGACGAGCTTTTAGCAGAAAAAAATGCGAGTCAAAGACCTAATGCAGAATTACAAAGAAAACAAGCATTCGAGGCTTTAGCATCTGATTCAAAATTATTAATACAAAGTGATAATCAAGTGAAAATAGTAAATCCTAAGCTTCTTGGCAGACTTCATTTAAATGAAAGTTCTGCCATAAGTGATGAGAACATTGCAGCCAGGCTAATATTACCAATCTCAGAAAGTCCAAAAATCCTAGCAATCAGTAATAGAGGAAGAATAGCTTTACTGAGATGGGAGTTTGCTGGACAAAATCCGGGTATCATTGAAAGGTTTTTACCAACTGGACTAGATAAAGAAAAGATAATTAATATAATACCACTAATAAACAGTAAAAAAATCAGCTTAGGCCTATTAAGTACTGATGGGAGATTTAAAAGACTAGCAATTAACAATTTACTTGATCTGTCAGGAAGAGCAACAACAATTGTCAAATTAAAAAATAATGTAGACTTAAAATCTGCAGTAATATGCGGTGAAAATCAAAGTATAATTATCATCACTAGTTTTGGACGGGTTTTGAAACTAAAAATTGAAGATCAGACATTACCTTTAATGGGTAAATTAGCACAAGGACCAATAATTATAAAAACATTACCAGGAGAATCAATTATTGATTGTATTTCGACCAATAAATCTGCTGCAAATAATTTGATTTTAGTTACGAAAAATGGAATAATCAAAAATATCCTAATAGATAGAATCAGAAATTGTAGGCGCGGAGATCTAGGAGATATTGTAATAACCCTACAGAAAAAAAATGAATTCGACAAAATTGTGGGAATCGCAGATAGTAGCTCTTTAATAAGTATATTAACTAACAAACAACGCACAGGAAGAATTAATCTAACAGAATTGGAAACTCTTGAAAATGAAAATCAAATAAAAGAATTGATTAAGTTAAAAGATAATGAAGTTATAGAGAAAGTAATAACTTTGACAAGCAATATAATTAAATACTAAGAAGAAGATTCTGTTTCTAGCCAATTTAAATATTCTT
Source organism: Prochlorococcus sp. AG-409-P03 (assembly GCA_003215295.1). GTDB lineage: Bacteria > Cyanobacteriota > Cyanobacteriia > PCC-6307 > Cyanobiaceae > AG-409-P03. Next base: position 78,543 of record QCKN01000001.1, on the reverse strand, counting down.
CTGTAACCCCACCAGTAATATATTGGCCAGTAAAACAACATAGATCAAGTTTAGAAACATTAGATTTATCTATTATTGCATTGGTTAAATCCTCAACCTCTTGATATACCATTTCATCTATTGATAACTCTTTGGCGATTTGAGGAATAGTCCGATCGTAGGCTATCAATTCTTTTCTAGTTGGCATATTAATTCCATATACATGTGGATATCTTACCGGTGGAGCTGCTGAAGTAAAAGTTACCTTATTAGCACCTGCTGCTCGTGCCATTTCAACTATTTCCATAGAAGTTGTACCTCGAACAATCGAATCATCAACTATCAATACATTTTTATTCTTAAATTCTGTGCCCATTGCATTTAATTTTTGACGAACAGATCTCTTTCTTTGCGATTGACCAGGCATTATAAAAGTTCTTCCTATATAACGGTTTTTAAAAAACCCTTCTCGATATTCAATCGACAGTTGTCTAGCAACTTGCATAGCGGCCGGTCTAGAGGAATCTGGTATAGGCATAACCACGTCAATATCTCCAGAATTTATATGTTTTTTGATCGTTTCTGCTAATAAATCACCCATTCTCAACCTGGCTTCATATACAGATATTCCATTCATAACGGAGTCTGGTCTCGCTAAATAGACATACTCAAAAGAACATGGGCATAATATAGATCTTTCTGAACATTGCTTAGAGAGCAATTGGCCATCAGAACTGATGAATATTGCTTCACCTGGCAAAACATCTCTAAATATCTCAAAATCATTATTTTCCAATACTAAAGACTCACTTGCAATCATCCATTCTGATTGATTACTTGAATGTGTTCTTTTACCAATAACTAATGGTCTAATTCCATAGGGGTCTCTGAACGCTAAAAGCCCATGACCAGCAATTAAAGCTAAAACAGCATAAGAGCCTTTAACTCTTTGATGTACATTAGTTACTGCACTAAAAATATTTTCTGGTTGTAAGTTCTTGTGTTTAGACTCAAGATTTAATTCTGAAGCAAAGACGTTTAGCAACATTTCAGTATCACTAGAGGTATTAGTATGTCTTTTATCAATAGTAAATAATTCCCTCTCTAATTCTCTAGTGTTGATCAGATTTCCATTATGTACAAAAATAATTCCATATGGTGCATTTACATAAAAAGGCTGAGCTTCTTCTTCTCTATCAGCTGCTCCTTTAGTCGCATATCGAACATGGCCTATCCCAATAGTTCCTTTTAAGGCCCTCATATTCCTGGTTCGATATGCTTCACGAACTTGACCTTTTGATTTGTGCATATGGAAAACACTTCCATCCATCGTTGCTATTCCAGTAGAATCTTGACCGCGATGTTGAAGTAAAAGTAAACTATCGTAAATTCTTTGATTTACTTCAGTTTGAGATACAGATCCTACAATACCGCACATAAATTAAAGCTCCTAATGTATAAGTGTGGAATCAATGCAGAAATAATTCATATACTAGATGAATGCCTACTATGAATCTTATTGTATATAGAATCATTAAAGGTTGATTTCATTTTGTCAGCTTGCAAGTTAACTATGACTTTACCATTTTGCTTAATAACAAGCTCTTGTTGGGATTGAACGCTTCCTATTTTATTAATTAAATAGTCATTAACTTGTCTCAAGTTATCTTCTATAAATTTTTCCCATTCGCTAAGTTTATCATTTGAAACTGTAATTAATATTCTAGATCCCCCTTCACCAAACAATAATCTATCTAGACGATGATTACTATTTGGTATTTCACAATTAGCACCAAAATCTGAAGAAATGCAACACTCTGCCAAAGCAATAGCTAATCCACCATCGCTAAGATCATGTGCACTATTAATAAAGCCTTTAGCAATAGCTTTACGTAAAAATTTTTGTACAGTGAGCTCTAATTGTAAATCAATTTCTGGTGGTCTACCAGTAACCTGACCGTGAATAAACTCTAAATAACTTGTTGCTGAAAGTGTAATTCTTTGATCATAACTTTTTGATGTTTCTAAAGGTATGCCCAAGAGCCATATTGAATCAGTATCATGCATCCATCCGAGACCACATACATTATCCAAGTTCTCAATTAATCCAACCATTCCTACAACAGGAGTAGGCTGAATAGGATTTACAGTTCCATTAGATAACTTAGTTTCATTGTATAGTGAAACATTACCTCCAGTAACTGGCGTTTCAAATATTTGGCAAGCCTCGGATAAACCTCTACAAGCCATTGCTAATTGCCAATATCCAACTTCGGTCTCAGGAGATGGAAAATTTAAGTTGTCGGTAACAGCCAAGGGCTGAGATCCTACACAAGATAAATTACGAGCTGCCTCTACAACTGCTGCCTTGCTCCCACGTTCTGGATCAAGATAAGTCCATCTATTTGGACAATCCACAACTGCTGCAATCCCTCTATTTAGATTACATCCAACAGAAGATTCTTGAGGACGTAATCTAATCACAGAAGCATCAGCACTGCCAGGTGGAATTATTGTATTATTTTGTACTTGATAATCATATTGACTATAAATCCATTGTTTAGATGCAATAGTAGGATTATCAAGTAACTTTAAAGTAACCTCGTTCCATGATAATTTTTGTAATAAAGAGTTTGTAGACAAAACAGAAATTCCATCAATATTAATAGCGGGTAATTGATTTTCATTCCAAGCCCAATGTTTTTTTATATAATCTGGTGGATTAGTAAGTAATCTATGTTTGTTAACAGGAGTATCATCAGCAAGTGCACTTGCTGGTAACTCTGCAACAATTTTATTCTTATGTAAAACACGAACCAAATTTTCTTTTAAGACTTTACCAACAACCTTCACTCTTAATCCCCATCTAGTAAATTTTTTGATCACTGCTTCTTCTGAATCAGGATGAACTACAAAAAGCATTCTCTCTTGAGATTCAGATAATAGATATTCATAAGGAGTCATAGATGCTTCTCTTTCTGGAACCAAATCAAGATCAATTTCTATTCCCACTCCACCTTTTGCTGCCATTTCTGAACAGCTACATGTTAAACCAGCAGCTCCCATGTCCTGAGCTGCTATAACATCACCACTTTTGAAAACTTCTAAACAAGCCTCTATTAAACTTTTCTCCAAAAAAGGATCACCTACCTGAACAGCTGGTCTATCGTCTAATGAACTATTAGTTAATTCAGAACTTGCAAAACTAGCTCCACCCATTCCATCACGACCAGTAGTACTCCCAACATAAATAACTGAATTTCCAACACCATGTGCACCTGAACAAACTATTTCACTAGTTTCCATTAATCCTAAAGCCATTGCATTAACCAAGGGATTACCTGAATAGCTTTCATCAAAAGAAACTTCCCCTCCTATTGTTGGAACTCCTACGCAATTACCATAATGAGCAATTCCTGCTACTACACCTTCTAATAAAGCGATATTATGATTATCTTCTAAAGGTCCAAAACGTAAAGCATTTAATACTGCAATTGGACGAGCTCCCATCGTAAAAATATCACGCAAAATGCCTCCAACTCCAGTTGCTGCGCCTTGAAATGGTTCTAATGCAGATGGATGATTATGACTTTCGATCTTAAAAGCCAATCTTTGTCCTTCTCCTAAATCAACAACACCAGCATTCTCTCCAGGGCCTACTAATACACGACTACCTTGAGTAGGAAAATTCGCTAATAATGGGCGAGAATTTCTATAACAGCAATGTTCAGACCACATCACACCAAACATCCCTAACTCTGTCCGATTCGGAGCTCGTTTAAGACGAGTACATATTTCAACAAAATCTTCTTGGGTCAACCCCTCTTCTTGTAGAGAAGCTACTACTTCATAATCTACTAAAAATTTTTCAGATTTTAAAAGAAATTCGAATTCTTCTGACTTGGAATATTTGGACATTGATTAAACCCAAGGATCTTCTTCATTATCCATTCTATTTAGATCCCCATTGCTTGTTGCTTTTCTGTGAAAAATATCTTTTTGATTTTCAGTCTCAGTAGCTTCCCAATCATCTAGAATATCAGGTACTATGGAATCATCATAAGGATAATCTCTCTGATAAAGATTATCCCATGGAGGTTCTTCTAACCATCCTTCTAAACGATCAGAGGCTCGATCTGTCATTTCTTGTAATTGATCTCTGAACGTACGTGACCTTCTAACAAGATCCTGTCTAAAACTCGATTTTAAAAGCGGTAGATCATCTAAACAGGTCAAATTTGTAGAAACCATACCAGGTTGTTGATCTTCTATACGATCGATACTTAAACGCCATCTACTAGTTCCAGGAATCCTAGGATCACTTCTTGAAACTAAATAATATAATATTTTACCTGTTTTAAATTCAAATAAGAGATCTGCAATAGAACCAAAACGTTCACCATTCTGATTTAATATATCTGCTTCTAACAAAGTAGGAAGTCTATCTATATCAATTTGTTCTGCAATAGCTGGAATACCTTTAACAAAAGCTTCATGAGTCCCTAATCCTCTTAATTGATCTAAACGCCAAATATGTCGAGAAAGATTAATAGCTGATGGTTTTGATGACCAACCAAGTAATCGATGGACAGGAGGATGCATCCAAGCTGTCATACCAGATCCATGATCAATTCCTTGATCACAACGAACACGGTGACGAAGTAAATCGCTTAATAAAAGCTTATCAGGTACGCTCAATTTTCTGATCTTATCTGTACAGGCATAACTAGGTATGTAAAGTTGCCGTTTTCATTTATAGGAGAAAAAATTGCAGGAGTTGTTGGAGCATTATATGATAATAAAATTCTTTCTGTATCAATCACTTTTAATCCTTCTAACAGATACTTTACATTAAATGCAATTTGTATGGCTTCACCAGTAAAGGTTGCTGGTAAAGATTCTGATCCACTACCGACATCTTGTGCATCTGCAGTTATTAACATTATCTGATTTGAACTATCTGTAGTAAGTTTGACGACGTTATTATGTTGATCAGCTAAAACTGCTATGCGTTCAAGAGAAGAAATAAAAGATCTACGATCAATTTGAATAGAGTTAGAAAAACTATCTGGAATTAATTGATTATAGTTTGGATATGTTCCTTCAAGTGTGCGACTAGTTAATACCTGGTCAGAAGCTAAAAACACAACTTGTCCTTTATCACAAAAAAGACTGATGAAATCTTCTGATTTTCTAGAAGATATGAGTCTTTCTACTTCTCTTAAGGAACGAGATGGTAATGTAACCTCAAATTTCTCATATTCATTTAAATCACTTTCATCTAAATTAATTTTTAAAGCATCTTCAATATTAAAAACTGCCAGTCTATGACCATCTGTAGCAGCTGCTTTCATAGCTGTACCATCGAATGAAAGATGAATACCAGTCAATAATTGCTTTGCTTCATCAGAACTACTAGCAAAAAGAGTTCCCCGTAAAGCTTTACTCAAATCTTCTGCATTTAATTTTACAGAAGTTCCTGTTTGAACTAATGGCAATTCTGGAAAATCATCAGCTGCCATGCCTCTCATTTGATAACTTCCACTTTTACTAGTCAACTCTATTTGATCTGAATCATCATCAGTGGATAAGGTTATAGGCGACTCAATAGATAATCTGGAAACTATTTCACCTAACAATCTTGCAGGTAACGTAATTGCTCCACTAGTCTCAATCGAAGCTTGCAAAGAAGTCTGTATACCTAAATTCAAGTCAAAACCAGTCAAACTAAGCCGACCTGTCCCAGCGTCTGCTGTCAACAAGACATTTGCAAGCACAGGGTGAGTAGGTCTTGTAGCAACAGCTCGAGTAACCAGCTGAAGTGCAGAGTTGAGTTCAGCCTGGGAACAAACCAATTTCATCAAACTAACTTAACCATCAAAGCTTGAGTGAGGAATCTCATGTTTCAAACTCTCCTACGAAGTGCTGTGACCTAGAGAATATCTCGAACTTTGGTCTTGTCTTCTATGTTTAATTATTGAAGAAAAAAATAAAACCGTAGTAGTAGGGGTTGAGGAAATGGTGGAAAACAGGTCAAAAAGCTTATATAGACTTGTTTTTTAATTCTGCAGATATGGGGAAATCTGTTTTGTAAATCTGGATAAAGTCCCTTTTTTTTACCAATTTACAATGATAAAAAAAATCTAAAGTTTTTATTTGGTCAGTTTTGCGGCTTTTCCCCAGTTTTCAGAGCTCAATAAATTACGAATTCCCCAGACAGATCTTTGATTGGCCATTTTTCTTGGTTTTTAGAATCCCATTATCGATGCAACCTTTTTAATATTGGCTTCTACTCCTTTGTGAAAATAAGCATCATTATTTTCTATTGCACATTCAGGATCCTTAAGTCCATTTCCTGTTAATACACAAACAATAGTTGAGTTAGTTGGAACTTCATCTTTTCTTTTTAGTAATCCAGCTATTGATGCAGCACTGGCTGGTTCACAAAATATTCCTTCTTCTTTGCCTAATAATTTATATGCTTCAATAATTTCTTTATCAGTAACATCTAAAAAAGCTCCATTACTTTCATTTTTAGCTTTTATTGCCTTTTCTTTATTTACAGGATTTCCAATTCTAATTGCTGTAGCAATTGTTTCAGGATCAATAATGGTTTTATTATAAACTAAAGGTGCTGAACCTGACGCTTGAAAACCCATCATCTGAGGTTTGTTCTTACATTTTCCTGCATTAAAGTATTCTTTAAATCCCATCCAATAAGCACTGATATTTCCTGCATTTCCCATAGGAATGCATAACCAATCAGGTGCTTCTCCAAGATCATCAATAATTTCAAAAGCAGCTGTTTTTTGACCTTGAAGTCTATATGGATTAACTGAGTTCACTAGAGTAACAGGATATGAATCTGAGATTTCACGAACAATATCTAAAGCATGGTCAAAGTTACCTTTAATAGCTAAAATTTCTGCTCCATAAACTAATGCTTGCGCTAGTTTTCCTTGAGCAACATATCCATCTGGAATTAAAACAAATGCTCTCATTCCACCCCTTTTGGCATATGCTGCGGCCGAGGCAGAAGTATTTCCTGTGCTTGCACAGATAACTGCTTTGCACCCTTCTTCTTTTGCCTTACTAATTGCCATTGTCATACCTCTGTCTTTAAAGGAACCTGTTGGGTTCAGACCGTCGTATTTGACGTAAACCTTGGTATTACCCCCAATTCGCTTTGAAATAGAAGCAACTGGTATTAAAGGTGTTCCACCTTCTTTGAGAGTAATTACTGGGGTTGATTCGGAGACAGGAAGCCAATCTCTATAAGACTTGATAAGCCCTGGCCATCTTTTCATTTCGATCCTTTTGGCTATCGTTTGAGAGGTTTGATACTTGCGAAGGCAAGACCTTTAACAATCTAACCCTCAGGGTTTTCTTTGCTTTAGCCTTTCTAAGGGCGAATCCGAAAAGAATCTTACTAGATCTGACATTGACTCTACTTTGCTTATTACTTTAAATAATTCTGGAACATCAATAGTTATTATTTTATTTGGATATCCTTTTAGAAACCTAATTAAATTAATTTTACCTTTTCCATTTTTTAGGCCTACAATTACTCCTGACCTGATTGCCGGAATGCTCACTGATGGTTGTGGAACCCTGAGAGGATAAATGATCTTTGCTACTCTTTTAAGAATAACTTCACCTATTTGACTATACATTAACTTACTAGTAATTACTATTGGAAGTTCAAACTCTTCATTTAGGAATTCTGAAATTTCTTCTTTGTTTAGTTTGGTAAGATCCATTATGTTTTTTAAAGCCCCTTTTGCTTCTTGGGTTTTTGCGAATTCATCTAAAGCTTTTATAGGTATAGTTCTGCTAAGATTGCCACTTATAAAGATTATTTCCTCTGCTGATTTTGCTGTTAAGTGTGAACTATATATGCTTAGGAATAATGAAGAAATTATTACTAAACTCAGTTTGTTTTCAGGTTTAAGCATGGTTTATTGTTGAGCAGCAGCTGCAATTCGGACAAGTCTAACCACACTTCTTTCTGTAATCCCTTTTGCAACATTAATTCCCATTCTTCTTCCTTCTGGCTCTGAGATTAATCTAGGTATTTTTTTTATAATTAATTCTATTTTGAAACCTGGTAGGTTTTTAATTATTTTTATTAGCTCTTTGATTGGTTCCAACTGTAAGAATAATGATTCATTATCCTTGTCTTGTAGAGCTTTTGATTTGAAAATTTTGGTTAGTTTTGTATTTATTCTTTTCATTGTATACCAACCTAATGCGTCTATTCTTTTAATCATTGCTTCTACTAGCTCTTGTCGGAGCATTCCGCCATTTTTAGAAAATAAAAAGTCAACCACTTGGTCTAATAGTTTTTCTATATCTAATTCTGCTTGATTAGCTGCACTTGTCATGAGGTCTTCTAACCTAGACCATCTAAAGAGTTCACCATCGAAAAGCATTTCTTTTAAACTCTCTCTCAATTCTGGATCTTCATCTTCCATTAATCTTCTTGCAAAGTATGGATAGGCAGCCCCCAGTATTTTAAAATTCGGATCTACGCTTAAGGCAATTCCCTCTAAGGTTATAAGAGATCTAATTATTAACGCATAATATGGTGGAACTTTAAAGGGGAATTTATACATTACACCGGATAAGTCATCTGTCACACTTTTAAAATCCATTTTACTGACTCCAACATTTAAAGCAGTACTAAAAACAGTTTCGAAGGCAGGTATTATAGGCTTTAGATCAACTTCTTCGGATAGGAACCCTAAACTCACAAAATCTTCTGATAATTTACCAAAACTCCTGTTGACAAGATGGACGACAGCTTTAATTAAACCTGTTCTAGATTGCTTTGAGACTTCACTCATCATTCCGAAATCTAGATAACATAATCTTCCATCTTTTAATGCTAAGAGATTTCCTGGATGTGGATCAGCATGAAAAAAACCATGCTCTAGTAATTGTTTAAGACTACAATTAACACCAATCTCAATCATTTTGTCTGGATTTATCCCTAAATTTTTAACAGCTTGTATATTTGTTAGTTTGACTCCATCTATCCATTCCATTGTTAGAACCCTTCTGCTTGTTGCATGTCGGTATATTTCTGGAACTGCAATGTTTGTATTGTCTTTATGCAGGGTTTTAAATTTTTCTGCATTATTAGCTTCATTTAGATAATCCATTTCTTCAAAGACTCTGGTACCAAGTTCGTCAATAAGAGCTACTAAATCACTCCTAATTAGTTTTATGTATTTATTTAGCCAAATAGCAATGTTTCTAACGATATATAAATCAAGAGTTATTTGTTCCCTTAGCCCAGGACGCTGTACTTTTACGGCAACATCTTCACCGGTTTTTAGTCTCCCTCGATGCACTTGCCCTAGTGATGCAGCAGAAATTGGTTCTTTCTCTAGTGTTTCAAATAAATCTTTGATCGGTATCTCTAAATCATCTTCTATGCATGCCATTGCTAAATCGCTATTAAATCCTGGCAATTGATCCTGAAGTTGAGATAGTTCTTCTAGTACTACGACTGGAATAATGTCTGGTCTAGTAGATAAAGCTTGTCCAGCTTTGATAAAAGCTGGGCCTAACTCCACCAGTAAATCAGCCAATTCCTTGGCTTTTTTCTTGGCTTCTGTGGCATTGTTTAATAGCCCAAGAAGCTTGCTAGATATTGTTCCTAACAGAAATAGACCTATGGGAATGAGTGTTTCCCACAGTCTGTTTAAAAGACGTTTGGGATTGCCTCTGTAGATTCTGCTAATTGCTTCAGGGTCATATTTCAGCAATCCTGCTGCTTCTATGAAATCTCCTAGATCTTCTTTTATTTCTGGAGACATGGCCTTTCATTGAGTGACCCTTCTAATCCACCGTATATCCCGCTAGCGTCCATTTGGTTGCTGAGCTGATGTGCTGGTTGGATTAAGGCTTCAGAATATTGCACTTATAGAGAGTCTGGAGTTGACCTTTGGTACGGGTCTCACTGTTTTGACAGGAGAAACAGGTGCTGGGAAATCTCTTCTGTTAGATGCTCTCAGTTCTTTATTTGGAGGGGAGACTTCTGCCCCAGGTTTTCGATTAATGCGTAAAGGTTCTAATAAGTCTCAAATCGAAGCATCATTTTTGATAACAGCTCCTGTTGAATCCTGGTTGACTCAAGAATCATTAGATGCTGAAGAGGGAGAATTATTAGTTACTCGAGAATGGCGACTAAAGGACCAACGAGTTTCTAGTCGGATTAGAATAAATGGTGTGATTGTGAATCGTCATCTGGCAGCTAATTTAAAATCTCTCTTGATTGATCTAACAGCACAAGGTCAGATTCAAAATATATCTTCTTCTGGAAAACAATTACTTTATCTAGACTCTTTTTCTGGAGTTAAGGGAGAGGAGGCTTTACGTCAAGTTTATGAAAGTTGGCATATTTGGTTGGCAAATAAGAAGGCACTTCAAATTGCAGAGAAGAAATTAAAAGAATCCAAGCTTAATTCTAATTATTTACAAGAATTGTTAGATGATATTGAGGCTGCTAACCTACATGACCCTAATGAAGATAAAATCCTTCAAGGTGAGCAAGATCGTCTTGTTCATGGCGTAAGACTCCAAGAAGGTTTGTCACTCTTGCTTTCTAGTTTGCAGTCTGGGAAAGAAGGGTTTCCATCTATTCTTGATCAGTTTGTCCCTATCATTCATGAATTACAAATCATTAGTCAAGTTGATTCCTCTTTGCAAAAATCTTTGACTTTATCTCTAGAATTACAAGCAGGATTGCAGGAATTAGTCTTTGGCCTAGAAGATTATGTATCTTCATTAAAAAGTGATCCTCAACGGCTTAATGAACTACAAGATCGGTTGTCTTTATTAAAAAGACTTCAACTTAGACACGGTATTGATTTGGCTGAATTGTTGAAGAAAAGAGAAGAGTTGAAGGAGTCTCTTAATCATGAAGAAAATGCATTTAATCTTGAAGAATTAAGACAAAAAGAACATCAATCACGTTTAGAAAGAGACCACAATAATGAGCTTCTATCTTCCCTACGCTCTAAATCGGCCAAGAAGTTAGAGGATCAATTACTTCAGTCTTTACGTCCCCTTGGATTGGAAAATGTTCGATTTAAAGTAGAAATCCTAAGATCCGAAGCTACAAATAATGGTACTGATTCAGTAAGATTTTTGTTTTCTGCTAATCCTGGCCAGCCTTTAGCTCCGTTGGCAGAAGTGGCTTCTGGAGGGGAGATGTCACGTTTTTTATTGGCGTTAAAAACTGTATTGTCTGCTCAAGGTCATTTTGCAACTTTGTTATTTGATGAAATTGATGCTGGTGTCAGTGGAAGAGTGAGTACAGCAATTGCCGAGTCTTTAAAAGAATTGTCAGTCAATCAGCAGGTTTTCTGCGTCACTCATCAACCATTAGTTGCGGCAGCAGCGGATCATCATTTTTCGGTTACGAAATCTGTGGATTCTGGAATAACTCGGTCACATGTTACGTCTTTAACGGATTTTGAATCTAGAAGAAACGAACTGGCCCAATTGGCCGGAGGAGATTTTAAAGAAGCTAGTTTGTATGCTGCGTCTTTGTTGGATAAACGTGCTGCATAAACTGAGTGGGTTAACTTCGTAGACTCTTAGATCTTCTCTTTTTTCTATATGGTGCGTGCTAACGAGAATGGAGTTGATAAACGCGCCTCAGAAGCCGACGCTTTATCTGATGATGTAATTCGGGTACGAGGAGCCCGACAGCACAATTTAAAAAATATTGACCTCTCCATCCCGCGTAACCAGTTGGTCGTTTTTACAGGTGTCAGTGGTAGTGGAAAGAGTTCATTGGCTTTTGACACAATTTTTGCTGAGGGGCAACGCAGGTATGTAGAAAGTTTGTCTGCGTATGCTCGGCAGTTTTTAGGTCAGGTTGATAAACCTGATGTTGATGCGATCGAAGGTTTGTCACCTGCTATTTCTATTGATCAAAAATCAACTAGTCATAACCCTCGTTCTACTGTTGGTACTGTTACTGAAATTCAAGACTACTTAAGACTTTTGTTTGGTAGGGCAGGTGAACCTCATTGCCCTAAATGTGATCGACCAATTCGACCTCAAACTATTGATGAGATGGTTGATCAGATTTTGACTTTGCCTGAGGGTAGTCGTTATCAATTGCTTGCACCTGTAGTTCGAGGGAAGAAAGGCACTCATGCGAAGCTCTTGCAAGGCCTTGCTGCTGAAGGCTTTGTAAGAGTACGCATTAATAAAGAAGTTCGTGATTTATCAGACAATATAGAATTAGATAAAAATCATTCCCATTTGATTGAAGTTGTTGTTGACCGGTTGGTTGCAAGGGAGGGAATTCAGGAGCGCTTAACTGATTCTTTACGAACTACTTTGAAGCGTGGTGATGGTTTGGCCTTAGTTGAAGTTGTTCCGAAAAAGAATGAGGAGCTTCCTATAGACCTTGAACGGGAGAGGTTATTTTCTGAAAATTTTGCTTGCCCAGTTCATGGTTCGGTCATTGAAGAATTATCTCCTAGGTTGTTTTCATTCAATAGTCCTTATGGTGCATGTCCTGACTGTCATGGAATTGGACATCTTAAAAAATTCACATTAGAAAGAGTAGTTCCTGATCTTTCTTTGCCTGTATATGCTGCGGTTGCTCCTTGGAGCGATAAAGATAACTCTTATTATTTCTCACTCCTTTATTCTGTAGGTCAAGCTTTTGGTTTCGAGATTCAAACACCATGGAAGGATTTAACTGCTGATCAACAAGATATTTTGCTTAATGGGAGTATCGAACCTATCTTGATTAAGACTGATAGTAGGTATAAGCAAGATAGCTCTTATACAAGACCTTTTGAAGGAATATTACCCATTTTAGAGAGACAATTAAAAGATGCTAGTGGAGAAGCTATTCGACAAAAACTTGAAAAGTTTTTAGAAATGGTTCCATGTCAAACATGCTCTGGTAAAAGGCTTAGACCTGAGGCTTTAGCTGTAAAAATAGGAACATATAACATTTCTGAATTAACGTCTATAAGTGTTAGTGAAACACTGGAATGTGTAGAGAAATTAATGGGTGTAGGTAGCTCCGCAAAATCTAAGCCTCTGCTGACTTCTAGACAAATGCAGATAGGAGATTTGGTTTTACGTGAAATACGTTTACGTCTTCGTTTTTTATTAGATGTAGGCCTTGATTATCTAAGTCTAGATAGACCTGCAATGACCTTGTCTGGTGGTGAGGCCCAGCGTATTCGTCTCGCCACTCAAATTGGTGCTGGATTGACAGGGGTTTTATATGTTTTAGATGAACCAAGTATTGGTCTCCATCAACGAGATAATGACCGTTTGTTATCTACGCTGAAGCGCTTACGTGATCTTGGCAATACTCTTGTTGTAGTTGAACATGATGAGGAAACCATTAGAGCTGCAGACTATTTAGTTGATATTGGCCCTGGAGCAGGAGTTCATGGCGGAAAAATAGTTGCTAAAGGGACAGTTGATGAATTGCTAACTGCTAAAGACTCACTTACAGGGGCTTATTTAAGTGGAAGAAATTCTATTCCTACTCCTAAACAAAGGCGTAAATCAGCGAATCGCTTTCTTCGCCTTTTCAATTGCGAACTTAATAATCTTAAGAAGATTAATGTTGATTTCCCTTTGGGTTGTTTGGTTTCGGTTACTGGAGTTAGTGGAAGCGGTAAAAGTACACTTATCAATGAATTGCTCCATCCTGCTTTAAACCATGAATTGGGCTTAAAAGTTCCTTTTCCAAAAGGCTTAGGTGAGTTAAGGGGAATTAAAGCAATTGATAAGGTAATTGTTATAGATCAATCTCCAATAGGGCGAACACCACGCTCTAACCCAGCAACTTATACAGGTGCTTTTGATCCAATTCGACAGATATTTGCTGCTTCAGTAGAGGCAAAAGCACGTGGATATCAAGTTGGTCAGTTTAGCTTTAACGTTAAAGGTGGTAGATGTGAGGCTTGTAAAGGACAAGGCGTAAATGTAATCGAAATGAATTTTCTACCAGATGTTTATGTGCAGTGTGATGTGTGTAAGGGAGCTCGCTTTAATCGAGAGACTTTGCAAGTTAGGTATAAAGGACATTCTATTTCAGACGTTTTGGAGATGACCGTTGAACAGGCTGCTGAAGTTTTTTCTGCTATTCCACAAGCTGCTGACCGTTTGCGCACCCTTGTTGATGTAGGTCTTGGTTATGTGAAGTTGGGCCAGCCGGCTCCAACTCTTTCGGGAGGAGAAGCACAGCGTGTCAAGCTTGCAACAGAGCTTTCCAAAAGAGCCACAGGTAAAACTCTTTATTTAATAGATGAACCAACAACAGGGTTAAGCTTCTTTGATGTTCATAAGCTTATGGATGTAATTCAAAGATTGGTTGATAAAGGTAATTCCATAATTGTTATTGAGCATAATCTTGATGTAATCAGATGTTCAGATTGGATTATTGATTTAGGCCCAGAAGGGGGACATCGTGGTGGTCAGATTATGATCGCTGGAACTCCTGAAGAGGTTGCATCTGATCCTAAAAGTCATACAGGGAGGTACTTGAAAAAGGTTTTGGCACATCATGCAGAACCTATTTCTTTTAATTTGGCTTAAATTTTCTTTGCATTTCTCCATGATTTGCATTTTTTGGTTTCTCTATGAATTCGCTGAAACCTTGTCTATGCAGCTGATATGAAGGATTAATGCACGATCTCGCGAAATATTATTAGCCTTTCTTTATGTTTGCTAACTCGAAAATCTATTAAATCTCCGTAACTCCCAAGGGAGGTGAGATGGGTTTCAAGCTACTTCATTTAAATCTTCACGGTTTAATTCGTGGTAAGGATCTGGAATTAGGAAGAGATGCTGATACTGGCGGTCAGACTCTGTATGTCTTGGAATTAGTCAAAGGCTTAGCCGCTCGTGCAGAGGTCGATAAGGTTGATTTGATAACTCGATTAATCCAGGATCGCAGAGTTTCTTCTGATTATTCTCAAACTCACGAAAATATTGCTCCAGGAGCTTCAATAATCAGAGTTCCTTTTGGCCCAAAACGTTATTTACGCAAAGAACTTTTATGGCCGTACTTAGATGATTTGGCAGATCAGTTGGTTAGCCAAATTACATCATCAACTGAGTTTCCTGATTGGATTCATGCCCATTATGCAGATGCTGGATATGTAGGCTCATTGGTCAGTCGCCGATTAGGCATTCCTTTAGTCTTTACTGGACACTCTTTAGGTAGGGAGAAGCAAAGGAGATTATTGTCAGCGGGCATTGATCATGAACAAATTGAAAATACTTATTCAATTAGTCGTCGTATTGATGCTGAAGAGCTGGCGTTAGCGCATGCGAACCTAGTAATTACAAGTACCTGCCAGGAGATTGAGCATCAATATGCTCGTTATGGGAACTTTGTTTCATCTAAGGCTCAAGTAGTTCCTCCTGGGGTTGATTCCACTAGGTTTCATCCAATTCAGTTGCCTGAAGAGCTGCAAACAGTTGATGGCTTATTAGCTTCTTTTTTGAGAAAACCTTCTTTACAGCCACTCTTAACTATTTCAAGAGCTGTTCGTCGAAAAAATATTCCTGCGTTAGTTGAGGCTTATGGCCGCTCTTCGGTTCTTCGTCAACGACATAATTTAGTTCTCGTTCTTGGTTCAAGAGACGATCCCCGACAATTAGAGAAACAGCAGAGAGAAGTATTTCAGCAGATATTTGAACTCGTAGATAAATACGATCTTTATGGCCAGGTTGCTTACCCTAAGTATCATCGAAGAGATCAAATTCCTTCCATCTATAGATGGGCAGCAGCCAGACGAGGTTTATTTGTTAATCCTGCTTTAACTGAACCTTTTGGATTGACTTTGCTTGAAGCAGCAGCCTGTGGATTACCAATGGTTGCTACTGATGATGGTGGTCCTAGGGATATTTTGGCCCGTTGTGAGAATGGCTTATTAGCAGATGTAACAGATCTGGAGTCTTTACAGGATTCTCTTGAACAGGCTGGATCAGATAACAATCAATGGATGCGTTGGAGTGATAATGGGATAGAGGCTGTTAGTCGTCATTTCAGTTGGGATGCACATGTTTGCAATTATCTTGCGCTAATGCAAACCAGACTGAAATCTCAGCTTCCAAGTGCATTTTCAACTGATTCAGAACCAATACAAAACCCTATAGGCCATCGCCTTTTATTACTTGATTTAGATAGCAGTTTGGAAGATGTTGATTCTGATAGCTTGGCTTTACTTAGAAAGTATTTGAGCTCATTTTCATCTGGACAATCAAATGGATTAGGACTACTTACAGGACGTTCTATTAAAGTTGCTCGTTATAGGTACGCGGAGTTACATCTTCCTGAGCCACGAGTATGGATCTGTAGAGCAGGAACAGAAATTTATTATGGTAATGAAAAGCAAGCAGATCTATTTTGGCAATCTTCTATTGGAGTTGAATGGGATCGACAAGGGGTTGAAATTGCATTAGGCGCTTTAAAGAGTCATTTGGTGTTACAAGATTCTGATCAGCAAGGTCCTTATAAGGTTAGTTATTTGTTAAAGGAACCTGGCGACTCCATTTTGCCTTTAGTTAGGAAGCGACTAAGACAACAAGGTCAGGCTGCTTTGCCTTATCTTCGTTGCCATTGGTATTTGGATGTTATTCCTTTGCGGGCTTCTCGTACTGAAGCCATTCGCCATCTTGTTCTTCGGTGGGGTATACCTCTGGAGGATGTTTTGGTTGTTGCAAGTCAACAAGGTGATGCCGAATTACTCCGAGGTTTGATTACAGCGGTAGTCCCTGCTGAACATGACTCTTCTTTAGAAAGACTGAGATCTCAACAGAGAGTCTTTTTTGCATCAAAATCAAAGAATGGTGTTGTAGATGGACTTAAGCATTATCGATTTTTGCAAAGCCGTTAGTTTTTTTTATCTTCTATGATTTGAATACATGAAGCTGCAAAATCTGCTTTTTGCCTTGCCTCTAAAGTGGTTTTTCCTTTTGCTAAAGTGATACCCATTCTGCGTCCTTTTTTAGCAGTTTTTTTCCCAAAAATTAATAGATTAGTATCAATTTCTTTCATCGATTCTTCTATTCCTGTGAATGCAGCATTTTTATAGGACTTGTCAGCTAAGAGTACTCGTGTTGCAGCAGGTGAGATAGTTCTTATCTCTGGTATTGGTATTCCAAGTATGGCTCTTAAATGTAATTCGAACTCATTTAAGTTTTGACTTGTTAACGTTACTAGGCCTGTGTCATGTGGCCTTGGAGAAAGCTCTGAAAAGATTACTTTGTCTTTACAAATGAAAAATTCTACCCCAAATAAACCAGCTCCTCCAAGGTTATTTGTGATGGACTTAGCGATTCTTCGTGCTTCTTCTAGTTGTTCTTGATTTAGGTTTGCAGGTTGCCAGCTGCATTGATAGTCTCCATTCGATTGTTCGTGACCAATAGGTTCACAGAATATAGTCTTTCCATTTTGTTGAACAATTGTAAGGAGTGTTATTTCTAGTTCAAAGTTTATTAACTCTTCTATAATTACTCTAGGAGAGCTACCTCTGGCACCTTCCATAGCTATGTCCCAAGCTTCTTCTAGGTCTGCTTTCTTGTGAACTAAGCTTTGCCCTTTCCCAGAAGAGCTCATAATTGGCTTTATGAAAACAGGCCAGCCTAATGGATCGGCTGCTTTTTTTAATTCATCTAGATTTGAAGCATATGCAAATCTTGCTGTTTTAATACCAAGCTTTTTAGAGGCAAGATTTCTAATCTCGTCTCTATTCATTGTTATTTTCGTTGCACGAGCTGTGGGTACAACTTTAATGCCTTCTGCTTCTAATTTTGCTAGTGCATCTACAGCCAAAGCTTCAATTTCCGGAACGACTAGGTCTGGTTTGTATTGTCGAATAATTCTTAGAAGAGTTTCTTCATTGCTCATTTCAAATACTTCTGCAATATCGGCCACTTGCATTGCCGGTGCTTCTGGGTATTTATCACAGGCAATTACTTTGCAACCAATCCTTTTGGCTGCAATTGTTACTTCTTTTCCTAGTTCACCACTGCCTAGGAGCATGATAGTTTTTGGGTAGATAGTCATGTGATGGTTTGGCAAGATGAGCTTTTGGGCTCTGTTCTATTCTTCTTTTATGAATATTAATTGTGTAGATGCTGGCTCTTCATTGATGAAACCCCAAGCTTCGAAAATATTTGCGTCTTGGTGAGTTATGAGTTGCCTTTTATTTTTTATTTCCAAATTAAAGCCTTCTCTTGCCATACGGCGCATTAGCTTTGCTGATTCTTCAAAGCGTGATGCCATAGCTTCTAGACTTTTGCAGTCACTAGTAAGACCAGCCTCTTTCCAGGTGAAGTAGCTCATTGGTTATTTTAAATAGTTGGACGGAGTAATAGACCTAGTAGTACTAAGCCAAAGGTTGCTAGCCAGAAACTATGTACTATGTCAACTTCACTAATGCCAGCTAATTCATAGTGGTGATGGAGTGGCGCCATATTCAAAACTCGATATCCAGTTCCATAAATTTTTTTTGTTGCCTTAAATATTGATACCTGCAGGATGACGGACAAAGATTCCGCGAGAAAAACTCCACCCATCAATAATAATGTCCAAAGGCTATTTGAAAGTAATGCAATTCCAGCTAAAGCTGCTCCCATCGGTAGTGATCCCGTGTCGCCCATAAAGATTTTTGCTGGCTTTCGATTATGAATTAGAAAACCTAGCCATGATCCTGCTAGGGCAATGGAAAAGCTTGCCATAGAAGAATCGCTAGGACTTCCTCTGAGTACCAACTCTAAAGCGAGACCTGTAAAGACTAAAGCTCCACATCCGCTAGCCAACCCATCCAACCCATCTGTTAGGTTTGTGGCATTAGTCTCAGCGAGCAAAACGAAAATCGAAATAGGCCAAATTAAGATACCAACGTTAATATTTATTCCTTGTATTATGGCCAGATTGGAATGAATCCAGCCTTGTGAACTAGAGCACATAAGGAATAGTAATCCAGCAGTTGCTTGAAGTAATAATTTTTCTCTTGGCTTAAGACCGGCATTTCTTTTTTCTTTCAAGCTTTTCCAATCATCGATTATTCCAATCAACATCATTACACTTATCAAGACACTAAGTAAAATTAATTGGTGGTTAATTTCTTTTTGAATTACATTCCCAACTATTAAGCCAATGGGTACAATTACTAGCCCTCCCATGGTTGGCGTTCCAGACTTCTGTTGGTGCTTTTTGGGCCCTTCTTCTCTAATATTTTGATTTAATTTCAGTTTTTTTGTTATTTTAATTCCTAAGCTTGTGACTATTGTAGAAAGCCCTATTCCTAAGAGGAGGGGAAGAGATAGAATGCTGTTTACTACGTATCTATCTGCGAGGGAACAAGTTCCTAGAACAATGCTAATTAATAAAAAGATACTTAAAGAAACATTCTGATTTTTCAAACCGGTCATGAATTTGGGAATCATTCAAAATTGTTTTGAAAGCTCATTAGGTTTCTTGAGATTTTGATTGGCTACAAAATACTCTGATTATTCTTCCCAGTCTTCTTCTGTTTGGTCATCATCGTCATCAGTTTTGTAGTCCTCTTTTTCTCCCATTAATGCTGAAAGCTCTTCTTCTTCGACTGTGCTGACCTCCTGAGAGCTGGAGTCTTCATCTGCAACTAACCTTCCGCTTGCTTCAAGCCAGGTTAGAAGATCTGGCTCTTCTCGCAGTGGTAACACTGGCGCAGGATCTTTGCGTCCGTAACGCTTCAGTGCAGGATTAATTCCATCCAGTGCACTTAGGTTGACCTTATCGAGGTCGCTCATCAGTAGGACTAATACCAATTAATCAGTCAACATAATGCATGATGTATCAGTTTTTATTTTTCCTTTGACTTCTAAGTTGCCTTTAATGGCTTTGATGTGGCTCCTTGCATTGCTCGTCAGCTTTGGTTTGAGGTTTTGGGGTGTGCATCACCCTGAACCTTTTCATGTCAGACCCCTTCTAGTCTTTGGTTTGCTTTTAGGCCCTTCATTGTTATTGGGGTGTTGGATTCTTCTTTCAGGTTTTCAGACCGACAGTTAGAAGTGGTTTGCATTACATGCATTTATGGTTCGCTTCTTGTTCTGAATTGAAAGCAAAATAAAAGACCGCCTCTTTAGCAGAGAGCGGTCTTTTATTTAGAGATCCTTGAAGCTTCTGAGGTTTGGCAACCTGGGGCCAGCGTTTCAGGGGTTTGGCTGATCTCCTTTAAGGGCACCTAAGACGATGCAGAGGAGTGTCGATTGTTTTGGCTTACTAATTGAAAATGCCAAAACAGACGAATAGCCCACATATAGGTGAAGACTGTTGGAGCAGGAGCCTAATTCAGCTTGCTTCTAAGCAGTCTCTGGTGGCGTGTCGTCCATGGACGCCTCCGTGATCTATGCATTTAGCTTCCTACCATTAGGTGAAGAAGACAATCGGTTTTTACACGCATTGCCATGTTTAGCTATTTGGTTCACAGTTAAGTGGATGTGCTTGATTTCGGTTTTCGGCTTTTACCAACACTTTTAGTGAGACGATTTCTTATTTGCATTTATAGTTCAAAGCCTTTGAGGGCATAGCTTTTTGCTTGCCTGCTCTTGTAAATTGATGGCAGTCAATTAGCTCTCCAGTTGGTATTTATAGATTTATAATTTTTTGAATAGTAGTTTTTCTTTATTAAAATTGTGAATTTCTACTAGTCAACACTGACAAGGCTTGATGCGTATTTTTTTGGTCTGCTTATTTCTTGTAGGTATTTTTTCCTAGACTTGAGGCTACTAGTTATTTGTTGATTTTGGATATTCAAATTTCTAATAGGCTCATATTATTGACTATGAAAGTTCTTTCGTTTTTCTCCACGGGTCTGTCTGATGGGTCTTGCTAAGCGTGTTGTGTTGGCTTATTCAGGTGGAGTCGACACCAGCGTTTGTATTCCGTATCTGAAAAAGGAATATGGCATAAACGAGGTAGTGGCTTTTGCAGCAGATCTTGGACAAGGTGATGAATTAGAGCCAATTCGAAAGAAAGCTCTTCGCGCTGGGGCAACTCAGTCATTGGTGGGTGATTTAGTTCAATGCTTCATTAAAGAGTTTGCATATCCAGCTATTCGTGCGAATGCTCTTTATGAAGGTCGATATCCATTGTCTACGGCATTAGCGAGACCGCTCATAGCTCGTGAATTGGTTTCAGTTGCAAGGAAGGTGGGTGCAGATGCGGTTGCACATGGTTGTACTGGTAAAGGCAATGATCAAGTTCGCTTTGATGTGGCTATAGGTGCTCTGGCGCCAGATTTAAAAATTTTGACTCCTGCTCGAGAATGGGGAATGAGTAGAGAAGAGACGATTGCGTATGGAGAGGGTTGTGGAATTACAACCCCAGTTAGTAAAAAGTCTCCTTATTCGATTGATCTGAATTTATTAGGTCGCAGCGTTGAAGCAGGTCCTCTTGAAGATCCAATGGTTGCTCCTTTGGAAGAAGTATTTGCGATGACATCATCTATAGATGATGCACCTGATCAATGTCAGGAGATAGAAATAACTTTTGAAGAGGGTAATCCAGTTGCTATTGATGGTAAAGAATTAGATCCAGTTTCTTTAATTCGACTTGCAAACACTATTGCTGGGAAGCATGGTTTTGGTCGTATTGATATTATCGAAAATAGGGTTGTAGGCATTAAAAGTAGGGAAATTTATGAAACTCCTGGCTTGCTTCTGCTGATACGAGCTCATCAAGAAATAGAAAGTTTGACGCTTTCCGCTGATGTATTGCGCTTAAAGAGTCAAATAGAGAGGCAATGGTCAGATTTGGTTTATCAAGGCTTATGGTTTAGTCCTTTAAAAGACGCTTTAGATGGTTTTATTGATCGAACACAGGGCTATGTTAATGGTCTTGTGAGAATTCGATTGCATAAAGGTAATGCAACTGTTATAGGACGATCTTCAAATACCAGTAGCCTTTATATGCCTGATATGGCAACTTATGGCTGTAATGATCAATTTAACCATCGAGCAGCCGAAGGATTTATTTATATATGGGGACTTCCTACAAGGCTATGGGCATCAGCGAGAAAAACCTTTGATATTGACAATTAAAATACAGCTATTTTAATTAATCTTTTGATTTGCTATCTTCTTCTGAAGTAGCTTCTTTATTCTCTTTCGATTCTTGTTTATCACTTTGATCATTATTTGTTGTTGCTCGAGGGGTTGGTAATGGCCCATCTTGCTTAACTGTTAGATAACGGATGACATCCTCACTAAGACGCATTGCTTTTTCTAAAACAGCTACTTGCTGACCGTCGCCATTATGGCTTAATTGCACATAAATCCCTTCCTTATGCTTTGAGATTGGATAAGCCAGCCTTCTTTTTCCGCGCATTTGATTATCTAAAATCTCTGCACCAGTATTAGTCAGAACCTCACTATATTTTGTTAGGTGACTTTCTACTTCCTCTTCCGGGATATCCGGACGGAGGATGTACATCGTTTCGTAGTAGGGCTTGTTAGTCATGAAGGCTTTCCGACAGGGACTTAGGGCTCAGTGAAATGAGCGACGGAGCCCCTACCTTATCTCTTTATGGTTGTTCTGGTCATTAAATTTGGATTTTTACTGCTTCGCTGATCCAGGGAATATCTGGTTCTTTTCCTTGAATGCATTCGCTAATCGAAAAAACCACCATTGCCAGAATGCCTAAAAACACTGTGCTAGATAGGGTTCGAACGATGATTCCTCCTGCAAAAGGTTGAAGAATGATCTGAAATGCGTAGCTGATAATTACTACACCAATATCGAGAAGGATGGCTTGCAGAGTGTTAAAACGTACGAAGTAAGGAACGTTTGGGTTGCGAACGACGGTTAAGAAAAGAACAAAAAACAAGATCAAACTACCAAAAGGAATTGCCTGCTCAATAAGAACTATTGGTAAGGCTGGGATTGCAAGCCATTGAAGGAACGAAAACTCTAGAAACAAATTTCTACCAAATGGAATTGAATCGCTCCAAGGCAGCAAATAGATGAATATTGCTGCAACCCTTTGCCATATAGGAGTCATCTTTTTTTATTAATTGACTTGACCTTAGATCGATAGAGAGCGTTTAGCTGCTCTTCTCATGATTTCGATTGGTATTTCTTTAATACCACACCAAAGTTTTAATGACGCAGCTCCTTGCTGGATAAGCATTTCTAGACCATCAATCTGCTGGCAGCCAACCTTGGCACCTAATTTGAGCCATTCAGTTGGTCTTGGTGTATAAATTAGGTCATAAAGAATTGTGGATGGGGTAAGACTCTCGTTCCAGATTTTTTCCCCAAAAGGAATTAAGTCAGCAATATTGGTTGGTTGTGGGTTTGTGTTCATCCCTACAGGTGTTGTATTAATAATTAGGCCTGCATTGTTGATTAGTTCATGTAGCTCAATATTGTTTTCCAAGGCTCCTTTTAAAGTTGTTCTCTTAGAGTTTGAGTTATTTAATGGTTGCTGGTTTAATTGTTCTATAAGGCTTTGTAATTTTTTCTTATTACGACTAACAATACATATTTGTTGGAGATTGAGATCTTGTAACCCTGCTACTACTGCTCTTGCGCTACCGCCGGAACCCAATACAACTGCATTTTCGCCTTTCAATTTTTTCTCTTTAAGAGGGGATAAGAATCCTTCTACGTCTGTATTGGTTCCGTGCCAGCCTCCTTGGGTGTTAGGAACCAATGTATTGACTGCGCCAACTCTTTTAGCAAGGGAACTGGTTGTATCGCAAATATCTCTTGCTTTTTCCTTGTGGGGAATGGTCACGTTTAAGCCCTGAAAGTTAAGAGCTTTAAGGGCTTTACAAACAGTATTTAGGTCTTGCCTGTCACATGGCAAACCTATGTAGCACCAGTCTAAATCCATTGCTGCTAGAGCTGCATTATGGATGACAGGTGAGATTGAATGACTTACCGGTTGCCCTAGCAGGCCAATCAATTTAGTTTTTCCTCCAATCATGCTCATAATTTTGGTTTCTAGACCAGATTGCCCTGTTAACTGTTCGGGAACCACACCTCGCGTCGAAGCGGTCTAACTGCCGAGGATGTCTTTGTTCAAGAAAGGCAGTTTTAGGAGTCTTAACTCATGGGGAAGGTTGTTGGCATTGACCTGGGAACTACTAACAGCTGTGTGGCTGTGATGGAGGGTGGCAAGCCTACGGTCATTGCTAATGCGGAAGGCTTTCGAACGACTCCCTCAGTTGTTGCTTATACAAAAAATCAGGATCAATTGGTTGGTCAGATTGCTAAACGCCAAGCAGTCATGAACCCTGAGAATACTTTTTATTCTGCAAAAAGATTTGTAGGTCGGCGGGTTGATGAGGTGAATGAAGAGTCAAAGGAAGTGAGCTATGGAGTTGAGAAATCAGGATCCAGTGTGAAATTGAAGTGTCCCATACTTGACAAACAGTTTTCTCCGGAGGAGATGAGCGCACAAGTGTTGCGTAAGTTATCTGAGGATGCGGGTAAATATCTAGGAGAAAATGTCACACAAGCAGTGATTACTGTTCCTGCTTATTTCAATGATTCTCAGCGTCAAGCCACAAAGGATGCAGGGAAGATCGCAGGACTTGAGGTTCTCAGAATAATTAATGAGCCAACAGCGGCTGCTCTTGCTTATGGACTTGATAAGAAGAGTAATGAGAGAATTTTAGTTTTTGACTTAGGAGGAGGAACCTTTGATGTCTCTGTACTTGAGGTAGGAGATGGTGTTTTTGAAGTGCTTTCTACTTCTGGTGATACCCACCTTGGAGGGGATGATTTCGACAAAGTGATCGTTGACCATCTTGCTGAAGCATTTAAAAGTAATGAAGGGATTGATTTGAGACAAGATAAACAGGCATTACAACGCCTTACTGAGGCAGCTGAGAAGGCCAAAATTGAGCTTTCTAACGCTACTCAAAGTGAGATAAATCTTCCTTTTATTACTGCTACACCAGAAGGGCCTAAGCATTTGGATTTAACTCTTACTAGAGCTAAATTTGAGGAGTTGGCGTCTAATTTGATTGACCGCTGTCGCGTTCCTGTAGAACAGGCTTTGAAGGATGCAAAGCTATCTTCTGGTGAACTTGATGAGATTGTGATGGTGGGCGGTTCAACCCGCATGCCTTCTGTTCAGGAGCTAGTAAAACGAGTTACTGGCAAAGACCCTAATCAAACTGTTAATCCAGATGAAGTCGTTGCAGTAGGTGCTGCCATTCAAGGTGGCGTATTGGCTGGTGAAGTGAAAGATATTTTGCTGTTAGATGTCACACCACTTTCGTTAGGCGTGGAAACACTTGGTGGAGTTATGACTAAGATGATTACTCGTAATACAACTGTGCCTACTAAAAAGGCCGAAACTTATTCAACTGCAGTAGATGGTCAAACAAATGTTGAAATACACGTTCTTCAAGGCGAACGTGAAATGGCATCTGACAATAAGAGTTTAGGAACTTTTCGCTTAGATGGTATTCCACCGGCTCCTAGAGGTGTCCCTCAAATAGAGGTCACTTTTGATATAGATGCAAATGGCATTTTAAGTGTTACGGCCAAAGATAAAGGAAGTGGTAAAGAGCAAAGTATTTCTATTACAGGAGCTTCTACTCTTTCTGAAAATGAGGTTGATAAGATGGTTAAAGATGCTGAAACTAATGCTTCAGCTGATAAAGAGAAGCGTGAACGTATTGATATTAAGAATCAGGCAGAAACACTGGTTTATCAGACTGAAAAGCAATTAGGTGAGTTAGGCGATAAAGTTGATTCAGAGGCAAAAGCTAAGGTTGAAGATAAGCGTATAAAATTAAAAGAGGCGACTGAAAAAGATGACTTTGAAACAATGAAGTCCCTTTTGGCTGAGCTTCAGCAGGAACTTTATACTTTAGGGGCCTCGGTATATCAACAAGCTGGAGCTGCAAATACACCTTCACCGGAAGGCGAAAGTCAATCATCTACTGAATCTGGTGATGATGTTATTGATGCAGAGTTTACTGAATCAAAGTAAAGCTCTTAGATGCTGAAAAGATTCCTGTTACTTTAAAAATTGAGCGATTACTTGACACCTGAGTGAGTCTCTTTACTTCATTTACCACTATTCTGTTTATTAACTTCTTGCCCAACCCATTCTGCACTTGCAGGAGCTAGTAAGATTCCATTTCGATAATGAGCAGTTGCAATTATTAGGCCAGGCTCAAGGGTTTCTAGGAGAGGTGCAGGCTTTCCTACAGGCTTTGCACGCACGCCTTCCCATTGATTAATTATTGAGGCTGATAGTAGCCAATCAGGAGCCACCCCATTTAGTTTGAGCATTGCTTGTAAACAGTTTATATTTGCTTTGTGCCCTGGCTCAAGTGTTGCACCTATTATTATTCGATTCTTTTTATGAGGAATAAAGTTTACTCCTTGACTCATAAGTACAGCAGGCCAACCGTTCCAGTCTTTGTTCGAGGATTGTAATTCTACTTCTAGCGCCTGACCAAGAATTGGCTCCATCAAAATGTCATAACCTAAATTTTTTAATAGTTTGGATGTACCTATTGCGGTACATATCACTAAATTATTTGTATTTATTGTCAAACCATTAGATAGATAAAGTTCCCATTTTAGATTTGTTTTTGTGCTTCCCCTGGCGATAGAACATACAGAACTTGCTATTTTTTGAACTTTTAATTTTGTTAGCTTATTTTGTAGATTGAGGAGAAGTTTGAGTGGATTAATGTAACCATCTCCATGAGAGATGATTCCTCCGTAATTACTCTCAGGCCAAGGATGACTAATTACTTTGGATGAGTATTTTTCTTTTAAGAGCTCTAAGCCTGAGTGCGGCCGTTGTTTTATTAGGTCTTCCATTTGTGCTGCTTCTATGGATGACGAAGCGAGTTTTATGAGTGGCTTAGCTAATTTGAGAGGAGTTTCGGTAGAATCAAGTTTACAAATCCATGTTGGCCATAGCTCCATGCTGCGTTTTCTTAGCTGCCAGGCTCTTCCTTTGTTTTTTGTGAATACATAACCCATAAGTATTCCAAGTGAAGCTTGGCTGCCATTTAGTCCTCCTGACCGATTAACTACTTGATCAAATTGTGGATCAATAATCTGTACATTGTATCCAAGATCTGCTAAATGCCATGCTGTTGCACTACCTATTACACCCCCACCAATAACAGTAATTTTTTTGTTTTCTTTAGTCATGTTTTGCCTGATTATTGAATAATGATTTAAGTAGCATAAAAAATTTATTTTTCATAGATTTTAGATCCGTTAATTTGAAATTTTTTTAGAAGAAAATATTGATTCGCTTAGGTTTACTTTTCATTACCTCCATTACATTTCATATTAACAACTAATTTAGAATAATATATTGCCTAACCAATTCTTTTGGGTCAGAGTTGTTTTGATTGTAAATGGAATTGAAATTAACGTATGGTGTTTTTAAGCCCATTTGGATTACGCCTGATATGACTTCCGTATGTCTTGAGCCTCAATGTTGTTTTTTTAGTGATCCTCTTTGTTCTGATGGATAATGCTCAACCCTCTTTACCGGACTCTTTAGGCTGGAATTGTTTCCAATTAGGTCTTTTTTTCTTACCTTCGTCCGCATTTGTGGCTGCTCTATTTTTGTTGTTTGCTTTATGCCGGACACGATTTAGAGGTCCTCTGCCATATTTGCGAGATCCCTGGAACTATCCCTTGTTAGTTGCCGGATGCTTGATGCTTGTCGGTTGTTTTTTTTCTTATTCGGGATGGCTTGCTTGGGTCGGACTTGCAAATTGGTTGCCATTTTTTTGGTTTTTTTGGAGTTTTCAGACTTATTTGTTAACTGCTGAAGAAAGAAAACGTGCTGCCTTTTGCTTTGTGTCTGGGACTATTCCCGTTCTGATAACGGGCTTTGGTCAGCTTTGGTTGGGATGGGAAGGGCCTTGGCATTTGTTCAATGGGTTAATTGTTTGGTTTGTTGATTTAGGTGGCCAACCAGAGGGCCGTCTTTCTGGTCTTTTTGATTACGCAAATGTTGCTGGTTCTTGGTTGGCAATCGTTTGGCCTTTTGCTTTGGCCAGTTTGCTGCAGCCTTCTTTAAATCGTTTTTCTAGGAGTTTTGTTTTGTTGATTTCGATAGGGATAGTTGCTGCATTAATACTTACAGACTCTCGAAATGCTTGGGCTGGTTTGATTTTGGCTATTCCTTTTGTGTTAGGTGCCGCGCAATGGAATTGGTTAATTCCTCTGATGACTTTGTTTTTGATACCGGTTGGCCTGGCGGTACTTCCTAATATTGCTGTTGAGATCCAGCAATGGGCACGTGGAGTAGTTCCAGAAAGCATTTGGTCACGATTAAATGATATGAGATTTGCGGATGTAAGACCGTTAGAAGCTACGCGTTTAAATCAATGGCAAGTAGCAATTCAGTTGATAGCAGAGAGACCCTTAATTGGTTGGGGTGCTGCAGCTTTTTCACTGCTCTATCCTTTGCGCACAGGTTTATGGCACGGTCATGCTCACAATCTTCCACTTGAGCTGGCTGTAAGCCATGGTTTCATAGTTGCTTTGTTAATAGTTGGGACAGTAGTTGGATTATTATTTATTACTTTGGCCAATGGCTTATTGCATGGGGGGGGCAGTAAAACTGGAAACTATTTTTTTAGCACTATTTTTGATAGAGCTTGGTGGGCAGCAAGCTTTACACTTCTTTTCTTACATGGATCAGATATGCCTTTTTTTGATAGTCGCTTAAACATTGCTGGATGGATTCTTTTGGCGGGGCTTCG
Source organism: Prochlorococcus sp. AG-409-P03 (assembly GCA_003215295.1). GTDB lineage: Bacteria > Cyanobacteriota > Cyanobacteriia > PCC-6307 > Cyanobiaceae > AG-409-P03. The sequence continues at coordinate 49,797 of QCKN01000001.1, read as the reverse complement.
TTGTATGAGACTTTCTGCTGATCCTATTAAAGTGCCTTTCTGATGGCTTGTTCTTGATGTTGAAGCAGTACTTCTTTGGAGACAGGCCCCTGAAGATGAGACCAAGGTAAGGCTCTGGATAAGTCCCAGTTCTCGTGAACCACCTCTTCCCATGCTGGTAATTTAGGCATTGGAAAAGGTTGCTTTTCTTGTGAGCTATCCCCTTTTTCTTGATTGGCTTTATAAGCATATTTCCACTGACTTAAGTTGTTGTGTGATTTACGGATTGCTTCGATTACTGGTGCAAGACGACGATCACTTCTTGATATTAGTGTTTGTACAATGCTTCCATTGAAACTTTCTGGGCGTACCACTACACCATTTGATTTGAGTTTTTTATTTAATAGTTTTAGTTGCTTTTTGGCATCAATTCGTAATCCATACCACTGGAATGGCGTATGCGCTTTTGGGACAAAAGTACTGACTCCAAAAGTTATACGAAGCCCTTGATTTTCTTTTTTTAATTTCAGCATTAACTCTATTGTTTGATCTAAGTCCTCCTCTTGCTCTGTTGGTAGGCCTACCATCCCATATAGCTTTATACCTTTTAAACCTCCTTCAAGAGTGTATTTAGCAGCGTTGAAAATTTCTTCTTCTGATAACTTCTTGTTTATTACTGCGCGCATTCTTTCACTACCACTTTCAATTGCCATTGTTATTGATTTACAGCCACGATGCTGGAGAATTTCTATCATCTTTTTAGTGACTGTGGCTGCCCGGACAGAACTCAGGCTTAGACGTATGTGGTTAAACTGATCTTGATTTAGCCACTCAAGTAATTCTAAAAATTCAGGATGTTGTGTGACAGAGGCTCCAAGCAGTCCAATGCGATTGGTGACCTTTAGACCTTTTTCGACAGCAGGAATAAGTCCTTCTCTGAGAGGGGCACTTCGAAAAGGAAGTGTTAGATAACTTGCAAGACAAAATCTACATAATTCTGGGCAACTCCTCACTACTTCAACCATATGAATATTCGGCCAGACAGATTCTGGTGTAATAACTTTTGAATAACTAAGTGTTTCTCCTTGCCAAGTCTGTTTTCTAATTGTTTTAGGAAGTTCAGAAGTTGTTGCTTCTAAAGTTTCTAGCTGTCCATCTGCAGAGTATTTCGGTACATAAAGACCTGGCACATAAATACCATCGACTTTGGCCAGAGTGATTAACCGATTAGATCTATTTTCTTGCTTAACTTGTTTGAGGGTTTCTATGAATTTTGGTAATAAGCTTTCGCCATCTCCCATGAGTATGACGTCAAAGAAGGGAGCGAATGGTTCAGGATTGGCTGTTAAGACTGGTCCGCCACCAAAAACTATTGGATCATTGTTATTGCGTTGGTGACTCCAAAGAGGAATTTTTTGTTTTTCTAGAAAGTTGAGTAAGACTGGTCCATCTAGCTCCCAGCTCAAAGATAGACCAAATAGATCAATATTTTTGTGAGGCTTCTCTTCTTGATCTGTGAACATACGTCGAATGTCTACATCTTCTCGCTCTGCAAGTGTGGCCCAGATAAGTTGATAACCCAGACTGGTTATTCCTACCGAGTAAGTGCTCGGGAAAGCCAAGATAGCTTTCAGAGCATTTGACTCTGGGGCACTTTGGGTAAAGAGGAGGGTTTCGTTATTCAGAGCTTGTTATTCGATGGGAAGTTTGGTAAGCCAGGTTGCTCATTCAAGAAATTGTTTCCTTCTTCATTAGAGTCTAATTGTTTATTGTTTATAGTTCCAGACGACAGCTCTATGTTGATTTGTCGCTCATAAATTGATTCTTCGTTGAAAAGTCTGGCAACCAGAAAACTTGTTATACAAGCGACGAGCAGTGGTTTTAAAATTAGGAGATCTTTAGTAAGTGCGAAGGCTAGAAACATTGCTGTTATCGGAGTTCTTGAACATGCGGCTACAAAAGCACCCATTCCAGCAAAAATATAAGTGCTAGGAACATGTCCTGTTAATGCTTCGACCCAAGTTCCACACGCCAACCCAATTGCTCCCCCAAGAGTCAACATTGGATAGAAAAGTCCACCTGGGGCTCCTGATGCGGCAGCTAGTCCTGTGCTGATAAACAAGACAACGAAGATGCCTAATGCCATAGAGATGTCGGCACTACCCTCGGCGATCACATTTTGTAGATCACCTACATGGTGAAATGTTTTTGGAAGGCTTGCATACATCCCGCCAAGGATGGTTCCACTTAAAGCCATGCGCAGTATTAGTCGATTATTGAACCAAATATTTCCCTTCCGTTGCATTGTTAGTACGTATCTGCAGTAAAGCTCTGCTAAGAGGCCAACGATGATTCCCAGTCCAATTAGGTATCCAAGGTCAATTGGAAGAAAACGCACTAAGGGTGTGTATTCACGTTGTAATTGAAAGCCCAAGTTGCTATCAAAGCCTCCTGCACTTGGATCTAGACCTAGTTCTTGAAGTACATCTGCCCAAGTGTCTGCCCAAAAGGTTGTTACCACAACTAGCAGTAGTACTACTGGCCTCGCTGAATTTAGAAGCTCTTCAATTGCATAGATAAATCCTCCAATAGGTGCGCTAAAGATTGCTGCTATACCTGCTCCTCCTCCTGCTGCAACGATGACGCGTCGAAAAGCGATTGGTGCCTTAAGCCAGCGTGCCATTTGCCATGCAACAGATCCACCCATTTGCACTGATGGTCCTTCTGGTCCAAGAGGGAAACCACTCCCAATGGCAATAATGCCTGCTAGAAGCTTTACTAGGCCTACGCGGAGGCCCATCGGCACTGATCGGTGTCGAAGAAAAGCCATGATGTGAGTCACACCTGAGCCTCCAGCGGCTGGGGCTAGTCTTGCAATTAAATACCCTGAAACAAGTCCACCGATTCCTCCAAGACCCGGCAGAACTATCCAGGCAGGTATGTCTTTTAAAAGTTCTAATCGCCAATCATCAACTATATGAACACCAAATTTAAATAATACCCCTGTTATGGCTGCTCCAAATCCGGTAAGAATGAGAGCAATAGTTACTATGAACCATCGTCTTTTAAGCAATTTTCGAATACTTTTACTTGAGACAAGATTGGGTTGTTTTGCTTTTGAGTTAGTACCCTGATTCATTGATTGCTAAGAAGGAGATAATGACTCAATTGACTGATTATCAAGAATATTTTTCTTTTCGAAGTTGGGTATCTTATTAAAGTTTAAGTATTGATATATGTCATTAGAAAATGGTGCGATTTTTTCTTTTGCAATTTCTTGGTATTCCTGGGCTGTTGGAATACGCCCTAAACGTGCACATACAGCAGCTAACTCAGCACTGCCTAGGTAAACTTGAGCTCCTTTCCCAAGTCGGTTGTTGAAGTTGCGAGTACTGGTTGAGAAGACAGTTGTGTTGTCTGCAACACGCGCTTGGTTTCCCATGCATAATGAACATCCTGGCATTTCCATTCGACTGCCAGCTTTTTCAAAAATGGCATAATAACCTTCCTTCTTGAGCATTTCTTCATCCATACGTGTTGGGGGGCAAACCCATAACCTTGCTTTGTTAATTTCAATTCCTTCTAGAATTCTTGCTGCTGCTCGGTAATGGCCAATATTTGTCATGCATGAGCCTATAAAAACTTCTTGAATTGAATCACCTGCCACTTCGCTGAGTAATTTCACATTGTCTGGGTCATTTGGACAGGCCAATACAGGTTCAGTTAGATCATCAAGGTTGATTTCTAATATCTCATTATATTCTGCGTTTGAATCGGCGCTAATCAGTTCTGGTTTGGCTAGCCATTCTTCCATTGCCTGGATTCGTCTCTTAAGTGTTTTTTGATCTTGATATCCTTTGAAGATCATATGCTTTAGAAGTGAAATGTTGCTTTGAAGGTATTCACTTACCGTTGACTGAGATAGTTTAATTGTGCAACCTGCGCAGGATCTTTCAGCGCTAGCATCGGTTAGTTCGAATGCTTGCTCAAGTTTGAGATCGGGTAAACCTTCTATTTCCATTATTTTGCCATTAAATATATTTTTCTTGTTTGATTTATCTATTGTTAGCAAACCTTTTTGAATAGCCATCCATGGTATGGCGTTTACTACATCTCGAAGAGTTATTCCTGGTTGTAATGACCCGTGAAATCGAACTAAGACTGATTCAGGCATATCTAAAGGCATTGAGCCTATTGCTGCTGCAAAAGCCACGACTCCAGAGCCTCCTGGGAATGAAATCCCCAAAGGGAAGCGTGTATGGCTATCACCTCCAGTACCAACTGTATCGGGCAGTAATGTTCGATTTAGCCAGCTATGAATGATTCCATCTCCGGGGCGAAGGGCTACGCCTCCTCTCTCTGCAAAGAAGTCAGGTAATTCTTGCTGTGTTTCTATATCTATGGGTTTTGGGTAAGCGGCAGTGTGGCAGAAGCTTTGTAAGACTAGATCTGCGGAGAAACCTAAACAGGCTAGTTCTTTCATTTCATCTCGTGTCATGGGTCCTGTGGTGTCTTGACTGCCAACTGTTGTTATTAGCGGCTCACAACTTGTCCCTGGGCGGACTCCTTGCAGACCACATGCTCGCCCAACTATTTTTTGTGCCTGAGTGAAACCAGAATTGGCTTCTTTTGGAATGTCTGGGCGAATGAATACATCAGAAGGTGCTAAACCCATTGTTGCTCGCACTTTGTCAGTTAATGCTCTCCCAATCATTAGTGGAATTCTTCCTCCCGCACGAACTTCATCAATAATTGTCTTGGGTTTGAGTTCGAATTCACTAATTACCTCCTTCGTCTTTGACTCTCCAGTTCCGCGCAGAATAATTCCTTTATATGGGTAGATAGTGATGACATCACCAGTATTCATTTTGCTAACATCACATTCGATTGGTAATGCTCCAGAGTCTTCGGCAGTATTGAAGAAGATAGGTGCTATCTTTGCTCCGAGAATTACACCACCACCTTTTTTATTTGGGACATAAGGTATATTGTTACCTATGTGCCAAAGAACTGAATTTATTGCTGACTTTCGAGAACTACCAGTACCTACAACATCCCCTACATAAGCAATTGAATGACCTATTTTCTTTAATTTTTTAATTTTTTCTAAAGCATCTGGTTCTCTACTTTCTAGCATTGCTAGTGCATGTAATGGTATGTCTGGCCTAGTTGTTGCATGAGTTGCTGGCGACAGGTCATCTGTATTAGTTTCTCCTGGAATTTTGAGTATCGTTACTGTTATTTCTTCTGATAAGGGTTCTTTAGATGTAAACCATTCAGCGTTTGCCCAGCTATTGATAATTTGTTTTGCAAAGCTATTTGTTGTCGAAAGTGCTAATATATCATTGAATGCATCGTAGATTAATAATGTTTTGCTTAGACATTTTGTAGCACAAATAGCAAGTGATTCATTTTGGCTTTGAAGTATTTCGATCAGAGCGGAAACGTTATACCCACCAATCATTGTTCCCAGTAACTTTGTTGCTTTTAGAGGGCTAATTAATGGACTTTTAGTCTTTCCATGAGCTACTGCGCTTAGCCAGGTCGCTTTGATGTATGCAGCTTGATCCACTCCAGGCGGCACTCTATTAGAGAAAAGTTCTAGTAGTTCCTCGGCATTCTCTTTGGGAGTTGCTTCTAAAAGTAGTGTTAGGGCATGTGTTTGCTCAGCACTTAAAGGAAGTGGTGGGATGCCTTGTTCCTTGCGCTTGGCTGCGTGTTCTTGATAAGCCCTCAGCATTTTGGTGTCTCCTGAATCTTCATCATTAGTGAACAGGTGCACTTCTCTTTCATACCTTCCCACGTAGAGTGGAAATCCATGCGGAAATGCAAGTTAGAGGTGTTTTCTGCTTGTAGGTTCTTTACTCTTGATTGTGTGGCAAAGGTGCAATGACCACCACTTCAGATTTACATGTGGTGGACACCAGACCATTGGTTCCGCCTTATTTGCTTCATCAAGATTTGTCTATTGATGATCTGTCGGCCAAAACTGTTGCAACTACTCGTAATCGCATTCAGACCATTTTGAGGGGCCATGATTCGCGCCTATTGGTAATCGTTGGGCCCTGTTCAGTCCATGATGTTGATGCAGCTAAGGAGTATGCACGACAGCTTCATCCTTTGAGGCAGAAGTACTCAGAGCAACTTGAAGTGGTTATGCGGGTTTACTTTGAAAAACCACGTACAACGGTTGGATGGAAAGGTTTGATTAATGATCCTCATCTAGATGGGTCATATGACATCAATACTGGTTTGCGACGAGCTCGCTCATTATTGCTGGATTTAGCTCGAGAGGGTATGCCAGCAGCTACTGAATTGCTTGATCCAGTTGTGCCTCAGTACATAGCTGATCTTATTAGTTGGACTGCTATTGGTGCTAGGACTACAGAAAGCCAAACTCACCGGGAAATGGCTTCTGGATTGTCTATGCCTATTGGTTATAAGAATGGCACGGATGGAACGGCCACAATTGCTATTCATGCTATGCAGGCTGCTTCGAAGCCCCACCACTTTTTAGGAATTAATAGGCAGGGTCATGCTTCCATAATTAGTACAACTGGCAACCCCGATGGACACCTTGTGTTGCGAGGTGGTAAAAGAGGTCCTAATTATCATCAGAAAGAAGTTAATTTAGTTGCTAGTGAATTATCGAAATCTGGATTGGCAGCTAGAGTGATGGTTGATTGTAGTCATGATAATTCGAATAAAGATTTTCGGAAACAGCGTGATGTTTTGTATGAAGTTGTTAACCAGGTTAAACAGGGTTCTGCTCATTTGATGGGTGTTATGCTTGAGAGTCACCTAGTTGAAGGTAATCAGAAACTTACCTCTGATTTGTCCTCCCTTATTTATGGACAGAGTATTACAGATGCATGCATTGATATAAAGACAACGGAACTTCTCCTTGATGAGCTATCTATTGCTGTAACTACAAAACAATCATTCTAGCTAGAAAGTCACTACAGTTTATATATTATTTACCCATATCCAACTATATGCAATTCCTATTGGAACTGTAAGGTTATCTACTCCCCAGGGCCCAATTTGCTCTAAGGAGGTTGCAAGGGTTGAAATTAGGATAATTTGAAATGGATTTAATGGATTTTCTGAGATCAAGGAAGTTACTAAGAGGATCAATCCTGATACTATCCACATCGTTAATGTACCCATGACTGATTTCCTTTGACCTAAAACTATCCAGCTTGGTGATTGAATTTTCCGACCAATTAAGCCTGCAAGTCCATCTCCAAAAGCCATAATTAGAACACCAGCTGCGGCAGCTGATGGGTTGGTTGGCCAAAATAATATTAGTAGTAGACTTATACTGATCCCATATGCAATCGTCCCATAGCTATGGCGATTAACTTCTTCTATGCCGGGTAAAATACGTAGTTGGTAATTGATAATTAATAAAATAGTAATTATTATTGCAAATGGAACAGCAATTTCTTTAGGTATTTCAAGCCACCATGCTAAAGGGACTATAGGTCCCGTGCCTACATGGATAACTTTACGAGTTAGCTCTTTTTCTGTAGGAAATATTTTTTTGCAAAACAAACCTATACAAAGTATTCCTACTATCCATGAGGCAATAATTAGCAATGAATGGACGATTGACAAATGCTTATTAAGCGGCCTGTTGGTGTGTAGTCATCACCCTTAACTTAAGAATCGCTTTTGCTTCTAGTTGTCTTACGCGTTCTCTAGATACATTGATTTGCCTCCCTATTTCAGCCAGGGTAAGAGGTTCCGCACCGTCTAAACCAAACCTCAGGCGTAAGATTTTTTGTTCTCTTTCATTTAATTGAGATAACCATCCTCCTAAGTGCTCCTTTTGGATACTCCGATCCATTCCTTCCATTGGCTCATTGAAATTTGGATCTGGTATTAATTCACCTAGCGTGCTGCGATCTTCTTCTCCACGAGCATGTGCATCTAGTGATGCGCATGGTGCACTCTGTGAGATGAGATCTTCAAGATCTTGTGGCTCAATACCCATTGCATGAGCTATTTCAAGGCGGTTTGGTTGGCGTCCAAAGCGATGGGACAGTTCTCTGGAGATTCGTCTCATTTTCGACAGCTTTTCACTGATATGAATTGGAAGACGAATAGTTCGAGCACTATTGTCAATTGCTCTAGTCATCCCTTGGCGAATCCACCAGTAAGCATAGGTTGAAAACTTATATCCCATTGCTGGATCAAATTTATCTACTGCGCGTTCCAGACCAATAGCTCCCTCTTGAACTAAATCAAGCAGTTCAAGCCCTTGATTTTGATATTTTTTGGCAACACTGACTACAAGGCGAAGGTTGGCTGCCATCATGCGATCACGCGCACGTTTGCCCATTCGAATTTGATGCCTTTGGCGAGCTGTTCGCTCTTCTGAGTGCAATTGCTCCAACTCTTTCATTGTTTGCACATGATGTGCTAATTCAATTTCTTCAGCTGGTGTAAGTAGTGGAACTCTTCCAATACTGCTGAGGTAGAAACCAATCGCATCTGTCCCTAGCCTGCCCCCATTACGTTGCTGGTTGCGAGAGCCGTTCCCGTTCCTATTACCTTTTTCTGTTCGACGTTTTGCAGTGTTCGGCAACATGAGTGATTCTGGATGAGTACCAGAATTACCCTTTGCAGATTCCAGAGGGATCCCCATCACCCTGGCCTCCTAAATTAGATTTGGCCGGAATTTAGCACTTATGAGCCAAACTAGTTGCAATGAAACGAAAATCTTTCAGTAGTCCTTGTTTATTACTACGAAGATTCTTTTACTTCACTAGCCAATACTGACTGCTTAAGGTTTGCCACATGTTCTCGATGATCAAGAAATCTATTACTACATAGTTTACAAAGAGCTGCTCATTAAGCATTTATACTCTTTAACAGCCTTTATTCCATGTCTTATTCAATTGAGTTTGAGCACATATCTTGTCCGTTTTTTGAGTTTGGCGCTTAACGAAACTGCCATCACTTTTCATCGTCCAGGATTGGCAATTGTCACGTAGGTAAAGGTCTAGGAGATTCTCTAGACGCTTTTGCAGGTGAGGTGCATTAATTGGAGTTACGGCTTCTACTCGTCTATCAAGATTCCTTCTCATCCAATCAGCACTTCCTATATACACTTCTGGCTTGCCATTATTGCCAAACCAGAAAATTCTAGAATGTTCAAGAAATTTGCCAATTACACTTACAACTGTGATATTTTCACTGACATCTTTTCTTCCTGGGTAGAGACAACACATACCTCTTACTATTAGCTCGATTCGAACTCCCGCATTGGATGCTTCATATAAGAGTGCAACTATATTTGGGTCAACGAGGGAATTCATTTTTGCTTTTATATGACCTGATTTGCCTTTTTCACAGTTTTTGATTTCTCGACGTATCAGCTTTTCAATTCCCTTTCTTAGAGTTACAGGTGCTACGAGTAGTTGGCGAAAACTTTGTTGCTTAGAAAAACCAGTTAAGTAGTTAAATAGCTCTACTAAGTCTTCAGCAAGCTCAGGTTGGGCAGATAGTAATCCAAGATCTGTATATTGTTTAGATGTTTTAGAATTATAATTTCCTGTTCCAATATGGAAATAACTTCGAAGCCTTGTTTTTTCCTTGCGTATTATCAGAGCGATCTTTGTATGAGTTTTTAAGCCTATTACACCATAGACTACATGTACACCAGCTTGCTCAAGATATTTTGCCCATTGAATATTGTTGTCTTCATCAAAACGCGCTTTAAGTTCCACTAGAGCCATTACTTGTTTTCCATTTTCAGCGGCACGAATCAGTGCAGCAATAATTGATGAATCTTTAGAGATACGGTACAGAGTCATCTTGATCCCCATTACAAGTGGGTCATCTGCTGCTTGATTAATAAACTCCTCTACAGAAGTTGAGAATAAATCAAAAGGGTGATGAAGCAAGATGTCTTCTTTTCTAATTATTGAAAAAATACTTTGGAATTCCTCTTGCTTAACTGTGTTGTTCTCAGTGGTTTTTTGTTGACTATTTTTTAGTTGAGTGTGGGTTTCTCCAAAATGCTGTTTATATTTTAGGTTTGGTACCTTTAAATCCATCAGGCTGATTAATTCATCAGAAGCGATTAACCCATCAACATGAAATAGGTCATCTTCTTCTACTTTCATCCCTTCGATTAAAAGCTGCAGAATTTTGTCTGGCATATTTTTAGATACTTCTAATCTCACGACTTCTCCTCCTATGCGGCGTTTTCTCAGTCCCTGTTCAATTGCGATCATTAAATCATCTGCTTCAATATCTCGTAGTTCTAAATCAGCATCTCTTGTGACACGAAATAATGAATAGTCTTTTACCTCCATACCAGGGAAAAGAGTTTTTAAGTTTGCTGCAACTATTTGTTCTAATGGTATTGTTGTGTATAAGGGCTTGTTTGTTCTTGAACTTAAATCATTGGGAATGTTTAAAAATCTGGGAATTGTTCTTTGAGGAATTTTGACACGAGCAAATTGTTCTCTACCTGTTTCTGGATCAATTATTAAAGCTGCTACATTTAAACTTAGATTGCTTATAAAAGGAAATGGGTGTGCAGGATCTACTGCTAGTGGTGTGAGAATTGGGAAGATAGCTGTTTGGAAATAGTTCTCTATCCAAAACCGTTCTCGGGCATTTAGTTGTTGATAGTCGAGGATATAAATATTTTCCCTTTCAAGTTTTCGCTTTAATTCGTATTTGTAGTGACTTTGTTGCTTTTCTAATAAAGGAAGCACTTGTGTCCGAATTCTATGCAGCTGTTGCTCAGGAGTGAGACCATCCTCACTTTTATCTGTAATTCCAGCTTCTACTTGGGATTTAAGAGACGCAACACGAACCATAAAAAACTCATCCAGATTATTACTAAAAATTGCACTAAATTTGGCTTGCTCTAGTAGTGGGGTATTTGGGTCTATCGCATGACTAAGTACTCGTTCATTGAACTGGATCCAACTAACTTCTCTGTTGATGTAGTTTTTGGTTGGCAAGGTGTGTTTAGTCATTGGAAGAGGTATTTATATTTGATATTTGTTTAAAGCAGCAATTAAATTGCAAGCTTTTTATTTTTGTTGGGTGGGCAACCTGCAATAAGGACGCTAACGGCAAAAAGTATTAGCATTCCAAGCCAGAATGGACTGCTTGGTCCAAGCTCTTTGTATGCTAAACCTGCTCCGTAAATCCCTAAAAAAGATCCTAGACTTTGCAGTCCTTGTAAGTTCCCAAGAATCGCACCCTGACCTGAAGAAGTAAGTTTTCTGGAGATAATTGCCCTAAGGGCTGGAACTACCAAGCCTGAACCTACTGCAAGAAATGTGCAGGCTGTAAATACTACGGGTATAGCATTTTGTTCATTTGCTATCACTAATAGTAGACATCCAGCAATAATGAACCCCACGCCACTCAGTGTCAGGCGCCATTCCCCAAAGTTCCTTACTAGCTTACCAATTAACCCTCCTTGAACCACTATTGCGACTATTCCAACCCACCCAAGGCTTATGGCCGGAAGTAAGCCTTTAGTGACCCAGAAGATGACTGGCTCGTTTCCAATCCAGTGAAAAACTTCTTCTAAATACAGAAGTAGAAATGCTGTTAGCCCACTAAAAGCCACAAAGAAAAGAAAGAATGCAAAAGAAAGACGGCTAATTAATGGATTAGTAAAGATATTGACCAGCTGAATAATTGGATTAAGTCTTCTCTTTTTTAATGAGTCAAGTCCTTTTTTTACTTTGTAGGTTTCAGGTAGTATAAGAGCAACAATAATTAAATTAAAAATCGCAAATGTGGTTGCGATTAAACCAGGCAAATTTAAATTTGTAGCCGTTAAAATACCACCAAGAAATGGCCCGATTATAAAACCTAGACCAAAAGCTGCTCCGATCAAACCAAATGCTTTAGCTCTTTGGTCTGGTGTTGATATGTCTGCGAGTACAGCTGTTGCACTTGCAGCTGTTCCTCCACTGGCTCCATCGATAATTCTAGCAGCAAAAAGTAAGCCTAAAATGATAGGAGTTCCGCCTTTCCAATCAGGCAAGTTTGAGTTCCAAATTCCAATTGTAAATGCAAACAAACCTAATCCAATGACTGAACCGGCTACACATATGATGATAATAGGTTTTCTTCCGTACCTATCACTTAAAACTCCGATTAAAGGAGCTACTGCAAACTGGGAGAGTGCATATGTTCCTGCTAGTAGACCTAAAGTGGATGCACTTATACCAAAGGTAGTTTTTAATTTTGGAAACAATGGTAATAATATTGTTTCACCTAGCCGATCATTCAGAAGTGTGACAAAGGCACAAAATAGAATTCCAATTTTAGATAGACGCACTTAATGATTGTTCAGTGGTGTTGACACCATCTCATAGGGGACTGGTCAATTGCTTTCAAAAGATTCGCAATGATGGAACCTTATTTTCAGCTTAGACCAATGAGTGGTGAGTTTCACTCTAGTGTTCGGGAAGTTTACGCGGACGCGATTGAGTCTCAAGGCCAAGCTTTTTATACCAAAGAACAAGTTCGAGCTTGGTCTTCTTTGGCGTGGTTGCCAGGTTGCCTAGATCGACCTCTATTAGAAGGTAAGGGTTGGCTCAGTTTCGATATGGAGAAGCTAGAAGCTTTTGCAGTGCGATATCCTTTTGATCGCCTTGCTTTGCTTTATTGTCGTGGTCGTTCTACGCGTAGAGGCCATGCAACGGCTTTGCTTGAGCGGGTTGAGTTAGATGCACGTGAAGAAGGACAAGTCCACTTGAGAGCAGAAGCTAGTTTTTTCAGTTATCCGTTGTTATTGAGGTCTGGCTGGGATCTTCAGTATCTAGAAAAGATCAAAATAGGAGGGGTAGCTTTTGATCGTTATTGTATGGAAAAAAACTTGCAATGAGAAGCACAAAAATATATTTTTTGATCTCGATTGAACAAAGCTTAGTTTGTGTTTATTCATTATTATATGAGTCAAGATTGTCTTTCCATTTAATTAGGTTCATTAGAGTCTCCTGCGTTGATCCGGATTGAAGACACTCTTCTGCTTTCGCTATACCTTCTTCAAGAGAACTCGCAATTTCTGTAAAACAAAAGTACAAACCTGCATTCCACCTCAATGATTGTGCTAGAGGCCCTCTATTTTGCAGTGCTTCCAAGGCGTTAGTTTTCCATTCGTTGAGACTTTGGATGGGAATGTCTATTCCAGAGCAGTTATGTTCGCGAGGATGGAAAATGAGTCGATTTGTTTTATTTTGCTTGGTTTGAGCTGTGATGCACGCACGACTGGTGGGAAGGTCTATGCCACCTTCCAGTCCTTTAACTGAAATGAAATTAGTTTCACCCAGTTGTCGGAGAGTTGTCCATGCTCTGTCTTCAGTAGGCGGATGCACAAATCCACTGACATGAAGATGCTCTCCTTGGTGTGCTGTCCAAAGGAGTTCCATACTTGCTAATGGAGGACGTTTCCCCAGCTCATCTCGGATGCTGATTAGTCTTTCAGCTAAGGGGAAGTGATCTGGTTGATGAACTAGTGCGAAGCCATTCTCTTCGAAGCAGCATTGCAATTTTTCTCTAGAGAGTCCTGTTAGGTGCAAGTCCAGTGTTGAGAAGAGCTCCGCAGTTGTTACACCGTATTTGATTGGCATGCGTCTACCGCCTTGGAGAACAACTGGTTGTCCTGCACTCAACAGTGTGAGGGCTGTTAGTGGATAGATAGGGGCTGTTCTATTTCTTCCGTCGAACGGCATGCCAAAACATACTGGAGATCGCTGTCCTTTCTTCGATTTAAGGGTGGGCCCTAATCGTATGTATGTGTCTATCATTCCAGCAAGTTCTTGTGGCTCAGGCCGGCGTATGCGGTGAGCAATCATGAAGGCCCCAATTTGAGCCGGAGATGCCTGATTGGTGAGAATTAATTGCATGGCATTGGCTGCTTCTTCACGGCTCAGGCCACGACTGGTTCTTTCGCCACTTCCTATTTTTCGGAGATAGGCTTTGAACTGTTCCTTGCCAGTCGACACGTGTAGATAATCTTGCGTCATGAGACAGAGTGCTTAACAATATTTTTGTATCTGAAGGGTCTAATGCTACTTAGTGCCAACACTCCTTTTGAGCCAAAGCTAGAGATTTAAGATTGATTATGAGTCTTAATGATTATCTTTGCGCGACATCGAAGATGTTCTGTGGTGATGCTCTAGTTGCTTCCTAGCTAAGTCACGCCGAGATTCAATTGTTAGATTTTTACATAGCATGATTAGCGTGGCTTCACTATCTGATGTCGCAATAGACCCCAAAGCCATTAAAGCAACTTTGGCTGTAGAGTCGGATCCATTTTTCGCTACTTCGGCGATTCTATTGCATATATCTACTCCTTCTCGACGTTGAAGAATTCGTATTGCGGCAATTACTACTGGGTCGCGTATATCAGTCAAAATTTCTTTTGTTATTTTTAAAAGATCGCTATTGTTCAGTTGATGTGCTTTGAATTTTAATAACTCTAGGCCTGCGAGTCTTGTAGCTTCTTCGGGCTCTCCTAGAATTTGTACTAATAACTCCTTTGGCAAGAAGGCTCCCCAGCAAGCCAATGCTTTGAGGATGTGGATATTGAATTGATCCCCCTCTTCTAAATGGTGCATTAACCATTCTCGGGCAGCAGCTTGATGACATAGACCCGCTGCATGGATGAGATCTACTTGAGGTCCATGAGTGTCAATTAGAGTTTTGATGATTATCCATCCCTCCTGAGAGAGTTGTCCGAGCTCTTCAGCTAGGGCCATTCGCAGATCATTCGATAGCTCTGGTGAATAGGTATTTGCTAACCATTGAGGGGTTGGTCGATTTTTCTTGGACTTGTTTAGTTGTTCCCAAATGAGATCCTCATGAGAGTTCATAGAATTGAAGAGAATGCAGTTTGACTCTTGCTCTAAATTAATAATAAATAATTTAGTTTTTCTTAAATTCAAACAGTTTTTGTCGTTACAAGCTTATGAATTAAAAGTAAGGTTAACCTCGTTTTAATAATGATCAAGAAATCTTTTCCTCTGTCTCAGGATAAAAGGCTACCTAAAACTTCTAATATCGAATTTGCGGAAGCCCGGGTTCGCAATGACCGACAGGCAGTTTTCGCAATAGTTAGGGAGCTGGTGCATGCACAATTTGAGCTTGCTGACCAAGAGCTTACTAATCGATTATGGCAAGATGTCGCTGATAGGAACCTAGATATGGAGCGAATAATTAATTTGATGTATGGGTGTACTTTTCATCAAAATGATCAAGCCATGCTAGATGTTGATCTTTCTTATGAGGCATATCAATTTTCAGTTAAATCAAATCAAAGTAATTTGTAATGGCTTAATAAGCGAATACGCAAGTCATTATTGAAAAAAAGTATTAACGTGCACCTAATTCCGCTGCAAGTTCTCTTTCCAGTTTCTCGTCATGAATTGTTGGCAAGACATTACTCACTTTGGTTCTATGGGTGCTGTAGAAAAGCATACCAATAAACACCATCCCACCAACAATATTTCCTAGAGTTACAGGTAAGAAGTTCCAAAAGATAATTGTCCAGAAAGATACTCCAGATCCTAATAAAGGCCCTGCAGTGTGGAGAAACATGTTGACTACGATATGTTCCATTCCCATGGTTTGGAATGCTGTTATAGGTAGCCAGCAGGCTAGTATTTTTCCTGGAACACTTTTACTTACTAACGCCATTGTTACGCCTAGACAAACTAACCAGTTAGCAATTATTCCTCGAAGAAACGCAAGAAAAAAACCTGTACTACCTAATGATTGATATTTGACTAGAACATTGGTTTTGTTGATTGCTATTATTTTTGCTGCTATAACAGCCCAACCTTGTCCTCCATCAGCTGCTGAGAGTGGCTCAACAGTTCCTCCACTAGTTAAGCTAATAGAAATTAAAATAGCTACGAGTGCTGTTCCTAGGAAATTACCTATCCACACCCAACTCCAGTTTCTAAATGTTGCTCTCCAAGAGCTTTTCCCTGCCCAAGTTGCCATTGGTAATAAGGCAAAATTGCCGGTAACAAGTTCCATACCAAAGAGAACGATACTTGCAAATCCAAATGGAAAAATAACTGAGCCTAGAAACGGCATTCCTGATTGAATACCTACTGTGATTGCTAGACAAGTTGCCAAACCAAGTATTGCTCCAGAATAAAAACCTCGAACAAGGAGGTTTTTTAGGCTGACAGTCGATTTCTTTCCACCTGCAGAGATCATTCCATCGACTAATTCATTAGGTAGGACGTAGTCCATTTGTGAAGCAGTTTGATCAATCATTGTTCAAAAGAAAAATACTTTGAGTAAGGTTGAATTTATTCACTAATTCGATTCATTAATCTAGAGAATGGATCTTGACCTCCTCCATCTCTATTAGTTGATTCTTTTTCGTTGCCAATAGCACTGAACCAATTGACAAACCGCGAGAAAAAGTCGTTTGCTTTAGATTTAGAATCCATTGTTAATTGTGATTAAAAAAGTTGTTTGGATTACCAGCAGTTCAAGTAGTGTCGCTGGTTCTTCCTAATGCACGAAACCTATTCAATAAATTAGATAATAGGTTTAATGAATGATTTCGAAAATTCTTTTTAGGCTTTGCTGAATAGTTTTCTATCAGTATATTTTTAAGCACATTTTTAAGTTCATCTTTCGTAATTGACTTATGGCTTAGTTTCGCAATCTTATGATTTTGGCCTTGAGAACCACCCACACATATGTCATATGCTTCTACAGCTTTGCCTTCAGAATCTCTTGCCTTTTTCCCTGTTAACCCTATCCCACCCATGTAAGCTTGACCGCAACTATTTGGACACCCTGTCCAATGTAATTTAAGTTCTTCTGCTAGTTCAAGCTCTTCATCTAATTCTTTGGAAATTCTAAGTGCTTGATCCTTTGTGTTTGTTAGTGCAAAGCTACAATAAGTATTTCCCGTACATGAAACTGTACCAGCAGCGAGTAGTTTTGGATCTAAACTAAATTTCTTTAACAACTTATCTTCTCTAAAATTTTTGATATTGTTCTCGTTTATCCCTGTAATGATTACATTTTGATCTTCGGTCAAACGAATTTCTTCATTGCCATATTCTTGACTAATTTTTGCCAGGTCTTGCAGATCTTCAGCTGTTAGTCGCCCTACGGGAACATGTAATCCAGCATAATATTTACCCAGTTGCTTCTGTTTATGGATACCATATAAAGATCTTGGCTTATCAGTAAATTTTGAACCAGGATCAGGAATTAACTTTCCAAATTTTTCTTCAACCAGGTCTCGAAAATTTTCAATTCCAATATTATTCAAATAGAGTCTAAAACGGCCCATTTGGCGTTTATTACGTTCTCCATTGTCTCGCCAAATGCAGAGTATAGATGATGTCAATCGACACATATCAGTACGTTTGATCCATACATTTAGAGGTACTGCGTAGTCATTGAGCTGTGAAGATAATATGCCACCTACCCAAACACTAAAACCTATTTCTCCATCTTTTTCTACGGGGTGAAAAATAAGATCATTATGTAATAGAAAATTATCTTTTGAACCTGCTACAGCGGTATTCCATTTGCGTGGCAGATTCGAGAACTCCTTGTTACCTGCTCCTTTACTTGTTAGGAAATCCTCCAGCTCTTTTGTGTATTCCCTTGTATCTATAATTTCTTTTGGATCTATTCCTGCAATAGGATTTCCAGTAACATTTCTAGGGTTGTCAAAACCTGATTGAATGCTTCGTAAATCTGCTTTTTTTAGTCTATTGAGAATCTCTGGCAAGTCACCAATTAAGATTCCTCTCAGTTGAAGATTTTGTCTTGTCGTAATATCACATGAACCATCTTCACCATATCTGGCAACAATAGAGGCGATTATTTCCAATTGTTTTGCAGATAGGATTCCATTGGGAATCCTTAAACGCAACATAAATTTTCCGGGTGTTTTTGGTCTCCAAAATACTCCATACCATTTTAGGCGAAGCTCGAGATCCACTTTATCCATTTCTTCCCATCCAAATTTAGCAAAGTTTTCTAGTTCACTTCCAATTTCTAGGCCATCTTTAGCAGCTTTGTTCTTTTCTATCTTGTTTAGCTTCTTTCCTTGTAGATAAGACTGTAATGGCGTCGTGGTAGTCATCTTTGGGTTTTAAGACTTGTCTTGATTGATAAATCGGTTTAGGCAATATTCGTTAGCTCTCGATTAAGAGCGGTCAGAATCTGCGATGAATTTCCGACTATTAACGGTTATAGGGTGTGTTTATATCCGTAGCGGATATCACATTTTTCGGAATTCGTACCCTATTTAAAATTTGGTTACTTTCAATACATCAATTAGGCCTCATTACTTGATTTATTGGAAGCCATATCAATTTTATTTCTCAATATTGTCTCCCAACCTCTCCAAACCAGCTGATAGCACCTTTTTTGAGCATTTCAAAAACAACTTGCATTGCAAGAACATCTCTTTTGAGAGCATTTTGGTTTTTCTTGTCTGTATTGAATGCTTTGAATTTGAGATTTTGCTGTCTCTGCCTAGTTCTATGGAATCTTGGGGAGGTTGTATAGGAATTCTGCCTAGTCACTTTTTAAAACGTCGAAGGATGCAAGTTAGTTCACCATTGCAAGTAGCCATTGATCCGTGGCTATTGTTACGAAAATCAAATTTCGATCAGATTCCTTTTGTTATCCACCTAGTCATTCATGCCTTTGTAAGCGCCAGGTCTTCCCTGCTTTTTCAGTCCTTCGTGAGACAGCTTGAATTGAAAAAGGAGCTTTTATGCCAGTAGCTTTTCTCTTGATCTGTGTTCTCGTTCTTGCTAGCAGGATGACATGGGGGAAAAGATATTCCTATGATTAGAGAACGACTCTATTGGCAAGGTATTAACTCATAGTTAATTCTTTTGCTTATTTCTTGTCCTACATGGGTGTTAATGATTCACGATTTTATCCAAAAAGATTCTTATTTTGGATCTTCTGCTTTCAAGAATGATCTCTTAGGTTTTGCTTTAGGCCAATCTTATTTCCTGACTTTGTCCAAACGATTATCAATTCCTTTTTTTTCATTGAGTCATCGGCCTGAGTGCTGTTTACATGCCAACCCAATTGATTCATTTACTTCTTTTGTTCTAGTTCTTAGTCGACATACACAACCTTTGAGAAATCAGAGAAAGGTCTCATTATTATTTGAAATGCAATTTTTACCTTTGGGTTTATTGGAGCTTTTGAGGCTTTCCCCATGAATAAGCCTCAATATGGCAAGGTTTATTTGGTGGGTGCTGGGCCTGGCGACCCTGATCTCTTAACAGTAAAGGCAAATCGTTTATTAGAACGGTGCGAAGCACTTGTGTATGACTCATTAGTACCTCAAGAGTTATTGGACTTGGTACCAGAAAGTTGTGAGTGTCAGTTTGTGGGGAAGCGGAGAGGTCATCACTCCATCTCGCAAAGTAAGACTAATAATGTTCTGTTGGAAATGGCGAGACGTTATACGCTCGTTGTTCGGCTTAAGGGTGGGGATCCTTTTCTATTTGGTCGAGGAGCTGAAGAAGCTGCATATTTAGATAGTCATGGCGTCCCAGTTGAGATCGTGCCAGGGATAACTGCTGGGCTAGCTGTTCCTGCTTATGTGGGTATTCCTGTTACACATAGACTTGCAGGATCTTCTGTGACATTTGTCACGGGGCATGAGGGGATTGATAAGCGACGCCCCACAGTTGACTGGCGTGCACTTGCAAAGGCAAGTGATGGATTGGTCATTTATATGGGTGTTCATAATCTCAGTTTTATAGTCGATGAGTTGATAGCTGGAGGAATTGATCCTTTGATTGCATCAGCTGTCATTCAACAAGGAACAGTTGTTGGGCAGCGTTGTATCAAATCTCCTTTAAATAGCTTGGTGAATGTAACAAAGTCCCAGAAGATTTTTTCTCCTTCCATAGTCATTATTGGATCAGTTGTTGATTTTCAAGTGGAGTCATGTGCACCTACTCCGGCTTATGTCACAATGCCAATTCCAAGTTGATAATTACTGGTGAACCTTTAGATTCATTCATTGATGCATTTACTTTAATAATGAGAGCCATAAATCTTTTGGGTTAGACGTTGTCTTTAATTCTAGAGTCATTAGTTTTTTTATTGGCCAGCAACCTAGACTATTAATCAGTAGCCATTCATCTCCCGTTTCAGGTGATTGTTGAATCTTTGCTTCTTTGATTAAGCCTATCTCTATTCCTTTCTGCCTCATCACTCCTGGTAGACACCCACTATTTAAGTGTGGAGTGATCCACTGACCATGTCTTTTTATCAGGAGATTGGCGGCTGTTCCGCAGCATAACTCTCCCTTGGTGTTGAGTAGTAAGGCTTCATCAAATCCAGAAGCCTTTGCTTCCTGCCGCGCCTTAATTGATTGCCCGTAGGCAAATGTTTTACAGAAGCTCAGTTGGCTGTATTCATTACGTCTCTCATGTCTACTAACCATTGCTGTTAAAGAATGAAAAGATGGATCTTCTGCTTTGATTTCCATCCAAAAACGATGATTTGAGTATTGATTATGTTTGGCTAGCTGAATTCCCTGATCAGATTGACTCCCTCTACTCCAGTTTAGGCGTAGTCTTCCATTCCCTGAATTTAAGCCCGCGCGTTCAATTATTTCTTGAATTAGAGGTGATAACCATAGTTGTGATGGTGGTGGAGAGAGTCCTAGTAAAGATGCACTTTGATGCCAACGGCTTAGATGATCTGTTAGCAGTTTTACTTGCCCTTGCAAAACTAAGAGAGTTTCAAAGATTCCATCACTGAGTTTTAAGCCACGATCATTGAGCGGAATTCTGAGTTGATTTGTTGGAGCCCATTGTCCATCGAACCAGCCTAAGTCTTGTTCCTCTTTATTCATTGCAATGCTTCTAGAAGGGGTATTAACTTCCAGTTCATTTCTTCAGCTTCATTTTGTGCATCAGAATCTGCCACGATGCCGCAGCCGGCATTAGCACGAAGAGTTTTTCCATGCAGCAGTAGAGAACGAATTAAAATGTTGCTATCGAATCTGCCATTCCAGTCAAGGTTAATGATTGAGCCGCAATATGGCCCTCTCGCCTTTGGCTCTAATTCATAAAGACGTTTGCAGGCCCGTAATTTAGGTGCCCCAGAGATAGACCCGCCAGGCCAGCAAGCTTCGAGAAGGTCTACCCAGTTTTTGTTGGACTGTAATGAGCCATGAATAACAGACGTAAGGTGATGTACATGCTGATAACTTTCTAATTCAAGTAACTGTGAGACCGAGATTGATCCTGGCTTACAGACTCTTCCAAGGTCATTACGTAATAAATCGACGATCATTATATTTTCAGCTCTGTCTTTTTCACTACATATCAACTCAGCTGCCATATTGGCATCTTCAATTGGGTTGGTTTCTCGAGGCCTTGTTCCTTTTATAGGTCGTGTTTCTACAACACCTTCTTCTGTTACGCATAAGAAACGTTCAGGTGATGCAGAAATTACTGCTTGATTTGCTGCAAACCCTTTACCGATAATTATTCCCGAAAATGGTGACGGGCAATTTACACGTAGCTTTTCAAAGATATCAATTGCAGAAAGACCCATAGGTACTTCTGCACTACAGCTTGCCGTCAGATTTGCTTGAAAAATATCTCCTTTTTTTATCCAGGCTTTGATGAGTTCTACATTACGAGCAAAGTCATTCTGAGTTGTTAGCCATTGCCATGAACTCAGGGGAATACTCAGATTATTTTGATTTGTGCCGCCATTGTATTGATTGTTTTTTTCTTTTTTTCGTGAAGGCAGTTCCTCTAGCCATTGAATAAGTTGGTGTATACGTTTTTGGTTTAACCCTTCGATCCACAGTTTGCGTTGTTTTAGATCAAAGCGGAGTATCGGGTCATGACAGCCAAGCCATAGAGTGGCCATTGTGTCTGCTTTCCATGGATTGTTTGGTTCGATCCAAGCGCCTGCTTCATAACTTAACCACCCTGTCCAATGTCCTGGAGTTAATCTCCGTAGAGCTTGGAAAGGATTAGTGGCGCGAGGATCCTGCGGCAGTCCTTGGCAACATACTTCTTTAACCGGGTCTACTGCCAAAGTGACCCATCTTCCTAGCTTGCTCCCATCACCATTGAGCCAAATTAATCCATCCTCTCCCCATGTGTTGATTAATTCCTTGGCGATGGTGGAGGGAGGTTGCCAATGGCATTGTTGACGAATAGGAGTTATCACAAGTATTGACTACTACAAAGGTCGCTTCTATTAGCTTTTTTTAGAGCTTCATTGCGTATACGACAGCTATCACATACCCCACACGGCTCTTCTTTACCGCTGTAGCAGCTCCAGGTACGTTCAATAGGAATTGCTAGCCGCATAGCTTCTTTGACAATATCGATTTTTTGCCATTTGATAAGAGGTGCCCATAGGTTTATTCCATGGCCTTCTCGTCCGGCTTTACTAGAGAGGTTTGCAAGACTTTGATATGCTTTAAGGTAGTCTTCTCTGCAGTCTGGGTAGCCTGAATAGTCCATAGCATTAATTCCTAGGACAAGATACTTCGCTCCACGAGCTTCTGCCAGACTTAAACCTATAGCAATAAATACGGTATTTCTTCCTGGCACATAAGTGTTAGGAATTACCCCTTTTTTGACTCCTTGACTAGGTATGACTTGGTTGAGATCAGTTAGTGAAGACCCCCCCCATTGGGCTAAATTTATGTTGATTACTTGATGCTCGACCAACCCTAAGTAATTAGCTAATTCACTGGCGGCCTTTAATTCTCGTCGATGTCTTTGCCCATAGTCAAATGAGAGGCCTATTACTTTATGGCCTGCTTCTTTGGCCATTGCCGCTGCCGTGGCGGAATCTAAGCCTCCAGATAGAAGCGCAATAGCTGTGCAATTTGCCATAATTTATATTTTGCCTTGAATTTGTGGACTTGAAGTATGAGTTTTTGTGATTACAACTTTTTTTAGTTATTCACTTAGATTGCTTACAGCATGAGGTTAGCTTCTCTTTATAAGATATCTAACCATTTGTGAGTTTGCACACTCAGAGTCCAAGCCGCATTTTGTTTAACATAGTCAACTGCTAATTTTGTTCCTTCTGGACTATTCCAAGCTGGCTGAAGAAAGAGTAGTGCCTTTGTCGAATTTTTAAACCTCGGATTGAACTCAATGGATGAGTTTGATTTCAAATTATTGGCTTGTTTCGCTATTTCTTCAGCAAAGAATACATCGCTTTCCTCATTAATCACTACTTTGATTTCATGACATGCTGCTAGTAACTCTGCACGTGGTGGAGCATGTCTTTTTGGGGAGAGTGTTATCCAGTTGGGAGTTCCTGTCAGTTTATCTACACCACTCGTTTCTATGTGTATTGGTATGGAATCACTGGCTTGGGAGGAGGTTGTTTTTTGAATTGCATCACATAGGAAATTTAAATTGTGATGTAGCGGTTCACCTCCTGTAATCACTACAAATGCAGCTCCTTTAGCGCGGGCTACTTCCACTTCTTTTGAAAGCTCTAAGACTGTTGCTGATGGATGAAGACGTGTTGCCCAAGAGTCTTTTGTGTCACACCATGGACACCCAACAGTGCAACCAGCTAATCGGATAAAAAAAGCACTGCGGCCACTATGTGCCCCTTCTCCTTGAAGCGAGTGAAATCTTTCCACTACTGGCAAGTTGGAGGCCATTAAGGATGTTGTGAAAGTTCTGTGCCGAGTGTTGCTTTTGTGTTGCTTATTGCTTGATTAGAAGATGTTGTGAGTCGCAATTGAGCAGCTTCAATAAGTCCTCGAAAGAGTGGATGAGGTTTGCCTGGCCGCGAGAGGAATTCTGGGTGGTATTGACATGCTGTGAAGAAAGGATGACCCTTTAATTCAATTAGTTCAACTAATCGCCCATCTGGAGAAGTCCCACTGATTGTGTAGCCAGACTCAAGGAACAGATTCCTATATGAATTGTTGAATTCATACCTGTGTCTATGGCGTTCGTAAACTACTTGTTCCCTATAAAGACTTTGCGCCATGGTTTCTGGCGTGAGCCTGCAGGGATATACCCCTAGTCGCATAGTGCCACCTAAGTCAATCACATCTTGTTGCTCGGGTAACAGATGTATGACTGCATGTTCAGTATTTGGATCCAGCTCGGAACTTGTTGCTTCTTTGAAGCCCATTTGATTTCGTGCCCATTCAATGACGGCACATTGCATTCCTAAGCACAACCCTAGAAATGGTATTCGTTCTTCTCTAGCCCATTTAATTGCTGATACTTTTCCGTCAACTCCTCTATTCCCAAAGCCACCAGGTACAACAACAGCATCCATTCCCTGGAGGAGTTCTTCAGGATTTTTACTCTCTAATTGTTCTGCACATACCCAATGAAGCTCTAAAGATGCATCCTGCTCTAAACAGGCGTGGCGCAATGCTTCTACTACAGAAAGATACGCGTCGTTGAGTTGAATATATTTACCAACCAGGGCAACTTTGACGGCCGGCCCAGGGTTGCGGAGTTTATGTACAAGCTGTTCCCACTCTTTTAAGTGACATTCGTGATCTCTAAGATTTAGAGCGTCAAGTACTTCGCGGCATAGACCTTCTTCTTTGAGTGCAAGGGGCACTGAATAGATACTGTCTGCATCTAGTGAAGGAATGACTGCACGGGGATTCACACCACAAAACCCACTGATCTTGCGCTTTAAGTCGTCGTTAATTGGTCTATCGCTGCGGCAAACTAATAGATCAGGCTGGATGCCTATGGAACGAAGTTCCTTGACGGAGTGTTGAGTTGGTTTGGTTTTTAATTCTCCTGATGTTCCGATAAAAGGTAGAAGGGTGACATGGATATATGCAATGTCTTGGCGTTGAACATCTCCTCTAAATTCTCTAATTGCTTCTAGATAGGGTAAAGATTCAATATCTCCAACCGTCCCGCCTATTTCTGTGATGACAACGTCTGCGCCACTGTTTGCTGCTACGCGATGAATTCTTTCGCGAATTTCACTTGTGATATGAGGTATAACTTGAACTGTTCCTCCGTTGTAGTCTCCGCGGCGTTCTTTGTTGATTACAGCTTGATATATCGATCCAGTGGTCACACTATTGAGTCGTGACATGGCTGTATCTGTAAATCTTTCATAATGACCCAGATCTAGATCAGTTTCTGCACCGTCTTCTGTGACGAAAACCTCTCCATGTTGAAAAGGACTCATTGTCCCTGGATCCACATTGAGATATGGATCAAGTTTTAAGATTGAGACCTCGTAGCCCCTGGATTTCAGTAAGCGTCCAAGACTTGCAGCAACAATACCTTTGCCGATACTTGAAACTACGCCCCCTGTGACGAAAACGAACTTTGTCATTTAGCTCTAGGTGATTCCTTACGGTACCGCGATCGTTGATTAGGCGAAGGAAAATTTCACTAATTTTTTGCAGCATTAAAAATCTAGCTTTTCGTTTACTGCTATAGGGTTGTGTGTACGTCTGCTTCTTTGAAGATCTTCTTGAGGAGTAAATACACTCATGGAGACACTTGAATTGCTATAGAGAACTCTCTTTCTCCGCATGTGTAAATTTGCGATTTAATCGGGCTCTTTCCAAGTTGAAGTAACGTGAAGCTCTTCTAATTGAGTCTTATTTATATTTGATGGGGCTTGTGTCATCAGGCATCTTGCTTGTTGTGTTTTTGGGAAAGCGATCGTATCTCTGATTGACTCTTCACCAGCTAAAAGCATAACGATTCTGTCCAAGCCAAAGGCGATTCCTCCGTGGGGAGGTGCTCCCATTTGTAGAGCATTTATGAGAAAGCCAAATTGCTCTTTTGCTGCTTGTTGGGGCAGTCCAATAGCTTTAAAGACTTCTTTTTGAAGCTCTGCATTATGGATACGAAGTGAACCTCCCCCAAGCTCGAGACCGTTTAAGACAAGGTCATAGGCTTGCGCTCGTGCATTTGGAAGGGTCTTGCACCATTGTTGTGGATCTGTGCCAAGATCTTCTCTGTTAGGTGCACAAAAGGGATGGTGGAGTGCCTCAAGGCGCTTCTCTTCTCTATTGAATTCAAACATCGGAAAATCCACAATCCAAAGAAAATTCCATTTGTTACTTTCTTGATTAGTCGGAATGAGCTGTAGTTCGTTTGCAAGAAATTGTCTAACCCGATCTAGAGCCTTATTTACAATCGAAGTTTCTCCTGCCCCGAACAGTATTAGATCACCTTCTTCAGCTCCTGTTTGCTTTAGAAGTTGTTTTTTTTGTTCGTCACTGAGGCTATCTTTAATTGCTCCAATGGTATCAATTTCCTTTTGTTCTCTAACTCTTATGAATGCTAGCCCTCCAGAACCAGCTTTTTGAGCTTCAGAAAACACATCTCCTCCTGGTTTGATACGCACATTGCTGATTGCATTGTTTCCATTTTTAACAGTGATGCACTTTACAGATCCTCCTCCTTTGACTGCATTTGAGAAGATTTTGAACCCTATATTCTTGACTATTTCACTTACATCAACTAATTCCATGCCATAGCGTGTATCAGGTCTGTCAGTTCCGAACCGCGCCATTGCTTCTTGCCATGTCATTCTTTGGAAAGGAAGAGTGAGATCGACTCCTTTCACTGCTTTCCAAATTGAGGCTATGAGCCTTTCATTAATGTCAAGAATTTGCTCTTGACTCATGAAGCTCATTTCGATATCTAGCTGT
Source organism: Prochlorococcus sp. AG-409-P03 (assembly GCA_003215295.1). Lineage (GTDB taxonomy): Bacteria > Cyanobacteriota > Cyanobacteriia > PCC-6307 > Cyanobiaceae > AG-409-P03. Next base: position 23,138 of record QCKN01000001.1, on the reverse strand, counting down.
GTAAATTCTGGTTGTCTATCAGAGCGTAAGTCTTCATCTCTAAAGCAACGTGCAATTTGGTAATAGCGCTCAATTCCTCCAACCATGAGTAATTGCTTGAATAGTTGGGGGGATTGCGGCAGCGCAAACCACTCGCCTTCACATACTCTTGATGGGACAAGATAGTCTCGAGCTCCCTCGGGTGTTGATTTTGTAAGTATTGGAGTTTCTATTTCAATAAAACCTTCGTTTTCTAAGAACTGTCTTGCAGTTTGACTTGTCCTGTGCCTTAGGCGCAGGTTTCTATTCATGCTTTCTCGTCGAAGATCTAAATAGCGATATCGCAGTCTTAGCTCTTCCTTAACAGTTTCTTCATCGTGAATAGAGATTGTGAAGGGAAGGATACCTTGGACATGATTGAGAATTTCTAAGTTGTTAGCCAGAACCTCAATCTCTCCTGTAGCTAGTTTCTGATTCATTGCTTCTGCGGGTCTTGATCTAACAGTTCCGCTAATTTGCAAGACTGTTTCATTGCGGATGCTTTCCGCAGTTTTAAACAGTTCAGAACCTTGATCAGGATCGACAGTTACTTGGATGGTTCCACTGCTGTCTCTGAGATCGATGAAGATCACTCCACCATGATCTCGATAGCGGTCTACCCAACCACACAGTTGAACATCAGAGGCAATGTGCTTAGTGCGCAGGTCGCCACACCCGTTGCTGCGCATAGAGAGGATTTTGTACGTAAATTGAGTTTCCCATAAGGGGCTATTTGGATTGCTTCTTACGAAGCCGTTTGGGCCTGTTAATTTCTGCGGTAAAAAGGTTTTTTGACAACCTTTGCTGAATGTTTCTTCTCGCGAATCTCAACGCTTAAAACTGTTCCATTTTTGGTGAATTTGCTTGGAACATAAGCTAAGGCGATGGGCTCTTTTAGCGTTGGAGACCAGGCTCCACTAGTTATTTCTCCTATAACTGCCCCTTGATGGAGCACTGGGTAACCTTTTCGAGCGATCCCACGTTCCAGTAGTTTTAGCCCTATAAGGCGCTTTTTAATGCCTTCTTTGGCTTGTTGCTCAAGTACTTCTCGCCCACAAAATTGCGTTTGCATTTCTAGGTGGACTAGCCATCCCAGACCAGCTTCGAATGGACTAGTGGTTTCGTTCATATCATTTCCGTAAAGATGCATCCCCGCTTCCAAACGAAGTGAATCTCTTGCTCCTAGCCCACAGGGTGTAACACCATCCATGATGAGTTGGCTCCAGACCGCTTTTCCTGCCTCTGCGGTAAGTAGGAGTTCAAATCCCTCTTCTCCGGTATAGCCAGTTCGTGAAACAAAAATTGAACTTGAGCTTTCAAAACCTTTGGGTTGAATTTTTAGATAACGATGTCCAAAACGTGGTAGTCCTGAGAAAGATGTTTCACAGAGATTTTCAAGAATTTGTTGTGACTTAGGCCCTTGTAAAGCCAGTAGAACTCCATTGTCTTTCGCATCAGTTATTTTGATCCCTTTGGGCTCTAGTTTTCTCTTAAGTAGTAAGGTATCACTTTCTGCACACGCAGCATTAATTACAATTAGTAGACATTCTTTTTGATTCTCCTTTGTTTCTATGTCATAGATAATGAGATCATCAATGATGCCTCCTTGCTCATTGAGTAAAACGCTGTAGCAAGCTTCTCCAGATCCGATTCGATTTAGATCAGTGGGTACTAGTTGTTGCAACAAATCTTTTGGGTTATTACCCTCTAAATACAGAACGCCCATGTGCGAGATATCGAACAATCCTGCGTTTTGTCTTACTGCCTCATGTTCCTTAAGAACTCCAGAGAATTGCATAGGGAGTTCCCAGCCTGAGAATGAGGCCATCTTGCAACCATGGTCGAGACAAAGTTTGTATAGAGGGGTGTGTTTCATGTTCATAGGAGACCTAGGAGATTGAGATTTGTCTTGAGAACTTGAAGGAAACGCGTAGATTTTGAAATTAAATGGTCTGATTTGTCATTCGTCACTAACGTAAGCTTCTTCGGGGCTTAGGTATGTCCACGACAGAATGCTGTGGAACTTGCAAGCATTGTGTGCATGGACAGTCAGGTTTGGGTGGGTTGTGTCGTTTAAGGAAGATTGTTGTTCATCCTGAAGTTGCGTTAATGGCTTGTTGTCATCATTGGACCAGAAGAGAACCATCCTTGCCGATGCTCGCAGAAAAACCAAAGGCTGGGTTGGCAGATAAACAACTTGACTTTGAAAGAGCTTTTGCAGTTTCTGAATAGCTAAGCTATTTCAGTTTTATCTGCAGAGAAGTATTAGCAAGCTCCTTGTGACTTTCGCAGCAAGGATGCTACTTATGCCAGAAGGGTCTAGTTGAGGTGCTAATTCAACTATGTCAGCTGCTATGAGGTTATGCACTTTCAGTACATCTATTACTGCTGCAAAGTCTTCCCATAGAAACCCTCCAGGTTCGGGTGTTCCAGTACCTGGCATGACGCTTGGGTCAAACCAGTCGAGATCAATGCTCAAATAGATTGGTTTACCTAGGTGTGGAGCCAGTGCTTGTCTAAGCGCATTTGCTGGTTTTCTTGCTGAATGGGGGACAAACCATTCTTTTTGATTGATTTCTTCAAATTCTGCTTGTGTTCCGCTTCTTATGGCCAATTGAAGGAGTTTTTGACTAGGAAGCACATCAAGGCAGCGTCGCATGGCACATGCATGACTATGGCGATTTCCTAGCCACTCTTCGCGTAGATCAGCATGTGCATCAAGTTGTAAAAGGACTAAGTTTGGGTATTTTGTTGCGGCGGCTTCCACAGCGCCTGAACTGATTGAGTGCTCACCTCCAAGCATTAAGGGTTTGACTTTTGCTGAAAGGATGTGTTGTACAGCTTGTGTTACTAATTTTATAACTGGTTCTGGTGCGCCGAATGGTATTTGAAGTGAGCCAATATCTGCAAAGTTCAACTTTTCAAGATCAAGGTTCAATTGAGGGCAAAAACTTTCAAGACTATTGCTGACTTCTCTGATTTCTGTTGGGCCAAAACGTGCCCCTGGGCGAAATGAAGTTGTGCCGTCATAGGGAACTCCAAAAATACATGCGGCGCAATTTTTCAAGGTTCGTTTGGCACCCATAAAGATTGCACCTTCGGTATTAAAGTAGGGATACAAATTCTTTGACATTTATTTATTTATTCTCCTTTCTACAAAAGCGGGAATTGCGTCAAATGCTCCTTTCTGCCACCGAGGACTCCAGAATTCACACTTCTTAGACACTTCTACAATTCGCTCAGGAATGGGATGCTTGTAGCGAGGCTGTTCATTTGATGCGAAAGTCCAGCTCCACCATCCACTGGGATACATAGGAACCCAGCCATAGAGAGGGTCTGCATAGTCAAAGATCTTTCTAATTAGTAATACAGTGTCAATATGAATTGCACGAAACGCTTCTGGAGATTCACTTTGGGTAGCGAAGATTCCGCCTGGTTTAAGTATGCGTTGACAGTTACTGAAAAAGTCGGAATTAAATAAGCCTTCTGCTGGGCCTAGAGGATCTGCACCATCTACTATGACAACATCATAGGAGTTTGTAGTTGTATTTTTAATCCAACTAGTTCCATCTTGGATTGTTAAGTGTAAACGCGGGTCGTCCCATGCCTTGCCTCCAATACTAGGTAGGTGTTGTTGAGATAATTCGACGACTCGTTTATCTATTTCAATCATGTCTATATGGTGGACTTCACTATAACGAAGACATTCTCTTGCAGTGCCTCCATCTCCACCACCGATTATTAATATCTTACTTAATTTTTCTGCGCTCGACAAAGCAGGGTGAACGAGACATTCGTGATATTGCTTTTCTTGGTGTTCAGCAACCATCCAGCAGCCATCTAATAGAAGTCCCTTCCCATAGCGGACACTATCAATAACAGTAATTTTCTGGTACTTGCTTTTTTCTTCGATTAGGACTCTTCCTTGAAGCCCATAACGAACTCCTTGATGTTCCTCATCAACCCAGCTAATAGCAGGGGCTGGCTTGTTGTTCATCTCCACTGTTCTAGGGTTACCCCTTGAGTAAGGCTCTTAAGACGATTTTGGCAATAGATCTGCTCATATGATCTAATTACATTAGATTGAAAAGATTTTTTTAGCTTTTATTGTCTTGATGGCTTTCTTGATACTCTTTTGCATTCCCCTAGATTGATGAATCTGACTATTTTCGAGTTGGATTTACTAGGTAATTTTAGTGTGCATTTAATAATTCTATTGTCCTGCTTAAAGATATTAATTAGTCTAATTAATAGACTTGAATGTATGCCTATATTCAGTTTTCTCTTGACTAAAATAGTGCTTTGCAGCATGCCATAACTTTTTGATCTGTTGTCTGCTTGCACCAATAAAATCACTCTTTAACGCTATTTCTATATATGAAACTCTATCAATAAATTTTTTATTAGTGCTCTGTAATCCTTCCTCTGGACTTAGGCCATACCAATGTGCCAGATTGATTAGTGTAAACAAAAGATCCCCTAGCTCCTCTTGCGCATTGATTAGATTCTCATGTGACAATTCTTGTTTCAACTCGTTAATCTCTTCGTCAACTTTTGACCAAATTAGGTCAATGCTTTCCCATTCTAGACCAATTTCTCTGACTTTCTTTGATATCACTAAGGCTCCATTTATTCCTGATTGGGAGCGTGCCTTTCTTTTGAGACGCTCACTGAAAGGGTTTCTAGAGTTAGCTAAAGGTTGTTCTGCGATTTTGATTTCGTCCCACGCCGTTGCATTATTTTGGTTGTTCTCAACGTAATCCTTTTGGAATACATGTGGGTGCCTGCGGATTAATTTATTGCTTAGGTTTTTTACAACATCTGTAAAATCAAAATGTTTTTTTTCGCTTGCTATCTGTGAGTGAAGGATGACTTGTAGGAGTAAATCTCCTAATTCTTCCTTAAGGTCTGCATCGTCTCCATGGCGAATAGCATCAGCGACTTCATGTGCTTCTTCTAGTACAAAAGGAATCAGTGAATCGTGACTTTGTTTGATGTCCCATGGGCACCCAGTGTTTGGGTTGCGCAATTCTGCGACGATTTGTAGAAGCTCGGTAAGCGCTTGTGATGGAGTACTTTCTTCTTTGATATTCATAATCGTCAAGGAGTTCTTCGCATACACTTTCTCACTTTTGCTTCCATCTATGCCATTCAGCTGGCATTGGATCCCGGTCTTGTATTAGATGTAGCCAAGCGCTGCCTTCTAAGCCCAGCATGATTGCCAATGTTTGTTGAGGATAGCTATTAATTAAGTCAAAGATCTTTTCGATGGAGATTGCTGAGCTTGAGAGCCCGATAACTGAAGAGAGTGCGGAAAAGCAGGTAACTATGCTTATTAGGTAAATGATTCTTATCGTAGTTCCTATAAAAGGGCCATGAGAAAACAGTGATCGATGGGGAAAGATTTTTCTGTAAGGGCACCACAAACTTTGTAATACTCCCCATCTTCTACTGGCATTAGAGTGTGTATCTAAGTCTGGAGAAAGCCAAAAGCCACCTAACCCAAAACTCAGTCCGCTGATTAGGCCACTTTGCATACCTAAAAAAATGCCTACGATTAGTCCGAATGGCACACTCCACAACTGGGTAGCTTTATCATGGTCTTTGCCTAATGCCATTGTTTAGCAGAGTTAGATTCTCTAGCCTGTGTCGGTAAGGCAGAATTGTGTAAATGGGCGATTAGCTCAGCGGTAGAGCGCCTGCCTTACAAGCAGGATGTCCCTGGTTCGAACCCTGGATCGCCCACTTCAATTTTCAGTACTTTTCCCTTTATGCACAAGGGTCAAAGCCTCACGATTACGCCAAGCGCTGCTGCTGAGCTTTGCAGGCAAGCTGCTTTTGCAGGCACCCCAGGCGAAATGTATCTTGATTTAGTTCAAGATAGTTGTGGAGAAGGCTGGCTTCACATTCGATTGAGGGCTGGTCATCACAATGGCGTGCCAATTGCTCGAACTGATGGAGCAACGTTATTTGTTCCTGCAGATCAACTCAACTTGCTGCAAGGTTTAAGATTGAACTATTACGGTGACTTAAGTGGGGGAGGGTTTTTGATTACTCCTCCAGAGGGTGCCGAATGTTGTGCTTGTGGAGCAGGCTTTAGATATTTAGTGGGAACTAATTAAGTTAGAAACTTACTTATCTAGCTTGGTAACTCTCGTGTTCTTGATTACGAAATTTCAGTATATTTATTGGCTTTTCTTTACTATTTAAGAGTCGCTTGGGACTACCCTGAGTGATCAGGAGAGGTTTATATGGATTTCAAGTCTTTTATGTTTGGGTTGAAATTTTATTCTTCTGGAAAGAGTAATGAGGCCAACTCATCAGCATCCACGTCATAAACACGTGCAAGGCTTGTTTCGATAGCACTTGTGACTTCACCCGGTAGGAAACGCATTGCATTTAGTGCATCATCTGCAATGTCATCTGTGAGAAGCTTTGCTTCGCCATCAAGTTTTTCATCATTAATAATGGCCATAACCCAGCTTTGGTAGGCGTAAACCAGATCAGAAAACTCTAATTCTGGGTTATTTAGATCCATAATCATTGTAAGTGCCGCTTCAAGGCGATAACAGTCTGACTGAAGGAGGAGAAGATGTCTTCTGGTGAAAACTCAACTCACAGCACTATTCAAGCAAAAGTTTTTGACTTTGCCTTGACTGAGCTTGTTCGTCAGCATCGCGATAGCTTCCGTCCACTGTGGACTGTTGATAGTTGGGTGAAATTTTTAATATGGATGACTTTGAACTGTGGCTTATCTGGAGAGCGATCCAGTTTGGAGTTATTTGCTCAAGGCTTGGGGCCTCCATTAACTAGTCGGATGCGAAAAATTTTTTTTGAAAGACAAATGGATAAGTTGTCTTTGTATGTTTTGGCTGATCCGGCAGAGCCTCTGGTCTTGGTTATGCCATTAAGTGGTGGTGGATCCTTAACTTGTCAGGATGCTTGGAAAGCATTAGAGCAAGCTGAATTAAGCGAAAGGGTTATTACCGATATGAGTCAATGGGAAGTCTTAAATGCAATGGTTGCGATTCCTTGGCAATCTTTAGACACTGACAGCTGACTCTTTATGAACCTATTCCGCCTATCTTTTGCGAGCATGGATAGCAAATATTTGAATTTGCCGTGACTGAGCTGTCCAAAAGTGGAGGCTTCCAGCACGCAGCCTCATCCTTGCCTAAGACTTATGACCCTGCAGGGACAGAGCGCAAGTGGCAGCGTGCATGGGAAAAAAAGGCTGTTTTCCATCCAGATCCAAGTATTGCAGGAGAACCATTTGCGGTGGTCATTCCTCCACCCAATGTCACTGGGAGTCTGCATATGGGGCATGCATTTAATACTTCTTTGATTGATACCATCGTCAGATTTCAACGCTTGCAGGGGAAGAATGTTCTTTGTTTGCCAGGAACTGACCATGCCTCAATTGCTGTGCAGACGATTCTTGAGAAACAATTGCAAGCAGAAGGCATCACATTGCATGAATTAGGCCGCGCAGCATTCCTGAAACGAGCTTGGAAGTGGAAGTCAGAAAGTGGGGGACGGATTGTTGAGCAGCTTCGTCGTTTGGGTTTTTCAGTTGATTGGCAAAGAGAGAGGTTCACTTTGGATAAAGGACTCAGTGACGCGGTATCGGAGGCATTTATTCGCTTACACCAACAAGGATTGATTTATAGAGGGGAGTATCTCGTTAATTGGTGCCCTGCATCGGGATCTGCTGTGAGTGACTTAGAGGTAGAGATGAAAGAAATCGATGGTTATCTTTGGCATTTTCGATATCCCGTCATAACAAAAGCGGCTTCAGATGAAGGAACTACGTATCTTGAAGTGGCTACAACTCGTCCCGAAACGATGATGGGGGATGTTGCGGTAGCTGTGAACCCTGATGATGAACGTTATCGACACTTAATTGGTGAATTACTGATCCTGCCTTTTGTGGAGAGAGAAATACCTGTTATTGCTGACGAACATGTTGATCAAGACTTTGGAACCGGATGTGTGAAGGTCACCCCAGCACATGACCCTAATGATTTTGCGATTGGTCAAAGACATGCTTTGCCTCAGATTACTGTCATGAACAAAGACGGGACTATGAATAGTCATGCCGGTCCTTTTCAAGGTCTTGATCGCTTTGAGGCGCGCAAGGCAGTAGTGGATGCCTTAAAGGCGAAGGGTTTATTAGTCAAAGTCGAGCCATATCGTCATAGTGTTCCATTCTCAGATAGGGGGAAGGTTCCAGTTGAGCCATTGTTATCAACTCAATGGTTTGTTCGCATGGATTCGATGGCTTCTCGTTGCAGGGCACATTTAGCTAAGGGAGAGCCACGTTTTGTACCAGAGAGGTGGACTAAGGTTTATAGCGATTGGTTGACTGATCTTCGTGACTGGTGTGTTAGTAGACAGTTGTGGTGGGGACACCGTATCCCTGCATGGTTTGTTATTAGTGAGACTGATGGGCAGATTGATGATTCGACTCCCTATGTAGTGGCTCGCTCCCAGGAGGAAGCGCTTGTTCAAGCTCGTGATCAATTTGGAGATTCTGCTGAAATTCAACAGGATGAGGATGTTTTGGATACTTGGTTCTCGAGTGCTCTTTGGCCCTTTTCAACTTTAGGTTGGCCTGATGAGTCTCATTCAGATTTCAATTGCTGGTACCCAACTAGCACATTGATTACAGGGTTTGACATTATCTTTTTTTGGGTTGCCAGAATGACAATGATGGCAGGAGCCTTTACTGGACAGATGCCATTTGGCGATGTTTATATTCATGGCTTGGTGAGGGACGAGCAAAATCGGAAGATGAGTAAGAGTGCAGGAAATGGGATCGATCCGCTTTTGCTTATTGATCGTTATGGCACTGATGCTCTGAGATTTGCATTAGTCCGTGAGGTCACAGGTGCTGGTCAAGATATTCGACTTGATTATGACCGTAAAAAGCAGACTTCCTCAACGGTTGAAGCTTCACGAAATTTCGCTAATAAGCTTTGGAATGCCACGAGATTTGCGCTGATTAATCTTGGAACCTCTACTAAATCCGAGACAGTTGTTAAGCTTGACCCTTCTACTTTGCAATTATCAGACCGTTGGATTCTTTCTCGTTTGACTAGGGTGAATCGTGACTCACTTCAGCGTTATGAAAATTATGGCCTTGGAGAGGCTGCGAAGGGTTTATATGAATTTGCTTGGAATGACTTCTGTGATTGGTATTTAGAGTTGATCAAGCCTCGGCTCAACTTATCTGATAGACCAACAGAAGCTGAGGTAAAGGATCAGCAAATTGCTCGACAAGTGCTTGTGAAAGTATTGAGTGAACTATTGGTGATGATGCATCCTTTAATGCCACATTTAACTGAGGAGCTTTGGCATGGACTTACAGGTGCTTCAGAGGAGAGCTTTTTAGCTCTCCAACCTTGGCCATCGCTTATTCCCAATTGTTTGGATGATGATTTGGAGAATGCATTCTCAGAACTCTTTGCTTCAATTCGTTTGGTGCGCAATTTACGTGCTGTGGCAGGTTTAAAACCGAGTCAAGAAGTTCCTGTCCGTTTTGTCACAGCCAAGAGGGATTTAGCAATTATTTTGAAAAGTGCCAAGAGGGATATTGAAGCTCTTACTAGAACAAATCATTTAGAGGTTCTTGACCCTGTGGAAGCGCACCAAAATCCTTCGGTTAAGGCATTGGCAGGTGTGAGTGGACAATTAGAGGTGCTGTTGCCTATCGAAGGACTTGTTGATTTAGATGATTTACGAAGTCGCCTTAAGAAGGATCTTGTGAAGGCTGAAAAGGAGATTGCGGGATTGTCTCGACGTTTAGAAAATTCTGATTTTGTCGACAAGGCACCTGTAGATATTGTGAGTGATTGTCGATTGAAATTAGCCGAGGTGGAATCTCAAGCGGCTTTGGCTCGCAAGCGTTTATTGAACTTAGTTTGAAGTATTTATCTTTCTAATGATCGATTACTCTTTATTGGTAGATAAGTTTTTGCCATTTCTTGAATCCTCCTTAGGAGCAATCATTTTTGTCCCTCTTTATGCCTTATGGGTGACTTTGCTTTTACCTGGTGTATGGGCATCAATGCTTGCAGGAGTTTTGTATGGAACATGGATGGGCACGCTTTTAGTGTTTATCGGTGCTTCTCTTGGCGCAGAAGTTGCTTTTCTACTGGGACGTACATTTTTGAGAGAGTGGACTCGGAAACGAATGGCAGCGGTTCCCAAACTTCAAATTATAGAAAAAGCAGTAAGTCGAGAAGGTCTAAAGTTGGTTTTACTGACACGCCTTTCACCTATATTTCCCTTTAGCTTGCTTAATTTTGTTTATGGTTTAAGTCAAGTAAGTATTCGTGATTACACCATTGGACTCCTTGGCATATTACCTGGCACAGTATTTTTTTGTGGTTTAGGTGCATTGGCTGGAGATATAGCATCATTTGACGAGACCCTTTTGGATAAAACTGATCTAGTATCGTTAACACTAAAAATCATAGGCTTAATCTCTACTCTTGCTGTTGCGTGGTTAGTAACGCGTGCCATTAGACGGGCTCTTGATCAAGATTTTGAATCTTGAACTTGATCAGAGTTTTTATAATTCCAATCTCTAATAGTAGCAATGCAGATAAACCAAATAAGTCTAATTCGTGCATAGAAACCAGTTTTCGCAGACAGTTCGGCATATTTCGCCCGCCCGCAGGGAGTTTTAATCCATGAGTAGATCTTTTGTCGACTTTCGGATGTCAATGACTATGCTCCCGAGATTGAGGGAAGAATGGTAGCAAGTTGATTAGTTGTTGTTCATTTATGACTGTGACCCCTAGTTCATTGGCTTTAGTTAGTTTGCTTCCAGCACTGGAGCCTGCGACAAGATAAGTGGTTTTTGCACTGACTGCTGAAGTTACTTTTCCTCCGGCCTTTTCGATGAGTTCTTTAGCTTCTCTTCTACTGAATGTTGTCATTGAACCCGTTAAGACAAAGACTTCCTTTTTTAGTGCATTCATGTCGTGTGTTTCCTCTTCGATTTGGCTTTGTATTGCTGCTTCATTTGCCTCAAGTGTTAGGCCAACGCGTTTCAGAGCCTTCAGTAGCTCTTGATTGGAATGTCTGGAAAACCAGTCTTTAAGTGACTGAGCGATTTCAGTGCCAATGCCTTCAATTGCTGTAATAAGTTCTGGTGAATTGCATGCTGCTTGCCTTAACTCATCAGCACTTGGAAACACCTCCGTTAGTGCCTTTGCATTTGTTTCCCCTATATGATTAATGCCAAGGCCATATAGTTGTCTATGCCAAGAGCGTGATTTGGAGTTATTCAGCGAGACAATTAACTTTTCAGCAGACTTTTGACCCATTCGACTCAGATTAGAAAGGTGCATAACCTCTAGTTCATAGAGACTTGCTATGGATGTAATGAGTTTCAGCTCCACTAATTGCCGGATTAGTTTGTTTCCCAGGCCATCTACATCCATCGATCCTTTGCTAACCCAATGCTTTATTGCGCCACATAAAATTGCTGGACAGCTGCTGTTGAGACAACGGGTTGCTGCTTCATCTTTGCTCTGATTGAGTGTTGAATGGCATTCTGGACAAGTTTCCGGTAAAACAATCCGCTTAGCATTAGGAAGTCTCAGGTCGCTTAGAACACGGATAACCTCAGGAATGATTTCACCTGCCTTGCGTACAACAATGGTGTCACCTTTATGTAAGTCGAGTAGTGCAATTCGATTCGCATTGTGCAGAGTGGCTCGACTAACAGTTGTTCCTGCTAATGCAATTGGTTCAAATTCTGCTACTGGTGTTACTACTCCTGTTCTTCCAACCTGGTAAGTAATATTGATGATTTTGCTTGGAGCTTCTTCTGCGGGGTATTTCAAGGCAATGGCCCAACGAGGTGCTTTATGAGTTACCCCTGCTTTGTTTTGTAGTTCAAAGTCGTTCAGCTTGACGACTACTCCATCTGTTGCGTATGGGAGTTGCTTCCGGTCAGTCTCCCAGAAGCTAAAGAACTTCTCTATTTCAACAAAATGTTTAATTCCCTTAGTGTTTGGATTTACTTTGAATCCCGCTGCCCTTAACCACTCCAATGCTTCTAATTGATTGGTTGGTTTTTGTGTTTCTCCTTTTGATGCTTGCCAACTTTCTGGTAGATGGACTGTATATGCAAAAAAATCCAGCTTCCTGTTAGCTACTATTTTTGGATTTAATTGTCGCAGAGTGCCTGCACAGGCATTGCGTGCATTGGCAAAGAGATTCTCCCCGGATTGTTCCCGCTCTACATTGATACTTGCAAAGATTTCGTTAGGAATAAAGGCTTCCCCGCGAATTTCTAGCCATGGCGGTGGATTCTTAAGATGTAGGCGAAGCGGAATGGATGTGATCGTACGTACATTTTGTGTTATTAGTTCTCCACTTGTGCCGTCTCCCCTCGTAGCTGCCTTTACAAGTATCCCATTTTGATAGCTCAGTGCTAGAGCATTTCCGTCAATTTTCAATTCAGCTACTAAAGTCAAATCCACATTAATTTGATTGAGGTCATTTTTTAGTTGGAGTACTTTTTGAACCCTGGAATACCAGTTTGATAACTCTTGTATGTTGAAGGCATTGTCAAGACTTAAGAGAGATATTCGGTGCTTAACACTCTCGAATTTTTTTGCAGGTGGCCCACCTAGACGTTGAGATGGGCTATCATCAGTGATCAGCAAGGGGTTTTTTGCTTCTAAATCAAGTAATTCTCTATAGAGTAGATCGTAGACTGAATCTTCGATAGATGGCTGGTCAAGTACGTAATATGCATGGCATGCTGCATTAAGCATATTTCTAAGCTCTGCAATGCGATCAGACGTGTTATCTTTAGAGAATTCCAATGATTAATCGTTGAATAAATATTTAGTTTCCAGCTCGCGCAATGCGATCTATTCTCCACTCTTTATTTACTTTATTAAATGTAAAATCTAAGGGTAATTCTTGCTTTTTATCTTCTGTTTTTAGGGTTACAGTTAGTGTAATCTGATCATTATCTATACGCGGCCTCCCACCTGCTTTCATATTCCTATATAGAGGAAGTCGTAGTTCTTTGAAAAGGAAATTTTGGAAGTCTTGTACTTTGACATGCTGCCTGTAGTTTTTTGTTGTGAGTAGATAGGCTGATTGGATGCGTCCTGAGAACAATTGGTTAAAAAACTGCTTCAGCAAGGGTTGGATACCTCTTGCTTGTACAACCAGCCGGATGGCATTGACGATCCAGAACGTCAGAAGTGTTCCTGCTCCAAGCAGCAGTGCCTTCGTTCCTATTTCCTTTACTAAGACACTATCCATCAGCGGAATGCAGTTGAGTAGAGATTCTGCCTCATTGCTTCAAAAAACAGGAGTTTTTCATGCAACGTTAATTTTGGGCATACTGGCAAAGTCACAGGTTAGGTCTTTGCGATTGTCTGAATGTCGCTGACTCCCCTCTTGCCGTTGTTTCATGCGTTCAATCGAAAATATTTCGATGGATCACTGTCTAATGGTAGTCAGCCATTGATGTCTTTGCGGTGGAGTGATAAACGCTTACGACGGACAGCTGGCTTTTATCGGCGGGGGCCAGGTGTGGTTGGTGATAAAGGGTGTGAGATTGTTTTGTCTAGACCGCTCTTAACCCCGCTACCAGGATCTGCAACTGAAAGCACTTTGTGTCATGAGATGATTCATGCCTGGATTGATCTTGTGTTGGATGTTCGCGAGGGGCATGGGCATAACTTTTGTAAACGTATGGCACTCATTAATGCTGTTCAGAATGGATTTCAGGTAACCGTGCGTCACCAGTTCCCTGTTCCACCATCACTTCCGAAATGGTGGGCAATATGCCCGAATTGTGGGTTACGTTCTCCTTATAAGCGTCTTGTTCGTGGTGCAGCATGTAGAAAGTGTTGTGATGCACACTATGGAGGCAGGTGGAATGCAAGCTGTGTTTTGCTTTATGAGCCTGTTGAAAAGGGAGTTTGACTTGGATGTGTTTTTCCTTGTTCTTCAGGTTTCTGGTTTGGCCATTGCTCTAATTGGGTGGCACAGAGAGTATTGGCTTGATGGAAAGCTTAAGTAAATTCTATAGATGGCTTTTAATCGTTCACATCACTTCAAGCGTTCCACACTTTCTCAGGCTTTTGATCGTGGATTAGATCAGTTTATTGCCACTGGTCGTCAGTTTGTAGATGGTGTCTCAGGTGCACGGCCAGGACAAAGGAAGAATGGCAATTTGTCTCGGTTCTCAGCTGGGAGCATAGAAAGAGTTGGACGATGGGTTGGTGACAAGGTTGAATGGCTGTTAGAGGATGAGGATGATTGGGTGGAATCTTGGCAATCTTCAGATGTACAGCAAACCTCTAGAAACAAGAAGCCTCTAAAGGCAATCTCGCGTCGAGGATCTAATAGCTCGAAGCGAAAAGAACTGTCTATCAGTTCTCTAGAAGATAAATGTGTTGAGGAGGAATGGCCTGATGAATCTTCTTTTCGGTTAAATCGATGGCAACGCCCTCTTGCCGAAGGCACTAATTCAGCTGAACGTCTTTCAAGTTCAATTAATAGACAATCATTGCGTTCACAACGTCGTTTGTTGCCGAGATCAAGTCGTAAGCGCGCTTTCTAGTATTTTGGCTTCCTCGTTAGATTGAGTGTTACTTATAGGCAGTAACTGTTATTTGCCTTAGAGGTTGATGCATGGGTGCGCGAGTTGTCTTTGACTCGGAAATGACATCCTCTTTCGGCTAATTGTGCATTCACTTCCTGGATTAGTTCTTTAGGTAACTCTTCAGCCATTTGTTCTGCAGTTGTATTAATAGATGGAGATCCCTCTTCCAGAGCTTCCAGTAATTGTGTCCATTGCGCGATGCGACTTGCTCGACTGACCGGTATGAATCCATTCCGTTCTAATAATGCTTTGCAGATGTCGGCATGCCAAAGGGTTGTGTCTGTAAGTTTTTGTGTTTTTTCAGTGGAAACCGCACCAGCTAGTAGGGCTCCTTGAGTTGGACGTCCATGCTGATCACGCCAACCATTCTCTTCAAGAGTGCGTCCACATTTAATTGGGGAAATTCCGTATATGTTTCCTAGATCAGTGAGGTTTAACCAGGTCGGCGAGGTTGTCATTAGTGAGTAACGACTAACCTATAGTCCAGCAACGATGAAAGTTGGCAAGTTCTTAATGACATTTCCCTTGAATTTGAAATTTATTGACTAGCTGATTTCCGGATCCACGCGTGGAGTAGACCCTAGCCAGAGTTCTAGCTTTGGGTTGAAAACTTCTCTGATCACGGTTAGTTCCTTGTTATTTCTAAAAAAGCGATAGTGTCGACTCCAGAAAGGACCTTTTTCATCGAATTCAGTTTCTAGCCATTTAGCATTAACTAACGCGAGTCCATCTACTTCTCGAAACAACTCAGAGCGCCCTTGTGTCAGGCTTTTCCATATTGGTTGCTCCTTGTTCTTAAGATGTAAATTTGCTTCTGTGTTATTCCACCAGCTTTCTGCCCATGCCAATGTTTGTGTATTACAGGTAAGCCACACTTGTCGCCGCAGGAGTGGTGGCTTTAACTCTTTGACTTCGATAGGTGCTTGATAATTGGGTATAACTTCTGTTTCCATTGCAATCAACTTAACTTCCACCTCGTGACCAGTCAGAAGACGGAGATGTCGCGTTGGACTGCCATCTCCAAGGAGCATGATCTGCCATGGCCCGGGGAGCTGCTGTGGCCCTTTCCCAGAAAGCACTGCTTCTGTTGGTGCTTCCCAGAGAGTATCAGGTGACTTTAGTAGTGAATAATTCAGAAGATACCTCCAAGATTGCGGCTATTCTTGCTAATTGTCTCTCTTATGTTAATCATTGTGGATAGCAGTCCTATTTGCTTGAGGGGTCTGTATTTTGAGCCATACAAGAAGGGCTGTTAAGTCTGCTTTGCTCACTCCTGGCAGGTCAGCAGCATGTCCCAGGCTTCTAGGACGGGCGGCATTTAATCGTTCACGTGCTTCCTGAGAAATTGTTTTAATGGTTTGGTAGTCAATGTTTTGAGGTAAAAGGCGACCACTTTGCTTTTTAAATTGATTGATCTGAGCTTTTTGACGTTCTAGATAGCCGCTGTATTTAATGTCAATCTCTGCTCCTTCTCGTACCGCTAACGGTAGTTCAGGGTTGACTAGCTTGTATCTAATGAGATCGCTATTATGTACGCCTGGGCGACGTAGTAAGTCAGCGAGAGTTATGGATCCTTTGATTGCTGCTCCCGTTTCTTGTTCAACAGAAGCTGCAATAGAATCACTTGCTTTGAGACGTTGATGTTCTAAGCGATATTTTTCTTCTTCCAGGGCTTTTTGTTTAGTCTTATAGAGTTGCCAGCGACGTTCATCAATTAAACCAAGTTTGTACCCAAGAGGGGTGAGACGTCGATCAGCATTGTCTCCCCGCAAGACAAGGCGATATTCGCTACGGCTTGTTAATACTCGATATGGCTCTTTTAGATCCTTGCTGACTAGATCATCAATCATTGTCCCTATGTAACTATCTTCACGTTGGAAGTAGATAGCTTCTTTCTTGAGGATTAGTCGGGCTGCATTTAGCCCTGCCACTAATCCTTGCGCAGCAGCTTCTTCGTAGCCTGTTGTGCCATTCAGTTGCCCTGCAGTGAATAAACCCATTATTTTTTTTGTTTCTAATGTGGCATGTAGTTGGGTAGCTGGAAGGTAGTCGTACTCCACTGCATAGGCGGGCCTGAGCATTACACAATTTTCGAGACCTGGGAGGGTTCGTAATAACTCAAGTTGTAGGTTTTCAGGAAGACCTGTAGAAAAGCCTTGTAAATAGATTTCTGGAGTATCTCTACCTTCTGGCTCCAGAAAGATTTGATGAGATTCCTTATCAGCAAACCTCACAATCTTATCTTCTATCGAGGGACAGTAGCGTGGCCCTTTGCTATCTATAAAACCACCGTAGATTGGTGTTAAGTGAAGATTATCTTTTATTAATTGGTGAGTGGCTTTTGTCGTGCGTGTGATGTGACAACTCATTTGCTTCCCGCTAACCCATGCTTCAGGATCGAACGAGAAGAAACGGTCATATGCATCACTAGGTTGTTCTTCTAAGGCGTCAAGGCGAATACTGCGTCGATCGACCCTTGCAGGTGTACCTGTTTTGAGCCGACTCGTCTGGAAGCCTAGTTTTTGCAACGCTTCAGTCAATCCTTCAGCTGCTTGTTCCCCGGAACGTCCAGCAGCCATTGATTGATTGCCTACCCAGATTTTTCCTCCTAAAAAAGTTCCTGTAGTAAGGATGACAGTCTTGGCTTGAAAAACACTTCCGAAATAGGTTCTAACACCTGTGATTTGACCAACACGCTCGTCGTCTTGGTTTGGGAAAGAGAAATTTTTATCAGTTATTTCGTTGATTTCGATGCCAGTGACCATCGCTTCTCGTAGAGCTAGGTGTTCTGTTTCCTCTAGGAGTCGTAACATTTCCCTTGAGTAAAGCCGTTTATCTGTTTGCGCTCTTAATGCCCAAACAGCTGGACCCCGACTGGCATTAAGGACTCTTTTTTGTAGTGCTGTTGCATCTGCCAACCTTCCAATCACACCACCAAGTGCATCCACTTCATGCACTAGTTGGCTTTTTGCAGGTCCTCCGACTGCAGGGTTGCAGGGTTGCCAAGCAATACGATCGAGATTCAGAGTAAATAATGCGGTTGAGAGTCCTAGGCGAGCAGTTGTGATAGCTGCTTCACAACCTGCGTGACCTCCTCCCACAACTATTACGTCGAAAGATTCGCTTGGATTGACTTTCTCACTCATTAAGTCATCGCTCGTGGATTTTCATATCAGTGTTATTGCCCTAATGCAGCTAAGTTTCTGAAACGCGTGAATTGTGGCTCGAAGAGTAACTTCACTGTTCCAACTGGCCCGTTGCGATGCTTCGTAACTATTACTTCAGTTATTCCTCTGTCACTTGTTTCGGGATTGTAGTACTCATCTCTGTAGATCATTAACACTAAATCTGCATCTTGCTCTATTGAGCCTGATTCACGAAGATCACTCAGCATGGGTCGTTTGTTGGTACGTGATTCCACACCTCTGCTTAGTTGAGATAGGGCGACAACAGGTACCTTTAGTTCTCTTGCCATTGCTTTTAGTCCTCGTGTGATTCGTGACAGTTCTTGTACTCGATTATCTGGAGTTGACCCTTCCATGAGCTGTAGGTAGTCAATCACAACCAGCCCGAGCTCTTTTCCTTGCTCTGCAATCAAACGTCTACAAAGTGATCGCATTTCAAGCACACTTAAATTTGGTTTGTCATCAATAAAAATTGGTAGTTGTCCAAGAGTGTTAATTCCTTGCCCTAATAAAGGCCATTCATCTTGTTGTAATCGTCCAGTTCTGAGTCTTCCATTTTCTATACCTACTTCCATGGAAAGTAGGCGGTAAGTTAATTGTTCTTTGCTCATTTCTAGACTGAAAACGCAAACAGGTAAGTCATGTAATTGCGCAACATTTTTTGCAAGATTGAGCACGATTGATGTTTTCCCCATAGCTGGGCGACCTGCAACAATAATTAAGTCACTACGTTGGAGACCTTGAGTCATTGCATCAAGGTCATAGAAGTTCACTGGTATTCCAGCTACTGATGTACCTAATGAACGACTTTCTATTTCGTTAAAGGTGCTAGTGAGGATTTCTGCTGCTGGGGTAAGGCCTTTGGAGGGTTTTTCCTGACTGATTGCGAAGATTTTCTGCTCTGCTTTGTCCAGAACTTCTTCCATTGGCAGGTTTTGATCAAAACCTAGTTGGATTACTTCGTTCCCAGATCGAATTAATTGGCGTCTGAGAAATTTATCCATTATCAGCTTTGCTACTTGTTCAATTGAGGCAGTGGAGGCCACTCTCTCTACAAGTTCAACTAATCGACTATTCCCACCTATTTTGTCGAGTGATCCTGTGTCAGCAAGCCAAGCGCTCATTGCCGTGAGATCAGTTGGTTTGCCCTGGCTATACAGCATTAAGGCTGTGCGAAATATTTCTCGATGTGCATTTAAATAAAAAGCTTCTGGTTGAAGTAAATCTGCTACGCGACTAATTGCATCAGGGTCTAACAGTATTCCTCCTAGTACTGCTTCTTCTGCTTCAAGATTTTGTGGTGGAACAGAGTCAGGTGGTGCTTCAAAATTAGGTTCTCTTGACTTGTTTGTTTTCGCATAAGTCTGAGCCCCCTGATTGGAGGCATCTCCATTATTTGGCAGGGGGACGCTTACCATGAATCAAGACTACTTTTCAAGAAGACTTTTTTGGCAGGGGATGCCAAGACTACAAGAAACTTAGTAGCTAATTACTTCCAGGTTAATTTCGGCTGTCACTTCACTGTGCAGTTTGACTTGAACCTTATATTTGCCAGTGCTATGAATTTCTGGGACAGTGATATTTCTACGATCCACTTCTTTTTCTGTCGCGTTTTGAATCGCTTCAGCAACGTCTCCATTGGTTACTGTTCCAAACAGCACCTGATCTTCACCTACTTGTTTTTTAACGGTGAAGCGTCCAATTGTTACAAGAGCAGTTTGGAAGTCTATGGCTTCTTGTTTTAAGGCTGCTTCATGTTCAGCTTGTTTCGCTCTGCGGTGCTCTACTTGCTTTAGAACCGCTGGAGTCACTGGTAGAGCCTTGCCATAAGGAAGCAAGAAGTTACGAGCATATCCTGGGGCAACTTCTACTAGATCTCCATCCTTACCTAGGCTAAGGACGTCCTCACTGAGAACGACTTGTACGCGCTTGGCCATGGCAATTAACAGACAAAGGACTTGAGATGATCAATAACCCTAATACGTGGCAGGCAGCCTCACCTTGCTTGCAAGGCCGCAAGCCTTCAAAAGACGGATGTGTTCCCAAGTTATATCTATTTGCTCTGGCTTGAGGCCCTGACGGGCAGAGTTAGGAAAGGCATGGTGATTGTTGTGCCAACCTTCTCCAAAAGTTAGTGCTGCGACCCAGGCATTGTTGCGAGAATTATCCCCGCTGTCATAGTCAGTAGTCCCCCAGCAGTGAGTCGCGGAATTAACCAACCAAGTTACGTGGTAAACGAGAACTAAACGCATTGGTATGCCCCATAGCACTAGCGACCATCCATTTGCACTAGTAATAGTCCCAAGATAAAAAAGTAAACCAGCTAATGGAATTTGAAGCAGAAGGAAGTATTTGTTTAGCCAGCGATAATAAGGATCTCTGTATAAATCACCACTGAGGCGCGCTACAGCATTCATCGCAGGAATTGGTTGAAACATCCAGCCCATATGGCTCCACCAAAATCCCTTCTTGCTGTTGTGGTGATCTGCTGTTGTGTCAGAAAATGTGTGGTGGTGTCGATGTAAACCAATCCAGTCAATTGGTCCATGTTGGCAACTTAGAGCTCCGCAAGTTGCAAAAAAACGTTCTAGCCATCTAGGAACTCGAAAGGAGCGATGGGAGAGAAGTCTGTGGTAGCCAAGAGTCACTCCAAGACATGCAGTTATCCAATAAAGAATCAGAAGGACTGATAAAGCTTGCCAGGACCAATATTGGGGCATTAGTGCGACTACGGTTAAGAGGTGAATTGTGATCATGAATCCGATCGTTCCCCAGCGCTTTTGCTCTTTTTTTTGATATTTTGAGGTTGATTTGGTTGGACTCTGAAGTCTTGATGCAACTTCAACTGCTTTATGCGAAGGTATTGGTTTGCACTGGGGCGCGAAAGCAGTTGCCAAGACAGACTCTATGACTGATAAGAAATTACACTGTGACCATGGATGATAAGACTAATTATTGAGTTTATGTTGCGATCTGAATTCTGATTTTGTGACTATTGGTTTTCGCGAGCGGTTATTCAATGGGCGGCGAGCTATGGCTCATCTCATACATGTATGGCATGAAAGGAATGGGTGGTCCCATAAAGTTTTGCCTGCTTTGGCAGAATGCCTTGATTTAGGAAGGCTTCATAGCTCACAAATTTCGAACCTTCGTAATGCCAAGCTTGCTTCACCTGGCCCCGAAGTTTTTCTTGCTTTAGCTCAAGCAAATCATTTATTGCATGTAGGTATTGAACCTATTCGTCATGAATTGGCGCAGGCACACCCAGAGCTGTTAAAGGTTCTGTCTGAGTCTGCTATTGCTGTCGTTGGAGATGATGAAGTTCCTTTGGGGGCTGGTCAATTCCTTGAGATTTTTTTGGGGTTATCGCCTCTACCTACTTGCTTTGATTGGTTTATTGAGGAAGATGAGGCTGCATGTTTAAGTGCTGCCCTTGCCGACTATTTATGCAATGGTCGAACTTGGCGACAGTGTCGTGATGAGGTTTTAAAGGTTTATCCAATCAAGAAATCCATGCGAAGAGAGCGATTTGCAGAAGTCATGTCAGGTATGAGGGATTACTCCGCTGAGCAATTAGATGGTGAATTGTTGGATTTGTATTCCACACACCTAGCACTTGGTGGAGAGCCCTCACGTAGAGGTGCGCAGGGTTTTTTGGAAGACTTACGCGTTAGGGCTTCAAGATTCAGAGATTAGGAAGTTGTTTGTGAAAGCTTTGCCTGACGAACTTGGCGAGCAAGTCCAAATTTTCGTAAGAGCTTGATGTGTTGCCAGGTTATATCGAACTCAAACCATCTAAGACCGTGTCGGGCGCTTTGAGGGTGGGCATGATGATTGTTGTGCCAACCTTCTCCAAAAGAAAGAACAGCCACCCACCAGCAATTCCTTGATAAGTCAGGGCTGTCAAAGTTTCTATATCCAAAGGTGTGAGTTGCGGAATTGACTAGCCAAGTGACGTGATAAACAACAACAAGACGAAGTGGTATTCCCCAGAGAGCTAAACCTATTCCTCCTCCATGGACTTCAGTCATTTCTCCAAACCAGTAGAGCATGAGGAAAATAGGTATTTGTAAAAGAAGAAACCAATGATCTAGCCAACAAAAGAATGGATCACTGGTGAGATCTCCTGCCAGTGCTTGACTATGTTTTAAAGCAGGGATTTCATGCAACATCCACTCGCTATGGCTCCACCAAAAGCCTCGCCCCGCATCGTGATGGTCGTTTGGTTGATCCGAGAACTTGTGATGGTGCCTGTGGAGTGACACCCATTCGATAGGTCCACTTTGGCAGGCAAGGGTTCCCATCACTACTAGTACTCTTTCAACCCAGCGAGGAGCGATAAAGCTGCGGTGTGCCACCAGACGGTGCAATCCCAAGGTCACCCCTAGAACTGTTATCCAGTAGAGAACACCAAATGCTGCAATACCTTGCCAACTCCAATAACGAGGTAATAGTGCAAAAGTTGCTCCTACATGCATCACGAGCATGAAAATCGTTGTACCCCATCGAATACGCTTTTGTCTGGGTGGGAGGGGATCCCGAGGGGCACGAATGCCTGCCCTTAGGCGCAACTCCCTGGAGCTAGCAGTATTTGAAGGAACAGTCGAAACCAAAATGCACTCCCGCGTTTAGCGAAAACCCCGTCTATACAGAATTGGGATAGACGTGGATGGAACAGTGGGCGAAATGAAAAAACAGCTTCAAAATCTAAAGGAACTGTAAACCTCATCAGGTATTTCTTGTGGCTAGACCCCGATCAGGAGGAATTGATGAAGCATTACTTCAGAACTGGGCTAGGGCGCAAGTGGCTTGTGTGGCCAGTCGCTTAAAGCCTTCTTGGGAAAAACATGCGCAAGAAATAATGCCCAGGTTAGAAAAAGTTTTAAATGCGTTTGCAGCAGAACGATTAGGTAGTCACCATTTTGCATCAATGACAGGTTATGGACATGGTGATCAGGGGAGAGAGGTTATAGATCGTATTTTTGCAAAAGTTTTCGGAGCTGAAAGGGCGATAGTTCGACCCCAATTTGTAAGCGGAACGCATGCTATTAGCGCGGCTTTATTTGGGGCATTGCGTCCAGGAGATCGGCTGGTATCAATAACTGGTAGGCCCTATGACACACTTGAAGAAGTAATAGGTTTAAGAGGGACGGGACAGGGCTCTCTCAGTGAGTTTGGGGTTTTATATCAAGAGCTGTCTCTTGGAAAAGATTCTCGAGTTGATTTCTCTGCTTTAGATGAGGCTTTGCAGATTCCTATCAAGATGGCATTTATTCAACGAAGTT